>NZ_JABLSI010000034.1 GCF_019303475.1 Streptomyces sp. JJ38
CCGGCGCCCCCGGGTCGCCCGGTGCCGTCGGGCCCGTCAACGGACGGCGGCCCCCGGGTCGGTGAGCGGCTCCGCGCGCTCGGCCGGTGCCCGGGCCGCGGGCGGTGCCGCCGCGGTACCGGACGCGTGGGCCTCCGCCGGGCCCCCGGACTCCGGGACGCCCGCCGTGTGGTGCCGCCACAGCGCCGCGACGCCGAAGCCCCCGGCCACCACCGCGGCACCCCCGACCGCGTCCAGCAGGTAGTGGTTGGCCGTGCCCATCACCACCACCGTCGTCAACACCGGGTACAGGACGGCCAGCAGCCGCGGCCACAGCGCCGGGGTGACCCGGACGACCACGACGGCGGCCCACAGCGACCAGCCGACGTGCAGCGAGGGCATGGCCGCGTACTGGTTGGAGATGCCGGTCAGCACGCCGAAGTCGGGATCGTCGAAGTCCTGCGGTCCGTGCGCGGTGTCCACGTAGCCCAGGCCCGGCATCAGCCGGGGCGGCGCGAGCGGGTAGAGCCAGAAGCCCACGAGCCCGAGCAGGGTGGCGAACGACAGCGCCGTCCGCGCCCAGCGGTAGGTGGCCGGGCGGCGCAGGTAGAGAACGGCCAGGAGGGCGATCGGCACCAGGAAGTGGAAGGCGCCGTAGTAGAAGTTCATCGCCTTCGTCAGCCCGTCGGAGGCCGCGACGAACTGGTTCAGCCCGTGCTCCACGTCCAGCCACAGCGGGCGTTCCAGCGCGAGGATCTGCGCGCCGTGGGCCTCGGCCGCCTCCCGGCCCCCGGCCGCGAGCGAACGCACGTAGGAGTAGGCGAAGTAGCCGACGCGGATCAGCAGCAGCTCCAGCATGAGGTTGGGGCGGCTGAACACGCCCGAGGGCTCCGGACGCGCCCACACCTCGGAGCGTCGGGAGACGAACGGCAGCACGCAGGCGGCCAGCAGGGCCGCCAGCAGCGTGGCGTTCTCGCCGAACGGCGCGAGCCAGGCGATGTGCGGCACGAGCGCGGCGCCGTCCATCGTCAGCACCAGGACGACGAACACCGGCCACACGTAGCGGTCCCCCTTGCGCCTCCCCACCCGGCCCACGGCCGCGAGCAACACCCACAGGTGCAGGTGCGGCCAGGCGACCGGGGAGACGGCCACGGCGG
Organism: Streptomyces sp. JJ38; assembly: GCF_019303475.1. GTDB lineage: Bacteria > Actinomycetota > Actinomycetes > Streptomycetales > Streptomycetaceae > Streptomyces. The sequence continues at coordinate 1,137 of NZ_JABLSI010000034.1, forward strand.
TGCACCCGGTGACGGCGGCCGCCAGCAGCCACTGGCCGTCCCGCGCGTAGTGCCCGGCGCGACGCAGGCCCAGGGCCGCGACCACACCGGCCAGCACCGCCCACAGCGCCGGCTCCAGGGGCCCGGTGAACCCGAGCCGCAGCAGCAGCCCGTGCAGCGACTGGTTGGCCACGTCGCCCGGGGCAGCCCCCAGTCCCACCCCGGCAACGTGGTGCACCCAGTACGTCCACGCGTCCGAGGGCAGCACCGCCCAGGCCAGCACGGTGCCGACGGCGAAAGCGCCGCCCGCCCACAGCGCCGCCGTCCGGCGCCCGGGGCCGGCGCCCCGGGCCGAGGCCCACCACAGCACGACGGCGAACAGCAGGAGCGGCGGCTCCAGCGCGGCTGCGAGGCCGAGCAGCACCCCGGCGAAGCGCGCGTACCGGCCGGCGGCGAGGAACCCGGCCAGCGCCAGCAGGACCGGCACGAGCCCGGTGCCGCCCGCCGAGAAGGCGTCCCGCACCGGCAGTGACACCATGAGCAGGGCGACGACGGCGGGCAGCGGAAGCAGCGCCCAGCGCCGGGAACGCGGACCGGGCAGGGCCCGCACGACGAGCATGCCGAGCCCGGCGACGAGCAGCAGGCCCAGCCCCGTCCAGACGACGCCGAGCCCGGGATCGTCCCCGGCCCCGGCCAGCGGTCTGAGCAGCAGCCCGGCGAGCGGCGTGCCGGTGAACCGCCCGTCGGCGTACAGCGTGCCGTCCCCGCTGAGGGCACCGCGCTCGCCCAGCCACGCCACCAGATCCGTCAACCGCCGCTCGGGCGGCAGCCGCAGCACCGCGACGGCCTGCCGCGTCAGCAACCCCGCCGCCAGCAGCCACAGCACCACCGCGGCCACGGGCGCCACGCCCTCGAGCGGCCGCCTCTCGACCCGCTCCCCGCTATCCGCCGTCACACCCGCCCCGTTCGTACGTCCTGTCGGCGCTATTCTCGCCGACGCCGCCCCGATCGTTTCCCCCGCGTTTCCTCCGAGACCAGACGCGGCTCACGCGGGAACCACCTGAGCCACGACGCGCCCGGTCCGGAGGGCCACCGGTGGGGCAGGATGGGGCCATGAGCATCGTGAAGATCAACGTTCTGACGGTTCCGGCCGAACAGCGTGAGGTACTGGAGCGGCGCTTCGGCGCGCGGGCCGGTGCGGTGGAGAACTCGGACGGCTTCGAGTGGTTCGAGTTGCTGCGCCCCGTCGAGGGCACCGACCAGTACCTCGTCTACACCCGCTGGCGCGACGAGGCCTCGTTCCAGGCCTGGATGGAGGGCCCGATGAAGGCCGCCCACCAACGCGGCGGCGAGGACGCCCCGCAGCAGAAGCCGGCGGCGTCCGGTTCGACGCTGTGGTCGTTCGAGGTCGTCCAGCAGGCGGCGCCCAAGCAGGGCTGACGCCCGCTCGGCCCACCGGGCAACCCCCGCAGCCGGGAGACCGCGCCCCGCGCGCGGTCTCCCGTCGTCGTCACAGGCCGAAGGCAGGCGGGTAGGTGACGGGGCCGGCGGGGGGCGGGGCCGCGGTGAGGGGGAGGGCGAGGAACGCCTCGCCGGGCCAGTCGTGGCCCGGCGGCGGCGTGATGCCGAACTCGGCGCAGGGCCGGAAGCCGAAGCGCGGGTAGTAGTCGGGGTGGCCGAGCACGACGACGGTGCTCTCCCCGGCCTCGCGGGCGGCGTCCAGGGCGGCGTGGATGAGGGTCGTGCCCGCTCCGCCGCCCTGCCACTCGGGCAGCGTGGCGCAGGGGGCGAGGGCCAGTGCCTCGGCGGCGCCGATGTGACAGCGGCTCAGCAGGACGTAGGCCACGGGCTCGCCGTCCGGCGTCTGTGCGAGCCAGGACAGGTGGGGCAGCCACGCGGGGCCGTTCCGCAGGGCGTCGACGAGTTCGGCCTCGTGCGGGGTGTCGAACGCGGCCCGCAGGATGCGGCGGACAGTGGCGGCGTCCAGGGTGTCGCCCGGCACCTCGGTGCGGGTGTGCCAGGTCTGCTGAGGTTTGTCGGGCATGGCAGGCATCGTCCCATGCAGACGGCCACGTCGAGGCGGTCTGCCGCCGGTTCGGACGGGTCGGACGTCGGACAGGTCGGACGTCGGACGGGTCGGAGGTCGGACGGGTCGGAGGTCGGAGGATCAGCCGGGAGCGCCGTCGGTGTGGCCGCGCAGCAGACGGGCGGCGATCGCACCGGCCGCGCACAGCGCCGCGACGGAGACGGCGGCGCCACCCCAGCTCACGCCGAGTACCCGACCGCCGAAGTAGCCCAGGCACACGCTGTATCCGGCCCAGGCGAGGCCGGCCACGGCGGACCAGATGACGAAGCCGTGGACGCGGCGGCGGGTCGCGCCGGCCGCGATGCTCATCACCGTCCGGCCGGCTGGGGCGAAGCGGGCGAGCACCATGAGCGGGCCCCCGCCCCGGCGCAGTGCGCGGCCCAGCCGACTCTGCGCCGTCGAGAGTCTTCGTGAGCGGGCCACGAGGGCGGCGAAGCGGTCGCCGCCGCGCCGGGCCAGGAAGAAGGCGGCGACGTCACCGAGGACGGAGGCGGTGGCCGCACACAGGATCAGGAAGAACGTTTCGGGCAGCCGGGCCCCGGGAGCGGCGCCGGATTCGGTGAACCCGGCGGCCGCCGCGGTGGCGGCGGTGACCAGCAGGACACCGCTGGGCAGCACCGGCAGGAACACGTCCAGCAGGACGGAGAGCACGACGAGGACGTAGATCCACGGCTCGTAGACCAACGTCCCCAAAGATTCCAGCACCTTCGCTCCCGGTCCGGCTCCTCGGACGGGAGCTGCCTTCCGCCGTACAGCGTACGCGCGGTTCCCCCACACGGATCGCAGGGGTTCGCGTGGCGCCGCACTCGTCGCGGATCTGCGCCGGGGACGGGGCACAGTGTCCGCGACACCGCTCGAGGAGGACTCGAGAGACGAGGGAGAACGACATGGTCACTGGCCCGGCTACGGCGGCGATGGCCGCCGCGCTCGCGGTGCTGTCCACCACGGGGGCGAGCCCGGCGACGAAGGCGGCGCCCCCCACGCAGGGCGTGGTCCAGGTCACCCGGGCCGCCAGCTTCGTCGCGGCGGAGCGGCACCCGGCGGCTACCGCCGTGACGTACGCGCCGGATCTCGTGCCCGAGGGGGCCGGGGTGCGGGTGCGTCAGCAGCTGGACGACGAGGGGATGACGGTGGCTCTGGCGGTCCACGGGCTGGAGCCGGACCACACCTTCGGGGCGCACGTCCACACCCGGCCCTGCGGTCCCGAGCCGGCCGACGCCGGCCCGCACTACCAGCACGTCGTGGACCCGGTTCAGCCCTCGGGCGACCCGGCCTACGCCAACCCGTGGAACGAGGTCTGGCTCGACGTCACCACGGGTGCGGACGGCACCGGGAGCAGCCAGTCCCGCAAGACGTGGACGTTCCGTCCGGGCGAGGCCCGCTCGGTGACGCTGCACCGGCACCAGACGCGCTCGGAGCGCGGTGAGGCCGGCTTCGCCGGGGAGACCGTCGCCTGCTTCTCGGTGCCCTTCGTCCCCCGGGCGCCCATGGCCTGACGGGACAGCGGCGAGGGGACGGCGGGGGTCCGGGGCCGCGTGGCGCCCGGGCCCCCGCCGTCACGCGCGGGCGTCAGCAGCCGTTGAGGATCGAGCGCAGAGCGGACTTCTCGGCCGGGTCGATCTTCATGGAGTAGTTGTACTTGACCCAGACCCAGGAGCGGGCGTAGAGGCACCGGTAGCTCGAACGCGGCAGCCACTCAGAGGGGTCCCGGTCGCCCTTGGACCGGTTGGAGCTCGCGGAGACGGCGATGAGCTGGGCGGCGCCGAGGTTGTTGGCGAAGGAACGCCGCTTCGAGGAGGACCAGGAGTGGGCCCCCGAGCGCCATGCCTCGGCCAGCGGGACGACGTGGTCGATGTCGACGTCCGAGGAGTCGTACAGCGTGACGCCGTCGTACTGGGAGTACCAACGGCCACCGGTCGCCCGGCACTCGGCGTCCGTCGTGACGTTGTGGCCGTCGCGCTGCAGGACGACCTCACGGGTGTTGCAGCTGTCGCCCTGGGAGATCCAGTGCGGGAAGAGGTCGCGGTCGTACCCGCTCAGCGAGGCCTCGCTGTCGACGGTGAGCACGTCCAGCATGGAGAGCGCCGTCGCGGTGCTCGGCGGAGTGGGGGGCGCGGCCTGTGCGGTCGGGGCGGTGGCCAGCAGCCCGGCGGAGAGGCCGGCCAGGGCCACGGAAGCGGCGAGGACCAGTCGGGCGCGACGCGCGTAGAAGCGCGCCGTGAAGGCGGACAGGCGTATGCGGGGCATACGGACTCCCTGGGGTGAGGGGATGCGGCTGGTGGGGGTCGTGCCGGTGGCGCCTCCGGCATGCTGCTGCCGCCGGGTGGCGCCCCGGCGGGCCGCAGGTAACAGATTGACGACATGAACACGTCAGTTCAAGACCCGTGCACACCCCGGCTCCAACCGCGACCCCCACAGCCCGCCGGCCGCGCGGAAGTACGCGTGGCCCGCGGACCTCACACCGGAGAGCCGGGGGGTCGATCGGCGTGCAGCACGCGACACGGCACCGCCCGCTCCTCGACCCCGCCGCGCTCGCCCGGCTCCAACCGGTACAGCCGCGCACACGGCCTGCGCGTCACCACATCCGTCAACAGGCCGTCGGTGAAGAGGGCACCGACCCCGTCCTCCAGCGCCCACCCCGCCGGGAGCGCGCCCGCCTCCACGGCCGAGCGATACGACGAGCGTCGGCCCGGCTCACTGTCGTAGTGGGGACACACCGAGCCGGGCAGCAGCCCCAGCCCGTCGGACAGACGCGTCAGCGGACCGAAGGAGTCCGTGTGCGAGCCCTCGGCCCAGCAGTTGGCTCCGGCACTGATACCGCACAGCACCGTTCCGCGCGCGCAGGCCTCGCGCAGGATCCGGTCCACGCCGTGCGCGCGCCAGACGGCCAGCAGGTTCGCGGTGTTGCCCCCGCCCACGTAGACGACGTCCTGGGCCAGCAGGAACGCCCGCAGGGCGGCGTCGTCGAGTTCCCGCCGGAACAGGGGCAGCACGCTGGGCTCGCAGTCGCGTGGCCGGAAGGCGGCCAGGAACTTCTCGACGTAGGCGGGAGCGTCGCCACTGGCCGTCGGGACGAAGCACACCCGGGGCCGGGCCGCGGGCACGCCGGCAAGCACCCAGTCGTCCAGGAGGCCGTCGTCGTCGGTGGAGAAGCCGCCGCCGAGCAGAGCCAGACGTCGCCCCGGAACGACAGCCATGTGAAGCCCCCACACCCTGCACGGTCACTCGCGGACGGAGCACCGGCCCCCTCCAAGGGGAGGCTGCCAGGCCGGGGCGGCACCCGCAAGCGCACAAGCCCCGCCCACCCCGGGCCGTTCGGGGACCCGGGTGCGCATGGCCTACGCTGGGGGGACCTGAAGGGGAGTAGCCCTCCGCCGGACCGTCGACATACTGGGCGGCTCACACCGCCCCGGCGCCCGGAGCGCCACCGCGACCTGCGCGGTGCGCCGGCGAGACCTTCGGCCGCAGTGTCCCGTACGCTGCCGCGCCGAAGCATGTCTCACCGCAGGCCTCGGCGCGGCCCGAGCCCACGAGGTATCCATCCGTGTTCAGTGTCACCGTCGCCGCCGTCGTGTTCGGCGTCGTCTTCCTCGCCGAGCTGCCCGACAAGACCGCCCTCGCCGGCCTCGTCCTCGGCACCCGCTTCCGCGCGTCCTACGTCTTCGCCGGGGTCGCGGCGGCGTTCGCCGTCCACGTCGCGCTCGCGGTGGCCGCGGGCAGCGTGCTGACCCTGCTGCCCGAGCGGCTGCTCGCGGCCGTCACCGGACTGCTCTTCCTGGGCGGTGCGGCGATGCTGCTGTGGCACAAGGGCGCGGACGCGCAGGAGGAGGCGGTGGAGCGCCCCGCCGATCCCTCGTTCTGGAAGGTGGCGGGCAGCGGGTTCAGCCTGATCATGATCGCGGAGTTCGGCGACCTCACCCAGATCATGACCGCGAACCTGGCCGCCCGCTACGAGGATCCCCTCTCCGTCGGGATCGGCGCGGTGCTCGCCCTGTGGTCGGTGGCCGCGATCGGAATCCTCGGCGGCCGGGCGCTGATGCGCCGCGTGCCGCTGCGCCTGGTCACGCGCATCGCGGCTGGCGTCATGACCGCGCTCGGCGTGTGGAGCCTGTACGAGGCCCTCGCCTGAGGCCGGGGGCGTGGGCGGGGCGCCTCCTCGGCCGAGCAGCCGAGAGTGCCGGGGGGCGCCGGGGCGCTGGCACGGAAGGTCTCCGGAAACACAGAGCGGCCCCGCCCGCTGGTCAGGGATCCCACGTCGGTTGTGGGAACGGGCGGAGCCACTTTGTTTTGTCATCGTACAAAACAAACACGGCCAGCACCAGCCCGCCGCCCACCGGAAGCCCGCGGAGCACGCTCCGAACCCCGCCGTCGGCTCGACAGGACGGCGGGCGGAAGGTCCCCGACCATGGATCCATGACGCAAGCGCCGACCGCCGGGCCCATCACCGGCCAGGACAAGCGCACCCTCTACCTGGCCCTCAGCGCCCTCCTCATGGGTATGCTCCTCGCCGCACTCGACCAGACGATCGTGGCCACCGCGCTGCCCACGATCGTCAGCGAGCTCGGTGGCATGAACCATCTGTCCTGGGTCGTCACGGCCTACCTGCTCGCCGCCACCGCGGGTACCCCGCTGTGGGGGAAGCTGGGCGACCAGTACGGGCGCAAACGTCTCTTCCAGGGCGCCATCGTCCTCTTCCTCGTCGGCTCCGCGCTGTGCGGCGCCGCCCAGAGCATGGGGCAGCTGATCGGCTTCCGCGCCCTGCAGGGGCTCGGTGGCGGCGGGCTCATGGCGCTGTCCATGGCGATCGTCGGCGACCTCGTGCCGCCCCGGGAACGCGGCCGCTACCAGGGCGTCTTCGGCGCCGTCTTCGGCGTCACCAGCGTGCTCGGCCCGCTGCTCGGCGGCCTGTTCGTCGACCACCTGAGCTGGCGCTGGGTCTTCTACGTCAACCTGCCCCTCGGCGCCCTCGCACTGCTCGTCATCGCGGCCGTCCTGCACCTGCCCGCGCGGCGCGAGCGGCACCGCATCGACTACCTGGGTACCGCGCTCATCGCCGGTGTCGCCGCCGCCGTCGTGCTGGTCACCTCGCTCGGCGGCACGACCTGGGCCTGGGACTCCCCCGAGATCGTCGGGCTCGCCGCCCTCGGCGCCGTCCTGCTCGTCTGGTTCGTCCGGGTCGAGCGCCGCGCGGCCGAGCCCGTACTGCCGCTGAAGCTGTTCCGCATCCGCACCTTCACCCTGTGCTCGGTGATCGGCTTCGTCCTCGGGTTCGCCATGTTCGGCTCCCTCACCTACCTCCCGACGTTCCTCCAGGTCGTGCACGGCATCAGCCCCACCCTCTCCGGGGTGCACATGCTGCCCATGGTGCTCGGCATGCTCGTCACCTCCACCCTCTCCGGGCAGCTCATCACCCGCACCGGGCGCTGGAAGGTCTACCCCGTCGCGGGCACCGCGCTGACCGTCGTCGGCCTGCTGCTCCTGCACACCCTCGACGCGGACAGCGGCGGCTGGCGGATGAACCTGTACTTCCTCGCCTTCGGGCTGGGGCTCGGGCTCGTGCTCCAGGTCGTCGTCCTGGCCGCGCAGAACGCCGTGCGCTACGAGGACCTGGGCGTCGCCACCTCCGGAGCCACCTTCTTCCGCTCCATCGGCGCGGCCGTCGGCGTCTCCGTCTTCGGCGCGATCTTCGCCGCGCTGCTGGAACCCCGGCTCACCGACGCCCTGGCCGACCGGCCCCTGCCCCCCGGCGTCACCCCCGACGGGCTGGCCGAGGACCCGCGCGGCCTGGGGCGGCTCGACCCGGCCGGCCAGGCCGCGGCCCGGGAGGCGTACGCGGACTCGATCACCGACGTCTTCCTCTGGGCCGCACCCGTCATGGCCGTCGCCTTCGTGCTCGCCTGCCTGCTCCGCGAGACCCCGCTGCGGGCCAGCGTCCAGGCCCCCGACACCAGCGAGACCCTCGGCCTCAACCCCGTCGAACGCTCCTCTCGGGAGGAGCTGTGCCGCGCGCTCTCCGTGCTCAGCACCCGCGAGGGCCAGAAGGACCTCTACACCCGGCTCGTCGCCGACGCCGGGCTGGACCTGCGTCCGGCCGCGGGCTGGCTCCTGCTGCGCATGTACCGCGACGGCACCGTCGAGCCCGCCGTGCTCGCCGACCGGCTCCACATCGACCGGGGCGTCCTCCTCGCCGGAGCCCGGCAGACCGAGGAGCGGCACCTCGCCGACCGCGAGGGGCTCGGCCTCAGCCTCACCGCCCGCGGGCAGGACGCCGCGGCCCGGCTCGCCGCCGCCCGCGAGGACGCGCTCGCCGCGCTCCTCGGCGACTGGTGGACCCCCGAGCGGCCTCGCGACCTCACCTCCCTCGTCCACGAGCTCTCCCTGGAGCTGGGCGGCTCCGAGACGGAGACACCGCACCGGGACGCCGACCGCCCGCCCCACGGCCGACGCTGGGACAAGGGTTCGTGACGGCTTCATCACGGTCTCGCCCACGCACCCAATCCACTTGACCGGCTCCTCCCGCGCTGGCGATCATGCCTCGCATGCGGCCCCTCCCCCCACGCGCTGCCCTCGTCCCCGCCTTACTGGCGGTCGGTGGCCTCCTCCTCGCGACGCCCGCGCCCGCGGTCGCCGCCCCGGCCTGCGGCCCGCAGCTCGGCGCCGCCGGGGCGTTCACGGAGTTCGTGGAGGGTGACGCCGCACGCTTCGGCAGCACCGAGGGAGCCGTCGCCGTCGGCGGCGACGCCGACTTCACCCGCGGCTTCCGCCTCGCCGCCCACCCCGCCTCCGGCGACATGCCCGTCGACACCACGCTCGTCGTCGGCGGCACCCTGCACAACGGCTCGGCGGGCAGCGCCACCTTCACCGTCCTGGAGCGCGGCACCGCGGTCTACGGCGAGCTCGACGGCCGTCCCCCCGTCCTCAAGTCCGGCCTGGAGGTCGTCCAGGGCGGCTCCGCCGTCGACTTCGCGGCCGAGTTCCGGGACCTGCGCGACCTGTCGGAGCGGCTGGACGCGCTCCCGGCCCGCGGCAGCGTCACCGTCACGACGGCCAACGGCGGCGCCGTCGTCCGGCTGATGGGCGCCGACCAGGCGCTGAACGTCTTCCCGGTCAGCGCGGAGCAGCTGGCCTCCGCACGCCGGGTCGAGCTCGCCGTGCCCCGCGGCGCGACGACGGTCGTGAACGTCTCCGGCCCCGTCTACGCGGACGGGGCCCCGCGCATCGAGTCCCGGCCGACGCCGGAGGGCTCCACCGAAGGGGACGGCGGCGACCGTGCGGGCGCCGGGGGCCTCGCACCCGACAAGCTGCTGTGGAACTTCCCCGACGCCACGAAGGTCGTCCAGCCCGCCAAGGCCGACTGGCCCGGCACCCTGCTCGCCCCGCACGCCGACGTCGAGCTGGGCTCGGGCGGCCAGGTCAGCGGCACCGTGATCGCGGCGTCGCTCGACGGCCCCGGCTCCGACACCCGCCGGGCGCCCTTCACCGGCTGCCTCGACACCCCGCTCGCCCCGCCCGCGAGCCCCTCCGCCTCAGCCGGGTCCACCGGGTCCGCCGACGAGGACCTGGCGGGTTCCGGCTCCGACGGCACCATCCACGGCCGCGCCCTGCTCGCGGCCCTCGTCGGCGCACTGGCCGCCGGTGCCGCCGGGCTCTGGACCACCGCCGGCCGCCGCGACCGCGACCGCGGGCACGGGAACGGCCCCGCCCGGGCCTGCGAGGGCGGGCGCCTCGACGTCAGCGCCGACACCGGGCACGGCTGACTCCGCTACCGCGCCGCCCCGCACGCTTGAGCGCCGGTCAGCGCCGGTCAGCGCCGGTCGAGGCCCAGGTGCGTGACGAGTTCCGCCGGCAGCTCCGCCCTGAGCCCCGGCTCCGCCGTCGTCACGAGGGCGGGCAGCGCCTGGGCCAGCAGCAGCACCACGTCCTCCCGGGGCATCGGACGCTCCTTCGCCCAGGCCAGGGCGGTGTCCTCGACGAAGCTGAACCAGCCGCGCAGCACCAGCTCCGTCCGCGGCGTCCGGCTGACCGGCCCGAGGGCCGCGGCCGCCCGCTCCACGAACGCGCCCCGGATCTCCTCGTAGATCTCGACGACGTAGTCCGCTCCCCCGGCCGAACCGCGCAGCAGGGCGACGTACGGCTCCCGGCGGCGTTCGAGGAACCCGAGGTAGCCGTCGAGCGACTGCGTGAGCTGCTCGGCGAGCGGGGCCCCCGGATCCGGACGCGCCGCCCGCAGGATGCGGCGGGCGGCGGCCCGGACCACGGCGACGTAGAAGTCCCGCTTCGTGGCGAAGTAGTGGAACAACAGCCCGCGCGAGATCCCCGCCTCCGCCGCGATCTCGTCGATCGACAGCTCGTGGATCGGCCGCTCCGTCAGCATCCGCAGCCCGATACCGACGAGTTGGCGACGCCGGTCGTCGGCGCTCAGGCGCGCGCGGGCAGGGACGGGCCGGGAGGGGGAAGCGGGCATGCCCGCCATTCTAGGAAGCGCCTCCGGAACTCCCCTGAGACGCCACCTCCAGCACGACCTTCCCCAGCGCCGTCCGCGCCTCCAGCGAGGCGATCGCCTCGGCCGCCCGCTCCAGCGGATAGCGCACCGGCTCCGGCGCGGACACGGCCCCGGAGGCCAGCAGCGGCTCCAGCTCCGCCCACTGCTCGGCCAGGTAGCCGGGGTTCGCCAGCCACCAGCCGCCCCAGCTCACGCCGCGCACGTCCACGTTGTTCAGCAGCAGCCGGTTCACCCTGACCGTCGGGATCTCGCCACCGGTGAAGCCCACCACCAGCAGCCGCCCGGCCGGAGCCAGCGAGCGCAGGCTGTCGGTGAACCGGTCACCGCCCACGGGGTCGACGACGACGTCCACGCCCCGTCCGTCGGTCAGCTCCCTGACCCGGGCGAGCCAGCCCTCGGTGAGCACGACGTCCGTCGCCCCGGCCGCCTTCGCGACCTCCGCCTTCTCCTCGGTGCTCACCACGGCGATCACCCGCCCCGCGCCCAGCGCCCCGGCCAGCCGCAGCGTCGACGTCCCGACCCCGCCCGCGGCACCGTGCACGAGCACCGTCTCGCCGTCCCGGAGCCCGGCGCGCTCGCGCAGCGCGAAGTGCACCGTCAGGTCGTTGAACAGCAGCCCCGCACCGGCGGTGAGGGAGACCGCGTCCGGCAGCCGGAACGCCATGTTCGGCGGCACCGCGGCCACCTCCGCCATGCCGCCGCCGAAGCCGGTCAGCCCGACGACCCGGTCGCCCGCCGCGAACCCGGAGCCCTCCGGCGCCCGGCGCACCACCCCGGCCACCTCGCCACCCGGCACGAACGGCAGCTCCGGGCGGTACTGGTACAGCCCCCGGGACAGCAGCACGTCCGGGAACGCGACCCCCGCCGCGTGCACGTCCACCAGGACGGCACCGGGGTCGTCCGGCACCGCCGCCTCGCCCGGTTCCACGGCCTCCGGCCCGTCCAGCCGCGTGATCCGTACCGCCCGCATACGCCCCTCCGCTGTGTTCCGGTGTTATTGAGCAATGCTCGACAAGCTCGCGACTAGGGTACGGCCATACCCGCGGGTCCCGGCCACCCCCCTGTCCACCGTCACGCTCCACCCGGCAACCGCGCCGATCCGCCCGCGATCCTCGCCTTCCTGGCCGACGAGGAGCGCGTCGTCGCCCCGGAGACGGTCACCGTCACCCGCGCCCGCGAACGGGGCCGCGCGCTGGCCCAGTTGAGCAGGGCCAAGCGACGCGACGATGCTCACCGCTAATGGCCCAACAACGCTCCATAGGCGGGTTGTTGACATTGCCCAGCGGAATCCCGCGAGCCCGGTGACCCCGGTCTCCTCCTATACCCTGTGCGTGTTCACGCAGCCCATGGGGCCTCCCGGCGCAGCACCACTTCGGGGGAACGCCCGATGCCGACGCCCCGCGACAGCTCAACTAGGCACACGGGAGACGCAGTGCACATCGCCCCCGTCACGTTCCGGCCCGGCGAAGCCGGGTTAGCCCACCGGCACCTCCTGCCGGTCGCCGAGCCCACCGCGCCCGACACCCGCGCCCGGGCACCGCGGTCCTTCCCGGCCGGGCACACCACCGTCGCGCACCTCAGGAGGACGCCGTGATCCACCTACGCCGCAGGCTTCCCGTACTGGGACTGGCGCTGGCCGCCGTGATCGGACTGACCGGCGCCGTCGGCCCGTCCGCACCGCCACGGGCCGTCGCCACCGCCACCACGGCACAACAGGACAACTTCACCCCCGGCCCCTACCACTCCCGGCTGGAACCGCTCGTCGGCACCTGGCAGGCCGTCAAGTACAACTGGCTGCTCGGTGACGGGGACGAACCCGCCACGTCCCGGGACTTCACCGTGGACGTGCGGTGGATCGAGGGCACCGGCGGACGCTTCCTGTCGGAGGAAACCAGGGGAACCCTGGCCGGGATGGACTACTACCGGCACGGCGTCCTCGGCTTCTCCAACGTGGACCGGCGCTACGAGTGGACCACCTTCGACAGCGTCACCCCGACCACGATGACCTACCGCGGCGACCCCGTCGACGCCGAAGGCACGGCACGACGGGGCCACGGCGCCCGCACGGTCATCTCCATCCCCGGGGAGTTCACCGATCCCGGCGTACTCGGCCCCGAGTGCGCCGGCAAGACGATCCCGATGCGCACCGAGATCACCATCAGGCCGAACGACCGCCACGTCATCGACCTCTACTTCACCCCGCCCGGACAGGAGGAGCGGCTCGTCGACCGGGTGGTCTACCTCCGGCGGACCGACGCCTGAGCCTCGCAGACTGTCAGCGGCGCCTCGGGCCACCGGCACGCCGCCAGGCCCCCGGGCGGCGGCCGTCGGGGACGGCAGAGCACCCCGGCATCCCGTGCGGCCCCTCCGGGCCCGACGGCAGGGCTGACGTCCCAGCCGCGCGCCGCAGACGCGGCTGGCGTCAACGGAACTGCGGGTGACACGGACTCGCCTCGCCCGGGCAGCCGGGGAGGCTCGCCCCGACGCGGCCCCGTCCGATCCCAGTCGCGGGGCCGCGGCCTCAATCAGGCAACGCTGAGAGGGCGAGGCGCCACGGGTAGCCCTCCGGGTCTCCCTGCCCTGGCGAGTTGGGGACGAAGCCGTCGGGCTCTCCGAACAGGACGCGTACCCCGGCGCCGCGCAGCGTCTCCAGACTCCGGCCGAACTGCGGGTGGCTCGCGTAGGCGCTGTTGACGCACGGCATCACGACCAGAGGCCACCTCTTCCCGATCGCCTCCACCCCGTGCCCGGCCAGCCACGTCGGGGTCAGCCCCAGAGCAATGAGGTTCACCGTGTTCAGCGTGGCCGGGGCGATGACCGATGCGGTCGCCGCAGGCCAGCGAGACGTCTCACCGACACGCCTCTGAGCGTGCCGCACGGGATGCCCCGTCAGATCTTCCAGGGCTGCGAGGCGGTCGCTCATCCACTCCGCCGCCGTGGGCGTCAGCCCCACGCACACCTCCCACCCTTCGGCCTGGGCCTGCCGAACGGGCCGGTCCATGTACTGCACGGGCGGGGCGGCGCAGCCCAGGAGGTACAGAACTCGCTTCTTCATATCGGGAGTCCACCACACACGACCGCCCCCGGACCCAGGTGGGAGGCGGCGGGGCGCGGGTACCGTTCCGAGTGGGGAAGCACGGAACGGAGCACCATCATGCCCGTATCAGACCACGATCACATCGGCGCCCGCATCGCCGCCCACCGCAAACGCGCCGGGCTGACACAGCAGGGCCTTGCCCAACTCATCCCCTACTCCTACAGCCTGCTACGGCACGTGGAGGCCGGGCACCGCGCCGCCTCGCCACAGCTCCTCACTGCGGTGGCGCGGGCGCTGCGCGTTGACGTCTCCGCACTGGCAGGACCACCCATGGGCCCCGTCCAGTCCGCCCGCATCACCGCTCTGCTCCGGCCGGTCAGGGAAGCCCTCGACCTGCACGACCTGCCCCTGGATCCTGGCGTGACGCCGCGCCCCGCCGACCAGCTCACGACGGAGGCGGACGCCATGTGCCGCCTCGTGCGTGCCGCCCACCTCCAGCAGGCCGCGGCGGCCCTGCCCGGGCTCCTGGCCGAACTGACGGTCGCCTGCCGCGAGACACCAACTTCCCACACGTGGGCAGCATTGGCCTCAGCGTGCCGCAGCGCGCACGACATCGCCACGAAGCTCGGCAGGTACGACCTCGCCGCGCTTGCGCTGGACCGGATGGGCTTGGCCGCTGACCGGGCCAGTGACCCCGTGCTGGGTGCGCTGCGCCAGTACAAGCGCGCGCTGGCCTACCGCTCCCCGGAATCCCAGCACCGCATCGGTCTGGCCATGGCCGCCGAGGGGCGGCGCATGATCGAGCAGGCTGACGACAGCACGGTTGCCCGCGCGGTCCAAGGACAGCTCCATTTGGGCGCGGCCGTGATCGCAGCACGAGCCGATCTGCCTGCTGAGGCAGAGCAGCACCTCGCGCGGGCCGGAGCCATCGCCGCCCGGACAGGCGAGGTCGGGCGTATTTACTGGTTGTCGTTCGGGCCGACCAACGTGGCTACCCACGCCGTCTACGCCTGGCTGGCGCTGCGACGGTTCGAGGAGGCGTACACGGCCGCGCGGGCAGTGCGCATGCCTTCGGGCTGGGCCACCTCCCGCCGCGCCGGCTACCTCGTGGACCGGTCGGTGGCCGAGATGGAGACGGGGAGGACCGAGGCCGCGCTGAAGTCGCTGTCGGCCGCCCGCCAACTGGCGCCGCAGCAGACGCGAGTCCACCCGAGAGTGCGCGAGACAGTGCGGGCATTGCTTCACATGTGTCGTCAAGCACCCGATCCGTTGACTCGAATGGCCTCGTGGGTGGGCGTGTAGGTGTCACAGATGTGTGACATCTAGCGGGTAGTTGCGGCGTCACGCTGGGTCTCATCAGCGATCCAGCCCACGCCGGGAGACCTTCGTGCTCACGCCACCAGCCCCAGCAGCAGACGAAAGCTCCGCCTATCCACCCGCGCGCGCCCTGCGCCGCTGCGACCGCTGCCGCGAGCTGACCACCGACGCCGTGCCGCTCGGAGTGGTGGAGGACGACGGCGCGCCGCCGCGCGAACTGTATGCCTGCCCCGCCTGCACGCCCTCCAGCCCGAGGCAGGCGTCGTGATCGGCCGAGACCCCCAGCGGTGCGACCACTGCGGCCGGCTCTGTGCCGACACCCGGCCCGTGGAACTCATCGAGGCGGGCAGCGGCCCCGGGTGGACGCGGCGGGCCTGCCGCGCCTGCGTGCCGTCCTGCCCGCTCGACGAGGAGCTGTGCACCCTGGACCGCGCATGGTGAGCCCGGAGCCCGCGCCCGCCCCGCCACCCGAGTCCGGCGTGCGCCGACTGCCGCCCGGGCAGGCGCCGAAGCCGTGCCCGTTCCCCTGCTCGATCTGCCGCCGCAAGGGCCGCCAGTGACCCGCCGCCTGGTCGTGGCCGCCCGTGTCCGCGTCCCCCGCGCGGACCTGCCGCCGCACGCCGCCCATGTGCGGCCCTACATCTACCTGCCGTACTCCATCTGGGACCGCCCACCCCGCGGTCCCTACGCCGACTCCCGCCTCACGGCGGGTGATTCACCCGAAACCATCCCAGAAGGAACCTATGCCCGATAAGGTGAACGGCTACGACCTCGGCGCCGAGGAGATCGTCACGCCGGCGCCGGAGCCCGAGCCGCCGGCCGAGGAGGACGACGGGAGCGATGGCTAGTCACCCTGTCCCCGGCGAAGCCCCGCGGGCGGTGGACATGCTCCACCGCGGACTGCCGGACCGCAGCCCGCTGAGCAAGCGGTGCCCGAGGCATCCGGAGGCGCCGCAACGGCTGATCCTCCGCGCGGCCTACGTGTGCATCGCCTGCCTGCGCGACCGGCAGCGGTCGAGCTGACGCCCAGCCGGAGCCCCGAGCCTTCCGTTACCCGACAGCGGGCGGCCCGGGGCGGCCGAGGAGCGACGGCTCTGTGCACGTCAACGCACTCCAGGGTCACAGGGCACAGAGCAAGGACGCGGGGGGCCACGTCGACCCCTCCCGCTGCACTGCACGCCGGGGAGTGCCCCGCATCGGCCTCCTGTCGCTGGGGGCTCAGGCGGCGATGTGGACTCGCCACATCACAGGAGCCCCCGAGCCGCGTCGGCTCGGGGGCTCCTTGCAGGTCAAACCGGTGGGCGCAGCAGGGATCGAACCTGCGACATCTGCCTTGTAAGTTCGCTCGGATGCCGTCTCTGCTTGCCTCGGTCCTAAACGGCTGGCCGCTCACGTGCGCGCAGGTTTGGCGACGCTCGCCGACGTTGATGTCAGCGCTGGATGTCAACGCCCCCTCCAATGACGGCCCGGAGGTAGCTCCTGTTTCTACTGCCTGTCTGCAAGTCGCCATGATCCGCTACAGATGGGCCGCGGTCGTTCTGGTTGTCGAACTCCGTTACGCAATGCATCGGTTCCTGTGGGCCCCAGCACCCTCCCTTTGCCTGAGCCAAACGACGTACGGCCGCGTGTCACGTTGTACACCTACCAGCGCCCAAGGCTGCCTCGGGAACAATTGCTTGAAGCACGGAGATGCTAAGGAGATGACCCATGTCTAAGTGGACGGACGTTAGCGATCAGTCCTCGAAGCGCGAGCTGTACTGCGCGTGCCTAGTTGCCGCCTCCGCGATCACCGCTCAGGGGCTCCCTCCCACAGCACCGGGGGGCTGGTCTCGCGGTGGCCTCTCAGATGATCAGGCAGCTCAACGGACGGTAGACCTGGCGGACAAGCTCTACGAGCGGGTGACCACTGACGCCTGACGCACCGAGGTGGGATGAACACCTGCGGTACAGGCAAGGCCTCAGGCAGGGTGCTTCGGCGTGAGGTCGGTGGAGCGACTTTGGGCGGTGGCCTGCCCGGCTTGGGATCGAGCATGACCAGGGGGCCATACGCTTGCCCGCGACTTGGGCGGCCCTTGGCCTGCCCGCGTTTAGCCCAAGTGGCCCCCTGGTCTTGCTCGATGAGGGCCCCGAGCCGGGGAGGTGCCTAAAGTCGTGGAGCCGACCGACCCACGACGGCGCTCTCTGTGACCGCAACCCCGCTGGCTGGTGCGGCCGACGGCGGCGGCCGGCGCCGGTGGCGGAGACATGGAGGCGGCGGACGCCGACGGCGGACGCACCCCGCGCCGTGCGCGGGGTGCCTTGATGAAGTAGGGAAACTTGTACCGCCTGGGCTGCCCTCGTGGGCTGATGTGAGGGTCGGGTCCTCGGCTAACGTGTGGGCATGCCGTCTGCCCTGGATACTCCCGTAGGTGCCGCTGAGCTGGCTGAATCGCTGCTGCCCCCGCTGGGGAACAGGTGGCTGCACACTCAAGCCGTGGCAGAACAGGCTACGCACGCCGCTCCGGCCGTCCCCGAGGGTGAGCGGGATCTTCTCGTGGCTGCTGCGTGGCTGCACGACATCGGGTATGCCCCGGAGCTTCGGCAAACCGGCTTCCACCCGCTCGACGGTGCTCGGCACCTTGAGTCGCTGGGTGCTCCTCGACGTCTGGTGTGCTTGGTCGCGCATCACTCCGGGGCCGTCTACGAGGCCGAGCAGCGTGGCCTGGTCCAGGAGCTGGATGTGTACGAGCGTGAGGACAGTCCACTTCTCGACGCGCTGATCTTCGCGGACATGACGACGGGGCCAGCCGGACAGCGCTTCGACTTCGACCGCCGCATCGACGAGATCCTGGTGCGGTACGAACCCGGCAGCGAAGTGCACACCGCGATCAGCAAGGCCCGGCCGTATCTCGGTGGTGCGGTCAGCCGGACCCTGGCGCGCATCGATGGCTGATCATCCGATGTAGGGCTCCGCCGTGCCGGACAGGCCACGGTCGATCCGAAGCCGCATGGAAGGGTGGATGGTGAGCTCGTCCAGCTTGTCGGGCGCGACGAAGGCCACTTCCTTGCTCTCGCTGCTGGTGCGCCGCTCCCCGCCAGTGATCCGGGCCGTGAAGCAGATGGAGAACTGCTGACGGACTTCGCCGTCGTCGTAGGCCATGACGTGGCCAGGATGGGTGAACAGGCCGACGAGACCGGTCACCTCGATGTCGTAGCCGGTCTCCTCCTTCGTCTCCCGCACGGCGGCGGCCGGCGCCGATTCGCCGACATCCACGCCTCCGCCCGGCAGGGCCCAGAGGTCGTTGTCGGTCTTGTGGATCAGCAGGACTTCGCCCGCGTCGTTGAGGACGAAGGCGGTCACCGACGGGACGATGCTGTTCGCCTTGGGTGCCTGGGGGTCGTTGAAGTAGTCGACGCGAGCCATGCCCCCAGCCTGCCACGGTTGCCGCAGGTTACGCGGGCCTGCCCCGCTCCCAGGCGTAGTCGAAACTGCGGAGGTAGTGGCGGAAGGTCCGGCCTCCGGGGATGTAGCGGAAGTGCAGCACGGGGTTCTGTCCGGCTGGTGCTCCCAGCACGTGCGGGTTCACCAACAGCTCGTCGTCGAAGCGGTAGATGGAGTTGTAGAGGATTGTGTCGTGAAGCCGCAGCTCCACGCCGGGAGTGCCGAGTGCCGCAGCCATGTAGTGGTGGCTGATCTTCGCTCGTGCGGCCAACGCGTCCCCGATGCCTTCCTCGTCACCCCGCTGCCTGACCATCTCGGACTCAGGGTCACCCAGCATGACGCGGATCTGTGCACCCGCCTTGGCCTTGTCGGCCAACTGGTCGGCAAGATCCGGATGGTTGTCGAACAGGAAGAGTCCAGCGTAAACGAGGATCTCGACCTGGTCGGTCGCCTGCTCGATGAGCGAGGTCCAGAGATGGGACGGCACGGCCCCGCGGTTCGGGTAGAACGTCACCAGCTCTGAGGTGCTGGCGGACTCGGCCTGCTTCTGCGCGCCGGGCCAGAGGTACACCTCGTCGGCGGCAAGGAAGTTGGCGGCCTTCCAGCGGTGCGTGCGGTGCGGCGTGCGATCGAGGGAGATCCACCGCTCGACGCTCTTGGGATCGATCCCCACGTGTTCTGCGACCGACTGGATCGTCTCGCCCTTGGCTGAGATCGCTGCCCGAAGGCGCTCGTTTGGCACAGCCCTGTCCCTTCTCTGGAATGTCGAGGACGTTCTGACGGTAACTCAAACGTCCCTAAACGTCCATAGCAGGTCGTGATGCGTCCACCACGCTTCGCGGTTCTCTGGTCTCACCGCGAGATCGCGGTTCCCCTCCGAGAGACCTGGAGACAGAAGATGCGTCAGATTCCCGTGGACACGTCCTCCGCCGCTGTGATGGTGGCTCAGCCCGCCCAGGCGAAGGTGAACCGGCAGACCGGGGAGGTCGCCACCGACCGGGAGACCGGGGCCAAGCTCATGACCGTCGACGTGCTGTTCGTGATGGACGGGCAGTCGGAGGTGCTGAACCTGACCGTGCCGGAGACCGGGATCAGCGGCGAGCTGGCGATGGGCACCCCGGTCGCGCTGACCGGTCTGATCGCCCGGCCGTGGGAGACGGAGTTCAACGGCCAGAAGCGGCACGGGATCAGCTTCCGGGCCGTGGCGGTCACCTCGCTGGCCTCGTCCGCTCAGGCGGCCTGAGCCATGACGCCGCTGGTGATCGGTGCGGTCGTCCTGGGCGGGGTGGCGCTGTTGCTGCGGTGGCAGCGTCCGGCCTGGTACTGGATGGCCTTTGGTATCGCGGCTGCGGTGGGCCGGGTTGTGGTCCGCTACAGCTCGGTGATGGACGCCTGCGGGCTGACGGTGCCCCCGTCGAGGCTGCGGCTGGCCATAGCCCGTGTGACGCGTACGGAGCTTCCGGGTTCGCGGGTGCCGCGCATCCTGGCGCTGCGGGTGACGCGGACGGGCTTGGTGGTGCGGGTGAAGATGCGGCCTGGTCAGGACGCGTTCGACTTCATCGCCTCCACGGACCGGCTGCGGCACTCCTTCAAGATGCAGGCGGTTGCCTGCCGGGAGGTCAAGGCCGGTGTGGTGGAGCTGCGGATGACCGGCTACGACGTCCTGCGCCGGGTGCAGATGCCCGTCCGCCTGGACACCGGCCTCCTGCGGGTGCCGGTCGCCCTGCGGGAAGACGGGGAGGTGCACTGGCGGGACTGGCGTCAGGTGCCGCACGCGCTGAACATCGGCGCGACGCTGTCGGGCAAGTCCGTCTACCAGCGGCGCCTGGTCTCCGAACTCGCCCCGCAGCCGGTGGCCCTGGTCGGCATCGACTGCAAGAACGGCGTGGAACTGGCCCCGCTGGCCCGGCGGTTCTCCGCCCTGGCCGACAACCCCGACGACGCCCTCGGCCTGCTGGACGCGCTCTTGGGCCGGATGACGGGCATCTATGAGGTGATCCGGCGTGAGCAGCGGATCAGCTCGGACGTGGACGACGCGGAGATCACCGCCGACATCTGGGGCCTGCCCGAACACCTCCAGCCCACCCCGATCGTGGTGTTCGTCGATGAGGTCGCTGAACTCGCCCTGTGGGCCAACACCGCTGAGCGCAAGCGGCGCGACCAGATCATCACCGCGCTGGTCCGCCTCGTCCAGCTCGGCCGGGCGGCCGGGATCTACGTGGAGATCTGCGGTCAGCGCTTCGGCGCCGACCTGGGGGACGGGATCACGCTGATGCGGGCCCAGCTCACCGGCCGCACCGCCCACCGCGTCAACGATCACGGCTCGGCGAAGATGGCCTTCGGCGACATCGGCGAAGACGCGGTCCTGGCCACCACGCAGATCCCCACCGAGCGGCCCGGCACCGCTGTGGCCGGGGACTCCTCCGGCGGCTGGGTCACCATCCGCACCCCGCACACCACCCTCCGGCACGCGGTCAACACCTGCAACAAGCACGCCGACCTGACCCCCGAGCTGCCCGAACTCGCCCCCTGGCGCCCCAATCTCGCGCCCCTGGCACCTGCCGCTGCGGCACCGGCCTCGCTGGTCAAGCCCCACCCGGTCACCGACTAGACCAACCCCGCACTTCCGGCTGGCGCGGCCATCCTCGCGCCACATCCCTACCCCCGCCATGCCTGAACAGGAAGGAGGCACCCCTTATGAACCGGCTCCGCCGCATCGACGCCGTACTCGTCCAAGCCGTGATCGCTGGTGCCCTGTCCTTCGCCCACCTTCACGACCTCGCCGCCGCTGCCGGGCAGACCGGCTGGAAGGCGTGGGCCTACCCGGTCTCCGTCGATCTGCTGCTGGTCGCCGCCTGGCACCGCATCCGCACCCTGCAAACCGCCGCCTGTCCCGCCGGACTGGCCTGGTGCTGGTTCATCATCGCCCTGACCGCCTCCCTCGGCGCGAACGTCGCCACCGCCGGACTCCTCAACCTCGGCGACATCCCCGCCTGGCTACGCATCCTCGTCGCCGGATGGCCTGCCCTGGCCTTCTTCGGCGGCACCCTCCTCGCCCACACCACACCTCCCGACGCCGAACCGGCGACCAAGGCTGAGGCTGACCAGACGCCGAAGGCCCCGGCCGTCTCCCTCGACCGCCCGGCCATGCCCGACGCTGCCCCGGAGGTGGAGACGAAAGCGCCGGCCGATTCCCCGGCCCCCGAACTGCCCGCCGCCGAGCCTGCTCCCGCTCCGGCTGTGACGGTTCCGGCTGCGCTGCTGGCTCACGCCCGCAAGGTCGCCGACACCCACCACGCCCAGACCGGACGGCGCATCGACACCGACACCCTGCGCGCCCGCCTGAACGTGCCCGCCCCGATGGCCGACGCCATCGCAATCCAACTCACCTGACCAGAAAGGACCTGCCATGGCTGCCCGCGACTTCTTCCACTCCATCCAGCGCATCGGCCCCGTCCAGATCGGCACCACCCGCAGCCGCCGCAACGGCCAGACCCGACACGCGGCCGTGTGCTCCAACGACGCCTGCGGCTGGTCGGCCGACTACGCCACCCGCACCGCCGCCCAGCTCGCCGCCCGCACCCACCGCTGCCGCATCAACCGCTGACACCGAACGGAGACCCGCCATGGACGTCGAACTCCCCCTGATCGCTGTGGTCGCCCTCGTCGGCTACTTCGGCATCCGCCTCTACCGGCCCCCGACCTGGCTCCTGGTCGTGCTCCTGCTCGGCGGCTACCTGCTCGCCGACACCTTCCTCGCCCCCGCCATCGACGGCGGCCTCACCAACGTCACCACCGACTGACCCCGGAAGGGAGACCGACCATGCTCCGCCCCAAGTACCCCGCCACGTTCACCCCGGCCGACCTCGACACCACTGCCATCGCCCCGACGGCGATCCACCCGGCCCACACCAGCCCCGACCCGGCCTGCACCTGCCAGCACACCAACACCGCCCCCGGTGCGGCTCCGGCACTCGGGCAGTCCAGCAGCCCGGTCCTGCGGTCCGGGGCTCTGGTCGCCGCCGGTGCCGGTGGGGTGCTGGTCGTCGGCACCGTGCTGGTCTCTCTGCTCCTGGCCGTGGCCGTCACCGCCACCTCGGTCGCGGTGTGCGCCCTCGTCCTGCGCTCCATGACCCGCCCGCGCCACTACCGGCGCTGACCGGCCCCCGGGGCGGCCCGATACCGCCAAGCATCACCGCCCCGGAGGCCCCACCCCGTCCAGCCCAACGACCGAACGGAGACCACCCATCATGACCCACACCACCGGCCGTCGGATGCGGCACTGCCCCGACTGCGACGGCTTCCCCGCCGTCCACATCGACACCGGACGTACCAACGCCGACGGCACCCGCCACACCCTCCGCGTCACCTGCCGGACCTGCGACGGCACCGGTCTCGTCCGGCTCCACGCCCCGGCCCCGTCCTCGGCTGTCTCGGGGGCGGCGCGTGCCTGACCTCGCGGCCTTCGCGGGCCTGGACCCGGTCACCCTCGGCGACATGCTGCGGGTGGCCGGGTCCCCGGCCTTCGACCGCTGGCAAGACCAGGTCCGCCGCACCGGCGGCTGCGCCGACCCCATCCACCTCACCGGCTGGACCCTCACCAAGGACCGCACCACCGGCCAGACTCTCCACCGCTACTCCACCGAGGACGAACCCGGTGGTCGGCTGCGGGTGGCCTGCGGGAACCGGCGCGCCTCGCGGTGCCCGTCCTGCGCACGCCTGTACGCCGCTGACACCTACCACCTCATCCGCGCCGGACTCACCGGAGACGAGTCCAAGGACGTCCCCGCCTCGGTGCGGGACCACCCGAGAGTGTTCGCCACGCTGACGGCCCCCTCGTTCGGCCCCGTGCACAACCGGCCCGACACCGGCCGCTGCCGCTGCGGCACCCGCCACGACGCCGACGACGCCGCCCTCGGCACGCCGCTGGACCCGGACGGGTACGACTACGCGGGGGCGGTGCTGTTCAACAACCACGCGGGCGAGTTGTGGCGGCGCTTCACCAACCGGCTGCGCCGCGAGATCGCCGCCCGCGTCGGCCTCACGCAGAACGAGCTGCGCGAGCGGTGCCGCGTGTCCTACGGCAAGGTTGCCGAGTTCCAGCGGCGCGGCGCGATCCACTTCCACGCCGTCATCCGCCTCGACGGACCAGACGGCCCCGAAGACGCGCCCCCGGCCTGGGCTAGCGTGCAGCTCCTCACCGACGCCATCGACGCGGCCGTGCGCCACTCCTACACCACCGTGACCGTCCCCACCTGCGACACCGAGCCCGAACGCGCTCTGCGCTGGGGCACCCAGCTCGACATCCGCCCCATCCGGGCCCTCGGCGCCGGTGAGGAGCTGACCGAACAGGCCGTGGCCGCCTACGTCGCCAAGTACGCCACCAAGGCAGCGGAGACCACGGGCACGCTCGACCGGCGCATCGGGGAGCTCCACGAACTGAAACGGCACGACGTGCCCGACCACGCCCGGCGGCTCATCCGGGCCTGCTGGGACCTCGACGGCATGTATCCCGACCGGAAGCTGTGGGCCTGGGCCCACATGCTCGGCTTCCGCGGCCACTTCTCCAGCAAGTCCCGCCGGTACTCCACCACGCTCGGCGCCCTCCGCCAGGTCCGGGCCGACTACCGCGCCGAGGAACAACGCGAAGCCCTCGGCTTGGAGGACATCGAGCCGGACACCGTCCTCGTCCTGGCCGACTGGCAGTACGCCGGCCACGGCCACACCCCCGGCGAATCCCACCTCGCCCAAGGCATCGCCCGCGACCTTCAGCTCAACCGCGACACCGCACGCGAAGCCCTGCACGACCAACTCGCTCTGGAAGGAGCCGCCGCATGACCACCGCAACCGCCGAACTGCTGACCGTGCCGGAGGTCATGGCACGGCTCAAGCTCGGACGCTCCACCGTCTACGACCTCATCCGCTCCCACCGGCTGACCTCCATCACCATCGGCCGCGCCCGACGCATCCCCGCCGACTCACTGCACGACTTCATCCGCGAGCAGATCGAGGAGGCCGCCTGATGGCCGCTCAGCGCAAGCGCAACCCCAACGGCGCCGGAACCATCACCAAGCGCAAAGACGGCCGCTACCAAGCCGCCGTGTACGTCCTCCAGCCCGACGGCACCCGCGCCCGCAAGTTCGCCTACGGCAAGACCTGGACCGAGTGCGACGCCAAACGCCGCGAGCTGCTGGCCAAGGTGGAGAACGGCGTACCGGTGCCAACCAAGTCGGCCAAGCTCTCCGAATGGCTGCCGTACTGGCTGGACAACGTAATCAAGCCGCGTCGCAAGCGGACGACGTACGCCAAGTACGAGATCCACGTGCGGCTGTACCTCGTGCCCATGCTCGGGGCCAAGCGGTTGGAGTCGCTGAGCGTGGGCGAGGTGCGGCGTTTCCTCGCTCGGCTTGAGAAGCAGACCACCGCCGCGACGGCCCGGGAATCGCACAAGGTGCTGCGGTCGGCCCTGACTGCTGCCTGCAGGGAGGAGCTGATCACCCGGAACGTGGTCACGCTCGTGGAACCGCCATCCGTGGATTCTCGGGACCTCTCCCCCTGGTCGCTCGACGAGACGTTGGCGTTCCTGGCGGCGGCTCGTGGTGATGCGCTGTACGCGGCCTTCGTGCTCGCGATCGCGCTGGGCTTCCGTCGTGGCGAGATCGTCGGCCTTCGGTGGGAGGACGTGGACCTGGACAAGCGCGAGATCCGGGTGCGGAAGCAGCGGCAGCGGGTCGGCGGCGAGCTGTACGAAGACGATCCCAAGGGGCGGCGTCGGCGTCAGACCCTCCCCTTGCCCGCCATCTGCGTAGCTCCCCTGCGGTGGCAGCGGATGCGGCAGGCTGCCCTGCGGGAACGTGCCGGGGCCGACTGGCAGGAGTCGGGGCACGTCTTCACGACGCGGACCGGGCGGCCGGTGGAGCCCCGGAACGTCTACCGGTCGTTCACGCGCGTGGCCAAGGATGCCGGGCTCCGGGTGATCCGGCTGCACGATGCCCGGCATGGCTGCGCGACGCTGCTGACGGCGGCCGGGGTGGCGCCTCGGGTGGTGATGGAGATCCTCGGCCACAGCCAGATCGCGATCACCATGAACACGTACACGCACGTCGTGCAGGACACCCAGCGGGAGGCGGTGAGCCACATGGACCGCCTGCTCAGGAAGCGGCCTGACCGTGGCTGATCGCCCCCGTTGATGTCAGATCGCGATGTCAAAGACCCCCAGCCATGATCGGCTGGGGGTCTTCTTGCTGGTGGGCGCAACAGGGATCGAACCTGTGACATCTGCCTTGTAAGGGCAGCGCTCTACCGCTGAGCTATACGCCCGGGACATGCGCGCACCCCGTCGGCGGGGTGCATGACGAGGGTAAAGGATAACCGCCGCCGTGCGGTGCCGTGGGCGACGCGGGTTGGGTGGGCGGTGGGACAATGGGCGCCGGGCCACTGTCGAGAAGCCGGGGAGAGGATTGCGTGGCGGCGATGAGCGGGGGCGGCGTGACGCGGCGGTGGGGCTTTGGCGGTGGGCGTGCGCAGCAGGCCCGGGCCGAGGCGCAGGCGGCCAAGGACGCCGCGGCGGCCGCGTTCTACGAGCTGGACACGGCACAGCGCGAGTTGAGCATCTCGGTGGAGACGATCACCGCGGTGGACGGCTCACCGGCGGGGCGGCGGGTGGCCGAGGAGTTCGCGGAGTTCGGGCGCCGGGTGGACGAGGTGAGCCACGCGTACATCAGCGCGGTGGACCGGCACGACCTGGACCGGGAGGGGCTGGAGCCGGGGGCGGCCCAGCAGGCGCGCCGGGACCTGGAGGGGGTCAGGGGCGAGCTGGAGCGTGCGAAGGGGGAGCTGGAGCGGTTCGGGCGGGGGCTGGCCCCGCTGCTGGAACGGGCTGAGAGCCAGCTGGCGCAGGTGGCGCCGGCGGTGGAGCGGGCGCGGCAGGCCCTGCTGGCGGCGACGCGGGAGCTGGACGCGGCCCGGGAGGCGGGGTTCGGGGCGGACGAGTTCGCGGCGCGGCTGGCGGGGCTCGGCCCGGAGCTGACGAAGCTGAACGAGGGCGCGGGGCGGCACGGCGTCGCGGAGACGATCCGCCGGGCGGAGGACGTGCAGCGGCGGGCGGGGGCGGTGCGCGAGGAGGTGCGGCGGCTGCCGGAGCGGGCGGCGGAGATCGACCGCAGGCTGGCGTCGCTGCGGACCCGGGCCGAGGCGCTGGCGACGCGGGCGGACGGGGTGGAGCCGGTGCTGAGCGAGCTGCGGAGGCGGTTCAGCGCGGCGTGCTGGGAGGACCTGCAGCGGGTGCCGGAGCGGGCGCGGGACGCGGCGGGGCAGGCGCGGCACAAGCTGACGGAGGCGGAGGCGGCCCGGCGGGAGCAGCGCTGGGCGGACGCGACGGTGCTGCTGGGCACGGTGCGGGCGCTGTTGAACAGCGGGGACAGCGCGGTGGCGGCGGCCTCGGAGCGGCTGGATCGGCTGACCGAGGTGGCGTTCAGCCACGAGCGGGAGACGGAGCGGGCGCGGTTCGCGCTGCGGGACGCGCAGAGGCTGGCGATGGCGGGGCGGAGCACGCCGGATCCGCGGCATGCCCGTCCGCTGGACGACGCCGTGGAGCGGCTGGACCGGGCGGTGGGTGCGCTGGAGGGTGGCGGTCGGCATCCGGACTACTGGCATTTCCTGACGGAGCTGGACGCGATCCGGGAGACGGTGGCGGCGGTGGTGCGGGATATCCGGGAGAGCCGGGGCGGGGCGGGCTGAGCCGCGGTTATCCTGCGGGTATGCCGAGGTATGAGTTCCGCTGCCGTGAGTGCGGCACGTCGTTCGAGGTCAGCCGCCCGATGGCGGAGTCCGGTGCGCCCGCGTCCTGCCCGCAGGGGCACGCGGACACGGTGAAGCTGCTGTCGGCGGTCGCGGTCGGCGGCACGGCGTCGGCGGCCTCGGCGGGTCCGGCCGCGGCCGGGGGCGGCGGGGGCTGCTGCGGAGGCGGCTGCTGCGGCTGAGGCCCGGGGGCCGAGGGCGGGGCCCCCGGAGCCGCGAGGCTGGGGCCCGGGGGCGGAGAAACGGGGGCCGCCGCGGCGGAGCCTAGGGCGCTACGGCGTGCAGGGCCTCGCGGAGGATGCGTTCGCCCGCGTTCACCCCGCGCTCGGGCAGAGCGGTGATGTGGGGGGCGGTCCAGCCGGTGTCGGCGAGTTCGCCGTGGCCGGGGCGCCAGCCGGCGTCGGCGGCCAGGAGCAGGTCGGCGTCGAGGAGTGAGTCCCCGGCGGCGAGGGTGCGGGTGGCTCCGGTGCGCCGGGCGACCTCGGCGACGGCGGCGCTCTTGGTGAGCGGGCGCGGGACGGCGTAGACCTTGCGGCCCTGGACGGAGACGGTCCAGCCGCGCGGTGCGGCCCAGGCCTCCAGTTCCTTGACCCAGGTCCGCGGCATGAGGGCGCGGTCGACGACGAGGTAGGCGAAGAGGTCCTCGGCGGTGCGTTCCTTGAGCAGCCAGGCGGGGTCGGCCGTGCGGTGGAGGTGCTCCCGGATCTCGTCGAGGGGCGCGCAGGCGTCGTCGAGGCGGGCGCGGACGGTGCGGTGCCAGTCGTGGTCGGTGTGACCGTCGACGAGGAGGTGGCCGCCGTTGGCGCAGACGGCGAAGGGGGTGGGCGGTCCGGGCAGGTGGATGCGGCGGTACTGCTCGCGGGTGCGGGTGGTCGTGGGGACGAGGACGGCGCGCCCGGCGAGCTCGGTGAGCAGTTCGGCGGCGCGTTCGGTGAGGTAGGACAGGGGCGCCGCCTGGTAGACCTCGACGCACAGGAGCCGGGGGGCTTCGGCGTCGGGCGTGGTGAGGCCGAGCGCGGCGGCGGAGTAGATGAGGGTGCGGTCGAGGTCGCTGGCGACGAGTACGGGGTTCATGAGACGGCCTTTCCGTCGCCGCCGGTGGCGCCGCGGGTGTAGCGGGGGTGGATGAGCCCGACGCAGGTGTAGGGCAGGTCGTCGGTCTCCTCGACGGGGACGCCGCGCTGGCGGGCGAGGAGGCGGACGTGGTCGAGGTCGGCGCCGGCGTCGCGGCGGGCGAGGACGCGCCAGGGGACGCGGCGCAGCAGCACCCGGGTGGTCTCGCCGACGCCGGGCTTGACGAGGTTGACGTCGCCGATGCCGTACTCCTCGCTGATGCGCTCGACGGCGCGCCAGCCGTCCCAGGTGGGGGTGCGGTCGGCGGCGAGCAGGGCGCGGGCGTCGGCGGTGGCCTCGGCGGTGACGTCGGGGAAGCGGGCGGCGACGGTGTCGAGGAAGTGGCCGGAGAGGTCGTCGGGGGCGAGGTCGCGGTAGAACTTGGCGCCGTGGAAGTCGCCGGGGCCGACGAGGTCGGTGCGCAGGACGGTGCGCGAGACGAGCCCGGAGACGGTGGAGTTGAGGCAGGCGGAGGGGATCAGGTAGTCCTCGCGGGTGCCGTAGGTGCGCACGCAGCCGCCGGGGTCGGCGAGGACGGCGAGTTCGGGTGAGAACTCGGGGAACGGGCGCAGGGCTTCGGCCAGTTCGCGGGTGATGGCGCCCTTGCCGGTCCAGCCGTCGACGAAGACGACGTCGGCCGGTTCGTGGTGGGCGGCGAGCCAGCGCAGGGCGGTGGTGTCGATGCCCCGGCCGCGGACGATGGAGACGGCGTAGTGCGGCAGCTCGAGCCCGTGGGCGTGGCGGGCCCAGCGGCGCATGAGGACGCCGACGGGGGTGCCGGCCCGGGCGAGGGAGACGAGGACGGGGCGCGGGCCGCGTTCGGCCAGGACGGTTTCGGTGACGGCTCCGACGGCGCGGGCGACCCGGGCGGCGGAGTCGTCGAGGGCGGCGTGGAAGAGGCGCTGGTAGTCGGGGCTGGGCCGGTACTCGACGGGCAGCGACTCGGCGTAGTGGGCGCCGCCGCGCTGGATGGCCTCCTCGCGCTCCTCGATGGGCGCCTCCAGGGTGACGTCGGAGAGGTCCTGGAGGAGCCAGCGGCAGTCCTGGGCCGGGTAGGAGGAGAAGTCCGGGCCGTGCAGGGGCGGCGGCAGCGGGGCGGCGGAGGGCAGGGTGGCCCAGACGACGCGTCCGGTGCGGGCGGCGAGCCGGGCCAGCAGGCCGTCGGACGCGTGGAGGGCCGGGGTGTCTCCCGCGGTGTCGGTGAGGAGGACGACGGCGTCGAAGGCGGGTTCCCGGTGGTGGCCGCGCGGGGGGACGTTGTAGGCGTACCGGGGGCCGGGGCCGTCGGCGGGGGTGTCGTGGGCGGGGAAGGTGATCCGGTGCCGGATGGCGTACCCGGGGTCGTCGACGGCGAGGACCGGGGAGCGGGTGGTGGTGGAGTACCTGACCTCGACGCCCTCGCCGACACCGCCACCCGTGGCGCCGGTGAGGGCGTCGGCGAGGCGCAGCGGGGCGTACATCAGCTCCTCGGTGCCGAGGACGAGGACGCGACGGGCCCCGGGGGGCAGGGCGGCGGCGAGGCGGTCGGCGAGGGCGGGCAGGGCCGCTTCGAGCCGGGCGCGGTGTTCGGGGGTGAAGCCGTGGCGGCCGCCTTCGGGCAGCCCGGTGGGCCAGGGCAGGTCGACGCGCACGACGTCGCCGGGGGCACGGATGGCGTCGGGGGTGCCCGCCTCGGCGGCCGCGGAGGCGGACGCCTCCGCCTCGGCGATGAGGGCCGCGGCGCGGTCGAGCGCGTCGGGCGGCAGGGTGAGCGTGCCGTTGGCGAGGGCCACGACGTCGATGCGGGCGCCCAGCTCGGCGGCGAACTTCTCCAGGGCCGCGGTGTCCTGGGCCGAGCGCATGTCGGTCAGGGCGACGACGACGTACCGGTCGCGGGCGTGGTGGCGGTGGAGCGCGGCGATGGTGTTGCGCACGGTGCGGCCGGTGGAGAACTCGTCGTCGACGAGGACCAGCGGGCCGTCGCCGGTCAGCAGCTCCGGGTCCGCGGGCAGCAGCAGGTGGGAGGTGTGGTGGGAGTGCTCCTCCTCGAACCCGGCGGCCCGTGGGTGGCCGGGGACCGGGCGGCGGGTGGAGTGGAGGTAGGGGGCGTGGCCGAGTCCGTCGGCGACGCAGTGCCCGAGCCCGGTGGCGGTCTCCGCGTAGCCGAGGACGACGGCGCGGGCGGTGTCGTCGCCGAGGAGTTCCCTGACGCGGTGGCCGAGGCCGAGCCCGGTGCCGTAGACGACGTCGGGGCGTTGGGGGACATGCTTGCCGAGCACCTGGGAGACGAGCAGGTGGGCGCGCTTGGGGTTGCGGCGCACGGCGAGCCCGAGGAGGTCGCGTATGCCCTCTCCGCTCAGCTCGACGCCGAGCCGTTCGGCCGTCCAGGTGCCTGTCCAGATCACGTGTTCGTCCCGTCCTGTTCCGTTCACCGGTGTTCGTGCGTGGCCGCGGCGAGGAGGTCGACGAAGTCGACGCCCTCGCGGGCGACCCCGAAGACCTCGGCACGCAGCAGGGTGCGTTCGGCCCAGGACCGGTGGGGTTTGACCTCGTTCATCTTGTTCGTGTACGCCGAGCGCAGCACTCCCCCGCCGTGGCGTTCGGGGCGCAGGATGTCGGTGGCGTCGCTGTACTCCTCGTGGGTGACGACGGAGAGGGCGTGCACCGGGGCCACGTGCGAGGGGTGGATGCACGTCTTGCCCTGGAGGCCGTTGGCGCGGTCGAGCTGGATCTCGCGCAGCAGCCCGTCCATGTCGTGCTCGATCAGCTCGGCGCGCAGCTCGTCGGCGCCACGGCCGCGGAAGGGCGAGCTGCGGAGCTGCGGCTTGAACATGCGCTCGGAGAGGCGGAAGTACTCCCACACGGGGCCGGTGATGGTGCATCCGGTGCCGTCGTCGCGGCCGAGCACGTTGACGACGTCGGCGATGACGGTGGCGACGAGGCCGACGTCGTACGCGGTGATGTGCGGGGTGCGGCGCAGGCCGTAGACGGAGCAGAAGTCGGTGACGCCGAGCCGCAGTGCCAGCACGCGGTCGCGGTACTTGTCCACGGCGCGGGCGATGCCGGCCAGCGTCACGGCGCGGGTCTCCAGGTGGAGGAGTTCGGGGGACTCCAGGACGGGCATGGCGAACAGCCGGACGCCGTGCTCGCCCTCGGCGCGGGTGAGCGCCTCCAGGAACGGGACGCCGCGGTCCTCGGTGAACTTCGGCAGGACGAAGCCGGAGAGCAGGCCCACGGCGGAGCCGAGCCGTTCGGTGAGGGTGGTGATCTGTCCGGGTTCGCGGACCCGGACGAACAGCAGCGGCAGCGGAGCCGAGCCCTCGGGGCCCCGCGTGGCCCCCGGGGCCTCGAGGAACAGGGCGCGGAGTTGGCGTACGAGGTTCTCCTCGGCCTGCGCCACCTCGCCGTCGCCTATGGAGTCCTCCAGGCAGAGCACCATGGAGACGACGCCGCGCCGGGCCAGCCGCCGGACGTCGTCGGCGAGCCGCGGGCGGGTGGCGGGGCTGTAGAGCGTCGCCCCCAGCGCCACGGCGAGTGTCCGTGCCGTGGACTCGCGGGTGAACTCGACGGGTTCGTGGTGGAAGAGCGCCTGGCGCTCGGACGGTGCGAGGTGCCCGAAGTGGCGCATGGATCCCCCGTATCGCAGGTGCTCACCGGGTGGTGCGGCGGCCCCGGCCGGTTCATCGTACGTGCGGGACCCGTTCGGGAGTTCCCCTGACCGTGAATATCACGGTACCGCAGGGCGAACCCCTGGTTTCCGGACGGCGGGATTCCCCGTCCTTCGCCGCCCGCGGACACCGGTGGCCCGTCCAGCTTGCCCTGCCGGTCACGGGCTCGGCAGGATGGCCGTATGACGCAGGTGATGGCGAAGGGCTCCAACATCGAGTTGCGGGCCGCCACCGTGCAGGCCGTGCTGCGCTGGGCGGGCGCTCCGGCCGGGTTGGACATCGACGCCTCGGCGCTGCTGCTGGGCGCCGACGGCCGCGTCCGGTCCGACGACGACTTCGTCTTCTACAACCAGCCGCGGCATCCCTCCGGGCTCGTGCGCCACCTGGCCAAGACCCGGGAGCCTGAGGGGCTCGCGGACACGGTGGAGGCGGACCTCGCCTCGCTCGACCCGACGGTGGACCGGATCATGCTCACGGCCTCGGCCGACGGAGGCACGTTCGCCGAGGTGTCCGGGGGGCTGCGGCTGCTCGTGCGGGAGTCGGCGGGGATGACGGCCATCGCGTCCTTCGACATCCAGCCGGAGACGGGTTCGGAGACGGCCCTGATCTGCGGCGAGCTCTACCGGCGCGGCGGCGGCTGGAAGTTCCGGGCGCTGGGGCAGGGCTACAGCAGTGGCCTGGTGGGCCTGGCGACGGCGTTCGGCGTCTCCGTGGACGAGGCCGGGGAGGCTGAGCCACAGGCCGAACCGGTGCCGCGGCCCCGGGAGTCCGAGCCGCGGGCCGGGTCGGAGCACGGCACGGTGCCGACGCCACCGCCGGAGCCGGACGTTCCGGAGCCGGAGCCGGTGCCGCCGCCCAGCCCGGAGCCCTCTCCCCCGTCCCCGGGGCCGACCCCCGAGCCGGAGCCGCCGGGCCCGGTACCGCCGCCTCCGCCGCCGGAGCCGCCCGCGTATCCGCCGGTGCCGCCCCAGCAGCCGGGCGCCGGGCACCGCCCGGGTTACGGCTATCCGCAGCCGGTGGGCGGCCCGGCGTTCACCCTGCCCCCGCAGGGTCCGCAGTTCGCTCCCCGGTACGGCTGAGCACGGCCCGAGGCGGCCCGGCCGGGTTCGGCCGGGCCGCCTCGGGCGCTGGGTGAGCGTCAGGCGCGGTACGCCGTCCAGTGCTCGTTCATGCGCACGACCTGCCCCTGCGTGAACTGGTACATGCAGGAGTCGTAGGTGTAGTCCATGAAGTTGTGGATGGGGTCGACGCCCGACTGGCGTCGGCAGGAGTCGCGGCCCTCGGGGCACTCGTAGGCAGCGCTCTTCTCCGCGGCGGTGTCGTCGACGTAGTCGCCCTTGCCGCGGCAGCCGCCCTGGAACGTGTGGTAGAGCCCGAGCCAGTGGCCTACCTCGTGGGTGGCGGTGTCACCCTCGTTGTAGTTGGCCGTGGAGCCGCCGGGCAGGGACGAGTGGAGGAGGACGACGCCGTCGTCCGACGGGTTGCGCTCGTAGGAGCTGGGGAAGGTCGCCCAGCCGAGGAGGCCGTCCGCGTCGGTGGAGTAGATGTTGAGCGACTCGGGGCCGCCCTGGCGCAGGGTGGCCTTCATCTCGGCCTCGGTCTGCGAGCCGTAGCCGGCGCTGAACCAGGCGGCGTTGTCCGTGAAGTCGGTGGCCTGG
The DNA here is from genome assembly GCF_019303475.1 of Streptomyces sp. JJ38. Lineage (GTDB taxonomy): Bacteria > Actinomycetota > Actinomycetes > Streptomycetales > Streptomycetaceae > Streptomyces. The sequence goes on from NZ_JABLSI010000034.1 coordinate 34,697, forward strand.
AGCGAGAACTGGAACGGCGAGGCGGCGTTGCCCTCGCCGACGCCGGCGAACGCGTCGTTGAGCACGTCGATCTGGGCGGCGACGTCCTGCTCGCTGATCCGGCCGGTGTTGCCGTCGTGGATGACGTGCCAGTAGACGGGGATGGTGATGGACGCGGAGGCGGCCATGGCGCCCTGGCGGCCGTCGAGCCGCCGCTCCCCGAGCCGCTTGCGCAGGTCCTTTTCCATGGCCTCGGCCTTGGCTGCGGAGACCTCGTTCGGCTCGACCGCACCGTGCTCAGCGTGCTCGTGGCCGGGGACGGGCTTGCGGGCGTCGCTGTGGGCGCCGGGGGTCTCGACGCAGTCCTCGGCGGCGGGGGCCGCGGCGGCGGTCTGCCCCGGAGCCGTGAGGGGGGTGAAGGCGAGGGCGCCGGCCACGGCGAACGCGGCGGCGAGGGTTCTGCGCGAGCGGGCTGTGCGCAGGGAGCGTGCCATGAGCACTCCTTGTGGGGTAGGGCGCGCGAGGGATTTCCTCGGTGCCGCCCCGGAGGCTATGGCCTGTTCATGTCATCTGGTCAGAACCGAACAGGCCCGATAGAGGAGGGGGTCAAAATGGACACAGAGCAAAGGAGTTACAGCGTGGAAACATCTTGGTGTGGAATTTTCTTGACCGTTGAGCAGTTCACGCCATTTTTGACAGCGCGCCAAACGCACAGCGTGGACATGCCACGCACTCGGTAGCGGCCAGAGAGTGGCTGAAAATCGCCTGTACGGCGACGCGCCTCCATGCAGCACGACGCCGCCCCCGCGGAAGGCTCCGCGGGGGCGGCGTCGTTTGGGCCACGGCGGGCACGGCGTCGGCACGGATGTCAGGGGGCGGACGTTCCAAGAGGTGCGCGAAGGAGCCCAAAGGGGCGGCAGCCGCGGCAGGCGGCCTGCACGGCCCCGGGACAGCGGCAACCGCCCCGGGAGACGGGCGGACGTGCGGCCGCGGGACGCCGGGGCGAGGTCAGCGGCCCGAGGGCGACTTGTAGCCACGCCCCCAGGTCATGCCCCAGCCGTAGAGCCGGTCCAGGTCGGCCTGGAAGCCGTAGACGTAGCGCACCTCCCGGCGGGCCACCAGGTCGCCGTTCCGGTCCCGCTCGATCATCAGCACGGCGCAGGACCGCGCGTCGGGAGCCCGCTCGTCGAGCCCCACCTCCACCTGCGGACCGTTGCTCGGCACGAGCGTGACGACGGCATGCGTGCGGTCGAACGCCGGGGTGCCGTCGTAGATGTAGACGAAGAACAGGAGCCGCTTGATCTCCTCGACGTGGTCGAGGTTGACGTAGATGATCTCGCCGGAGCCGGTGCCGAACCGGTCGTCGCCGCTCAGCTTGACGTACGGCGGCTCGTGCATGGCGCCCAGGAACCCGCCCAGCGGCTGGACGACGCCCTTGGAACCGTCGGTCAGCTCGTACATGCAGGCCAGGTCCAGGTCGACGTTGACCATGCCCTGGGTGTGCGCGTTGACCGGTTCCGGCCTGAGCAGCTGGAGCGGATTGCGCAGGGAGAACCGCCGTCGCGTCCGTTCCTCCAGGTCGGAACTGCGCATCCGCCAGGAGAGGGTGACGCGCAGCGTGCCGCTGTCGGCGCCCTCCTGGGAGAGCGAGACGCGGGGATGCCTGCGCGTCAGCTCCACGGCGTAGCTCATCGGGCCGCCGACGGTGTCGAACTTCGGCCCACGCCCTCGACCGACGCCACTGCGCCAGTGCTCCCACAGGGAGACCATCCCTGCCCCCAATCCCGGTCCCGACTCGTCGAACACGAAGGGGGCGGCCATCCGGTGCGGACGGCCGCCCCGCTCAGAGGCTTCCGCGATCCGGCCGCCGCGACACCCGCCGCGGGCAGCCGGATCGAGCGGTGTTCAGACCCCCGAGGTGACGCGCTTCTCCTGCGAGGGGCTTCCGCCCCCGCCGCCCGTCTCACCGCGGTGCAGACGGTTGTAGCGGACCGAGGACCAGAACGAGAGCCCGATGAGGGTGACCCCGATCAGGCCGGTGATGACCTCGTGGATCTCGTAGCGGATCGTGACGAGCAGGATCGTCGCCAGGGCGCCGATCGCGTAGTGGGCCCCGTGCTCCAGGTACACGTAGTCGTCCAGCGTGCCCTGGCGGACCAGGTACACGGTGACCGAACGGACGTACATCGCGCCGATACCCAGACCCAGCGCCATCCAGAAGATGTTGTTGGTGATCGCGAACGCGCCGATGACGCCGTCGAAGGAGAAGGAGGCGTCGAGCACTTCGAGGTACAGGAAGAGGAAGAACGCCGCCTTGCCGCCGACCCCCAGGGCGGTGACCTTCTTCCCGGAGCGGCGGGCGGCCTCCTCGGCCTCGTGTTCGCGCTCCTCGTCCTCCTCCAGCTTGTTCTCGAAGAATCCGGAGAGCCCGCCGACGATGAGGTAGGTGATCAGACCGGCGATCCCGGAGAGCAGCACCGTCGTCGTCTTGTCCGCGTGGCCGGCGTACTGGTGGGCGTGCGGGGCGAGCGCGGTGGCCGAGGCGAGGAGGGCGATCAGGGCCAGGCACACCGACAGCGCGTTGACGCCGCTCAGCCTGCTGAGGGGGCGCTCCAGCCAGCCGACCCACCGGTGCTCCCGCTCGTCGAACAGGAACTCCAGGAAGATCATGAGCAGGAACATGCCACCGAAGGCGGCGATCGACGGATGCGCGTCCGTGACCATCTGCTCGTAGGTGTCCGGCTCGCTGATCGCGAGGTCCACGGCCTCGAAGGGACCCACACCCGCCGTGATGGCGACGATGGCCACGGGGAAGACGAGCCGCATGCCGAACACGGCGATGAGAATGCCGATGGTGAGGAAGATCTTCTGCCAGAAGGCGTTCATCTTCTTCAGCACACCGGCGTTCACGACGGCGTTGTCGAAGGAGAGCGAGATCTCCAGGATCGAGAGGATCGCGACGACGGCGAACCCCTTCCAGCCCCAGAAGAAGGCCGCGAAGGCCAGGCCCGCGGCGGTCACGCCGAAGGACCACCCGAAGGTTCTCAGAACCACTGCTTACCCAATCTGTCGCACGGAGGTCTTCCGTGCCAGCCTCTAGGCCCGAGCACGGCTCACGGTCCGCGGCCCGGAACGCGTGAGGTTCACGCCGAAGTGTAGGAGGGCACCGCGAGGGGGTGACGCCTGCCCCGGGCAGCGGGGACGCGGCACCCCGGGCCGCGGTGCCCACCGCGGCGTGAGCGTCGGGGCCGGGCGCGTCAGACGTTGACGCCGAAGTCCTGGGCGATGCCCCGCAGGCCGGAGGCGTAGCCCTGGCCGATGGCGCGGAACTTCCACTCGGCGCCGTGCCGGTAGAGCTCGCCGAAGACCATGGCCGTCTCGGTGGAGGCGTCCTCGGTGAGGTCGTAGCGGGCCAGCTCCTTGCCGTCCGCCTGGTTGACCACGCGGATGTAGGCGTTGCGCACCTGGCCGAAGCTCTGCTGCCGCGTCTCGGCCTCGTAGATCGAGACCGGGAAGACGATCTTCTGCACGTCGGCCGGGACGCCGGCGAGGTTCACCTTGAGCGCCTCGTCGTCCCCGTCGCCCACGCCCGTGGTGTTGTCACCGGTGTGCTCGACGGAGCCGTCCGGGCTGGTGAGGTTGTTGAAGAAGACGAAGTGCTGGTCGCTGAGGACCTTGCCCTGGCCGTCGGCCAGCAGGGCGCTCGCGTCGAGGTCGAAGTCGGCGCCCGTGGTGGTGCGGGCGTCCCAGCCCAGGCCCACCAGGACGGCCGACAGGTTGGGGGCTTCCTTGGTCAGCGAGACGTTGCCGCCCTTGCTGAGGCTGACTCCCACGCGTCCTCCAGAGGTGCGAGGCCGGGAGTTCCACCCCGGCCGCTGTCGATGGGGTTTCGGGTTGGTGGCCGGCTCGGCGGGGGCCGACCGGGACCGGGTGCCGTCTGAGACGACAACGATCCGGGGGCCGGTGCCGGTTCCCGTGCCGCCGAGGGCGGCAACGATCCGGGAACCGGCCTACGGCTCGGGGGGCCGTCAGCCCTGGGCGATGGCGTCCAGGGCGCGGACGTACTCCTGGAGGTCGCGCGCGTCGGGCAGACCGTTGACCACGGTCCAGCGGACGGCGCCCTCCTTGTCGATGATGAAGGTGCCGCGCACCGCGCAGCCCTTCTCCTCGTCGAAGACCTCGTAGGCCCGGGAGACGTCGCCGTGCGGCCAGAAGTCCGACAGCAGCGGGTAGCCGAGCTGCTCCTGCTCGGCGAAGACGCGCAGGGCGAACGGCGAGTCGTTGGAGACGGCGAGGAGCTGCACGTCGTCGTTGACGAAGCGCGGGAGCTCGTCGCGCAGGGCGCACAGCTCACCGGTGCACACACCGGTGAAGGCGAACGGGTAGAACATCAGGACGACGTTCTTCTTCCCGCGGAAGTCGCTGAGGGAGACCGTCTCGCCGTGCTGGTTCTTGAGCTGGAAGTCCGGGGCCTTGGTGCCGACCGCGATGGCCATGGGGCGTGATCCTCCGATGGGAGAAGACGATGGAACGTGCCTCGCCACACCCTATGCCCTGTGCCGCACGTTCCCCCGTCCCGCCCGGTGCGGGCCGGGGGGACGGGGGGAACGAGGGCTGCGGCGCCGGCCGGGGCTCAGCCCTTGCCGGCGCGGCTCGTCTTCGGGGTGACCAGCCGGCTGCCCGTCCAGTCCATACCGACGTTCATGGGCTTCGTCTGCTGGAGGCCCGCCGTCTGCACCGCCTCGCCGATCTCGCTCGCCTCGACGTAGCCGTCCCGGCCCGTCTTCGGCGTCATGAGGCAGATCGGTGCCCCGTCGTCGACCAGCGAGATGGCGTCCACCAGCGCGTCCGTCAGGTCGCCGTCGTCCTCGCGGAACCACAGCAGCACGGCGTCGGCCAGGTCGTCGTACTCCTCGTCGACCAGCTCGGTGCCCGTGACGGCCTCGATGGCCTCGCGAAGTTCCTGCTCGGTGTCCTCGTCGTAGCCGAGCTCCTGGACCACCTGCCCGGGCTGGAAACCCAGCCTTGCGGCGGGGTTGGTCCGCTCCTCCGCGTGGTCCGCGGTCGCGCTCACGGATTGCCTCCTGTCTTGGTTCCTACGTCATGGGCCCCCGCGAGTACGCGAGGTACTTGGCCGTAGTCCACACGTGCGGGGCGGATCGCGCAAGTACCTGGCCGTTCAGTCGGCCCAAACGGTGACGTGTCGCCGCAGTTCGGACAGCGACAACGACACCGGACGGCGGCGGGGGCGGCCGAGAGTCCGGCTCGACCGGCCCTCCGGGGACCCGATAGGCCACGCTTGCTCCCCTACCCGCTCATCAGCGAAGCAAGACCCCCGTGGGCGTATCGTTGCGATTTGGCCGACCGGTGCGGCCGGCCGCGGCCGCCGACGCGGCGCCCGGCGCGGGAACCTACCGGTTACCTCCGAGTAGAGGTGACGTGGACGGGCCCGCGATGGACGATGGAGTCGGCGCGACACCAGCAGTGCACTACCGAGCAGCGAAGGAACAGCGTGGCTTCCGCATCCGATCGCAACCCGATCATCATTGGCGGCCTTCCCAGCCAGGTCCCGGACTTTGATCCCGAGGAGACCCGGGAGTGGCTCGACTCGCTCGACGCGGCCGTCGACGAGCGGGGCAGGGAACGTGCCCGCTATCTCATGCTCCGGCTCATCGAGCGCGCCCGCGCCCGCCGGGTGGCTGTGCCGGAGATGCGCAGCACGGACTACGTCAACACCATCGCCACCAAGGACGAGCCGTTCTTCCCCGGGAACGAGGAGATCGAGCGCAAGGTCCTGAACGCCACCCGCTGGAACGCGGCCGTCATGGTCTCGCGCGCCCAGCGTCCGGGCATCGGGGTCGGCGGCCACATCGCCACCTTCGCCTCCTCCGCCTCCCTCTACGACGTGGGCTTCAACCACTTCTTCCGGGGCAAGGACGAGGGCGACGGCGGAGACCAGGTCTTCTTCCAGGGCCATGCCTCCCCGGGCATCTACGCCCGCGCCTTCCTGCTGGACCGGCTCACCGAGGCCCAGCTCGACGGCTTCCGGCAGGAGAAGTCGGCCTTCCCGAACGGCCTGTCGAGCTACCCGCACCCGCGCTCCATGCCGGACTTCTGGGAGTTCCCGACGGTCTCCATGGGCCTCGGCCCGATCGGCGCGATCTACCAGGCGCGGATGAACCGCTACATGGAGGCGCGCGGCATCGCCGACACCTCCCGCTCCCACGTCTACGCCTTCCTCGGCGACGGCGAGATGGACGAGCCGGAGTCGCTCGGCCAGCTCTCGTTGGCGGCCCGGGAGGGGCTGGACAACCTCACGTTCGTCGTCAACTGCAACCTGCAGCGGCTCGACGGGCCGGTGCGCGGCAACGGCAAGATCATCCAGGAGCTGGAGTCGCAGTTCCGCGGGGCCGGCTGGAACGTCATCAAGCTGATCTGGGACCGCTCCTGGGACCCGCTGCTGGCCCAGGACCGGGACGGCGTGCTGGTCAACCGGCTCAACACCACGCCCGACGGCCAGTTCCAGACGTACGCGACCGAGACCGGCGCCTACATCCGCGAGCACTTCTTCGGCGACGACCACCGGCTGCGGGCCATGGTCGAGGACATGACCGACGACCAGCTCCTCCACCTGGGCCGCGGCGGCCACGACCACCGCAAGGTGTACGCGGCGTTCAAGGCGGCCAGGGAGCACAAGGGCCAGCCGACGGTCATCCTGGCGCAGACGATCAAGGGGTGGACGCTGGGGCCCAACTTCGAGGGCCGCAACGCCACCCACCAGATGAAGAAGCTGACGGTCGACGACCTCAAGCACTTCCGCGACCGGCTGCACCTCCCGATCGCCGACAAGGACCTGGAGGACGGCCCGCCGCCCTACTACCACCCCGGCCGGGACTCCGAGGAGATCCAGTACATGCACGACCGCCGCCACTCCCTGGGCGGCTACGTGCCGACCCGGGTGGTGCGGGCGAAGCCGCTCGCCCTGCCCGGCGAGGAGGCCTACGCGGCGCTGAGGAAGGGCTCGGGCAACCAGCAGGTCGCCACGACGATGGCCTTCGTCCGGCTGCTGCGGGACCTGATGAAGGACAAGGAGATCGGCAAGCGGTTCGTGCCGATCGCCCCGGACGAGTACCGCACGTTCGGCATGGACTCGCTCTTCCCCACGGCCAAGATCTACAGCCCGCTGGGGCAGACGTACGAGTCGGTGGACCGCGAGCTGCTGCTCGCCTACAAGGAGACGCCGACCGGGCAGATGCTGCACGACGGCATCTCCGAGGCGGGCTGCGCGGCCTCGCTGATCGCGGCGGGCTCGGCGTACGCGACGCACCACGAGCACCTGATCCCGGTCTACGTCTTCTACTCGATGTTCGGGTTCCAGCGCACCGGTGACCAGTTCTGGCAGATGGCCGACCAGCTCGCCCGGGGCTTCGTCCTCGGGGCGACCGCCGGGCGGACCACCCTCACGGGTGAGGGGCTACAGCACGCCGACGGTCACTCCCAGCTGCTGGCGTCGACGAACCCCGCGTGCGTCGCCTACGACCCGGCGTTCGGCTTCGAGATCGCGCACATCGTCAGGGACGGGCTGCGGCGGATGTACGGGGAGGAGTCGGAGGACGTCTTCTACTACCTCACCGTCTACAACGAGCCCATCCACCAGCCCGCCGAGCCCGAGGGCGTGGACGCCGAGGGCATCCTGCGCGGCCTGTACCGCTACCGGGCCGGGGAGCGCGGCCAGCAGCCGGCCCAGATCCTCGCCTCGGGCGTGGCGATGGGGTGGGCGCTGGAGGCCCAGCGGATCCTCGCCGAGGACTGGGGCGTGCGGGCGGACGTCTGGTCGGCCACGTCGTGGAACGAGCTGCGGCGGGACGCGGTCGCGGCCGAGGAGCACAACCTCCTGCACCCGGAGGAGGAGCAGCACGTGCCCTACGTGACCCGCGCCCTGCGGGACGCGGAGGGCCCGGTCGTGGCCGTCTCGGACTGGATGCGCTCCGTTCCGGACCAGATCGCCCGCTGGGTGCCGGGGACGTACCAGTCGCTCGGTGCGGACGGCTTCGGTTTCGCCGACACCCGCGGCGCGGCGCGCCGGTTCTTCCACATCGACGCGCAGTCGATCGTGCTCGCGGTGCTCACGGAGCTGGCACGGGCCGGCCAGGTGGACCGCTCGGCGCTGAAGCAGGCCATCGACCGGTACCAGCTCCTGGACGTGCGGGCGGCCGACCCGGGTTCGGCCGGCGGGGAGGCGTAGTCCCCCGCCCGGGAGGCCCGCGCCGGGGCGCGAGCCAGCGGGCGCGCCGGTCAGCACGTTCCCGGCGCCCTCCGCGGGGCGCGGCGCGCGGCCCCCGGTGCCCCCACGCGGTGGGGGCACCGGGGGCCGTTCCCGTACCCTGAGCTGCTCGAACACTCAGGAGGTGCCACCGTGACGGGACTGCGCGAGCGCAAGAAACAGCGCACCCGGGACGCGTTGCTGCGGGCGGCGAACGAGCTGTTCGTCTCGCGCGGGTACGAGGAGACGACGGTCGACGAGATCGCCGCCGCCGTGGACGTCTCCCAGCGCACGTTCTTCCGCTACTTCTCGGGCAAGGACGAGGCGGCGTTCGCGATCCAGATGATGGTCGAGGAGCGCTACATCGAGGCCCTGCGGGCGCGTCCGGCGCACGAGGCCCCGGTCGTCGCACTGCGCCAGGCCGTCGAGGACGGCTGGAACGGCATCAGCGAGGCGATCGAGCGCATCGTGCCCATCGAGCTGCACATGCGCATGTGGCACCAGATCGAGACGACACCGGTACTCACGGCCTCACACATGCGGCGCTCGCTGGAGATGGAGCAGCGGCTGGCGCAGATCATCGCCGACCGGGAGGGGCTCGATCCACGCACCGACCCGCGGCCCCGGGTGCTGGTCGCCGCCTTCTCGGCGGTCATACACGTCGCGATGCACCAGTGGGCACAGGGCGAGGAGGTGACCCTCGAGAGCGCCCGGCAGGATGCGCGGCGCTGCCTGGACGAGCTGAACCCGGAGCTGTTCGCCGAGTGGGGCGGCACGCGTGCCGCCGCGGAACCGCGACGGATCTGCCGTTCCCGCCGACGGCGGTGACCACGGGCTTCGCGGCCCTCCCAAACGTGAGGTACGTCACGGAGTCTCATGATCACGCCGTGGCGTCTTCTAGGGTGTGGCTCCAGTGACGTCCCTTTCGCACCCGCACACTCCGGCCGCCGGCACCCCGGCCGCCGAGCCGTCCGCCGACGGCGCCTCGGGCGGCTTCACGCTCTCGCGCTTCCTGCTGGCCGTGGCCGTCGTCTTCGTGCTGCTGGTGACGACGGGCTGGACGGCCCGGCAGATGCAGAACGGGACCCCCAGCGCCCGGACCGCGGCACTGGCGGCCTGGGAACAGGGCACCATCGCGGGCCGTGACCTGCCCGACGTCGACGCCGCCCCGGCGCGGGTCGCCGCGTTCTTCGACGCGCTCACCCCCGGGCAGCGGCGGCGGCTGGCCGACCGGCACTCCCTGGTGGTGGGGAACCTGAACGGCGTCCCCGTGCGGCTGCGCTACCGGGCCAACCGGGTCGCGCTGACGGAGGCCGCCGAGCGGGAGCGCCGCCGTCACGCCGACGAGCAGCTGAGCCCGACGGGCCGGCACGCCGCGGGGCGCAGGATGCACCGGTTCGACTCGATGCTGGAGGAGGGGCGGCAGATCCTGGCCTTCGACCCGACCGGACTCGGCCGGGCCGCGGAGGTCTTCGGCGATCTGGAGCGGGCGGAGCGGATCTCGGTCGTGGTGCCGGGGGCCGACGTGGACCTGCTGACCTTCGAGCGCACCCGGATGAAGTACACGGCACCGGCCGGGATGGCCGAGGCGCTGCACGAGGAGCAGCGGGCGGCCGCACCGGCGATGCGGACGGCGACGATCGCCTGGGCGGACTACACGGCACCCCGGGGGACCAGCGTGGACACCGCGACCGGGGAGCTGGCCCGGGCGGGGGCGGAGCGGCTCCTCGACCTGCTGTCCGTCCTGCCGGGCGAGGGCGGGGTCGCGCTGCTGTGCCACAGCTACGGGTCGGTCGTGTGCGGGGTGGCCGCGCCCGACGTGCCGGGCCGGGTCACCGACGTCGCGGTCGCCGGCAGCCCCGGGGTACGGGCCGGCTCGGCCCGTGACCTGGGCCGGGAGGTCCGGGTGTGGGCGATGCGCACGTCCGACGACTGGATCGGCGACGTCCCGCATCTGAGCCTCGGCGGCCTGGGCCACGGCCCCGACCCGATGTCGGAGTCGTTCGGCGCGCGACGGCTGACGACGGATGGCGCCGAGGGGCACACGGGCTACTTCGTGCCGGGCACCGGCAGCCTGGAGAACCTGGCCGCCGTCGGAACCGGGGCCTACCGTTCCGCTGAACTGCGCTGATTCCGCCGTGCGGCACACAGGACGGGCGGGCTCCCGCCGCTTACGATGGGCCACATGGGTGATGTGCTGGCCGGAATCCACTCCGCCTGGGAGTTCGACACCGACTCCGTGCTCATCCGCTTCGAACGGGGGATTCGCACGCCGAAACTGTTCCAGGTACTCCGTGAGCGCCGCGTGCCGTACGCGGCGCTGGCCGGCGTGGAGCTGAGCCCCGGCGCGCGGCGGGGCACGGTGGCGCTCCGGGCGGTGCTGCGCGAGGGGGCGGACCCGCTGCTGGAGGCAGCGGCGGGCCAGCTCAGGACGGGCTGCGACCCGTACCGGCTGGTCCTTCCGGCCGAGCGCGAGGCGCTGGCCGCCTCCTACGCCACGGAGCTGCGCGGCGTGCTGACCCCGGACGCCGGCCACCCCGCCGACGAGCACCTGGTGCGGGCGCCCGAGCCGCCGCTGCAGTTCAAGGCGTACGACGGCAAGGCGGCGTTCGACGGCACGACGGTCTCCTTCCGCTGGTTCTGGACCGGGGCCTCCTCGGCGAAGTGGAAGGCCGGGGACCAGTTCTTCGACGTGAGCGAGCTGGAGGGGGTGGAGTGGCGCTCGCCGGAGGTGCTCGGCGGCCACCTCCGGCTGCTGCGACGCGCCGAGGAGGGCCGGGACGTCCGCCCCGGCGAGCCCGACCAGGACCCGACCGCCGTCGTCTTCGGGCTCGGGTACGGGCTGGTGCACGAGTCGCTGCCGCTGGCCGCCGCGGTGCTGGCCGCCGTCCGGGCCGAGCGGGGCGCGGAGCGGGAGCAGCGGGCCGCGGGCGCCCGGGGCCGCTCCGGGGCCCGGAGCGCGGGGGCGCCGGGCGCGCTGCGGTCCGACCCGGCCGACATCGCCGAGCGCATACGCCACCTCGGCCGGCTGCACGAAGCGGGCCTGCTCACGGACGAGGAGTTCTCCGTGAAGAAGGCGGATCTGCTCGCCGAGCTGTGAGACCCGCGCCGCGCCGCGCCGTGGCCGCTCGCGCGGCCCCGGCGCCCCCTTGGGCGGGGCTACTCGCGCCCGGCGCTGGTGAACGCCATGTCCGCGTACCGGTCCCCGGCGACGTGGGCGGCCAGCGGCTCCAGCTCGGCCAGCTCGGCCGCCGTCAGCTCGACGTGCGCGGCCGCGGTGTTCTCCGTCACGCGCTCGGCCCGCCGGGTGCCGGGTATGGGCACGACGGTCAGCCCGTGGACCGTCGCCTGCCGGTGCACCCAGGCCAGGGCGACCTGCCCGGGGGTGAGGCCGCGGCGGGCGGCGATGGCCCGCAGCGGCTCCAGCAGCGCGGCGTTGGCGGTGGCGTTGTCCCCGTTGAAGCGCGGCAGGGTGCGGCGGAAGTCGTCGCTGGTCAGCTCCTGGTCGGCGCGGACGAAGGAGCCGGTGAGGAAGCCGCGGCCCAGCGGGGAGTACGGCACGAAGGCGACGCCCAGCTCGCGGGCGGCGGGCACGGCGGTGCGCTCGACATCGCGGCTGAACACGGACCACTCGGACTGCAGGGCGGCGATGGGGTGGACGGCGTGCGCGGCACGCAGTTCGGGGCCGGTGACCTCGCTGAGGCCCAGGGCCCGCACCTTGCCCTCGGCGACGAGCTCGGCCATCGCCCCGACGGTCTCCTCGATGGGCGTCCCCGGGTCGCGGCGGTGCAGGTAGTAGAGGTCGATGACGTCGACGCCCAGCCGCCGCAGGCTGCCCTCGACGCAGGCGCGCAGGTAGGCGCGGTCGTTGCGGATGCCGCGGGCCGACGGATCGTCGCGGTCGAGCACGATGCCGAACTTGGTGGCGAGGACGATGTCGTCGCGGTGGGCCCGGACGAAGGGGGCGAGGAACTCCTCGTTCGCGCCGAAGCCGTACATGTCGGCGGTGTCGAAGAGGGTGACGCCGCGTTCGAGGGCACGGGCGAGGGCGGCTTCGGCCTGGGCGGCGTCGGTGGGACCGTAGGCGAAGCTCATGCCCATGCAGCCGAGGCCCTGGACGCCGACGGCGAGCCCGCCGCCGAGCTGGACGCGGGGCATCGGGGGCTGCTCGGTGGCCTCGGCTGGCTGCGGGGTTTCGGGGTTCATCGGTCGGTTCCCTGCCTCTCCTGCGGGCCCTGCCGGGCACCGGCGTAGATGTCGATCTTGAAGTCGAGCACGGCGAGCGTGTCCTGGAGTTCGGCGACCCGGCGCCGGACGTCGGCGCGGGTCGCGACGAGCAGCTCCAGGCGCTCGGCGTAGGTGTGGGCGCCCGCCCGGACCAGCTCCGCGTAGCGGACCATGTCGGCCACGGGCATCCCGGTCAGCCGGAGCTTGCCCACCAGCGAGACCCAGTCGAGGTCCCGGTTGGTGAAGCGGCGCTGCCCGGTGTGGGAGCGGTCGATGTGCGGCATCAGGCCGATCCGCTCGTACCAGCGCAGGGTGTGGGCGCTCAGGCCGGTCAGCGCGGCGACCTCGCTGATGGTGTAGCGGTCGGTGCCGTCGGGGCGTGGGTGCGGGATGTCGTCGGCCAGGCAGGGGCGACCCCGGGCTGCCGGGCCGTCGGGCACGGCGCCCGCCGCGGCGTCGGGCGCGGCGTCGGGTGCGGCGTCGGGTGCGGCGTCCGGCACGGCGTCGGGTGCGGCGTCCTGGGTGGTCTTTTCCGGGTCCAGCACGGTCATGAACGGAACGCTAGGACCTTGGAGTGCACTCCAGGCAAGCGTGTTCGGACCCGTCCCGTAACCTCGGTGCCATGGACAGCCTGCGGATGATCGACAACTGGCCGGTGACGACGGCGGCGGCCGTGGTGGTGCGGGGCGACGGCACGGTGGCCGGCGGCCACGGCCCGACCGGGCACCGGTTCGCGCTGGCCTCCGTGACGAAGCCGCTCACCGCCTACGCCGCGCTCGTCGCCGTCGAGGAGGGCGCGGTCGAGCTGGACGAACCGGCCGGCCCCCGAGGCTCGACGGTGCGGCACCTGCTCGCGCACACCTCGGGGCTCGCGTTCGACGAGCACCGCGTCATGGCGGAGCCCGGCACTCGCAGGATCTACTCCAACGCCGGTTTCGAGGTCCTCGGCGACCACATCGAGAAGGCGGCGGACATCCCGTTCGCCGAATACCTCCGGCAGGCCGTGCTGGAGCCGCTGGGCATGGCCGCCACCGAACTGAACGGAACGCCCGCCGCGGCGGCCGTCTCCACCGCCGACGACCTCGCCCGGTTCGCGGCGGAGCTGCTCTCCCCGACGCTGGTCGCCCGGCAGACGCACGCTGAGGCGACGAGCGTGGCCTTCCCCGGGCTGCGCGGCGTGCTGCCCGGCTACGGCAACCAGTCCCCCAACGACTGGGGGCTCGGCATGGAGATCCGCGGCGACAAGTCCCCGCACTGGACGGGGGCTTCCTCCTCCCCCGCCACCTTCGGCCACTTCGGGCAGGCGGGCACCTTCCTGTGGGTGGACCCGCGGGCCGGTGCGGCCTGCGTGGCCCTGGCCGACCGGGACTTCGGGGAGTGGGCGGTCGAGGCCTGGCCGCCCTTCACCGACGCCGTGCTGGCCGAGCTGGGCTGAGCTCCCCCGGGGAAATCACCCGAACGTGTCGCTCCGCGGGAGCCGTGCGGCCTCGGGCGCGGCGCGCGGCCTCACCCGTAGGACGGTTCGGCGTGCATCTCCCACACCAGCAGCTCCGCCCCGGTGGGCCCGGCCGTCGCCACGAGCCCCTCGGCGCCCTTGACGCGCGCGGCGTCGGCCGCGGCGAGCCAGGAGCCCTCCAGCTCCAGGCTGCCCCGCACCACCTGGAGGTAGGTCCAGGGGGCCGCGGGCAGGACGGTGTGCCGCCGGGCGGGCAGCCGGCGCACGTGCAGGACGGCCTGGGAGCGGTCCAGCGCGTAGGGGGTGCCGTCGGCGATGCCGCGGACGACGTCGTACTCGGGGGTGCCGCCGAAGGTGTCGGGTACCAGCCACATCTGCCAGAACCGCAGCGGGCCCGAGCCCTCGTTGCGCTCGGTGTGCCGTACGCCCGCGCCCGCGCTCAGCCGCTGCAGGTCGCCGGGGCGCACGAGGGTGCGGTGCCCGGCGGAGTCCGTGTGCGTGAGCTCGCCGTCCGTCACCCAGGTGACGATCTCCAGGTCCCGGTGGGGGTGCTCGGCGAAGCCCGCTCCGGCGGCCAACCGCTCCTCGTTGCAGGCGACGAGCAGCCCGAAGCCCGTGTTGTCGGGGTCGTAGTGGCCGGAGAAGGAGAAGGCGTGCCGGGTGTCGATGCCCGCCGCGGCGTCCCCGCCCCGGTACCGGTCGGCCGCTCTGCGCACGTCAAGCATGCGGTCAACCGTACTGGCCGCGGTGGGGGCCGGAGGGCCCGGTCCCGGGACCGCGGACCGATAAGGCAGGCTTGTCCCGTGCCCGAACCTGCTGAGATCCCGCCGAACCACCTGTCCGACCACCCGCACGCCGCCACGCTGCGGCGGCTGCAGCAGCACTCCGGCAAACTGGCCGCCGCCGCCATCGCGCGCATGGACGAGCAGCTGTCCTGGTACCGGGCGATGCCGCCGGAGAACCGTTCGTGGATCGGGCTGGTCGCGCAGGCGGGCATCGCGGCGTTCACCGAGTGGTTCCGGCATCCGGAGACCCCGCGGGCCATCAGCACGGACGTGTTCGGCACAGCCCCGCGGGAGCTGACCCGGGCGGTCACCCTGCGGCAGACGGTGGAGATGGTCCGCACCACGATCGAGGTCGTGGAGAGCGCCATCGACGAGGTGGCCGCGCCCGGCGACGAGGCCGTCCTGCGCGAGGCCCTCCTCGTCTACGCGCGGGAGATCGCCTTCGCCACCGCCCAGGTGTACGCGCAGGCCGCCGAGGCGCGGGGCGCCTGGGACGCGCGGCTGGAGTCGCTCGTGGTGAACGCGGTGCTGTCCGGCGAGGCGGACGAGGGCGCGGTCTCGCGGGCCGCGGCCCTGGGGTGGAACTCCCCCGACCACGTGTGCGTGGTCCTGGGCAACGCGCCGGACGGGGACAGCGAGCTGACGGTCGAGGCCATCCGCCGGGCCGCGCGGTACGCCAAGCTGCAGGTGCTGACCGGGGTGCTGGGGAGCCGGCTGGTCGTCGTCGCGGGAGGCTGCGAGGACCCGCTGAAGGCCGCCAAGTCGCTCATCGGGCCGTTCGCCGCCGGTCCCGTGGTGGCCGGTCCCGTCGTCGACGATCTCCTCTCGGCGCCGCGTTCGGCGCGGGCGGCGGCGGCCGGGCTGCGGGCCGCCGCGGCGTGGCCGGACGCGCCGCGTCCGGTGCTCGCGGACGATCTCCTGCCCGAGCGCGCGATGGCCGGCGACCCCACGGCGCGGGAGCTGCTGGTGGAGGAGATCTACAGACCGCTGGAGGAAGCCGGCTCGGCGCTCCTGGAGACGCTGAGCGTGTACCTGGAGCAGGCGAGCAGCCTGGAGGGCGCCGCCCGGATGCTCTTCGTGCACCCCAACACCGTGCGCTACCGGCTGCGACGTGTGACTGACGTCACCGGATGGTCGCCTTCCGACGTACGATCCGCGTTCACTCTGCGTATCGCGCTGATTCTGGGGCGTCTCGCCGAACGGACATCATCAGCGCGTCCTTGACGTGCGCCTTTGTACGAGGTCCACAATTCCCCACACCGTTCTTCGTCTCGGTCCCCACCGGCGGGGACCTTCGTCCTCAAGAGAAAGTGGAAGGGTGCTCGTACTCGTCGCTCCCGGCCAAGGCGCCCAGGCGCCCGGCTTCCTGAATCCCTGGCTCGAACTGCCCGGCGTTCCGGACCTGCTGAAGCAGTGGTCCGAGATCACCGGTCTCGATCTCGTGCGCTACGGCACCGAGGCGGACGCGGAGGAGATCCGCGACACGGCCGTCGCCCAGCCGCTGCTGGTCGCCGCCGGGCTGGTGTCCACCCGGGCCCTCCTGGAGGGCACCGACCCCGGGCGCCTCGGCGCCGTCGCGGGCCACAGCGTCGGTGAGCTGACCGCCGCCGCGACGGCCGGTGTGCTGTCGGACGACGACGCCATGGCGATCGTGACGCGGCGGGGCCAGGCCATGGCCGAGGCCGCGGCCGTCACCGAGACCGGGATGTCCGCGGTGCTCGGCGGGGACGCCGACGTCGTCGTGGCGCACCTGGAGAAGCTCGGACTCACGCCCGCGAACATGAACGGGGCCGGCCAGATCGTCGCGGCCGGAACCGCGGAGCAGCTCGCCGCGCTCGCCGCCGACAAGCCCGAGAAGGCCCGGGTGCGCGAGCTCAAGGTGGCGGGCGCGTTCCACACCCACCACATGGCACCGGCGGTGAGCGCCCTGGAGCGGGCCGTGGCGGATGTCGCCGTCGGCACGCCGTCGCCGCGCCTGGTGTCCAACCGGGACGGGCAGGTCGTCACGGACGGCCCGGACTTCGTGCGGCGCCTGGTGGGCCAGGTGGCCAGCCCCGTCCGCTGGGACCTGTGCATGGAGACGTTCCGCGAGCTGGGCGTCACGGCGCTGATCGAGGTGTGCCCCGGCGGGACCCTGACGGGGCTGGCCAAGCGCGCCCTGCCCGGCGTCACGACCCTGGCGCTCAAGACCCCCGAGCAGCTCGACGCAGCACGTGAACTGATCGCCGAGCACGGCACCGCCGAATAGGAGCACCGAGCCCATGCCCGCGAAGATCAAGCCCGCCCAGGGCTCCCCGTACGCGCGTGTCGTCGGCGTCGGCGGTTACCGCCCGACGCGCGTCGTGCCGAACGAGGAGATCCTCCGGCACATCGACTCCTCCGACGAGTGGATCAGGTCCCGCTCCGGCATCGCCACCCGGCACTGGGCCGGTCCGGACGAGACCGTCACCGAGATGACGCTGCACGCGGCGGGCAAGGCCATCGCGGACGCGGGGCTGACCCCCGAGCAGATCGGCGCCGTGATCATCTCCACCGTCTCGCACTTCAAGCAGACGCCGTCGGTGGCCACCGAGATCGCACACCGGCTGGGCGCCACCGGGGCGGCGGCCTTCGACATCTCCGCCGCCTGCGCGGGCTTCGGCTACGGTCTGACCATCGCCAAGGGTCTGATCGTCGAGGGCAGCGCGCGGCACGTCCTCGTCGTCGGCGTCGAGCGGCTCTCGGACCTCACCGACCTGACGGACCGCTCCACCGCCTTCCTCTTCGGGGACGGCGCGGGCGCGGTCGTCGTCGGCCCGTCCGACACCCCGGCCATCGGGCCGACGGTCTGGGGCTCCGAGGGCGACAAGCACGACACCATCACGCAGACCGTCCCGTGGGACGTCTACCGCGAGGGCACGCCGGAGAAGTACCCCGCGATCCGCCAGGAGGGCCAGACGGTCTTCCGGTGGGCCGTCTTCGAGATGGCCAAGGTCGCCCAGCAGGCGCTGGAGGCGGCCGGGGTCACCCCCGGTGACCTGGACGTCTTCATTCCGCACCAGGCCAACATGCGGATCATCGACTCGATGGTGAAGACCCTCAAGCTGCCGGAGCACGTCACCGTCGCCCGGGACGTGGAAACCACCGGCAACACCTCGGCCGCCTCGATTCCGCTCGCCATGGAGCGGCTGCTGGCGACCGGGAAGGCCAAGAGCGGCGACACGGCGCTCGTCATCGGCTTCGGGGCGGGTCTCGTGTACGCGGCGACGGTCGTTACGCTCCCCTAGTCGGTTACCCCGGCCGGTCGCCAGACCGGCCACTCTTTACCGCAACACATCAGCGCAAACAGCAGAAGGAGCGCCCAACATGGCCGCCACGCAGGAAGAGATCGTCAAGGGTCTCGCCGAGATCGTCAACGAGATCGCCGGTATCCCCGAGGAGGACGTCGAGCTCGGCAAGTCCTTCACCGACGACCTGGACGTCGACTCGCTGTCGATGGTCGAGGTCGTGGTCGCCGCCGAGGAGCGCTTCGACGTCAAGATCCCGGACGACGACGTCAAGGAGCTGAAGACCGTCGGCGACGCCGTCAACTACATCCTCAAGCACCAGGACTGAGTCCCGCTCGTTATGCGTGTGTCGCCACCCGGGTCTGCCGGGTGGCGGGTCACAACCCCTACCCGTGGAGACAGGAATTCCGTGAACACGACCAATCGCACCGTGGTCGTCACCGGTATCGGCGCAACCACACCGCTGGGTGGCGACAGCGCATCGACCTGGCAAGGTCTGCGAGACGGCCGGTCCGGCGTCTCGCCCATCGACGCTGACTGGGCCGCCGACATGCCCGTCCGCATCGCCGCCCAG
Organism: Streptomyces sp. JJ38; assembly: GCF_019303475.1. Lineage (GTDB taxonomy): Bacteria > Actinomycetota > Actinomycetes > Streptomycetales > Streptomycetaceae > Streptomyces. Next base: position 53,247 of record NZ_JABLSI010000034.1, read on the forward strand.
GCGGCCGTCGACCCGACCGACGTGCTGCCCCGCCCGCAGGCCCGCAGGCTGGACCGCTCGGCGCAACTGGCCCTCGTCGCCAGCCGTGAGGCCTGGGCTGACGCGGGCTTCGAGGGCCGGGCCGGCGAGCCCGGTGCCGCGGTGGACCCGGCCCGTGTGGGCGTGGTCGTCGCCTCCGGCATCGGCGGCGTGACCACGCTGCTCGACCAGTACGACGTGCTGCGGGAGAAGGGCGCCCGACGCGTCTCCCCGCACACCGTCCCGATGCTCATGCCCAACGGCCCGTCGGCGAACGTGAGCCTGGAGGTGAACGCCCAGGCGGGCGTGCACGCGCCGGTGAGCGCGTGTGCCTCGGGTGCCGAGGCCATCGGCTACGGCATCGAGATGATCCGCGCCGGCCGCGCCGACATCGTCGTCGCCGGGGGCACCGAGGCGTGCATCCACCCGCTGCCCGTCGCCGCCTTCGCCAACATGATGGCGATGTCCAAGAACAACGAGGCGCCCGAGCAGGCCTCCCGCCCCTACGACACCGCACGCGACGGCTTCGTCATGGGCGAGGGCTCGGGGCTCGTGGTGCTGGAGTCCGCCGAGCACGCGGCGCGGCGCGGCGCGCGGGTGTACTGCGAGGCCGTGGGCCAGGGGCTGTCGGCGGACGCGCACCACATCGCCCAGCCCGAGCCGACCGGCCGGGGTATCGCCGCGGCCCTGCAGCACCTGCTGGACAGCACGGACCTCGCCCCGGAGCAGTGCGTGCACGTCAACGCGCACGCCACCTCCACGCCGCAGGGTGACGTCGCCGAGATCAAGGCCCTGCGCAAGGTGCTCGGCGAGAAGCTGGACCAGGTGGCGATCTCCGCCACCAAGTCGATGACCGGACACCTGCTGGGCGGGGCCGGCGGCGTCGAGACGGTGGCCACCGTGCTCGCGCTGTACCACCGCACGGCTCCGCCGACGATCAACATCGACGAGCTGGACCCGGAGGTGGACGCGGACATCGTGCGCGGCTCGGCCCGGGCACTCCCCGAGGGCACGATCGCCGCCGTCAACAACTCCTTCGGCTTCGGCGGCCACAACGTCGTCCTGGGATTCCGCACGGTCTGACCGCGGCGGCGGCACCGGAGGGGCCGGAGAACACGGGGAAGGGGCCACACCTTCGGGTGTGGCCCCTTCCCCGTGGGCCCGGCCCCTCCGGGCTCCCGGCAGGTCCGCGCCGGAGGCGCGGGGCTGGCAGGAGCGGCCCCGGAACAGGGCGCGTGCCCGTCGTCGTCACGCGTCGGCCGTCGGCCCGTCGGCGTCCTCGTCGTCAGACGACCTGGTGCAGCCAGCGCACCGGGGCGCCCTCGCCGGCGTGGCGGAAGGTCTCCAACTCGTCGTCCCAGGGCTGGCCCAGCAGCCTGGACACCTCCTCGGCCAGGTCCGTCTCGCCCCGCGCCGCGCGCTCCATCGCGGCCCGCAGCCGGTCCTCGGGGATCAGGATGTCACCGTGCGGGCCCGTGACCGCGTGGAAGATCCCGAGCTGCGGGGTGGAGCTGTAACGTTCGCCCTCGGCTCCCGCGCAGGGCTCGGCCGTCACCTCGAAGCGCAGCAGGTGCCAGCCTCTGAGGGCGGAGGCCAGCTTGGAGGCCGAGGCCGGATCGCCCTGCCAGCTCAGCTCGGCCCGCCAGGTGCCGGGAACCGCGGGCTGTTTGATCCAGTCGAGGCTGACGCGGGTGCCGAGCACACCGGCCACCGCCCATTCGACGTGCGGGCACAGCGCGCGCGGCGCGGAGTGCACATAGAGAACGCCACGTGTTGTCACCGGGACCTCCCGTGCGGTTCGAAGTCCGCCGCCTGCCATTGTTCCCCATCAGCAACGTGGCCACCAGCTTCTGGGTTACGAACAGTAAACACCATAGGCGATCATTCTTCTCAAAACGGACGACATATGACGTGCCGTAAGTGTCGCAGCACTGATCGCTTGCGTTCCCCCGACGGGAAGGTCACCGCCCCCTCCGGCGGCACCGGTGCGTCGCGTACCGTCGGGGAAAACGGTGGGAAGCATCGCGGAACGAGGGCTGCTGATGACGCGTGGGACACGGCACCGGCGTGGACGCACGGGCCGGGCGGGCATGGTCGCCGCGGCACTCGCCCTGCTCCTGGGCGCGAGCGCGTGTACGTCCGAAGCACCGTCAACCGAGGAGAGCGACACCCGAAAGAGCTACGTGGAACGGAGCCCGTCGCCGAGTCCGACGCCCACCTGGGACACCAGTCCGGATTCGATAGCGGCGCTCGGCGACTCCATCACCACGGGCTTCGACGCCTGCTCACTGCTGACCGACTGCCCGGAGGTGTCCTGGGCGACGGGCACCTCACCGGAGGTGAACAGCCTCGCCGACCGGCTTCTGACGGACCCCGAGGGCCGTACGTGGAACTACGCGGTGGCCGGTTCCGTGATGGCCGACCTGCCGGGGCAGGCCGCACAGGCCGCGGCGCACCGGCCGGATCTGGTCACCGTGCTGATCGGGGCCAACGACGCCTGCGCCGACGACGTGGCCGGGATGACGCCCACCGACACGTTCCGGGCGGATTTCCAGGCCGCTCTGCGCACGCTTGAGGAGAAGTCGCCCTCGACCCAGGTGTACGTCGCGAGCGTGCCCGACCTGCGGCGGCTGTGGTCCGTGGGCCGGGACAACTCCCTGGCCGCCCGCATCTGGCAGTTCGGCATCTGCCCGACGATGCTGCGCGACCCGGCCGCCGTGGACGAGGCGGCGACCGCGCGGCGCCAGCAGGTCTCGGACCGCGTCGACGCGTACAACGACGTGCTCCGCGAGGTCTGCGCCGCCGCCGAGCGCTGCCGGCACGACGGCGGGGCCGTGCACGACTACCGCTTCACGCTGCGCGAGGTGAGCGGCTGGGACTGGTTCCACCCCGGCAAGCGGGGCCAGGCCGTGCTGGCGGAGCTGGCCTACACCGGGGTGACGTCGCCTCAGCAGCCCGGTGCCGGGAGCCGGTAGCCCAGCCCGGGAGCCGGTAGCCCAGTCCGGGGGTCGGTAGCACGACCCGGGTGCCGGGCCGCGGAGGGCTCGTGGGCCGGGCGAAGGATGGCCGGAAGCCGACGGTCGGCCCGTACCCGTGTGCGGGGCCGACGCACAATGGTCCGCGTGAGTCCGCCCGTCCGCACCGCACGCGCCGTCGTCGTCGACAAGCCCGGAGCACATCGGCTGGTGAGCGGGCCGGTGGCCGAACCGGCCTTCGGCGAGGTACGGATCGCGGTCACCGCGGCCCTCGTGAACACGGCCGACCGCGCACTCTACGCGGGCACGGCCGCCGGCTGGCCCGACCCCTACCCCGTCACCCCCGGTGGCGAGTGGTCGGGCACGGTGGAGGCGATCGGCGAGGGAGTGGCGGCCGGCCTGCTCGGCCGGAAGGCCGTCGGCGAGCGGGCGCCCGGCGGCTGTCTCGCCTGCGCCCGCTGCCGGGAGGACGAACCGCACCTGTGCTCGGAGCCCTCCGGCCGTCCGGGCGCCGGGGCGTTCGCCGATGTGCTGAACCTCCCGGCCCGGCTGCTGCACGTCCTGCCCGACGACGCCGACCTGCGGGCCGCCGCCCTGCTGGGGCGGGCCGCGGTGGCGGCCACCGCCGTGCTGGCCGCCATGCCCGTCCCCGGGGAGCGGGCGGCCGTGGTCGGGGCGGGGCCGCTCGGGCTGCTGACGGTGCAGCTGCTGGCCGCCTCCGCCCCCCGAGAGCTGGTGGCCGTGGACCCCCGAGCGCTCGCCGGTGAACGGGCCCTCGCGCTGGGCGCGGACCGCGCGGCGTGCCCCTCGGAGGCGGCGGAACTGTACGGCCGCTGCGACCTGGTGGTGGAGACGGCCGGGGAGGCGGAGAGCGCGTTCGACGCCTGCCTGCTCGCCCGGCGCGGCGGCCGGGTGCTGCTCGCGGCGCCCCCGGAGCCGGGCGGCGCCCGCGGCCTGGACCCGGCACGGCTGCTGGAGCAGGCGCTGACCGTGCGGTGCACCCCCGGTGCCACGTCGGCGGCCTGGGCCCATGCCGTGCGCGCCTTCCGGCTGGGCCGGCTCAGCTCCGCGCCTCTGGTCAGCCACGAGTTCGGGCTCGCGGACTTCGACGCCGCGATGGAGACGGCCACGGCCCGGGCCCCCGGTACGGGAGCCGTTCTGCTGCGGCCCTGACAGAGCCCCGGCAGACGGCGAGGGCCGCCACGGCGATGCCGTGACGGCCCTCGTTCCACGCTCGGCTCAGACCGAGAGCGCGACCTCGATGTTGCCCCGGGTGGCGCTGGAGTAGGGGCACACCTGGTGCGCCTTCTCCACGAGGGCCCGCGCGGTGGCCTCGTCCACGTTCGGGATGATCGCCTTGATGGCGACCTTCAGGCCGAAGCCGCCCTGCGGCGTCTTGCCGATGCCGACCTCGGCGGTGACCGTCGAGCCGGATATGTCCGCCTTCTCCTGGCGGGCGACGACACCGAGCGCGCCCTGGAAGCAGGCGCTGTACCCGGCGGCGAAGAGCTGCTCCGGGTTGGTACCGGCCCCGCTGCCGCCCATCTCCTTGGGCGGGTTGACGACGACCTCGAGCTGGCCGTCACTGCTGGCGACCTTGCCGTCCCGGCCGTTCTCGGCGGTGGCCACGGCCGTGTAGAGGACGTCGACGGGCTGGATGGACATACAAATCCTCCTGTTGGAAGCGTCACCGGAGGGCTCGCGCCCACGACCCGTCCGGCGGGTCGCAGTCTAGAGCCTGCGGTGGTGGGGGCCTGGGTGAAGGTCAGTCGGCGAGACGGACGATCATCTTTCCGGTGTTCCGGCCGCGGAGCATGCCGAGGAAGGCGTCCACCGCGGTCTCGATGCCCTCGGTGGCGGTCTCGTGGTACCTCAGCTCGCCGGAGGCGATCCAGCCGGCGGTCTCCTCCGCGAAGCGCGGCATCAGCGCGTTGTGGTCGTTGACGAGCATGCCGGTGATGCGCAGCCGCTTGCCGATGACCTGGACGAGGTTGCGCGGGCCGGGCGCGGGCTCGGCGTCGTTGTACTGGGCGATGGCGCCGCACAGGGTGATGCGGCCCTGGGGCCGCATGGCGTCGATGGCGGCCTCCAGGTGGTCGCCCCCGACGTTGTCGAAGTAGACGTCGACGCCCTCGGGCGCGGCCTCGCGCAGCTGCTCGCCGACGGGGCCGTCCTTGTAGTTGAAGGCGGCGTCGAAGCCGTACTCCTTGGTGAGCAGTTCGACCTTCTCCGCGGAGCCGGCGCTGCCGATGACCCGCGCCGCGCCCTTGATCCTGGCGATCTGGCCGACCTGGCTGCCGACGGCACCGGCGGCGCCGGAGACGAAGACGGTGTCGCCCTCCTGGAACGAGGCCACCTCCAGCAGGCCGGCGTAGGCGGTGAGCCCGGGCATGCCCATGACGCCGAGGTAGGTGCTCAGGGGCGCGAGCTCGGCGGACACCTTCTGCGCGTGGGCGGCGTCCAGCGTCGCGTACTCCCGCCAGCCGAGGAAGTGCAGCACATGGTCGCCGACGGCGAAGCCCTCGGCCTCGGAGGCGACCACGACGCCGACGGCTCCGCCGTCCATCGGCCGGTCGAGCTGGAAGGGCGGCACGTAGGACTTGACGTCGTTCATCCTGCCGCGCATGTACGGGTCCACGGACAGGACGAGGTTGCGCACCAGGATCTGCCCCGCCTCCGGAGCCGCCACGGGCTCCTCGCGCAGCGCGAAGTCGGCCGGGGTCGGCCAGCCGTCCGGGCGGGCGGTCAGGTGCCAGGCGCGGCCGGTGGTGGGCAGGGTCATCTCAGCTCTCCTCACGAGATTTACTTCATGACGTGAAACAACACTGCACCTAGATATTTCATGTTGTCAAGTAAATGGCTATGCTGGTGCCCATGACCCGTCCCAAGCCCCCAGGCGACCAGCTCACGCTCGAGGTGCTGGAGCTTCTCGGCGACGTGGTGGCCCGGTACTACGAGGAGTACGACAAGGCAGCCGCCGAGTTCACGCTGACCGGCTCCCAGGCCCGGGTACTGGCGCTGCTCGCGCTCGGCCCCCTGCCCATGCGCCAGCTCGCCCAGCGCCTCAAGTGCGAACCGTCCAACGTGACGGGCATCGTGGACCGGCTGACCGCGCGCGGGCTGGTGGAGCGCCGAGCCGACGAGTCGGACCGGCGGGTCAAGCTCGCGGCCCCGACGGAGGAGGGCCTGCGCACGGCGGCGTCCCTGCGCGAGTCGCTCGGCGAGTTCGCCCGGGAACCCCTCGGGCGGCTCGACGAGCCGAGCCGCCGCCAACTGCGCGAGCTGCTCCGCCAGATGCTGGCGTAGGCGCGCGCCCCGCCCTCGCGGGGACGCGCGCCCAGCCGCGGCGCACCTGCGCGGCGCGCGGGAACCGCGCTGGCCGGCCCTGCGGCTTCGGAGCAGACCCCCAGCGCGGGGCGCGGGTCAGCCGAGTTCGCCGCGGAGGCGGCGGGCGCGCAGGACGAGCTCCAGCTCGAAGCGGCGGTCAGGGTCGTCGACCGCCTCGCCCCACATCTCCCGGATCTGCCGCAGCCGGTAGCGGACGGTCTGCGGGTGCACCCCGAGCCGGCTGGCCACCTCGGGCGCCCCGCCCCTGGTTTCCAGCCAGGCCAGCAACGTCTCCGCCAGCCGGCGGCCGTGCGTGGGCCCGCACTCCTCCAGGGGCGCCAGCAGCCGGCGGCCCAGGTCGTCGATCAGTTCCTCGGGCGGCAGCAGCACCAGCGCCTCGGTGTGCTCGGTGCAGTCCAGCAGGCCGCCGGAGGGCAGCAGTCCGCGCTCCATGAGCGCCACCGCCGACTGCGCCCAGCGCAGGGACTTGGCGGCCTCGGCGATGCCCACCGGCGGGCCGATGGCCCCCGACCAGCCCGCCGTGGCCCGGCGCAGCAGCTCACCGCGCCCGGCGGCGTCCGGCTCGGGGACGACCATGAGCGGCTGCTCGCGCTCCATGTCGAGCAGGACCTCGGGCCCCAGAGCCGGGGGCAGGGCCTCCCGGGCCGGGGGTACGAGCACGGCGACGGCCACCGACCGGGGGACGGGCCAGCCGATCCGGGCCGCGCGCTCGGTCAGGACGGATTCGAGCTGGCCGCCGTGCCCGCCCTCGTCGAGCAGGAGGTCCAGCAGGCGGCGCTGGAGGCGCAGCCGCTCCCCCGCCTGCCGGGCCGCGGCCTCGGCGTAGCCGCGCACCGACTCGGCGACCAGGCCGTCGAGGTACTGGAAGCCCGACTCGGCCAGCTCGTACATCGCGGGCGCCGGGATGTCGGCCTGCTGGCCGATCTCGGCGAGCCGACGCCAGGCGAGCCGGACGCCGAGCCGGTAGATCGCCTGGAGGGAGTCCAGGCTGCGGCCCTGGAGCAGCTCACCGCGGCCGAAGTCCTGGAAGACCGTCGGGTGCACGTGGGGGCTGCCGAGGCCGGTGGCCAGGTGCTCGACGAAGTGTTCCAGCGCCCGGCGGATGCCGATGAGCGACATCGGCTCGCCGGTCGACTCGTCGACCACGACGGGCAGGCTGGGGTACTCGGTGCGGATCTCCCGCAGGATGTCGCCCGCGAGCACGGGGATCTCCTCCCGCGCCTGCTCGGCGAAGGCCAGGAGCTGGTCCGCGGGCACCGCCCGCCAGGCCGAGTCCACGGTGGCCGCCGTCACGAGGAGCCGCCGACGTCCAGCGTGGCGGACAGGGTCGGGATCTCCGTGGGCGTCGCGGACGTGTCGTCCTCCGGGCGGTCGGGCTTCTGCGAGGGGGTGTCGCCGTCGTTTCCGGACTCGTCGCCGGGCGGCTCGGTGGCGCCGCCGTCCTCGCCACTCCCGGCGTCCTCGCCCCCGCCGTCCTCCGGGGCCTCGGACGGCCGGCCGGAGCCGTCGGCGGGAGCCGACGGCTCAGACCCCTCGGCGGGGTCCGTGGTGTCGGAGGGTGAGGACGCGTCCGACGGGGAGGCGTCCACCTCGGGCTCGTGGTGGGGGAAGTGCACGATCGGCACGTTCGGCTGCTCGGGAGTGGCGTTCAGCAACGAGACGATGCCGACCCCTGCGCCGACCGCGAGCAACGCAGCGAGAACGCAGGTCAGAGCTGCTGCGAGGAGTCTGTGCATGGCGCGGGGGACCTCTCTGAAGACTGCACGGGACCAGCAGTCGCCCCCGACACCGGTTCGTGGTGTGAAGTCTGGAAGGGCATTGACGCGCTGTCAAGGGTTCGCTTACCGTCACCGGCCCAGGGGGCCTGCCCGGACGACCAGGAGCGGGCCCACCACCGTTCGCGCCCCGGCCGGGACCGGCTCCGGGCGCCGCGCGTCACACCTCTCCGCGCGCACGTAGCACACCCTTCGCACGTCGCCACCGCACGCGGTACGGAGAACGCGCACCACCCACTTTCCACGGGAGCACCCGCCATGCGCCGTTCCGCCTCACCCCTCTCGCTGACCCTGCTGGGGCTCGGCGTGTTTCTGCTGGTCCTGGGCCCGATGCTGGCCTGGTACGTGGAACCGCGGGCCAAGCGAACGCCGATCGACACGGACTCGACGACGGTCATGAAGGGCACGGGAACCTACTTCGACCAGCAGTCCGTCTCCGAGAAGGAGGACGAGCCGCTCACCGTCACCCGCCGCGTCCTCGGGAACGTCGCCGCCAGTGAGCGCGACGGCGTGGCCGTCTGGGACGTCTCGCAGACCATCGACACCGAGCAGACGCTGGAGCGGGAGGACCCGCGCAAGTCCCTCCAGTGGAAGACCGAGAGCTGGGTGACCGACCGGGAGACGAACAAGCCGGTCCACTGCTGCGGCGAGGCGCCCGGGAAGTTCGCTGGCGAGGCCTATCTGAAGTTCCCCTTCGACGTCGAGGAGCGGGGCTACACCTGGTGGGACTCCACCCTGGGCAACACCGTCGCGCTCACCTACGACAAGCGCGTGAAGGTGCAGGGCTACGAGGGGATGCGCTTCACCGGGACCGTCGAGGCCACCCGGACCGGCACCCGTCAGGTGCCCGGCATCCTGGTGGGCCTCCCGGAGACTCCGCAGGTCATGGCGGAGGAGTGGTACGCCAACACGAACCTCGAGTTCGTCGTGGACGAGGCCACCGGGCGCATCCTCAAAGCGACCACCGGCCCGAAGATGACCCTCCGGGCCCCGGGTTCCTCCGAGGACGCCGTCACGCTCCTCCAGAGCGACGGGCTCACCTTCACCAAGGAGACCCAGGAGGAGCAGGTCAAGCTGGCCGAGGACGGCAGCGGCAAGCTGCGGCTGGTCGGCACGACCGCCCCGGTCGGGCTGGGCTCCGCCGGGCTGCTGCTCGCCGCGGCCGGGACCGTGCTCCTGGTGCGCGGCCGGCGCCAGGAGGCGTGACCCAGCCCACATCGCCGACGGGTACCCGCACCGCGCTTTGCGCTCCGGTGCGGGTACCCGTCGGTAAACCCGAGGGTAATTTGTCACATGGGTGAGTAGCCGCATCGAACGTGACGACGAAAATTGAGCCATCCGATGGCCAGCCACCGCCCCCGGCCCACGGCTCTCGGTCCACCACCGTCACCTCGGTGGACGCACTCCCCGCGAGAACCCCTCGCGCCCGCAGCATCCCGCTCAGGTCCCACCCTCACCACCGCACGTCAGCCGTACCCGCAGCACCCACCACCGCACCCTCCCACGAGTGGAGCGCTCCATGCCCCAGCAGGTGCCCCCGGTGGCTCCCCACGCCGCCTCCGTCCCGCAGCAGCGGCTCGCCCCGCGCGCGGTCACGACGGCTGCCACCAGCCCCGCCGATGCGGCCCCCTCCCGGTATCCCCGCCGCATCGTCTTCCTCGCCCGCCGTGACATCGGCAATCCGGCCGCCGGCGGTTCCGAGCTGCTCATCGACCGGATCGCCGCCGGACTGACCGCCCAGGGCCACGAGGTGACGCTCGTGTGCGGCGGCCCCGCCGCGGAGCGCGACTACCGTGTCGTCTCGGCCGGCGGCGACGCCGCCCACTTCCTGCGCGCCCGGCGCACCTTCACCCGCGAGGTCGGCGAGACCGACCTGATGGTCGAGGTGTGCAACGGCATGCCGTACCTCACGCCGATGTGGTACAGCGGCCCGACCCTGAACTTCGTCAACCACGTCCACACCGAGCTGTGGGGCATGCGCTATCCCGCGCCCGTCGCCCGGATCGGACGGCAGCTGGAGCACTGGGCGCTGGCGCGCACCCACCGCGACAACCTGACGGTCGCCGTGTCCGACTCCACCGCGCGGGCCCTGCGCGGCATCGGCGTCCGCGGCGACCTGATCCGCATCGTCCACAACGGCGTCGAGGAGCCCTCCGCCCCGATCGCCCCGAAGTCGGCCGAGCCGCTCTTCCTGGCCATGGGCCGGCTCGTCGAGTACAAGCGGATCGACCTGCTGCTGCGGCTGTGGGAGCGGGTGCGCCCGGTCACCGGCGGGCGGCTCGTGATCGTCGGGGACGGCCCGGAGCGGTCCCGGCTCGAAGCGATGGCCGGCGAGTCGGTGACGTTCGCCGGGCATGTCTCCGAGGCGGAGAAGCACCGGCTGCTGTGCTCCGCCTGGCTGCTCCTGCACCCCTCGATGGTGGAGGGCTGGGGCCTGGTGGTCATGGAGGCCGCGGCCCGCGGCACGCCCGCCATCGGCTTCGACATACCCGGGCTGCGCGACTCCATCGCCGACGGCGAGACCGGCGTCCTGGCCCGCGGCGAGAGCACCTTCGCCTCCGCCTGGTGCACCCTCGGCCTCTCGAACCCCCGCCGCGCCGCCCTGGGCGAGGCCGCTCGCGGGCGGGCCGCCGAGTTCGGCTGGGCCCGCACGGTCTCCGCCTTCCGCGAGGTGGCGGGCGAGGCCTGGACGCGCGCCGGCGCCCCGCCTGGCACCTACACCGGGACGCCGAGGTGACCGGTGTGAGAGACCCGTCCATCCGACGGTCGGTGACCCTGTTCCGGGCCTTCATGAACGAGCCGAACGACCCCGGGACCTGCTACAGCCTGCTCGCCCGGGACGCGGCCGACCAGATCGAGCGGTACACGCCCCTGAAGGGGGCGACCGTCATCGACGTGGGCGGCGGCAGCGGGCACTTCACCGACGAGTTCCGGCGGCGCGGCGCGCGCGGCTTCCTCTTCGAGCCCGACCCGCACGAACTGCACGGCCACGGGCGCCGCCCCGAGGGGGCCGCGCTGGCCGACGGCTACCTGCTGCCTGTCGCGGACGGAACCGCCGACGTCACCTTCTCCTCCAACGTGCTCGAACACGTCGACGACCCGCAGACCTTCCTCAGCGAGATGGTGCGGGTCACCCGGCCCGGCGGGCTCGTCTACGTCTCCTTCACCAACTGGTACTCGCCCTGGGGCGGCCACGAAACCGCCCCCTGGCACTACCTGGGCGCCGAGCGGGCCCGCGCCCGCTACGCCCGACGGCACGGCCGCCCGGCCAAGCACACCCTCGGCGAGAACCTGTTCGCCGTCCACATCGGCCCCACCCTGCGCCACGTACGGTCCCGTGACGACGTCGAGATCCTCGCCGCCCGCTCGCGCTACTGGCCGTTCCTCGTCCATGCCATCACCCGGGTCCCGGTCCTCCGCGAGATCGCCACCTGGAACCTCCTCCTCATCCTCCGGCGGTGCCCCCATGACGACGACCACTGACCGCACGCTCGAACTGAGCGCCGTCGGGCCGGACCCGACCGGGCCACCCCGCTCACGGTGGTGGCTGCTGGGCGCCTACGTGCTGGTCCTGGTGGCCTTCGTACTGGCGGCGCCCGGCAACATGACGTTCGAGACGAAGCTGGGCGTCGTCCGCGACCCCTGGATGTTCCTCGGCGAGCTGGGCAACCTGTGGTCCGACCGCTCCAGCTTCGGCGGCATCGCCGACCAGTACATCGGCTACCTCTTCCCCATGCTGCCGTTCCACGCGGCGCTGTCCTGGCTGCCGGTGTGGCTGGTCGAGCGGCTCTGGCTGGCCCTCGTCGTCACCACCGCCTTCTGGGGCGCGCTGCGGCTGGCCGAGCGGTTCGGGGTCGGCACCAGCGCGACCCGGCTGCTGGGCGCCGCCACCTACGCGCTGTGGCCCACGTTCACCATCATCGTCGGCTCCACCTCGGCCGGCGCGCTGCCCGGCGCCATGCTGCCGTGGGTGCTGCTGCCGCTGGTGCCCCGGGCGGACGGCACCGCGCCCATCGCCCGCGTCGCCGCGGCCCGTTCGGCGCTGCTCATCCCGTTCATGGGCGGCGTCAACGCCGCCTCCACCCTCGCCGCGCTGCTGCCGGTGGGGCTGTACCTGATCACCCGCACCGGCCGGCGGCGCGTCTCACTGCTGCTGTGGTGGATTCCGGGCGTGATCCTGGCGACGCTGTGGTGGGTCATCCCGCTGCTGCTGCTCGGCGTCTACGGCGAGGACTTCATGCCGTACGTCGAGCAGGCCACCGCGACGACGTCCACGATGTCGGCCTTCGAGATGCTGCGCGGAGCCGGCAACTGGGTCGCCTACCTCAACTTCGGCGAGGCCTGGCTCCCGGCCGGCTGGATGATGGCCACCGGGCTGCTCGCCGTCGCGGGCAGCGCGCTCGCCGCCGCCGTCGGCCTGGGCGGCCTCGCCCGGCGGGACATGCCCGAGCGCCGCTGGCTCGTGCTCACCGTCGTCACGGTCACCCTGGTCATGCTGGCCGGCTACGCGGGTGCGCTCGGCGCCCCGTTCGCCGAGGGCTTCCAGGGCTGGCTGGACGGCTGGCTCAAGCCGTTCCGCAACATCTACAAGTTCCAGCCCGGCCTCGCGCTCGCGCTCGCCCTCGGCCTCACCCACCTCACCGCGGTGCTCGTGGCCCGGCGCCGCGGAGCCCGCGCCGCCGGCAAGGACCGGGTCGGCCTCCTGCGCAGCGCGCGGCTCGTCCCGGCGCTGACCGCGCTGCTCGTCCTGCCCGGTCTCGCGCTGCCGTACGTCACCGGCGCGGTGCTCCAGCCGGGCGCGTTCGAGGACCTTCCCAAGCACTGGAAGGACACGGCGAGCTGGCTGGAGGAGAACTCCGGCGAAACCCGCGCTCTGGTGGTCCCCGCGACCTCGCATGGCGTCTACACCTGGGGCTCGCCCATCGACCAGCCGCTGCACGTCCTGGCCGACTCGCCCTGGGCCCAGCGTGACTACGTCCCCTTCGGACCGCCCGGTGAGCGGCGCATGCTCGACGCCGTCGAGCAGGCCCTGATGAGCGGCGGCGCCGCCCCCGGGCTACAGCAGTACCTGAACCGGGCCGGGCTCCACTACGTCGTCGTGCGCAACGACCTCGACCCGGACCAGATCGGCTACGTGCCGCCGCAGACCGTCAAGCGGACGCTGGAGTCCTCCGGCTACGAGAAGGTCAAGGGCTTCGGTCCGCTGACCACCGGCGGGCGCATCCCCGCGGACACGCCGATCATGCTCCAGGGCTTCTACCCGCGGCAGCAGTCCGTGGAGATCTACGCGCCCGCCGGCGCCTCCGCGCCGAGCATCCCCGAGCAGGTGCGGGCCCAGGACGTGGCGGGCACCGCCCGGGTCAGCGGCGGCCCCGAGGCACTGCTGCCGCTGTCGGCCGACCCGGCCTTCGGAGACCGTCCGGCCGTGCTGACCGGTGACGCCCACCCCGGCGTCGACGCGCCGGACCTCCACGTGACGGCCGACGGTCTGCGCCGCGCGGACACCCGCTTCGGCCTGCTCAACAACAACACTTCGTACACCTACACGGCCGAGGAGCGGAACCACCCCGAGAGCCTCCAGGACGCGGGCGAGGAACCGAAGCAGATCCTCCCCGTCGACGGGGTGCGCCACCAGACGGTCGCCACGCTGCGCGGCGCGAAGAGCGTCACCGCGTCCAGCAGCGGAAGCTGGCTGTTCCACCTGCCGCAGTTCGACCCCGTGCACGCCTTCGACGGCGACCCGATGACGGGCTGGGCCGAGGGCAGCGCGGACGACAGCGGCGGCCAGTGGATCCGGGTGGAGTTCACCGAGGAGACCGACATCCCCGGCGAGCTCGAGCTGACCCCGCTGCCGGACGACGGGCTGCGCCCGGCCCCGACCCGGGTGGAGATCGAGACCGACCGGGGCGAGGCCGTGGAGTCCACGCTGCGGCCCGGTGCCGGGAAGCAGACCGTGGCCGCGCCCGAGGGCCCGGCGACGTGGCTGAAGCTGACCATCCTGGACACCGAGGAGCGCCGTCCCGGCCTGACCGGGGCCGGCTTCTCCGAGATCGCGATCCCCGGCGTCCAGGTCGACCGGCTGCTCTCGCTGCCCGACGACGCGCCGGAGGACAGCCCGGCCGGCTCCGAGATGGTCTCGCTGCACCGCGACGCCGACCCGGGCGCGCTGCGCCCCGTGGGCGACGAGAGGGCGCTGCGCCGCCACTTCTCGACCCAGGCGGCCGGTGACTACACCTTCCGGGCCACCGCGCTGCCGGTCCCGGGTACGGCCTTCGACGAGCTGCTGGACAAGGTCGCTCCCGGCACGGAGAACCGGCTCACCGCCACCGCGGAGTCGACGAGTCCCACCGGGCTCTCGCTGAGCCCGCGCAACCTCGTCGACGGCGACTTCACCACCGCGTGGATCGCCGGGAACGAGCCCGTCATCACGCTGACCTGGCCGGTGAAGCGGGACGTCTCCTCCGTCGTCCTGTCCGCCGCCGGCGGCGTCTCGGCCCGGCCGACCGAGGTGACGATCACCTCGCCGGACGGCGCGGTCACCACCGCCGTCGACGAGAACGGCTGGGCCCGCTTCGAGACGATGAACACCGACCAGCTGCAGATCACCGTCACCGAGACGGCCGAGCTGACGGTCGCCAACCCGGTCGCCGGGGACAACCTCCAGCTCCCGGTGGGCCTCAACGAGGTCTACGTTCCGGGGCTGGACGAGTTCCGGGTCAAGGCCCCGCTGAAGGACAGCCCGTTCGCGCTGGAGTGCGGCGAGGGGCCGACCGTCACCGTGGACGGCACCGCGTACCGCACCAGCGTGTCCGGCACGGTCCGCGACCTCACCGACCGCCGCCCCGTCGAGGTCACCCTCTGCGGCACGGAGGACGGGGCGATCGCCCTGGACGCCGGTGAGCACACCGTGGAGTCGCCCGCCGACCAGGCGCTGGCGATCACCGATTTGTCCCTGACCCGCGGCGACACCGAGACCGGCGGCACCGACCGCCCGGTCACGGCCACCGACTGGGGCGGGGACGAGCGCAGCGTCGAGGTGGAGGCCGGCAACGCCTCCTACCTGCGTACCCACATGGCCTTCAACGAGGGCTGGGAGGCCACTCTCGACGGCGAGGAGCTGGAGCCCGTCCGTCTCGACGGCTGGCAGCAGGGCTTCCTCGTCCCCGAGGGCGCGGGCGGCACGGTGAAGCTGGAGTACGGCCCGGCCACCACGTACACGGTGGGTCTGTTCGCCGCGGGCGCCGCGCTCCTGGGCCTGCTCGCGCTCGCGCTGGTGCGCCGGCGCGACGTCGACGAGGAGGCCGGCGCCGCCCCGGTGCCCGCCCCCGGCTGGGTGCTCGGCGCCGTGGCGCTGACCGTGGTGCTGGCCCTGGTCGCCGGACCGTACGCGCTGGTGGTCCCGGCCGTGGCGGTGCTCGCCTGGTGGCGGCCCGGGCTGCTGGTCCCGGTCGCGTTCGGCGCCATGGTGCTCGCCGCGGTGTTCGCCCTCCCGTCCGCGGACTCGGGCTTCGCCGAGGGCACCGGCGCCTACGGGCACGCCGCCCAGGCGCTGGCGCTGCTGGCCCTGGTCGCCGCCCTGGTGACGGTCCCGGCACGCAGCGGCCCGGGCGGCCGGCACCGGGAGCACGAGGGCGGGAACGCCGGGCAGACCGGGCACGGGTACCCGATCCCGGCCCAGGGCACCACGGCGCCCGCGCCGCCCGCCCAGGCCCCCGGCGGTCCCGCCCAGCCCGGCGCCCGTCCCGGCGACACGCGGGAGGGCCCGGCCTGATGCCCACCGAACGCGTCCCGTTCCCGGTCGTGGACGAGATCTCCCGGCACGGACTCGACGAGCGCGAGCCGGAGACCGTCCACATCGAGATCCACCTGCCGGGCCGCCTCGACGAGGACCGGCTGCGCAAGGCGGTGCGGGACGCGTTCGGGCGGCACCCGCGCATCCTCATGCGCCAGGCCCCCGTCCGGTGGTGGCACCGGGGGTACGTCTGGGAGCTGACCGGGGAACCGGACACCGAGGCCGTCCGCTTCCCCGGCGACACCCTGGCGGACGCCCGGCGCCGGGCGCTGGACGAGGAGCCCCCGCTCAGCGCCTCGCCGCCGGTGCGGATCGAGGTGGTGGACGCGCCCGAGGGCGAGGGCTGCGTCCTGCTGGCCACGCTCCACCACGCCGCGCTGGACGGCCCCGCCTGCCTCAGGGTGCTGGCCACGGCGGCGGAGCTGTACGGCGGCGCGGACAACTCCCCCGCCCCGGCCCCCGTCCGCGCCCCCCGGCCGGGCGGCGGGCCCGGGCCCGCGGAGCCCGTGAGCGGCTCGGCTCTGGCCCGCCCGGCGCGGATCGGCGCCGACCACGGCGACGACCGCCCGGGTCCGGGCAACGGCATGCACATCGCGGACCTGCCGCTGCCCACCCGTCCGTCCGGCTCGCCCTACACCGTCAACGACCAGCTGCTCGTGGCCACCTGTCTGACGGTCCTGCGCTGGAACCGGGAGCACGGGCTGCCGGACCGGCCGGTGCGCGTCACCATGCCCGTCGACGACCGTCCCAGGACCGCCGACATGCCCATCGGCAACGGCACCCGGCTGGTGGAGGTGCCCTTCGGCCTGCCCGGGGACGCGGCCGACGGCGACCCGGACGCCGTCGAGGCGCTGCTGCGGGCCACCGCGACCCGGACCCGGGCGCTCAAGGCCGTCCCCCGGCCGCAGCTCGGCCGCAGCGGCGCGCTGCTGACGACCCCCGTCCTGCCCATCGGCGTCCGCGCGGCCACGGCCCGCGCGCTGCGCCGGGCGGCCGGGCCGTGGGCGTCCACCACCCTGCTGTCCAACCTGGGCCGGCTCCCCTACCCGATGGACTTCGGGGACGCGGGCCGCGCCACCGCCGCCTGGTTCTCAGCCCCCGCCCGCATGCCGCGCGGGGTCTCGGTCACCACGATCTCCACCGGCGGGCGGCTGCAGCTCGCCCTGCGCTGGTCCCGGGGGCGGCTCGACGACGCCGCGGGCCGGCGGCTCGGCGAGCTGTTCGCCCGTACCCTGGCGGGAACCGGGTCCGCCCCCGGCCCGACGGCCCCCACCCGCCCGACCGGGCAGGAGGCACGATGAGCCCACAGACCGACACGCTCCAGGAGCTGTACGAGGACCCGGCGACACCGGTGGCCTCGGGCGCCGACCGCTCCCGCCGCCAGGCCGCCATCCTGGCCCGCGCGCTGGGCCCCGGCCCCGGCACGGTGCTGGACGTCGGCTGCGGCGACGGCACGGCAGCCGCCGTCGCCGCCCCGCTGCTGCCCGGGAAGCGGCTGATCGGCAGCGACTGGTCCCAGGACGCCCTGCGCCGGGCCAACGCCCACCTGCGGGCCGTGCGCGGCGAGCTGGGCGCGCTGCCGTTCGCCACCGGCTCGGCCGACGCCGTCCTGTTCAGCGAGGTCATCGAGCACCTGGTGGACCCGGACTCCGCGCTGGACGAGCTCCACCGGGTCCTGCGGCCCGGCGGCCACCTGCTGCTGTCCACGCCCAACCTCGCGGCCTGGTACAACCGCGGGCTGCTGCTCGCCGGCGTGCAGCCGGTCTTCTCCGAGGTGTCGATGCGCGGCATCCACGGCCGCCCCGGCTCCCAGGTCGTGGGCCACCTGCGGCTCTACACCGCGCGGGCGCTGCGCTCCATGCTCCCGGCCGCCGGGTTCGAGATCGTGCGGATGACCGGCGCCCCCTACCACGACGTCCCCGCTCCCCTGCGTCCGCTGGACCGGCTCGCCTGCCGGACGCCGTCGCTCGCCTCGATCCTGCTGGTGCACGCCCGCCGCCGCGACCGGGCGGGTGGGGGCGCCGAGGGGGAGGGCGGCTGACCGTGTGGGTGGGCGTCGCGGCGGCACTGCTGGCCAACCTGCTCTTCAGCACGGGCTTCGTGGTGGAGAAGCGCGCGCTGTCCGGGCTGCCCCCACTGACCGCCGGGCGGCCCTGGCAGGTCGTGGGGCACCTCCTGCGCAGCCCCCTGTGGCTCGTCGGGGCGGCGGCGCTGGGCCTCGGCTTCTTCGCCCAGCTCGCCGTCTACCGCACCCTGCCGCTGGTGGCGGCCCAGGGGCTGTTCGTCACCGGGCTGGTGATGCTCCTGCTGCTCTCGCCGCTGTTCCTGGGCGAGAAGTCCTCGGGCCGCGAGCGGCTGGCGATGATCGCCATCCTGCTCGCCCTGGTGATGATCGTGCTGTCGCTGCGCGGCGGCGGGGACACCATCAGCCACGCCGCGCCGACCCCGCTGCTCGTCGGCATCTGCGTACCCGCGCTGGTCACCGGGCTCGCCGTGTTCGCCACGGCCGAGCGGCGCTCCCGGCGACGGCACCGCATGCCCACCGCGGGCGTGCCCTACGGCGTCGCCGTCGGCTTCCTCTACGGCGTCAGCTCCCTGGCCATCAAGGGCGTGGCCGGGCTGCTGGAGGGCAACGACCTCGGCGGCTGGCTGCTCGACGTCCTGCGCTCGCCGTTCCCGTATCTGCTGATGTGCACCGGCTCCGCCGGTCTGGTGCTCTCCCAGACGGCGCTCCAACGGTGCCGCGCCTCGCTGATCGTTCCGGTGTGCACCACCGTGACGTTCCTGTTCACCGTCGCCGCGGGCACGATCGCGTTCGACGAACCGCTGCCGGAGGAACCGCTCCGGCTCGCGCTGCGGCTGGGCGGTGCGCTCCTGGCCGTCACCGTGCTGCTGGCGCTGCCCCGCCACGACGAGCTGCCCGACACGGCGCGGCCCGACACCGCGCGTCCGGACGCCCCGCGCCCGGACGCCCCGCGGCCCGGCGCAGCGCACCCCCAGGCCCCACACCCCCGGGCCGCGCGTCCCGACGCCGGCCCCCCGTACGCCGCAGGGCTCGACCAGCCCGAGGCCGACTGGCCCCGCCCCGTCCGACCGGACGAGCCCGGCCCGTGGCCCGCGTACGTCACCTCAGACCCTCGGACGGAAGGCACCTCCCATGTCCCCTGACGACCCGCTGCTCACCATCCTGGCCTGCCCCCTCGACAAGGGCGCGCTGATCCTGCTGGAGCGCGAGGAGGCCCTCTACAACCCGCGGCTGCGCCGTCGCTACCCCATCGTGGACGGGGTCCCCCAGCTGCTCCCCGCCTCCGGCGAGCCCGTGAGCGAGGACGAACACGCCCGGTTCAGCGACCGGGCCGGAGCCGTATGACCCTCGCCGCACGCCTCGGTCCGCGTCTGCCGGTGCGGCTCGTGGCGGAGGCGGCGGCCCGGCTGTACCCGCGCTTCGAGCCCGAGCTGCGCCGTCTCCCCGACTTCCTGCCGCGCGGCGGCACCGCGGTGGACGTCGGCGGCTGGTACGGGCCGTGGTCCCGGGCGCTGGCCCGGCGGGCCGAGCGGGTCGTCACCGTCGAGCCGGTGCCGCGCCTCGCCTCCGCCCTGCGGGCCACGGCCCCGGCCAACGTCGAGGTCGTGGAGGCGGCGGCGGACGAGCGCGAGGGCACCGCGACCCTGTGGCTGCCGTCCGGCGACGGCGGCGAGCGCGGCGTCTCCTCCCTGGTGCGCCGCGAGCGGGTGCACGGGAGCGCGCTGCGGGTCGGCACGGTGAGCGTCGACGGGCTCGGGCTGGAGGACGTCCGGCTGATCAAGATCGACGTCGACGGCGGCGAGCTCGCGGTCCTGCGCGGCGCCGCCCGGACGATCGAGCGCGACCGCCCGGCGCTCCTCGTCGAGCTGGAGACCCGCGTCCAGCCGCCCGGCCCCGTGCTCGAGCTGCTCGCGGGCCACGGCTACGCGGGCTGGGTGCTGCCCGCGGCGCACTGGATACCGCTGGCCGCCTTCGACCTCGCCGGGCACCAGGAGCAGGTCGCGCACGTCGCCGAGCACGGCCTCCTGCGCCGGAGCCTCCTGCCGCACCGGCGGTACGTCAACTCCGTGCTCTTCCTGCCCGATGACCGCGGCCCCGCGGTACCCGACCGCCGTAGAGTGAGGCCATGACTGCCATGGCCATCCCCACCGCCGTCGTACCGCTCGCGGACGTCTTCGCCCTGCGCTGGGAGGTGCTGCGGCCCGGGCTGCCCCGGGAGTCCGCCGTGTTCCCGGAGGACGCCGACCCGGGCGCCTTCCACGTCGCCGCCTACGGCCCCGGGCCCGCCGGCACCGAGGTCCTGGGCTGTGCCAGCTTCTACCCCGAGCCCTTCCCCGGCCCCGACGGCCCGCCCGGCACCGCGTACCGCATCCGCGGCATGGCCAGCGCCGCCTCGGCCCGCGGGCTCGGCTACGGCACCGCCGTCCTCGTGGCGGGCACCGCGGAGGCCGCCGCGCGCGGCGCCAAGGCCCTGTGGTGCAACGGCCGCACCGAAGCCCGCGCCTTCTACGAGCGGCACGGCTACCGTGTGTACGGAGAGGAATTCGTGATCGAGGGCGTGGGCCCCCACTACGTCCTCGCCCGGGAACTGTCCGATTAACGCCTCATCCGTTGGAGTGACGACGTCCTCGCCACAGAGCCTGCTGGTCCTATCGTCGGACCGTCGGTACTCAGCGGTGAGGTTGGGAGGAACGCGTGACCACGATGACCGAGCATCCCACGACCACGACCCCGTCCACGCCCGGAGATTTCGAGGACCTTCTCCGGACGGTTGCCGAGCTGGACGTTCCTGAAGGCTTCAAGGCCGAGATCATCAAGGGGAAGATCGTCGTGTCACCATGGTCCCTCTTGCGGTACGCACTCCCGATGGACAACCTGCGCGAACAGTTGGCTCCCCGCGCACCTACGGGTCACCGCGCCATGACGGCGCCGTTCCTCTTCCGGTTCAGCTCCGCGAAGCGGGCCTTCGGCCCCGACCTCTACGTGGTCGACGAAGAAGCGTTCAGGGCCCCCGGGAACGTCGCCATGGGCGCGGCGCTCTCCCTCGTGGCCGAACTGACGTCGCCGTCCACCCGGGAAGACGACTGGCAGGACAAGCTGGAGACATACGGCCGCCAGGTGCCCGTCTACCTGCTTGTGGACATGCAGGAAGAAGAGCTCACGGTGTTCTGGGACCCTTCCGGCAGGGGATACCGCTCACGCACCACCGTGCCGTTCGGCGAGCCCGTGACCGTCCCCGAGCCCTTCGGCCTGGAGCTGGACACCACCGCGTTCGCCCAGGCAGTGTCCGAGGGCTGAGCTTCGTCCGCCATCCGGCCCACACCGTAGAATCGGCGCGTGGCGGGAAGGATCAACGACGAGGACGTGCGGGCGGTGCGGGACGCGGTCCCCATCGACTCCGTCGTCTCCGAGTACCTCCAGCTCCGCCCGGCCGGAGGGGGGAACCTGAAGGGGCTGTGCCCCTTCCACGACGAGAAGTCGCCCTCGTTCCACGTGAGCCCCGCCAAGGGGCTCTTCCACTGCTTCGGCTGCCAGGAGGGCGGGGACACCCTGGCCTTCCTGATGAAGGTCGACCACCTCACGTTCTCCGAGTCCGTCGAGCGGCTCGCGGCGCAGGCGGGCATCACGCTGCGCTACGAGGAGGGCGGCTACGGGCGGGCGAGCCAGCAGGGTGAGCGCACCCGCCTGGTGGAGGCCCACAAGGTCGCCGTCCAGTACTACGCGGAGCAGCTCGGCTCCCCCGAGGCCGAGGCCGCACGCCGGTTCCTGGGCGAGCGCGGGTTCGACGAGGCCGCCGCCCGGCACTTCGGCGTCGGCTACTCCCCCGCCGGCTGGGACCACCTCACCCGCTTCCTGCGCGGGCGCGGGTTCACCGACAAGGAGCTGGTGCTCTCCGGACTCGCCCAGGAGGGGCGGCGCGGGCCGATCGACCGGTTCCGGGGACGGCTGATGTGGCCCATCCGGGACGTCTCCGGCGAGGTCGTGGGCTTCGGCGCGCGCAGGCTGCGCGAGGACGACAACGGGCCGAAGTACCTCAACACCCCGGAGACGCCGGTCTACCGCAAGTCGCAGGTGCTCTACGGCATCGACCTGGCGAAGCGGGACATCGCCAAGGAGGGCCGGGCCGTCGTCGTCGAGGGCTACACCGACGTGATGGCCTGCCACCTCGCGGGGGTGACGACGGCCATCGCGACCTCCGGCACGGCGTTCGGCGAGGGGCACATCAAGATCCTGCGGCGGCTGCTCATGGACAACTCACGCACCGAGGTGATCTTCACCTTCGACGGGGACGCCGCCGGGCGGAAGGCCGCGCTCCGGGCCTTCGAGGACGACCAGAAGTTCGCCGCCCGCACCTCCATCGCCATCAGCCCCGGCGGCATGGACCCGTGCGAACTGCGCATCGCCCAGGGCGACACGGCCGTGCGGGAGCTGATCGACAGCCGGACGCGGCTCTTCGAGTTCGCGCTGCGCTCCGTCGTCGACGAGCACGACCTGGACTCCGCCGAGGGCCGCTCGGCCGCCCTGGAGGCCGCGGCCCCCATCGTGGCGCAGCTGAAGGACCCCTCGCTCCAGCACGAGTACGCCGTCCGGCTGGCCGGGCTGCTCGGCGTGCTGGACACCCAGTTCGTGGTGCGGCGCGTCGGCCGTATCGCCCAGTGGAAGCGGGCCGGCGGCCAGGGCGGCCCCGGTGGTCAGGGCGGCCCCGGTAGCCGCCCGGGCGCGGGGCGCGGCGGGCCGGTGCCGCCGTCCGCTCCGGCGGCGGCGGGC
>NZ_JABLSI010000035.1:0-57637 GCF_019303475.1 Streptomyces sp. JJ38
GGAGGCGGTGCGCCCGGCGGAGGCGGTGCGCCGGGCGGAGGCGGCGCACGCGGCGGGGGACGGGCCGCGGGCCGGGGCGGGGACGCGCAGCGGCCCGATCCGGCGGCGCTCGCGGCGAAGGTGCGCACGCTGGGCCCGAGCATGACGCGGTCCATGCAGCGCGTCGCCGAGGCGGTGGCGGGCGATCCGGCGGGCTGCGCCACACTGACGGTGACCGGGCTCGCCGAGCGGACCGGCACGAGCGAGGCGACCGTCGTGCGCACGTCCCGGGTGCTGGGCTATCCGGGGTACCGGGACCTGCGGCTCGCGCTCGCCGGGCTGGCGGCCCAGCAGGCCTCCGGGGCGGCGCCGGCCGTCACCGCGGACATCGCGGTGGACGACCCGATCGGCGACGTCATCGCCAAGCTCGCCCGCGAGGAGCAGCAGACCCTCGCCGACACCGCCGTCACGCTCGACCCGGCGCAGGTGGAGGCTGCGGTCACGGCGCTCGCCGCCGCCCGCAGGATCGACGTCTACGGCAGCGGGGCCTCCGGCCTCGTCGCCCAGGATCTGGTGCAGAAGCTGCTGCGCATCGGGCTGCTCGCCCACGCGCACGCCGACCCGCATCTCGCGGTCACCAACGCCGTCCAGCTCCGCCCCGGGGACGTGGCCATCGCCATCACGCACTCGGGCCGCACCGTCGACGTCATCGAGCCGCTGCGGGTCGCCTTCGAGCACGGGGCGACGACGGTGGCGATCACCGGGCGTCCGGACGCCGAGGCCACCCAGTACGCGGACCACGTGCTGACGACGTCCACCGCACGCGAGAGCGAACTGCGCCCGGCGGCCATGTCGAGCCGGACGAGCCAGCTCCTCGTGGTGGACTGCCTGTTCGTGGGCGTCGCCCAGCGCACCTACGACACCGCCGCGCCCGCGTTGGCCGCCTCCTACGAGGCGCTGGCCCACCGTCACACGCCCCCGCACCGCTGATCCGACGCCGCATCAGCGTTCGTCCCCCAGCCCGCCGCCGCACAGAAAGAGCCCTGAGCCGCATGACCTCCGACCGCGAGCTGCGCCGACAGCTCGACGTGCTCACCACCGAGGCGTTCCGCCCCGAGCTGGCCGAGATCGACAGGCTGCCCACCCTGGAGATCTGCGCTCTGATGAACGGCGAGGACGCCGGGATCCCCGCCGCGGTGGCCGCGAGCCTGCCGCAGCTCGCCGCCGCCATCGACGCCGTCGCCCTGCGCATGTCCGACGGAGGGCGCCTGGTCTACGCCGGGGCCGGTACCGCGGGGCGGCTCGGGGTGCTGGACGCGAGCGAGTGCCCGCCGACGTTCAACACGGCGCCCGGTGAGGTCGTCGGGCTGGTGGCCGGTGGCCTGGCCGCCTTCGCGACGCCGACCGAGGGCGCCGAGGACCGGCCCGAGCTGGCCGTCGCCGACCTGGACGAGCTGAAGCTCACGGCCGCGGACACCGTCGTCGGCGTCTCCGCCTCCGGCCGCACGCCGTACGCCCTCGGTGCCGTGGAGCACGCCCGCGCCCTGGGGGCGCTGACGGTCGGGCTGGCCTGCAACGCGGGCTCCCCGCTGGCCGCGGCGGCCGAGCACGGCGTCGAGATCGTCACCGGCCCCGAACTCATCACCGGCTCGACCCGGTTGAAGGCGGGCACCGCGCAGAAACTCGTCCTCAACATGATCTCGACGGTCACGATGATCCGGCTGGGCAAGACCTACGGGAACCTGATGGTCGACGTCCGGGCCTCGAACGCCAAGCTGCACGCCCGCTCCCGGCGCATCCTGGCCCTGGCCACGGACGCCGACGACGAGGCCATCGAGGCCGCGCTCGCCGCCACCTCGGGCGAGGTCAAGCCCGCCCTGCTCATGCTGCTGACCGGGGCCGACGCCGCGACGGCCGCCCGCCACCTGGCCGAGGCGCACGGGCACCTCCGACCCGCCGTGGACGCGGCACGGCGGTGACCGGCCTCCGCCGGGCCTTCGGCCGATGCCGGTACGCGGCTCGGTGGCGGGAAGACCATCACCCCCGTTTCTCCAGCGCTCCGGGCCCGCTGGCGGAGGCCCGTCGGACCCGCGCGTCATGCCGACGGGCCGGGAAGCCACAGGTCGGGGCCGAAGACCTCGTAGCGGATCCGCCGCGCCGGAACGCCGGAACGCAACAGCCGTCCCCGTACGTCGCGCATGAACGGCAGCGGCCCGCACAGGAAGACGAGGGCGCCCTCGGGCAGTTCGATGCCGTCGAGATCCATCAGGCCGGCGCGGGCCGCGGGGTCCTCCCAGCTCGCCCTCTCGTACCAGAAGACGGCCGTGGCCGCCGGCAGTCGGCGGGTCAGCTCGCTCGTCTCGGCGCGCAGCGCGTGGTCGGCCGGGGAGCGGTCGGCGTGCAGGACGAGGACCGGGCGGGTGGCGCCGATGCCGGCCAGGTGGGCGAGGATGCCGCACATGGGGGTGCCGCCGATGCCCGCCGAGATCAGGACCACGGGAGTGGCGGCGTCGGCGGGGTCATCGAGGAAGACATCCCCGAAGGGGGCGGAGAGCGTCAGCTGGTCACCCTCGTGGACGTGGTCGTGCAGCAGGTTGGACACCTCGCCGTCCGGCGCCCCGGCCGTTCCCGTGACCCGCTTCACGGTGATGCGACGGGTGTCGCCGCCTGGGTCTGAGGACAGGCTGTACTGACGCAGCTGGTGCACTCCGTCGGACATCAGGACACGCACGCTGACGTACTGGCCCGCCCGTGCCCGCGGCGCGGGCAGACCGTCGGCCGGCCGGAGCACGAAGGAGACCACGTCGGAGGTCTCGGCGCGGCGCTCGGCGACCGTCCACCGCCGCCACACCTCGCCGGGCTCGACACCGGCCTCCTGATAGAGGCGGGCCTCACGGCTCATCAGGGCATTGGCCATGAGCCAGTACACCTCGTCCCAGGCCGCGGACACCGTCGGCGTGACGGCGTCGCCGAGTACCTCGGCCATGGCGCCGAACAGGTACTTGTGCACGATCGCGTACTGGTCGTCCGTGACCCCGACAGCGGCGTGCTTGTGCGCGACACGTTCCAGCAGCACGTCCGGGCGGGTTTCGGGGTCGCCCAGCAGGGCCGCCGCGAACCCGGCGACCGAGCCGGCCAGGGCGCGGCTCTGGGCGCCGCTGGCCTGATTGCCGCGGTTGAACATCCCGTCCAAAAGCTCTGGCCGGTCGTGGAACATCTCGCGGTAGAAGACGGTCGTGATCTCGTCGAGCGCGCGGGTCACGGCAGGCAGGGTGGTACGCACCACGGCGGCGGATTCCACGGACAGCATGAAGCCTCCCTGGCTGAGGGCGGGGGGTCGGTGCCGCAACACGTCATGTCGGGCGGCGTCTCTTGTGTGTAGCAGGCACCTTCCGCGTTTCAGCCCGGTTCCGGGGGCGCTGGGCGATGAAGGGACGAACGGCCCGGGGATCTGTGCCCCGACCGTCCCGGACCGGGCCGCGTTCGGGGGGACGCTCGGCGCCACGAACGACCCGCGTCCGGCCCTGTCTCCGCGGGGGCCGCGGGTTCGCCACGACCGGGCGCGGCCGCTCCCTCGGCGCCCGGTCGCGGCCCGGCCGCCGAGGGAGCGGCGCCCGGAGTGGGGCCGACCGGCCCTGGCCCTTCGGCCCTCGGTGGCGGAGCATCTACGGAAGGGCGCCGACGGGCTTCGCTCAGCGGTCCGAGTCCGGTGCCCGGAAGTGGCCGACAGAACAAGGAGCACTCGATGGCGGACGGCCAGCCCCCCGCTCTGCACACCCCGATCCGGGTCTTCCTGCTGGACGACCACGAGGTCGTACGGCGCGGCGTGCACGACATGCTGGACGACGAACCCGACATCACCGTCGTGGGCGAGGCCGCCACGGTCGAACAGGCTCTGGTGCGGGTCCCCGCCCTACGTCCGCACGTGGCCGTCCTGGACGTCCGCCTGCCCGACGGGGACGGCGTGACGGTCTGCCGGGAGCTGCGCTCGCGGATGCCGGAGCTGGCCTGCCTGATGCTGACGTCGTTCGACGACGAGGAGGCCCTGCTGGACTCGGTCATGGCGGGGGCGGCCGGGTACGTCCTGAAGCAGATCCATGGTTCGGATCTGGTGTCGGCGGTCCGAACGATCGCCCGGGGGCAGTCCATGCTCGACCCGAGCGCGGCCGCCCGGCTGATGGCCCGGCTGCGCCAGAACCAGCAGCCGGATCCCGAACCTGAGACGTTGCCGGGGCTGACGGACCGGGAACGGGAGATCCTGGACCTGATCGGTGAAGGGCTGACCAACCGCCAGATCGGTCAGCGGCTGTACCTCGCCGAGAAGACGGTCAAGAACCACATCTCCCGGCTACTGGCGAAACTGGGCGTCGAACGCCGTGTCCAGGCCGCGGTCATCGCCACCCAGGCCCGGGACCGGCTCCGGCAGGAAGGCGCCTGAGCCACGGGGCGCGATCGTGCCGGATCGGATCCGGGCTCGGCCGTTCGGTCCGGGCGGTCAGGTCCGGCGCGTGGGCGCCCCGGCCGGCACACCGCGCCGCCGGTAGACGGCCAGACCGCGAAGAGGAGGAAGGCGCTGAGAGCGTGTAGCTGGAACAGCAGGGGAGGGCGGAATTCCGGCCCAGGCGCATCAGGTGCAACAGGGCCCATCGGCCCTGGTGTTGAGGGCCGGTCAGCCGAAGACCCGCCTGGTGCGGACAACGCATGCTGGTTGCCGACCGAACCGCGGACGCCCGCCCATGCGACCGCGTGGTGTGCCCGCCAGGCGGCGTAGTCCCCCCGTCTCGGCTGCCGCGGGCCCAGCGCGTACGGGAGGCGGCCCCGGTTCGGTGGGTGTGTCCGGCCCGGCCTCTCCGATCGGCCGGGCACACCCTCTTCGCGCTGTCGGCGCCCCGTGCACCGATGGAGCCGCTCCGGGTGAGGTCACCACAGGCCGTGAGCCCCTCCGACCCCCCGCCCGGTGACGACTTCCGACTCGACGCGCACGAACACCCCGGCCCCACCTCCCAGGGGCGTCCAGGGCAGCGGGTCGGCCCTCGACAGCCGCGCGTGCGCGGCGGGATCGGTCACCACGGTGGCCCGCCCGGTGACGACCACGCTCCAACCGGACCGGGTGGCCACGTCGAACTCGTCCGCCTCGAAGGCGACCACGGCGCCGTCGACGGCCCTGATGAGGTCGGAGCCCGGCACCGTGTGGAACAGGACGGAAGCGTCCGAGTCCATCGAGAAGTTGACGGGGAGAATCGCGGGCAGTGCCTGCTGGGTGTAGACCACGCGGCCGATCGGCACCTTGGCCAGGAGGCGCAGACATACCTGCCGGTCGAGTGCGCGAAAGGTGTCGTTCCGGACCATCGGTTCATCGTCCCCGGCGCCGTGGCCACGGAGTAGGGCCGACCGGCCCCACTCCTGCGAGGGGCCGCTGGGCCCGCCCGCCCCGGGGCCGACCGCCCGACGGCAGGGACCGACGGCCCAAGCCCCGCCGTCACCCGCCGCGGTCCTGCTGTCCGACGCGCCCGGCCGCCTGGCACCGGCCGAGTCGCTCAGCCACCGTCTGACCACCACGGCGAGGCTGCCCATCACCTGGCAGGCTTCCGCACCGTACGCGGTCACGTTCGGCGGCCATGTGGCCTTCTCCGTCTATCTGCCCACCTACCTCAGGACGGTCGTGGCGGGCGCCGTCGCCCGGGCGCACCCCGGACCGCGGTCGTCCCGTCCCTCCTCGTCATCCGGTGGGGTGACCCGACCGCCACCGGCAGCCTCCCGTCCCGCGGCCTCCGGTCCGCCGCATGTCCCTTTGATCCGAACCGCTACCGTGACCCGCGGCGGCACGACTGCCGGAAGGCGCGCGGGCATGGAGGATCAGCGGTGCGAAGCTCGGAAGGGGCGGGAGAAGCGGCGCGTGTACGGCTGCCGCAACTGCGGCTGGATGAGCTGCTGGAGGAGTTGCAGGCCCGCCTGGACGCGGCCCGCGGCACCCGGGACCGGGTGCACAGTCTCCTGGAGGCCGTGCTGTCCGTCGGGCGTGAGCTGAATCTGGAAGAAGTGCTGCACAGCATCGTCGAAGCGGCGGCGGCCCTGGTGGACGCCGAGTACGCGGCGCTCGGGGTGATCGGCCCGGACGGCAGGCGTCTGTCCGCCTTCTACACGGTGGGCATAGACGAGGAACGGATCGAGCGCATAGGCGACTTCCCCGAAGGACACGGCATCCTCGGCGAACTCATCCGCCATCCCGAGCCGCTGCGCCTGCCGAAGCTCTCCGAGCACCCCGCCTCCTACGGGTTCCCCCGGCACCATCCGCCGATGAACACCTTCCTCGGCGTCCCCATCCGGGTGCGCGACCACGTCTTCGGCAATCTGTATCTGACCGAGAAGCGGGATGGGTTCCAGTTCGACGAGGAGGACGAGTCGGTGCTGGCCACCCTGGCCGTGGCGGCGGGTGTGGCCATCGACAACGCGCGGCTGTACGAGGAGTCACGGCTGCGGGAACGCTGGCTCCAGGCGAACGCGGAGATCACGCACACCCTGATGTCGGGCGCCGGCCAGCGTGACGTGCTGGCGCTGATCGCTGAGCGGGCGCGGGAGATCACGTCGGCCGCTCTCGGGGTGATCGCCGTGCCGGTACCGGGCACCGACACGCTTGCCGTGGAGCTGGCGATCGGGCAGGGGGCCGAGGCGCTGAGCGGCATGGTGCTGCCCGCGGAGGGCAGCCTCGTCGGCCAGGTCTTCGTCCAGGGCACCCCGGTGAGCACGCCGGACATGTCCAAGGACGAGCGCGTATCGGCTGGCTCTCCCGCGGATCTGGGCGGCCTCGGCCCGGCGGTGGCCGCGCCCATCGGTTCGAGCGGGGGTGTACGCGGCGTGGTCCTGCTGGCCAGCGAGACGGGCCGGCACGAGTTCACCGAGCAGGAGACGGAGTCCCTCCAGGTCTTCGCCGCGCAGGCGGCCGTCGCCATGGAGCTGGCAGAGCGCCGCAAGGACGCCGAACAGATCGCGTTGCTGGAAGACCGCGACCGGATCGCCCGCGACCTGCACGACCTGGCGATCCAGCGGCTGTTCGCCACCGGGATGACGCTGCAGAGCGCAGGCCGCGTGATCGAACACGAGGCGGCTTCGGAGCGGGTGCTGCGGGCGGTGGGCGATCTCGACGAGACCATCAAGATCATCAGGTCGACGATCTTCGGCCTGCGCTCTCGGGGCGACGACGCGGCGTCGGCCCTCCGGGCGCGAGTGGTGCGGGCGGTCGACGAAGCGGCACCCGTGCTGGGCTTCGCCCCCGGCGTCCGTATGGAGGGCCTGCTCGACACGCATGTTCCCCGGGCGACGGCCGACCACGTCATGGCCGTCCTGTCCGAGTCCCTGACGAACATCGCCCGTCACGCCCGCGCCGACCGCGCCGAGGTAGCGCTCGAGACCGACGGCAGGCTGGTCCGGCTCACCGTCACCGACAACGGTGCGGGCATCGCGCCCGGGGGCCGACGAAGCGGGCTGCGCAACATGGAGGAACGCGCGCACCAGCTCGGTGGGGCCATGCGGGCGGGCAGCCCGGAGGACGGGGGTACCCATCTCGTCTGGTGGGTACCCCTACGGCCGTCCGGGGACGTGGAGCGAACCTGACCGCCGGTTGGCGACCGACCGTACCCGCTCGGTGGGGAGTTGGGCCATGACGTGCTCTCAGAGGAGCGGCCGTGGACCGACGGTGGTCACCGCCCCGGGCTCTGGGCGGCGAGGGACGCGCGTACCTCGTCCATGTCGAGCCCGCGGACACCCGTGACGACCTGTTCCAGCGCCTGGGGCGGCAGGGCGCCGGGCTGGGAGAAGACGAGAATCCCCTCGCGAAAGGCCATCAGGGTCGGGATCGAGGCGATGTCGGCCGCAGCGGCCAGGGCCTTCTCCGCCTCGGTGTCGACCTTGCCGAAGACGATGTCCGGGTGGACCTCCGACGCCTTCTCGTAGACGGGGGCGAACATACGGCACGGCCCGCACCAGGCGGCCCAGAAGTCCACGAAGACGATGTCGTTGTCGGTGACGGTCTTCTCGAAGTCGGCGGCGGTCAGGGCTACGGTGCTCATCGGCTCATTTCCTTGTGCTTTCGCAGGTCATGGGAGGATCAACGCTCCCGTAGCGGTAAACACCGAACCATTCCGGAACATTCCGCCCGATCGTGCGGGGCCGCGGATCGGACGAGGGCTGTCCGGCACCGTCGGCACGGGCCCCGGCCTAGGCCTGGACGGCCGGCTCCCGGACGACCGGCTCCTGGAGCTCGGTGACCCAGGTCGAGGGGTCGCCGTCGGCGGAGAGGTAGACCTCGCGCGGCGGGGCGGTCGTGCGGTAGCCGTTGGCCTCGATCCACCGGGCCAGGGCCTGCACGCTCGGCATGACGCCGTCCATCGAGCCGTGGTGCACGAGCGTGGCGGCGGACTCCAGCTCGGGCAGGGTGACGACGGTGAAGTCGTGGGCGGCGTCCGGCTCGACGGCCACCTGCACCCCGGCGTGCACGGTGACGGCACCGCCCTTTAGGGGCTCGTAGTAGGCCACCCCCGGGCCGACCGGGGCGATGCCGGCGGCGGCGAGGCGGCGGAAGAGCTCGCGGTAGAGCGGCTGGATGACGGGGCTGATGTGGGCGGGCCCGAAGCCTTCGGCCGTGGCCGTCAGCTCCGCCACCCGGACGGCGGGCACCCGCTTGATCACGATGTCCTGGGACGACATGGTTCCCTCGCTCTCGATCGTCAGGAGCCTCGCCTCGACCTGCGTGAGCCGGGCCGCGTCCGCGGCCATGGCCGCCGCGAGCTCGGCACGGCGCAGCCGCAGCATGCCGCGCAGCTCGCCCGGCTCCACCTCCTCGTCGAGCACCACGCGGACCTGTTCCAGGGTGAATCCGAGGTCCTTGAGCGCGATGATGCGGTTGAGGCGGGACAGCTGGGCGGCGCCGTAGTACCGATAGCCGCTGTGCGGGTCGACGCGGGCGGGGCGCAGCAGCCCCACCGCGTCGTAGTGGCGCAGCATGCGTACCGACACGCTGCCGTGCTTGGCGAAGTCTCCGATGCTGAACATGACGTCCTCAGCAGACGGCCTGACACCGTGTGAGGGTCAAGCGCCGGTGGCGGTGGCGGGTTCGGTGACGAGCAGCCCGGCGCGGCCGGTGCGGCGGGCCTCGGCCATGGCGGCGACGCGCCGGTAGCCGTCGGGGGGCATCAGGCGCTCCCAGGTGGCCCAGTCCTCGACGGCGCAGCGGTCGTGCTCGGCCGGGTCCAGCCGGATGCCGGCGATCTGGCGGTCGGTGAGGGTGCCGCCGTCGAAGCAGAAGCCGACCTTGGCCAGCGGCGCGTCCGGGGCCTCGGAGCGCACGTAGTGCATGAGCAGGAGCGGGCAGGGCCGGTCGACCCGCAGCCCGGTCTCCTCGTACGTCTCGCGGACGGCGGCCCTGAACGGGTCCTCCCCGGCATCCATGTTGCCGCCGGGCAGCTGCCAGGGCCGGTCCCGGAAGACGGAGCGGAGCTGGACGACGCGGCCCCGCTCGTCGGTGAGGAAGACGCAGGCGTAGATGGTGGCCTTGGGGAGGGTGGCCAGGTAGTCGGCCTGCGGAAGCGGGAACGGCGCTCCGGGGGCGGACTCGTCGCGTGTGGTCGTCATGGTTCAAGTCCTATATCGGGAACGGCCCGGCGCGCGCGCCGCTTCCCCATCCGTGCGATGTGGCGGACGCCCGCTGACGGCGGTGCGGGCGTTACGAGTTCGTTGTCGTGTCCACTACGGTCCGTGTTCTCGGCGATCTAGCGTTCGTGCGGTTCAACACCATGATCCCCGAGGAAGACCGTATGACTGCCGCTCCGCCGCCCATCGAGAACCCCGGCCACGAGGCCTCGCCGCCCGACGGGACGGCCGCGCCGCGGCCCGGAGGCTGGCGGAACGGCCCCGCGTGGCGGGCCGGGCGGTGGGTCGCCGGAGCGCTCGCGCTCGCCGCCCTGGGCACCGGATACGTCTGGCTGGACGGACAGGTCGGGCCCCCGGGCGACGGTGACGGCGCGTCGGCTCCCCTGGCCGCCGAGTCCGCGGCGCCCACGACTGCCCCGCAGTACGGCTACCCCGAGCGTCCCACGCTGGACGACCCGTTCGCCGGTTCGCCGGCGAAGCAATGGGCGGAGGGCGCCGAGGGGATCGTTCTGCCGGAGGCGGAGGCCGTCGGGAGGACGTCGAAGGAGACGATCGCGTCGTCGCTGGTGCTGACCAAGGAGTTCCTCGTCGCCTCGCACCTCGACCGGGAGGTCCTCCGGGGCGGCCATCCCGAGGACGCCCTCGCGCTGATCGACCCCCTGCAGGAGGACGTGCTCGACGGCATGCGCCGCGCGTTGGAGAACCCGACCGAGGAGGACAACCCCGTGTGGTGGTTCCCCCGGTTCGACCCGGACGAGGTGGAGCTCGCCGGTGAGGTGATCAAGGTGCGCGGCCGGATGACCGTCGAGGAGGGGGACGACGGGTCCGCCGTGATCCGTGCCGACTACAGCTTCGTCTACCCGGTGACGAAGGCCGACCCCCCGCATGCCGTGGACCGTTCGCTGGTCCGCCGGGTGCTGGAGGTGCACGTCGGCGAGCTGGGCGAGTGGACCGGGACCGAGGGCAGGCTGTGGATCCTGTACGACATCGCCGACATCACGAACAGCAGGTGTGACGCGGCTCCCGGATACATCGAACCGGAGTTCACCTGGTACGGCGAAGGCGACCAGGCCGAGCCGGGAGACGAGCTGACCGACCCCTACGACCGCCGGGGGGACCTCGAGGACCGGCCGGACGAGTGCGGCTTCGCCCGACGAGTGTGACGACGCCCATGGACGACGGCGGCGGGCCGTCCCCGGGCTCGCGTGCCGTCCCCGGGCTCGCGGGCCGTCCCCGGGCTCGCGTGCCCGTACGCGAGGCTCGTGCCCACTCGGCTGCCCACCCGTCACGCGAACGGGCGGGGTGCACCCCGCCGTGCGGGGTAGGCGGCGGGGTGTGCGTCGGCACGCGGCGGGGTGGGTGGCGGCGCGGACCTATGGTGGGTGGACCGCGCCAGAACCCGTGCCGTCGACGCTGATTCGGAGTGCACTGCTCGATGGGTCCGAACCCCGTACGCCCTCACGGTCGCCGCGGCGATGCCGCCCGGCTCGCGGCGGAGGTGGTGGAGCTGCTGGAGGTGGTGTGGGAGCGGGGCCGGGACGCGGTGTCCTCGTCGCCGGTGTCCACCGCGCAGCTGCGGGTGCTGTACAGCCTGGACCGTGAGGAGGGCGTCAACCTGCGCCAGCTGGGGACGCTGCTCGGGGCGGGTCCGTCGTCCGTGAGCCGGCTGTGCGACCGGCTGGAGGCGATCGGCTTCGTGGAGCGCTCGGTGAGCCAGGTGAGCCGGCGGGAGCTGGAGCTGCGGCTGACGGGCGAGGGCAAGGCGTTCCTGCGCGATCTGCGGGTACGCCGGGAGGAGGTGCTCTCCCGGGTGCTCGACGCGATGGCGCCCTCGGCGCGCTCCGCGCTGGCGGACGGGCTCCGCGGCTTCCGGGACGCGTTCGACGTGATCGACGCGTTCGGGGCCGTGGAGGCGCCCGTGGCACCCGCACCGGGCGGGGCGGCGGGGAACGTCGGCGGCGGGCGGGGCGTCTGAAGATGAGGGGCGGCCAGGATCGGGGCATGCTGGAAGCGGAACGGTCGCGGGAAGCGGGGGTGTGGGGCGGGCGGGTACGGCACACCCCCGCGGGCCGTCCGGTCCGTCCCGGCGACAACCGGAGTCGGCTTCTCGGCGCCCGCGACGATGTTTGCCGTCCTGCAACGGTTTACGATGAGTCCGGCCGACGAGAGCACGAGGGGAGGCGAAGAGCGGGATGTACAGCGACACGGACAGCATCAGCCTGACGGATGTCGTGCAGACCGAGGGCTGCGCGCTGGTGCGGGTCGCGGGCAAGCTCGACGTCTCCACCGAGCGGCAGCTCCAGGAGCACGCCGGGACGCTCGTCGACGCGGGCCACCACCACCTCGTGCTGGACCTGACGGCGCTCGGCTTCTGCGACTCGCGCGGGCTGAACTGCCTGCTGTCCCTCAACTGGCTGTGCCGCCGGCTGGGCGGTCAGCTCCTGCTCGCGGCCGTCGGGAACCGGGTGTTGCGCATGCTCACGCTGACCGGCACCCGCCACGTCTTCCACTGCTACCCCACGCCCGGCGCGGCGCTCGCGGCCGTCCCGGCGGAGCACCGGCCGGTGTGGCCGCCCTCCGTCTGACCCAGGCCCGCGTCTGACCCCAGGCCAGCGTCTGACCCAGGCCCGGCCCACCGGGCTCACGGAGCGACGTAGGCCCGGTAGTTCCGGCTGACCGGCCGGTCCGGGAGCGGATGCTCCGTCCAGGTCCGGGCGACGGACGGGGGCCGTCGGTCGCCCGCGACGAGCACCGCCACCGCTTGGCGATCCGCCGCCGCGCGCAGGCCGGCGGGGGTGATGCTGCCGTCGTGCCCGGCGAGCTGGCGTGAGGCGCAACCGGCCTGGTAGGCGACGCGGACGGCGTCGTGCCCCGAGATGACACAGGGCGGCCGGACGCCGAGACGACCGAGCTCGGCGGCGACGTCGGCGATCTCCCGGGCCGCCCGCCCGCTGCGGTCCACAGAACCGCGCAGCACCCCGTACTGCACCGCCACGTGCCCCAGAAGCCCCGCCACGACAAGCCCCGCGAGCAGCGGACGCCAGCGCGACGGCCCGGTGCACAACCGGACGAGGCACAGGGCGACGGGCAGGGCGAGCAGGGCGTAGGCGGGCAGCAGGAAGCGCGGGGCGGCGTAGTCGATGAGGAACAGGTAGGGCACGGCGACGGACAGCCCGGTGAGGGTCGCCAGCAGCACGGGGGCCAGCAGCCGGAGCCGGACGGCGACGGCGAGCCCGGCGATCAGCGGAAGCGGGAGCAGGAGGAACCAGAGGGCGGTCACCGGGTGCTCCCAGCCGATGTCGCACGGGCGGCACAGCGAGCGACCGGCGAGGGCGCGGACCTGGTCGTCGACGGCGAGGTTCCAGCCGAGTCCGCCCTGGATCTCCCCGGCCCGGTCCAGCCGGGTGAGGACGCCGCCGTAGGAGACGTGGGCCTCGACCAGCCACTGTGCGGCGCCGAGCACGGCGCCCGAGCCGAGCACGGCGAGCGGCAGCGGGCGCCGCCAGCCCGGCACCGCGAGCGCGGCGAGGACGAGCGGGAGGCCGAGCCAGGCGGCGTCCCCGGGACGGAACAGGGCGACGCAGGCGATGCCGAGGCCGAGGCCGAGGAGGGCGCGGGGGTCGCGTCCCGGCTCGGCCTCGACGGCGCGCAGGAAACAGCCGACGGTGGCCAGGGCCGCGAAGGCCACCCACAGGTTGGGCATGATCTGCGGGCCGTAGAAGAGGGTGATCCACAGCGAGGCGAACAGGCCCCCGGCGAGGGCGAGGACCGGGGCGGGCAGGAGGGCGCGCCAGACCCACAGGGCGAGGAACAGCGCGCCTCCGGCGAGGAGGGCCAGGTAGATCCGCACAGCCGTGACGGAGGAGGTCACCGCGGTGACGGGGGTGACGAGGTAGCTGATGCCGCGGGCCCGGGGCGCGCTGAAGAAGGCCCGGGTGGCGTCGGGGCCGCTCTGGCTGACGTAGACCGTCTCGTCCCAGCCGAGCCCGAGCCCCGGCACGACGAGGGCGAGCTGGACGGCGGTGAACGCGACGGCGACGAGGCCGAGCCACAGCGCGTGCCGTTCGGGCGCCGGGGCCTGGGCTCGGAGGGAGGCCAGGAAGTGGGCCTCCTGGCGGTCGGCCAGGGCGGGGGTGGATGTGCGCATGGGTGCCCTCACGCCTCGGGGCGGGTGCGTTCCGTCCAGCGCACCCGGGTACGCCAACCCTCCGCCGAAGCGTCGAGCGCGGCCACACGAATCCGCCGGACGGCGTACCCCGCGTCACCGCTCCCGGTACACCTCGCTCAGGTGCCCGACCCGGACGACGTCACGCACAGAGCACTTGTAGCCAGTGCGGAATGTGTACACAAACCGCACTGGCTACGTGTGCTCGCGTTCGGCGCAGGCCGGCCGGCGGCCTCAGTTCCGCGTGGCGGCGGCCGCCTTCCCCGGGGCGGGCTGGGCGACGGGCTCGGCCCCGGCGACGGACTCGGGGGACCAGCACTCGACGCCGCGCAGGCCGGGGATCCGGTCGCGGGTGAAGACGGGGTCGAGCCCGGCCTGCCGCTGCTGCTGGTAGTCGCGCAGCAGCTTGAAGGCGACGGCCGACAGCGGCAGGATCGACAGCAGGTTGACCAGGGCCATCGCGCCCATGGTGATGTCGGCCAGGCTCCACACGATGCTGACCGAGCCCATGGCGCCGAGCACGGCGCAGGCCAGGACCACGACGCGGTAGCCGGTCATGACGGACCGGGAGTCGGTCATGAACTGGATGTTGGACTCGCCGTAGTAGTAGTTACCGATCATCGAGCTGAAGGCCAGCATGAAGACGATGAGGGTGAGCGCGTGCGCGCCCCAGTCGCCGAGGGTGGCGGCGAACGCGGACTGGGTGACGTCGGCCCCGCCGCGCTCGGCGAGGGACGGGTTGGCGCTCAGCACGACGAACGCGGTCATGGTGCAGACGACGAGGGTGTCGAAGTAGACGCCGAAGGTCTGCACGAGGCCCTGCTTGACGGGGTGCGAGGTCTCGGCGGAGGCGGCGGCGTTCGGGGCGGAGCCCATGCCGGCCTCGTTGGAGAACATGCCCCGGCGCACACCCTGGAGGATCGCGGTGCCGATCGCGCCTCCGGCGGCCTCGCGGAGCCCGAAGGCGCCGCCGACGATGTCGCCCAGCATGCCGGGGATCTGGCTCGCGTTGAGGGCGACGATGACCGTGCCGAGGATCAGGTAGAGGACCGCCATCGCCGGGACCAGCGTGCTGGTGACCTTCGCCAGGCGCTTGACGCCGAAGAAGACGGCGAGGGCGAGCAGGCCGGCCAGTCCGAGGCCGAGCACCGGGGTGAACCAGCCGGACTCGACGCCACCGAGCGAGCCCTCGACCGCGACGGCGATGGTGTTGGACTGCACGGCGGTCAGCACGAAGCCGAAGGTCAGGGTGACCAGGACGGCGAACAGGACGCCGAGCCAGCGCTTCCCGAGGGCGCGCTGCATGTAGTAGGCGGGGCCGCCGCGGTAGGTGCCGGGCTCCTTGCCGCGCGCCTTGTACAGCTGGGCGAGGACGGACTCGACGAACGCGGAGGCGGCGCCGACGAGGGCCATCATCCACATCCAGAAGACGGCGCCGGGCCCGCCGAGGGTGATGGCCGCGGCCACGCCGGCGACGTTGCCCGTGCCGATGCGGGCGGCGGCGGAGATGGTGAAGGCGCCGAAGGGGGTCACCCCGTCCGAGCGCTTGCCCTTGAAGACCCGCAGCATGTCCGGGACCAGGCGGAGCTGGGCGCCCCGGGAGCGGAGGGTGAAGTAGAGGCCCGCGATCGCGATGAGCGGGATCAGCAGGTACGTCCAGAAGTCGTCGTTGAAGTCGACGATGTGGGCGTTGAGCGTGCTC
Source organism: Streptomyces sp. JJ38 (assembly GCF_019303475.1). GTDB lineage: Bacteria > Actinomycetota > Actinomycetes > Streptomycetales > Streptomycetaceae > Streptomyces. The sequence continues at coordinate 15,492 of NZ_JABLSI010000035.1, forward strand.
ATGGGGGTGGTGCGTCCCGTCCTCGTGAGTCGGGTGGATCGGATGGTTCCGTTCCGACGGCGGCGGTACGGGTCGCGTACGTGGCCGTGCGGTTCACGGGAGGTTAACCAGCGTTCGCGCGCGCTGAACAGGGACGTCGGACGTGCTGATTCTCACAGGTATGCCGCGGTATGCCCGATGCGGTGCGTCGCGCGGCCATCGCGGGCGGACGGGGGCGCGGTACGGGCGAGAGGGCCGGGAGGGAGCCAGGGGAAGAGCGGGACAGGAAAAGGGCGGCTCCCCCCGTGGAGGGGAGAGCCGCCCCGGGCCGGGGCGCTGGGCGCCCCGGCGGGAACCGCCGATCCGTTCGGATCAGAAGTCCATGCCGCCCATGCCACCGGTCGGGTCCGGCGCGCCACCGGCGGCGGCCTTCTCCGGCTTGTCGGCGATGACGGCCTCGGTGGTGAGGAACAGCGCGGCGATCGACGCGGCGTTCTGCAGCGCGGAACGGGTCACCTTGGCGGGGTCGATGATGCCCTCGGCGATCATGTCGACGTACTCGCCCGTGGCGGCGTTCAGGCCGTGGCCCACGGAGAGGTTGCGCACCTTCTCCACGATGACGCCGCCCTCGAGACCGGCGTTGACCGCGATCTGCTTGAGCGGGGCCTCCAGGGCCAGCTTGACGGCGGCGGCACCGGTGGCCTCGTCGCCCTCCAGCTCCAGCTTCTCGAAGACGCTGGAGGCCTGGAGCAGGGCCACGCCACCACCGGCGACGATGCCCTCCTCGACGGCGGCCTTGGCGTTGCGCACCGCGTCCTCGATGCGGTGCTTGCGCTCCTTGAGCTCCACCTCGGTGGCGGCGCCGGCCTTGATGACGGCCACGCCGCCGGCCAGCTTGGCGAGGCGCTCCTGGAGCTTCTCGCGGTCGTAGTCCGAGTCGGAGTTCTCGATCTCGGCGCGGATCTGGTTGACCCGGCCCTGGACCTGCTCGCTCTCGCCGGCACCGTCGACGATGGTGGTCTCGTCCTTGGTGACGACGACCTTGCGGGCGCGGCCGAGCAGCTCGAGACCGGCGTTCTCCAGCTTGAGGCCGACCTCCTCGGAGATGACCTGGCCACCGGTGAGGATGGCGATGTCGCCGAGCATGGCCTTGCGACGGTCGCCGAAGCCCGGGGCCTTGACGGCGACGGACTTGAAGGTGCCGCGGATCTTGTTGACGATCAGCGTGGACAGGGCCTCGCCCTCGACGTCCTCGGCGATGATCAGCAGCGGCTTGCCCGACTGCATGACCTTCTCCAGGAGCGGCAGCAGCTCCTTGACGTTGCCGATCTTGGAGTTCGCGATCAGGATGTACGGGTCGTCGTAGACGGTCTCCATACGCTCCATGTCGGTCGCGAAGTACGCCGAGATGTAGCCCTTGTCGAAGCGCATACCCTCGGTGAGCTCCAGCTCCAGACCGAAGGTCTGGGACTCCTCGACGGTGATGACGCCTTCCTTGCCGACCTTGTCCATGGCCTCGGCGATCAGCTCGCCGATCTGGACGTCCGCGGCGGAGATGGAGGCGGTGGAGGCGATCTGCTCCTTCGTCTCCACGTCCTTGGCCTGCTCCAGCAGCGCGGCGGAGACGGCCTCGGTGGCGGCCTCGATACCGCGCTTCAGAGCCATCGGGTTGGCGCCGGCGGCCACGTTGCGCAGACCCTCGCGGACCAGCGCCTGGGCGAGGACGGTAGCGGTCGTCGTGCCGTCACCGGCGACGTCGTCCGTCTTCTTCGCGACCTCCTTGACGAGCTCGGCGCCGATCTTCTCGTAGGCGTCCTCGAGCTCGATCTCCTTGGCGATGGAGACACCGTCGTTGGTGATCGTGGGGGCGCCCCACTTCTTCTCCAGCACGACGTTGCGACCCTTGGGGCCAAGCGTGACCTTGACGGCGTCGGCGAGCTGGTTCATGCCGCGTTCGAGGCCGCGCCGCGCCTCCTCGTCGAACGCGATGATCTTGGCCATGTGAAGTGGTCCTCCCAGGACTGGGGTGGAGTGCTTCAGGACCGCGCTGGCGCCCGCGACGGACGGCCTGCACGACCTGGCGTTCCTTCACGCCGGGCCGCACGGACCTCACCGAACCGGTCCTACGTTGTCACTCTCATGTGCAGAGTGCTAAGCCCCATGATTAGCACTCGCCCCCTGTGAGTGCAAGCGCCCGGGCCCCGCCCCCGGCCGGAAGTCCCGGCCTCCCGGACCCCCGGGGCGACCGGGATCACACGGCCGGACCGCCGACGGCGGAGCGCGGCGCACGCGCACGGAAAGCCCGAAGGGCCCGGCATGGCCGGGCCCTTCGGGAGGTGGCGTAGACGGTCTTCGCTCAGGCGGTCAGGCGGACCATGTCCGCCTGCGGCCCCTTCTGACCCTGCGAGATCTCGAACTCGACCCGCTGCCCTTCCTCAAGGGTGCGGTAGCCGTCCATCTGGATCGCGCTGTAGTGGACGAACACGTCCGCACCACCGTCGACCGCGATGAAGCCGTAGCCCTTCTCCGCGTTGAACCACTTGACGGTGCCCTGAGCCATTCCTAACTCCCCTATTACTGGCCCTTTGCACGAGCCCGCACTCCGCGGACCCGGGTCAGAGTCCACCCCCTGGGTCGCGAGGGTGCTGTGCGCCGGAACGCGTCGACCGCCGCTGAATGTATCTGGACGAACGCCCTGTGCAACAGGTCAATCAGACGAGAAATCCACGGAGACCCAATCACCCGATGTCAGACATACACCGGTGAAACGGGACAGATCCGGCCGGACATAGCGGGAGCCAACCGGACATAACTTTCTGCGCCACTTTCCGTGGGCACGCAGAACTTCCCGCATGAATCTCCGTCATGCGGGGTGTTGTCGGGGGGTTTCGAAACCCACTCTACCGCTTCGCGGAAGCCGGAATGACCGCTTCCGCCGCCTCGGAGGGCCGTGAACGCGCCGCGGCTCCGCCCCGAGGACGGGGCGGAGCCGCAACGAACTTACGCTGATGGCGAATTGACGAACCGTCAGGGCGGCCCGCCGGAGGAACCGTGGGCGCTCAGACCGCGCCGCCGGCCACGGCGGGGATGATGGAGACGCCCACACCGTCCGGGGTCGGCGTCGCGAGGCCCTCCGCGAAGCGGACGTCGTCGTCGTTGACGTACACGTTCACGAAGCGGCGCAGCTTGCCCGTGTCGTCCAGCACCCGGGCGCTGATGCCGGCGTGGTTCTTCTCCAGGTCGGCCAGCACCTCGCCGAGGGTGGCGCCCTCGGCGGTGACCTCGGCCTGGCCGCCCGTGTAGGTGCGCAGGATCGTGGGAATGCGGACGTTGACGCTCATGATGGGATCACTTTCGCGAGTCGTGGGTACCGGGTCCCGGGTACCCGAGTCGTAAGGGCGTGGGTCAGACGGGCCGCGGGGCGCGGCTCACGCCAGGCCGGCGGCGCGGAAGGCGTCCAGCGAGGGGCGGATGACGGCGCTCGGGCCGGTCGTCGGCGCGACGGCGTCCAGCGTCTTCAGGCCATCGCCGGTGTTGAGGACGACGGTGGTCAGCGCCGGGTCGAGCAGGCCGTTCTCGATCAGCTTGCGGGTGACGCCGACGGTCACGCCGCCCGCCGTCTCCGCGAAGACGCCCTCGGTGCGGGCCAGCAGCTTGATCGCGTCGACGACCTGCTCGTCCGTCACGTCCTCCACCGCGCCGCCGGTGCGGCGGGCGATGTCGAGCACGTACGGGCCGTCGGCGGGGTTGCCGATGGCGAGCGACTTGGCGATGGTGTCCGGCCGCACGGGGCGGACGACGTCGTGGCCGCCCTTGAACGCCTGGGAGACCGGGGAGCAGCCCTCGGCCTGGGCGCCGAAGATCTTGTACGGCCGGTCCTCGACGAGGCCCAGCTCGACCAGCTCCCGCAGCCCCTTGTCGATCTTGGTGAGCTGGGACCCTGAGGCGATCGGGACGACGATCTGGTCCGGCAGCCGCCAGCCGAGCTGCTCGCAGATCTCGTACGCGAGCGTCTTGGAGCCCTCCGCGTAGTACGGGCGCAGATTGACGTTGACGAAGCCCCAGCCCTCACCGGCCGGGTCACCGATCAGCTCGCTGCAGAACCGGTTGACGTCGTCGTAGGTGCCCTCGATGCCCACGAGGTCGCCCCCGTACACGGCGGCCATGACGACCTTGCCCTGCTCCAGGTCGTGCGGGATGAACACACACGAGCGCAGCCCCGCGCGGGCCGCGGCGGCGCCGACCGCACCGGCCAGGTTGCCGGTGGACGAGCAGGAGAGCGTGGTGAAGCCGAAGGCGCGGGCGGCCTCGACGGCGATGGCCACGACGCGGTCCTTGAAGGAGTGCGTCGGGTTGCCGGAGTCGTCCTTGACGTGCAGCTCACCGGTGACGCCCAGCTCCTTCGCCAGGTTGTCGGCGCGCACGAGCTTGGTGAAGCCCGGGTTCAGGTTCGGCTTGGCGGCGACGTCGGCGGGGACGGGCAGCAGCGGCGCGTACCGCCAGATGTTGTCGGGACCGGCCTCGATCTGCCGGCGCAGCGCCTCGGCGTCGCCCTTGGGCAGCTCGTAGGCGATCTCGAGCGGGCCGAAACAGGCCACGCAGGCGAAGCTGGGGCCCAGCGGAGTGCGCTCGCCGCACTCGCGACAGGACAGCGCCACGGCGGGGCCGAGCGAGACGCCCGTGTCGGCGGCGCCGGCAGCGGCGGCGGAGTCGGATTCGGTGCTTGCAACCGTGTTCACGGCCATGGAGGCGAGGCCCTTTCTCCTCATCTTCCCCACGACGGCTCTCGCCATGGGACGGAATTGGCACCTTCCCCACGGCGGCCTTCGCCTCCGGAATGAACCGGAATGACGCAATCGCGCGCGGGAGGGTTGCCGGGGCTTCTACGGGCCGTTCCCTCTGCCCCTCTGGATGAGCTCTATGACGCCGGGCGGCGTGTTTGTCGGTGGCGCCGGTGGGCGCCGGGTCCGTCCGCGACGTGCCCCGACATGCGGAGGTCACGTGCGCTGTTCAAGACTGTAACCGACGGCCGTGAGGGTGGATCGGGTCGTCCGAACCGCGAGACGCAGGCGTTCGCGGCTGATCGCTGGAGGCGGATACGTGCTGAACGAGGTCGAGAGCTGGCTGCACCGGCGCTCCTGGAGCGCAGCGGACCGACCGCTCGCGCGGCTGCTCGCCGCCAAGCGGGCGGCGGGGGCGCACGGCAGCGTGAGCGTCGTGCTCCCCGCGCTCAACGAGGAGGCGACCGTCGGCGACATCGTGACCACGATCCGTACCGAGCTCATGACGCGGGAGGTCCCCCTCGTCGACGAGCTCGTGGTGCTCGACTCCGGCTCCACCGACCGCACCGGGGACGTGGCGGCGGCGGCCGGGGCCAAGGTCGTCCACCGGGACTCGCTGCTGCCCCGGGTGCCGACCGTGTCCGGCAAGGGCGAGGTCCTGTGGCGCTCGCTCCTGGCCACCAGCGGCGAGATCGTCTGCTTCATCGACGCCGACCTGCGCGACTTCCGCTCCACCTTCGTCTCCGGCATCGTCGGCCCGCTGCTCACCGACCCGGAGCTGCACCTCGTCAAGGGGATGTACGACCGGCCACTCGGGGACAGCCCGGCGGGCGGTGGCCGCGTCACCGAGTTGGTGGCCCGGCCCGTGCTCAACTTGCACTGGCCCCGGCTGGCCGGTTTCGTCCAGCCGCTCGGCGGGGAGTACGCCGCCCGGCGCTCGCTGCTTGAGCGGCTGCCCTTCCCCGTCGGCTACGGCGTCGAGCTGGCCCTGCTGGTGGACTCCCTGCACACCGTCGGGCTGGACGCCCTCGCCCAGGTCGACGTCGGCGTCCGCAAGCACCGCAACCAGGACGGCCAGGCCCTGGGCCGGATGGCGGCGGCCATCTACCGCACCGCCCAGCGGCGCATCGCGGGGGCGCCGCTCACCCACGCCGGGCTGACCCAGTTCGCCCGCGAGGAGGGCGGCGGCTTCGTGCCCCGCACCCATCCCGTGGACACCGAGGAGCGGCCGCCGATGAGCACTGTCCCGGAGTACACCGCCGCCCGCCACGCCGCGTAGGCCTTGTCAGGCCGATCAGCCGAGCACAGGCCGTGCCCCTTCCCGAGCGTCGTCTGGTGCAGGTTCGCCGCGGCTGCTCGCGCAGTCCCCCCTGCCCGGGCCGGGCCCGGTGACGTGGGCTGCGCTTGCCAGCCCTGCGCCTCTGGCGCAGACCTCCCAAGCGCGGGGCGGGGAACCGCACGGGCGTTTGAACGGCGGCCGATGCGGATACGCTCGCCGCATGGTCGCTGTGTCCCACGTGTCCCAGGTCCTGGTCGCCTCCAACCGTGGTCCGGTCTCCTACTCGCTCACCGAGGACGGCTCCCTCAGCGCGAGACGCGGCGGCGGCGGCCTCGTCTCCGGGCTCTCGGCCGTCGGCCCCGGGACGAACGCCGTGTGGGTGTGCGCCGCGCTCGGCGAGGGCGACCGGGCGGCGGCCCGGCGCACCGACGGCCTGCTGCCGGCGGAGGACACCGGCGGGCAGCGGGTGCGGATGCTCGACATCCCCGCCGAGACCTTCGCCCACGCCTACAACGGCATCGCCAACTCGGTGCTCTGGTTCGTCCACCACATGCTCTACCAGACGCCGCTGGAGCCGGTGTTCGACACCGGCTTCGAGGAGCGGTGGGCCGCCTACGAGGCCTACAACGCGGCCTTCGCCCGGGCGCTGGCCGACGAGGCGGCCCAGGGTGCCGTCGTCCTCGTCCAGGACTACCACCTGGCGCTCGTCCCCGAGTTGCTGCGCCGGCTGCGGCCGGACCTGCGGACCGGCCACTTCTCGCACACCCCCTGGGCCCCAGCCGAGTACTACCGGATCCTCCCCGACGCGACCGCCGCGGCCGTGCTGCGCGGCATCCTCGGCGCCGACCGCGCCGCGTTCCTCACCCGGCGCTGGGCCGAGGCGTTCGCCTCCTGCTGCGCCGACGTCCTGGGCGCGACGGTGGAGCCGGCGGCGGGAGCGACGGACGACGAGCTGCTGGTCACCCACGAGGGCCGCACAACCCGCGTCGGCGTGCACGGGCTGGGCGCGGACGCCGCCTTCCTGCGCGAACGCGCCCACCGAGCGGACGTCGAGGAACGGATGGCCGCGCTGCGCGAACGGATCGGCGAGGGCCGCCGCACGATCGTCCGGGTGGACCGCACCGAGCTGTCGAAGAACATCGTGCGCGGCCTGCACGCCTACCGCAGGCTGCTGACCGAGTTCCCGCACTGGCGGGAGCGGGTGGTGCACGTGGCCTTCGCCTACCCCTCCCGGCAGGACCTCGCCGTCTACCGCGACTACACGGCGGAGGTCTCCCGCCTCGCGGGCGCGATCAACGCCGAGTTCGGCACGGCCGGCTGGACGCCGGTGGTGCTGCACGTCGAGGACGACTTCGCCCGCTCGCTGGCCGCGTACCGGCTGGCGGACGTGGCCCTGGTCAATCCGATCCGGGACGGGATGAACCTCGTCGCCAAGGAGGTGCCCGTCGTCTCCGACCACGGCTGCGCGCTCGTCCTCTCCCGCGAGGCCGGGGCCGCCGCCGAACTGGGCGAGGACGCGCTGCTGGTGAACCCCTACGACGTCGGCGCCACGGCCCGGGCTCTGGACGAGGCCCTCTCCGTCGCCCCGGAGGCGCGCACGGAGACCACCAAGCGGTTGGCCGCCGCCGCGACGGCGCTGCCGCCACGCGCCTGGTTCCTCGCCCAACTCCGCGCGCTCAGAGAGGCGTAGGCGCCGCCCACGGCTCCGCGAGCGAGCGCAGCAGCGCGGCGACGCCCTCCGGCCCCGGGACGACGACGTCGGCCCGGGAAGCCAGCGCGGGCACCTCGGGAGCGGCGCTGACCAGGAGCACCGGCAGTCCCTCGGCGCGCCGCCGATCCAGCGCGGCGAAGGCCGCCAGATCCCCCAGGTCGTCGCCCGCGTAGAGGGCGGGGCCCGCGTCCCGCTCCGCCAGGTAGGCGGCGAGCGCCAGCCCCTTGTCCATGCCGCGCGGACGCAACTCCAGGACGCAGCGCCCCGGTTCGAGATGCAGGCCGTGCCGCTCGGCCAGAGCGGCCAGCGGCTCGCGCAGGACGGCCAGCGCGCCCTCCGGATCGGCGGACCGCCGGGTGTGGACGGCGAGGGCCAGCCCCTTGTCCTCGACGGTGACGCCCTCGGGCAGGGCCAGGCCCCCGAGGAGGTCGGGCAGTTCGGCGCGGACGGCGGCCACGTCGGGGTCAGGGGGCGGCGTGGAGACCTCGCCGGTGGCGGCGTCCCAGCGCTCGGCGCCGTAGCCGCCCAGGACGGTGAGGCCCTCCAGGCCGCGGACGTCCGCGAAGCCCCCGTACCGCACCGCGAGCTCGGCGGGCCGCCCGGTGACGACCGCGATCCCGGCCACGTGGGACGCGAGCCGCACCAGCGCGGGCAGCACATCGGGGTGGGGGCGGGCGTCCGCCGGGTCGGGGACGATGGGGGCGAGGGTGCCGTCGAAGTCGAAGGCGACGACCGAGCGTCCCGGATCGGCCTGGATGGCCTCGAAACCGGCGCGTCCGGCGGGGGTGATGGTGTGCGCGTCGAAGCGGACCATGCCCGTGACCCTACCGGCGCCGCCGCTGCGCGTCTCTGACGCGCCGGAGCCGGTTCACCGTCACCGGGTCGTGGGCGAGGGCCCGGGGGTCGTCGAGCAGGGCGTTGAGCACCTGGTAGTAGCGCGTCGGCGACATACCCAGCCGCTCGCGTATCGCCCGCTCCTTCGCGCCCGGCCCCGGCCAGCCCCGCCGCTCGACGGCGAGCACGGCCTCGTCCCGCGCGGACAGCCCCCGCGCGGGCCCGCTCCCCGGCCCGGCACCGGGCGCGTCCCCGGGCGCGCCCCGCGGCTCGTCCCCGGGCTGGTCCGTGCTCTCGCTCACCGCGTACTCACCCCCGCCTCCGTCCACCCCGCCAACGTAACGCGCGCCCCGGCGGCGGCCCCGGCCCGGCCCCGGGCGCCCGGCTCAGCCCAGGGTGCGGTAGCGGCCCTGGAAGTAGGTGAGGGGGCTGCCGTCGGCGCCGGGTACGCCCGTCGTCAGGACGCGGGCCACGAGCAGCGTGTGGTCGCCCGCGGGGACACGCTGCTCGGTACGGCACTCCAGGTGGGCGAGTGCGCCGTGGACGAGCGGGGCCTCGGCGACGTCGCCCCGGGTGTGCGGCAGCTCCCGGAAGAGCAGCTCGTCGCTGAGCCGGCCCTTCATGGCGAAGCGCCCGGCCGTCTGCCGCTGGTTCTCGGCCAGCAGGTTGGCGGCCCACAGCTCGCGCCGGGCCAGCAGCTCGTCCATCCGGGAACCGGTGCGGACGCTGAGGAGGACGAGCGGGGGGTCGAGGCTGACGGAGAGGAAGGCCGTCGCCGTCATCCCGACGTAGGCGCCCCGGGCCCCCTCCTCGGGGTCGAAGGCCGTCACCAGCACCACGCCGGCGGCGAGCCGGGCCATGGCCGCTCGGAACTGGTCCTCGTTCACCCCTCCAGGATGGGGGACGGCGGCGGCGTCGGCGGGGTCGGCGGACGCCGTCCGCGCGGTCTCGGCGGCGGAATCGGTGCGGTGCGCTGCTGTCGGAAACACGTCGGCGACGCTAGCGAGACGCCGGGCCGGGGCGCATCGGGCCCGGGAACCAGCCGGGTCCTAGGACCGGCACCAACCGCCCCGAACAGGGGTGCGACGGCACTCGTCGGCGGGGAAATCCGCACCCCCAGAACCCTCAATTGTGACATGAGTCACAGATGAGATTTATTGCTGACCCTGTGTACCGGGGGTGGAGCAGCCTGTGATTCAGTGGCGGAAACACTCGGACGAGTGGCGTTTCGGGCCGGCGACGAGCCACGAGGGGAGGGCGATGGACACCGATTCCGAGCCGTACGTCCGCCTCACCAGTCTGCGTCGACTCCACCAGTCCGTGGCGCAGCTCAACACCGCCCGCAGCCTCGCCGACACCCTCCAGACGGTCGCCGACGGCATCGTCACCGGCCTCGGCTTCGAGATGGCCGCCGTCAACCTCGTGCGCCAGGACGGGGACCTCGTCGTCGCCGCCGTCGCGGGCAGCACCGGGGCCGAGGCGATGATGGCCGGCCGGGTCGGCTCCCGCGCCTCCTGGGAACGCCGGCTGGCCCTGGGCGAGGCCTGGGGCGAACTGCGGTTCGTGCCCTACACCGAGGGCTGGGTCCTCGACGACGACGACGTCCCGCAGTGGCACTCCCCCGGTCCCGCGCCGCGCTTCCCCGACGAGTGGCACCCCATGGACCGGCTGTTCATCCCCATGTACACCTCCGACGGGGACCTCCTCGGCGTCATATCCGTCGACCAGCCGCGCAACGGCCGCCGCCCCGGCCCGTGGGGCTGCGAGGCCCTCCAGATGTACGGGTTCCAGGCCGCCATCGCCATCAGCAACGCCCGCCTGCGCGCCAACATGCAGCGCGCCCTCGTCCGACTGGAGCGCGAGCAGCAGGCGCTGCGGGCGAGCGAGGAGAGCTTCCGCGCCGCGTTCGAGTACGCGCCCAGCGGCATGGCGATCGCCGAGATGGGCGGAGACCAGCACGGGCGGCTCATCAAGGCCAACGACGCGCTGTGCAGGCTGCTCGGGCGGTCGGCCTCGATGATGCGGCGCTACTCCTTCTCCGACCTCGTCCACCCCGAGGACATCGGCACCCTGCTGCGCACCGCCGCCGAGGGCGGGCGGGCCGAGCTGCGGATGAGCCGCCGCGACGGCACCTACGTCTGGGTGTCCCTGCGGAACTCGGTCGTCGCGGACGTCGCCGACGGCCCGCGCTTCCTCCTCACCCACGTCGAGGACATCGAGGAGCGCAAGCGCCACGAGCTCCAGCTCGCCCACCGCGCCAGCCACGACTCCCTGACCGGGCTGCCCAACAGCGCCGAGCTGCGGGCGCGGCTGAGCGCCCGGCTGTGCGAGCGCCCGGCGCTGACGTCGGTCCACGCGGGCGGGCACGCGAAAGGGCACGGCGACGGCCACCGGGACGACCACGCGGGCGTGTACCCCGGCCATCCGGGCCCGGACTCGACCTGGGTCGACGCCTACGACTCGGGCGCCGCGTATCTCGACGGCGCCGGCGCCCACGGCTTCAGCCCGGACGGGTACGACGTCGACGGCTTCAAGGCCGACGACCCCGGTGCGCAGGGCCCGGCGGCGCCGCCCTCCGTGGGCGCCGGATTCGACCACCACGTCCACGTCATCGCGCCGCAGAACGACGACCCCGCGGCCAAGGGGCTGGCGGTCCTCTTCTGCGACCTGGACGGCTTCAAGTCCATCAACGACCGCTTCGGCCACCACTGCGGCGACGCCGTCCTCGTCGAGGTCGCGCGGCGGCTCGCGGCGGGCGTGCGGGACAACGACACGGTGGCCAGGCTCGGCGGCGACGAGTTCGTCGTCCTCGCGGACGGGCTGGGCCTCGCCGACGCGGGCGACCTGGCGGTGCGGCTGCGCAACGCGATCATCCCGCCGATCCGGGTCGAGGGGCGCCAGGTGCGGGTCGGGGCGAGCTTCGGTATCGGCTGGGCCTCCTGCGGCGAGTCGGTGGAGGAGATCCTCCAGTCCGCGGACCAGCGGATGTACGTCGAGAAGCGCTCCCGCTCGAAGGGCCACCGGCGGGCCGGATAGCGGGCCGGAGGGTACTCCCACGCACAGGAGTACACCTGCGCTGTCCCCCGAACGGGGTAGGCTGCCCGGGGTCAGCCGATGCCGTGTGAGGAGAACAGGGGATGACCGCCGGAAACAACGGTACGACGCCGCCGGAGGGGGACGACCCGTTCGGCTATCTGTACCGCCAGGAAGGCGGCGCGCCGGACCAGGCCCCGCAGCAGCAGGGCGTCCCCCGCACCTCATACCAGCAGGTCCGCCCGGTGGGCGAGCGCCGCTACGGCGGCCAGCAGGCGGGCGGCTACGGCTACCCGCCCCAGGGCCCGCCGCCCCAGAGCCAGCCGCCGCAGGGCCCGCAGGCCCCGCAGGGCGGCTACGGCTACCCGCCCCAGGCTCCCGCGTCCTCCGCCCACCCCAACGCGCACTACGCGGCCCCGGAGACGCAGCCCGGCGGCCGTGCGGCCACCCGCGGCATGGCCGGCCCGGCGGGCGGCGGCCACGGCGCCCGCGGCTCCGGCGGCGGGCAGCGGCGCAACGGGCTGCTCATAGCGGCCCTGGCCGTGGTGGGCGCCGTCCTCATCGGCGTCGGCGCGGCCGTCGCCTTCTCCGGTGACGACACCGGGGACCAGGCCCAGAACTCGGCGAGCAACGGCCAGTCCGGCGGCACCGACGGCACGGGCCAGAAGGACGACGAGCAGCAGGGCGAGGGCGAGAAGGAGAAGGAGTCCGAGGAGGTCGAGCTGCCCAGCGAGGACGCCTCCAGCCTCCGCCTCGACAACGGCCCCTTCGTCGCCGGAGACGTCCCCGGCTCCAAGGCCAAGGACGGCAAGTACGTGACGGGCCTGAACAAGCCCGGCGCCACGGTCACCTGGACGACGAACGTCCCCGAGGCCGGCACGTACTTCCTGTACTTCGGCTACACCGTGCCCGGCCGCGACATGAAGCTCAGCCTGCTCGTCAACGACGCGCCGAAGCCGCAGAACGTCAACTTCAAGAACTTCGCCAAGGGCCCCAAGGACGACTGGGAGAAGTCCTGGACGTACACCTACGGCCAGGTGACGGTCGAGGAGGGCGAGAACGTCTTCCGTCTGACCTGCGGCGCGAAGGACGCCTGCGACGTGGCCCTCGGCCGCGTGTGGCTCGCCCCGGCGGAGGGCTGAGGCCCGGCCGGAGCCGCGCCCCGGCGGAGCCCGGGCCGTCCCGTGGACCAGGCCTCGGGCGAGCGTGATGGCCCGGGGCCCGTCCGGGCCCCACGTCAGGCGGGCGCGGGCCCGACGGCCCACTCGCCGCGGCGCAGCACCGCGCGGACGGTGAGGTCCGCGTCGAGGGCGACGAGGTCGGCGTCCAGCCCCGGACGGATCGCGCCGATGCGGTCGGAGCGGCCGAGCAGCCGCGCCGGGGTCGTGGACACGGCGCGTACGGCGTCCTCGATGCCGATGCCGTCCCGGGTGACGGCGCGGCGCAGCGCGGCGTCCAGGGTGAGCGTCGAGCCGGCGATCGAGCCGGGGCCGCCGTCCTCGGTGACGAGGCGGGCCACGCCGTCCACGACCTCCACGTCCAGCGGGCCGAGCCGGTAGCGGCCGTCACCGAAGCCCGCGGCGTCCATGGCGTCGGTGATGAAGGCCACCCGGCCGGAGCCCGCGCGGTCGAAGGCCAGCCGCAGCGCCGCCGGGTGGAGGTGCGTGCCGTCGTCGATCAGCTCGACGGTGACGCCCTCGTCCTCCAGCAGGGCCGCGACGGGCCCGGGGGCCCGGTGGCCCAGTGTCGGCATCGCGTTGAACAGATGGGTGGCCACGGAGGCCCCCGCGTCGATCGCCGCCCGCGTCTCCTCGTAGGTGGCGTCGGTGTGGCCGACGGCGGCGAGCACGCCCTCGTCGACGAGGAGGCGGACGGAGTCGAGCCCGCCCGGACGCTCGGTCGCCAGCGTGCACATCACCGCGGTGCCCCGCGCGGCGTCGACGAGCTTGCGGACCTCGGCCGGCTCCGGGTCGCGCAGGAGCGCCTCGCTGTGCGCGCCCTTGCGGCAGGGGGAGATGAAGGGGCCCTCGAAGTGGACTCCGGCCAGCTCGCCCTGCTCGACCAGCTCGGACAGCAGCCCGGCCTGCCGCGCGAGCGTGTCCAGCTCGCCGGTGACGGTGGAGGCCACAAGCGTCGTCGTGCCGTGGGCGCGGTGGGTGCGGACGGCCGTCAGCACGTCCTCGGCCGTGCCGGAGGTGAAGGAGGCACCGCCGCCGCCGTGGTTGTGGACGTCCACGAAACCCGGCACCAGCCAGTGCCCGCCGAGGTCGACGTCGCCGGGCCGCACCCGCGCGGGAGCCCCCCGCTCGCCGGACATCGCCGTGGCCGGCTCGACGGCGGCGATGCGGCCGCCCTCGACGGTCACCCGGCCACCGTCCAACACGCCGTCCGGCGTGACGACTCGGGCCCCGGCGAGGCTGAACTGCTGCGTCATCGGGTCGCGACCTCCGCGGTGAGTAGGTCCCAGGCGAGGAGTCCCGCGCCCAGGCAGCCGGCAGCGTCCCCGAGGGCGGCCGGAACGATCAGGGGCAACCGCTGGAACGTCACCTTGGCCCGGACGGCCTGACGCAGCGGGGCGAAGAGGGTGTCCCCGGCTTCGGCGAGGCCGCCCCCGACGATGAGCATGCGCGGGTCGAGCAGGGTGAGCGCGGTGACGAGGCCGGTGGCGAGGGCGTCCACCGCGTCCCGCCAGACGGCCTCGGCCCGGGGGTCGCCCGCGGCGACGGCGCGCGCCGCGTCGGCGGCCGTGCTCCGGGCGTCCCCGCTGGCCTCGGCCCAGGCGCGGCCCACGGCGGCGGCGGAGGCGAGCGTTTCGAGACAGCCGTGCTGGCCGCAGCCGCAGGGCGGGCCGCCCGGCCGGACGACGATGTGGCCGATCTCCCCGGCGCCGCCGTGGGCTCCGGCCTCCACCCGGCCGTCGATGCCGATGGCCCCGGCGATGCCGGTGCCCAGGGGGACGAAGACGAAGCGGTCCACGCCGGCGCCCGCGCCGATGCGTCCCTCGGCCAGACCGCCGGTTCGCACGTCGTGGCCGAACGCGACGGGCAGGCCCAGCCGCTCGGCGAGCAGCCTGCGGAGGGGGAGGTCGCTCCAGCCGAGGTTGGCGGCGAAGCGGACGACACCGGCGGGCTCGTCGAGGATGCCCGGCACGGCGACCCCGGCCGCTCGGGGGCCGCGCCCGTACCGGTCGGCGCCGGTGCGGGCGAGGTCGGCCGCGAAGTCCAGGACAGCGGCGGTGACGGCGTCGGGGCCCCGGCCACGGCCGGTGGGACGACGGTCTTCGTGCAGGAGCGCACCGTCCGGGCCGACGAGGGCGGCCTTCATGCCGGTGCCGCCCACATCGAGGGCGATGACGTATTCCACGTCCACAGTCTCGCCCGAGATCCCCCAAGAGGTCTAGTCCACTGCCGGGGTTCGGCCGGAGTGTCCGGGACGACCCGGAGGAACCGTGAGTATCCGGAAGAAATCGCTCAGAGTGGTACGAAACCCTAGTCCCAGCCCTGTCCCCTACGGCCCCGCTTCACCTCGCCGCGCCGCTTCTTGTTCCGCAGGCGCCGCTCCACCACACCGCGCGGCACGCGCTTCTTCTTGCGCTCGGGCCGCGGCGGCGCCGTCGCCTCGGCGAGCAGCGACGCCATCCGGACGGCCGCCGTCTCGCGGTTGCGCCACTGCGAGCGGTGCTCGCTCGCCCGCACCGTGAGGACGCCGTCGCGCAGCCGCTCGCCGAGCCGCTCCAACGCCCGCTCCTTCCACACCGGCGGCAGGGCGTCGGTGCGGGCCAGGTCGAAGCGCAGCTCCACCTGGCTGTCGCTGGTGTTGACGTGCTGCCCGCCCGGCCCGGACGACCGGGAGAACCGCCAGCTCAGCTCCGACTCGGGCAGGGCGACAGAACCGCGGATGACGTAGGGACCGGACATGCGCCCATGATCTCCTCTCCCCCCGGCGCCCGCATCGCCTTTTCCCCGGCACCCTCGGCGTCGCGCCGACCCGGAGCCGCCCCTTCAGAGCTCCCTCCAGCCGCCCCGCTTCCGGCCGTCGGCCCCCGGCCGGAAACGGGCCGAAACCCGTTGTCGGAACCTGCGCGTACCCGAGCGACGTTGTGGGGAGTGAATGTACCGTCGTCGCATCTGACGAGAACCTTGAGAAAGGGACCCACCCCATGGCTGTGAGCCTGTCCAAGGGCGGCAATGTTTCGCTCTCCAAGGAGGCCCCTGGCCTCACCGCGGTGACCGTCGGCCTCGGCTGGGACGTCCGCACCACCACCGGCACCGACTTCGACCTGGACGCGAGCGCCATCGCGGTGAACGCCGCCGGCAAGGTGCACACCGACGGCCACTTCGTCTTCTTCAACAACACGGCCTCGCCGGACCAGGCGATCGTGCACACCGGTGACAACCGCACCGGCGAGGGCGGCGGTGACGACGAGCAGATCAACGTCAACCTGCAGACGCTGCCCGCCGAGATCGACAAGATCGTGTTCCCGGTGTCCATCTACGACGCCGAGTCGCGCAGCCAGAACTTCGGCCAGGTGCGCAACGCGTTCATCCGCATCGTCAACCAGGCCAACCAGCAGGAGATCGCCCGCTACGACCTCAGCGAGGACGCGGCGACGGAGACGGCCATGGTCTTCGGCGAGATCTACCGCAACGGCGCCGAGTGGAAGTTCCGGGCCGTGGGCCAGGGTTACGCGTCGGGGCTGGTGGGCATCGCTCAGGACTTCGGCGTTAACGTCTGAGACAGCCGTCGCGAAGGGGCCAGGCCATCGGGTCTGGCCCCTTCTGGTGCGCACGGCCGATCCGAACCGTCCGGAACCGTCCGCTAACGAGGAGATTGTTGTGCAGGGGAACTCAAGCGCCTGGGAAGCCTTCTGGCGGGACCGTCCCGTGGAGGACGGCGCGACGCTGTGGGACGTGGACCCGGCCGAGGCCGTGCACCGCCACCTGCCGCGGCTCCAGGAGTGGTACACGCCCGGGCTGCCGGTCGCGGACGTCGGCTGCGGGAACGGCCGTCAGACGGAGGCCCTGGCGGAACGTTTCGACAGCGTCATCGGCTACGACGTCTCCGCCTCCGCGCTGGCCGCGGCGCGCCAGCTGCACCCCCGGGACAACGTCGCGTACCGACAGCTGGACCTGTCCGTACCCGGCGAGGCGGACCGCGTCCACCAGGAGTTCGGGGACCAGAACGTCTACGTGCGCACCGTCATCCACCAGCTGCCCGAGGAGGCGCGGCAGCGCGCGGGCGACTCGCTCGCGACCCTGCTGGGCGAGCGCGGGCACGGCTACGTCATCGAGCTCGCCCCCGAGGCCGCCGTGCTGTTCGCCGCCTGGCCCCGGCAGGGCGGCCCGTCCAAGCTCGACGACATCATCCAGTCCGGGCTCGTACCGGCCCGGCTGGCCCCGGGCGAGCTGGAGGAGACCCTGCTCAACGCCGGCCTGGACGTCGTCGAGATGGGCGACTTCACCGGGCGCAGCGTCGAGACCGGGCTGGACGGCCCACTGACCGTACCGATGCAGTTCGCCCGCGTCCGGCGGGGGCGCTGACGATGCCCACGACGACGGTCGCGTACGGCTCCGCCGAGCAGATACGCGCCGTCCAGGCCGCCGACCCGCTGGGTGCCGACGAACTGTGCGCCAGGCTGCCGCAGATCAACCCCCGGGCCGATCTGTTCGCGCTGGCCACGGCGTTGCGCCGCATCCTCCCGGATGCCGCCGACCTCGACGGCTTCTCCCGCGACGCGTGCCTGGCCGCCATGCGCGACATCGGGCTCTTCGCCGGCTCCATCAAGCGCCACGGTGCCGAGCCGGGCAGTGTGGTGCCCGAACTCCTGCCTGTCCTGGAGGAGTTGGGACGCCGCACCGACATGGTGCCGCGGGACACGGTGCTGCACTACTGCGTGTGGAACCCGACGGGCGAGCGGCGCCGCACCTACACCGGAGACGCGCAGGAGCGGGCCCTCCAGGACTCCGTCCGGCACGCCTTCCCCCGGCTGCACGCGGCGCTGGAGCTGTGCGGGGAACTCAGCCGCACCGAACCCTGGGAGCCGGGCTTCGCCCCGCTCGTGGCGGAGATCGGCCGGCACACCGAGGTCATGGTGGAGTCGATCGACCGGGTGATAGCGGACGTCAGCCCCGAGTTCTTCGCCCGCGGCCTGCGCCCCTACTTCGAGGAGTTCACCGTCGACGGCACCGCCTACCTGGGCCCGGCGGCGGCCCAGGTGCCGCTGTGGCTCGTCGACGAGGTGGTGTGGCTCTCGGACGCCGGCGTTGACGCGTACGAGCGGTTCCTGCTCGACTCCGTGCCCTACGGCCTCCCGCGCTGGCGCCACCTGCACGCCGCCTGGCACGGCAGGCCGTCCGCCGTGGGCCGGCTGCTGACGGCCGCCGGGGGCCCGCAGGCGGGCGCCGTGCGGGCCGGGGCCAGGGCGCTGGTGGAGCTGCTGCGCACCGTCATGACGTTCCGCGGCCGACACCTGCGCATCGCCCGGCAGGCCTACCGCGAGGACGTGCGTCTCTACCCGCTCGGCAGCGGCGGCGGCAGCGTCGAACTCCTCCAGGAGGTCCTGCTGCTCACCCGGCAGAACGCCCGGATCGCGCGGGAGCGGGCCCACGCCTCCCCCACGCGGACACCAACGGCGCGGAGAGCGTGACGAATCCGGGGTCGGCCAGGTCCGCCAGGACCTGGCCGAGCTCCTCCTCACCGACCAGCCCGCCGGCCAGCAGCGGCTCCCGCAGCCGCCGGAACGTGTGACGGTAGAACTCGGCACCGGCGCTCCCCCCGCGCAACGCCCCGCCGTCCACCAGCGCGTCGACGCCGGTCAGCCCGCGCTCCGCGAGGGCGGCGGGCAACCGGTGCCCGAACCGGTTGTCGCAGCCCCGCCCGCCGAGCACCGTCACGACCGCGTCGTGCACCCGTTGGAACCGCTCGGCCGCCGTGCGCGGCGCGGGCAGCGGCCCCGGCACGTCGATGTCGAACTCCGAGAGGACGACGAGCCCGCCCGGGGCGCAGTACTCGACGAGCCGGTCCAGCACCCGCGCACGCTCCGGCAGATGCGAGAGCACCATCCGCGCGTGCACGACGTCGAACGTCTCGCCCAGCGGCTCGTCGGCCAGCAGGTCGTGCCGCCGTACCTCCACCCGCGACGGCAGCGCGGCCGCCTCCAGATGCCGGGTGTCGACGTCCAGCGCGACCACCCGGCCCGCGCCCTCCCCCACCATGTCGGCCAGCAGCCGGCTCACCGAGCCGCCCCCGGCGCCGACGTCCAGGCAGGAGGCGCCCTCGGGCACGCCCGCCGCCGCGAGCGCCCGGCGGGAGGCGGGCTCCCAGAACGCGCCCAGGTGTGCCAGCCGCGCCCGCTCCTCGTCCCACTCGGTCGCGAACGTGTAGCGCTCCCCGGTGATGTGCTTCCCGGTCATGACTGTCCCTCCCGGCGACGTCCCCATCGGCCCACCGGGAACCTATCGCGCACTCCCGGACCGCCTCGCCGCACGTGGGAGCATGGACGCGTGATCGATCTGGGCTACTCGCTCTCCCGGAGGTTCCCCGACCCGCCGCAGACCGCCTACGCGCGGGCCGACGTGCGGGCCCTGCGGTACGACCTCTTCCGCGGCGACGTCTACCTCGCCGACGTGGACGCCGACCGGGAGCTGGCGACCGCCCTGGGCTGGGTGCCGGTACTGGACTTCGCCTGGGCGCTGTGCGACGTCGTCGAGCACCTCGACCGCGACCCCCTGGGCAGCCGCGCGTCCCGGCCGCAGCGGGCCGAGCTGGACCTCACCGAGTCCGCCGACCGGCTGCGCTTCGTGCGCCGCTTCGGCTGGGTGGAGATCACCGCCGACTGGGCGCCCGACGAACCCCCGCTCGCCTTCGGCCACTCCGCGCTGCGGCGGGAGGCCAGGGACTTCCTCCACGACCTGGTCGCCGACCTGGTGGACCTGCACGAGGACCTCGGCGACAACCCCCTGGTCTGGGACCTCCAGGCCCGCTTCCCCCGCGTCTAGGAGCCTGACCGGGTGTCCGGCCGGGCGCCCGGCGGCCGGGGCCGGTCGCCCGGTTCCCGTGACGCACCGCGACGCGGCCTGGCGCGCACGTGCATCCGCTCCCCCTGGGAGCCGAAGAGGCTGAGGACCTCCACGGGCTCCTCACCCGTGCTCCCGAACCAGTGCGGCAGGCGGGTGTCGAACTCCGCCGCCTCCCCCGGGCCGAGCACGAGGTCGTGCTCGGCCAGGACCAGACGCAGCCTGCCGGCGAGGACGTACATCCACTCGTAGCCCTCGTGGCGCACCGGGTCCGGCGTCCGCTGCTCGGCGGGCATGACGAGCTTGTACGCCTGCAGCGGGCCCGGCTGGCGCGTCAGCGGCAGCACCGTGCGGCCTTCCAGGCGCCGGGGGACGAGGCGGACCCGCGGGTCTCCGACCTCGGGCGCGCCGACCAGCTCGTCCAGCGGCACCTGGTGCGCCTGGGCGATCGGCAGGAGCAGCTCCAGGCTCGGGCGGCGCTGGCCGGTCTCCAGCCTGGACAGGGTGCTCTTCGAGACGCCGGTGGCCTCCGACAGCGCCGCGAGCGTCACCCCGCGCTCGGTGCGCAGCCGCTTGAGCCGCGGGCCGACCTCGTCCAGGGCCCGGCCGATGGCGGTGGTGTCGTCCATGCGGCCCATTGCACCGCGCCGTCCCGGAAACGGCAACAAAGATTGCCGGTGACGCTCAGCCGCCCGCACGCTGAGCGTCGGCGGGGCGTGAACCCCGGACCGCACACCATGGAGGCGCACACCATGACGGGACACCAGCACACGAAAACCGGCCACCACCACGACCACGACCACGCGGACCTCGACTGGGACGCCATGGTCACCGAGCTGCTGCGCGAGGGCGAGCTGCACCTGCCGTACCTGGAGCGGGCGGCGGAGTGGCTCCGCGGCCTGACGGCCGCCGACGCGGACGCGGCGGCCGGCGCCGGCGGCGACGCGGACGGCGCCCCGGAACCGGCCGTCCGGCGCGTGCTGGACGTGGGCAGCGGCCCCGGGGTGGCGGCCTGCGTGCTCGCCCGGGCCTTCCCCGAGGCCGAGACCGTCGCCGCGGACCAGTCCTCCGCCCTCCTGGACCACGCCGCCGAGCGCGCGTCGGGACAGGGCCTGAAGCTGACCACGCACCGCGCCGACCTGCCCGCCGAGTTCGGCACCCTGCCGTCGGCCGACCTCGTCTGGAGCAGCAACGTCGTCCACCACCTCGGCGACCAGCAGGCGGCCCTCACCTCCCTCGCCGCCGCCCTCCGCCCCGGCGGTCTGCTGGCCATCGCCGAACGCGGCCTGCCCCTACGCTTCCTGCCGCGCGACATCGGCCTGGGCCGGCCCGGCCTGCAAGCCCGTCTGGACGCCGCCGAGGAGGAGGCGTTCGCCGCCATGCGCGCCGGGCTGAGCGGCACCGTGGACGTGGTCGAGGACTGGCCCGCCCTGCTCACCGCCGCCGGGCTCACCCCCACCGGCAGCCGCACGTTCCTCTCCGAGCACCCGGCACCCCTGGCCCGGCCCGCCCGCGCACACCTGCGCGACCGGCTGGCCCGCAAGCGCGAGCGGCTCGCCGAACTGCTGGACGCGGAGGACCTCGCGACGCTGGACCGCCTTCTCGACCCCGGGGCGGAGTCGGGCCTGCTGCACCGGCCCGACGCCTTCTACCTGCACGCCACCACCGTGCACACCGCCCGCGCCCTGCCCCGGGGGTAGGCACCGCCCGAGGAACGCCGCCGCGCCTCACGGCTGGACCCGGATGCCCAGAGCGGCGGCGAGTGCGGGCGCGTGGTCGAGCAGCTGGGCCGGGGTGATCGTCGCCCCGGCCAGCCGCTCCACGCCCCGGCTGAGCGTGAACCCCGCCGTCTCCCGCAGATCGACGTCGACGAGGGTGGCGCCCGTCAGATCGGCGCCGCGCAGGACGCAGTCCCGGAAGGCGACCCGGGTGAGCGTGGCGCCCGCGAGATCCGGCTCGACCAGGACGCACCCCTCGAAGGCCACGTCGGTCAACGTGGCCCCCCGAAGGTTGACGACGTCCAGCTTGCCGCCCCGGACCAGGACGCGGGACAGGCTCGCCCCGTAGGCCCGGACGCCGCCCAGCCGGACGTCCACGCAGGTCACGTCCCGGAACCGGGCGTCCACCAGGTCGGTGCCCACGCCCCTGACCCCCTCCAGCGCGCAGTCGGCGAAGCGGGCGCCGCGCAGACCGGCCTCGTCCAGCGTGAGGTCCCTCAGCGTGCAGTCGAGGAACCGCGCACTCGGCGCGTCGGCCCCCGTCAGGTCCAGGGAGGTGAACGCCAGGCCGTCGTAGTCCCCCTCGGGGGCGAGGGGGCCGAGGTGGCCGTCCTGCTCGGGCAGGGTGAACTCGGGTGGCCGGGGCGGGGTCGGACCCGCCCGCCGGGACGGGCCCGGACGTGGCGGCCTGGGCGGCTGCGAAGGCGTGCGCGGTGTCATGACATCCAGCATGGGAGACACCACTGACAGTCACCGACCGCGGGCAGTTGACTTGAACTTACGTTCACGTTCGATGGTGGGCGTCAACCGCACCGCACGCGTCAGCCGCTGGGGGGACACACCATGCACGCCGTACGACTGCACGCCTTCGGCCCCGCCGAGAACCTCACCTACGAGCGGGTGCCCGACCCGGCTCCCGGACCCGGCCAGGTCCTCGTCGACGTGGCCGCCGCGGGGGTCCACCTCGTGGACACCGCCCTGCGCTCGGGCCGGAAGTCCGGCCCGACGCCCACCGAACTGCCCACGATCCCCGGCCGGGAGGTGGCGGGCCGGGTCGCGGCCCTCGGCGAGGGCGTCGGTCCCGAGTGGCTGGGCCGCCGCGTCGTCGCCCACCTGGGCATGGTCCCCGGCGGCTACGCGGAACGGGCCGTGACCGGCGTCGAACGGCTGCACGTCCTGCCCGAGGGCGTGGCCGAGCCCCAGGCCGTCGCCGTCATCGGCACCGGGCGCACCGCCATGGGCATCCTCCAGTTCATCGAGCCGGGCCCGGGCGACACGGTGCTCGTCCTCGCCGCGGCCGGGGGCGTCGGCTCGCTCCTCGTGCAGTACGCCCAGCGGGCCGGAGCCCGGGTGATCGGCGCAGCCGGCGGCCCGGACAAGACGGCCGCCGTCCTCCGGCTCGGCGCGGACGTGGCCGTCGACTACCGCGAGCGAGGCTGGACGCGCCGGGTGCCCGGCCCCGTCACCCACGTGCTCGAGGGCGTCGGCGGCGACATCGGCCGGGCCGCCGTCGACCTGCTGGCGCCCGGCGGCACCCACCTGTCCTACGGCTACGCCGCCACGGGCTTCGACCCCTCCGGGCAGGCCGTGCTCGACGAGGACGAACAGCGCCGTCGCGGGGTGGTCTCCCGGTCGGTGCTGGGCAAGCCGATGTTCGACCGGATCGGCGGCATGGAGAACCTGCGGGTCCTGGAGGAACGCGCCATGGCACGACTCGCCGACGGCACGTTCGACCCGCTCGTGCACGCCTTCCCGCTGGCCGAGGCCGCCAAGGCCCACCGGGCCCTGGAGGAGCGCGCCACCACCGGCAAGGTCGTCCTCGTCCCGTAGCGGCCGCCCCCGTCACGCCGGCGGACGTCCGGACGTCCGCCGGGCCCTCACCGGCCGCCCGAGGCCCGGGCCGCGTGCTCCGTCCGCAGCCGGGCCACCCGCTCCCGCAGCCCGGGCAGGGCCTCGTAGAGCGCCTGGCCCGGGCAGTCCGTCGCATAGCCGTCCCGGTGCCCGGCGATCACGTCGAGCGTCACCTCCGTCCCCTTCGGGTACAGGCTCGCGTCGTTCGTCGACTCCATCCGCACCCGGCCCAGCGGGTCGGCCCCGGGGCTCAGTTTCCAGGCGGCCACGGCCGCGATCGCCGCCAGCATGCGGTCGGGCACCTCCTGGCCCGCACCGAAGGTGCCGAGCGCCGCGATGCCGACGCTCCGCTTGTTGAACCCCTTCGTGTGCGCCCCGAGCACCGTGCGCTCCTCGCTCCCGGCCCGGCCCTCGTAGATCGTCCCGCAGCGGTCGACGACGAAGTTGTAGCCCAGGTCGTCCCAGCCCCGCCCCTCGATGTGCTGCCGCTGCATCTCCCGCAACAGCCCGGGCACGTCCCGCTCACAGTCGTACGCGTTGGGGTGGTTGGTGTGGTGGACGAAAACCGCCTCGGCGGACGGCGTGCGTGCCGGGCCCTCCCGCACCGCCTCCTCGTCCGCGTGCCACACCGCCCGCCCCACGACCGGGGGCTTCGGCGCCGCCGGGCGCGGCCCCGACCCGGCACCCGGCTCCACCACCGGGGGCCGCTCCGGGGCGCTCCAGGTCATCAGCAGTGCCAGTACCGACACCGCCGCCCCCTGCGCCACCCTGCGCGGCCACATGCCACCCACCCTGCGCCCGCCCCCGCCCCGCCCCCACCCGGTGGCCCCCGTTCGGGTGACACCGGGCAGGCGGCGGGCTCGGCCCGCGTCACCGGTCGGCCGGCTCCGGGCGCAGCAGGAGCAGGGCGATGTCGTCGATGCTCGGCGCGGACCCGCGGGCGCGGTCGACCAGGGCGTCGGCGAGCTCCTCCACGGGCCGGTCCCCCGCCCGCGCCAGATGGCCCGCGAGCTCGGCGGTGGCGTCCCCGATGTCGACACCGGGGGTCTCGACGAGCCCGTCGGTGTAGAGAACCAGCGTGGCCCCGACCGGCAGGGGAACCTCCGCCGCCTCGTACTCGGCCGAGGAGTCGATGCCGAGCAGGAGGCCCGGCTGCACGTCGAGCGTCTCGGTGCGCCCGTCGGGGTGGCGCAGCAGCGGGGGCGGATGCCCCGCGCTGGCCAGGCAGGCCCGATGGCGCACCAGGTCGACGCGGACGTAGAGGCAGCTGGTGAACAGCCCCGGGTCCAGGTCGGTGAGCAGGCGGTTGGTGCTGGCGAGGACCTCGCCCGGCGGTGCGCCGGCGGTGGCGTGGACGGCCGTGCGGACCTGCCCCATGAGCGCGGCGGCCGTGACGCTGTGGCCCTGGACGTCGCCGATGGCGGCCGCGACGGCGGTGTCGTCCAGGCGGATGAGGTCGTAGAAGTCACCCCCGATGTCCATGCCCAGGCCGGCAGGCTGGTAGCGGGCCGCCACGTCCAGCCCGGGCACCCGGGGCAGGGCGTGCGGCAGCAGGCCGGTCTGGAGGTGGTGGGCCAGCTCTTGTCTGGTGTCGTGGAGACGGGCGCGGTCCAGCGCCTGGGCCACGAGCCCGGCGACGGAGGTGAGGACGGCACGCTGCGTCGGCGGGAAGTGGCGGGGCCGGTCGTAGGAGAGCACCAGCGAGCCGACGGGACGGCCGGAGGCGATCAGCGGCAGGAACGCCCAGGCGGCCTTCCCCGTCAGCGCCGGGCCCCCCGGGAACAGCCTCTCCATCTCCTCGGGGGAGGTCATGAAGCGGGGGGCGCCGTTACCGAGGACCTGGGCGGCCGGGCTCGGCGACGCCGACAGCCGGAGACCGTCCAGGCGCTCCGCCGCCTCAGCGCTGTAGCCACGCGAGCCCAGGATCCGCAGCCGGTCGTCCTCCGCCACGAAGAGGATCAGGCCCTGCGCGTCGAAGGCCGGCATGATCTGGTCGGCGACCCCGTCGACCACGTCCCGCACCCCGACCGCCTCGGCCAGCGTGGCGGCCAGATGCGTCAGATGCGCCAGCACGCCGGCCCGGCTCGGCGTGGCCGAGCCCTCGGCACGCCCGCCCCCCGCCTCGTCCTCCGTCGGCTCCGGGGCCGTGGGGACGATCCGGACGCTGATGCCGGTGGCGTCCGGGTGGAGCTGGAGGGAGAGCCACCGGTCCGGTGGGCGCAGGGCCGTGAACGAGGTGGGCTGGCGGGTCACCACCGCGGACCGGTAGTGCTCCTCGACGAGCGGGTCGTCCAGCCACGGCAGCGTCTCCCATGGCAGCGTCCCCAGCAGCTCGGAGACCTCGGCGCCCAGGAGTTCGGCACCGGTGGCGGTGACGAAGGTGACCCTGCCGTCCAGGTCGAGCGCGCAGCAGCCGTCGGGCAGTCGTTCCGCGAAGTCGATCGCGGCCCGGGCCACGTCCGGCCGGTGGTGCCCGGCGCGGGACGGGGGCAGCACGCGCGGCTCGGAGCCGGGCAGCACCGGGTGCCCGGCCTCCCGGGCCCTGAGCAGCCGCAGCCCCAGACGGCTGCGGGTGTGGTCGACCACGTCGCGCTCGTGAGCGCTCAGCTGCTGCGTGTGCTCGCCCGGCCACAGCATCACCAGGCCGCCCCACACCGTCGCGTCGGTGGCGATCGGCGCGGCGGCCAGCGTGAACGGGTAGGGCAGCACGAGCGCGATCCGCGGGTAGCGGCGCGCCACCTCCTCCTGGCTGCCGAGCCACACCAGCCGGTTCCCCCGCAGGGCGTCGCTCACCGGGGTCGAGGCCCCCAGCTCCACTCTCGACCAGGGCACGGCGATCTCCTGCGACAGCCCGCTCAGCACCGCCAGGTACAGCGTCTCCTCGCCCGGCGGCAGGAGGTACACGGCGCCCGTGGTGGCGCCGGTGTCCCGCATGCCGTCGACCAGCGGACCGTCGAGCCACTCCAGGCCGGAGCCCGCCGCGGCCGCCGGGCCACCGCCGTCCGCCACGCCCTCACCCCCTCTGGCCGACCCCGGGGGTCGGGCACCGGGTACCCCGCCCACACGCCGACATATCCCTCATACACGGACGATACGTCGGACCCGGCGCCCCCCGCAGACCCGGCCGGACAGGCCGGGGACGGACCCGAGGCCGGGGGCAGCCCCCGGCACGCCCCGATGCGGTCACGCCGCCCGGCCGCCCCCTCGACGCGACGCACGAGACCCCGGCCACCGCTGGGGTGGACCGGGGCCTCGCGTCGGAGCCGCCTGTCGGAGTCGAACCGACGACCTACGCATTACAAGTGCGTTGCTCTGGCCAGCTGAGCTAAGGCGGCGTGGACGCGGTCAACTCTACACAGCCGCCGACGGGTGGTCGCGAGTACTTCCGGCTACTGACAAAGCGGTCGGTCGCGGGTTAACGTTCGCGGAATGTCCACGGTCTCGTGGGCGACTCCTCCCTTTACTCGGATCGTCCGGCACGTTCCTGCCGGTGAAGGAGACACAACAACATGGCCACGGTCACGTACGACAAGGCGACCCGGGTGTACCCGGGAAGCGAGAAGCCCGCCGTCGACCAGCTCGACATCGAGATCGAGGACGGCGAGTTCCTCGTCCTCGTCGGCCCCTCGGGGTGCGGGAAGTCCACGTCCCTGCGCATGCTCGCGGGGCTGGAGGACGTCAACGGGGGTGCCATCCGCATCGGCGAGCGGGACGTCACCCACCTTCCCCCGAAGGACCGGGACATCGCGATGGTGTTCCAGAACTACGCGCTCTACCCGCACATGACCGTCGCGCAGAACATGGGCTTCGCGCTCAAGATCGCGGGCGTGCCGAAGGCCGAGATCCGCCAGAAGGTGGAGAACGCGGCCAAGATCCTCGACCTGACCGAGTACCTGGGGCGCAAGCCGAAGGCGCTCTCCGGCGGTCAGCGGCAGCGGGTGGCGATGGGGCGCGCGATCGTCCGGGAGCCGCAGGTGTTCCTCATGGACGAGCCGCTGTCCAACCTCGACGCGAAGCTGCGCGTGCAGACCCGTACGCAGATCGCGAGCCTCCAGCGGCGGCTGGGCATCACCACCGTGTACGTCACGCACGACCAGGTCGAGGCCATGACGATGGGCGACCGGGTGGCGGTGCTGAAGGACGGCCTGCTCCAGCAGGTGGACTCGCCGCGCCGGATGTACGACAAGCCGGCGAACCTGTTCGTCGCGGGCTTCATCGGCTCCCCGGCCATGAACCTGGTGGAGGTGCCGATCACCGACGGCGGGGTGAAGTTCGGCAACAGCCTGGTGCCGGTGGAGCGGGAGGCCGTGGCGGAGGCCGCGTCCCAGGGCGACCGCACGGTGACCGTGGGCGTGCGGCCCGAGCACTTCGACCTGGTGAACGGGGACGGTTCGCGGGCGCTGGAGAAGGACGAACCCGCCGGGCTTCCGGTGACGGTGAACGTCGTCGAGGAGCTCGGGGCCGACGCCTTCGTCTACGGGACGGCGCACGTCGGCGGGGAGGACAAGGACATCGTCGTGCGCGTGAGCGGCCGCGGCGTGCCGGAGAAGGGCTCGGAGATCCACGTCGTGCCGCGGGCCGGTGAGTCGCACGTGTTCGCGACCTCCTCGGGTGAGCGGCTCAGCGACTGATCGAGCGCACAGAGGTGGCAGGGGCTCGCCCTCGGGGGCGGGCCCCTGCCGTCGTCCGCGCGGCAACGGCAACGGCGCGAGCGCGGGATGACTCGTCCGGGGCGCCAAGCGTCAACATCACGCCTGCGAAACCACTTTTTCTTCGCTCATCAGGGTGACCAATTGTCGCCATATCACTACCCCTCGCTACCATCGCTCCGGCAGCCCTTTGTGGGCACCCGTTCCGCCCCTGGCGTCGCCGGGGAATCCCGTCGCGAGGAAGACACCAGTGAATCAGGCAGTGCGCCGTATCGGCAGAAGTCTCGCCCTTGTCCTTCCGGTCGTCCTGGTGCTGTCCGGGACGCTCGCCGTGGCCCGGGTGCCGTGGTCCGGGGCGCCGTCCGAGTCGCAGATGCTGACGGCGTCCACCGAGCGCGCGGCGTCCGGCCGTCAGGAGCCGCGGGCCCCGCACGAGGTGCTGCGGGACCGGCTGGTGGCGGAGTTGCAGGAGAAGGACCCGGGCGTCGCCCTCACCAGCCTCCAGCGCGCCGTGGACGAGAAGCCGTCGCTGGCCCGGCACTGCGTGGCGATCGCCCGGGCGCTCGGACAGGCGGCCGTCCAGAAGTACGGCTCGGCGCAGCGGGCGCAGCGCTTCGCGCGGCCGGTGTGCGACACGTCGTTCGCCTCGGGCGTGGCCGACTTCCGCTGAGCTTGCCGCGGATCGTCGGCCGCCGCCCGATAGCGTGCGGGCATGGCAGACGATCCGCGTGTTGAACCGACGCAGGCCGTGATCCTGGCCGGTGGCCAGGGCTCCCGGCTGCGGCCCTATACCGACGACCGGCCCAAGCCGATGATCGAGATCCCCGGGACGGGGACCCCGATCATCGGCTTTCAGCTGTCCTGGCTGGCGCACGAGGGCGTCACGGATGTCGTCGTGTCGTGCGGGCACCTGGCGTCGGTGCTCCAGGAGTGGCTGGCGGCGGCGGAGCTTCCGCTGGTCGGCGAGGGGCCGGAGGCCGGGCCGCTGCGGGTGACGACGGTGGTGGAGCCGGAGCCGCTCGGGCGCGGCGGCGGGCTGCGGTTCGCGGCGCAGGCGCTGCCGCGCGCGGACGAGCCGTGGTACGCGACGAACGGCGACATCTGGACGCGGTTCCCGCTGCGGGAGATGGCGGCGTTCCACCGAGAGCGGGCGGCGGTGGCGACGCTGGCGCTGGCCCGGCCGAGGATTCCCTGGGGCGCGGTCCGCACCGACGGCTTCGGGCGGGTGACGGACTTCATCGAGGCCCCGCCGACGACGTACGAGGTGAACGCGGGCGTCTACGTGTGCGCCCCCGAGTTCACGGACTTCCTGCCGGAGCGCGGGGACCACGAGCGGACGGCGTTCCCGCAGCTGGCGCGGGAGGGGCGGCTGGCGGGCTTCCCGCTGCCGCAGGGGGCGTACTGGCGGGCCATCGACACGGCGAAGGACCTGTCGGAGGCCGCCCGGGAGCTGGCGGCCTCCGCGCAGGCCGAGCCCGAGCCTCCGGTGGAGCAGCCGGAGTAGCGGGGTGGCGGGGTGCGCCTCGCGCCCGTCGTCTCCCGCTCACGGCGGCCCCGGCGCCGACGGCGGCACGGACCTCGGCACGGACGACGGCACCGACCACGGCCACAGCCATGACGCCGAGCGGCCCGGCGCGGGCGGCGAGGCCACGCGCCGGGCCGGGTGGGCGGCGGTACCGGATCAGCCGAGCAGACCGCCGAGGGCGCCGCGGCCGGACGAGTCGTCCGTGGAGTCACCGGAGTCGTCGCCGGAGCCTCCCGTGGTGCCGCCGGTCGAGCCGTCCGGCGTGCCGCCGGAGGAGCCGTCGGTCGGCGGCTCCGGGGCGGGCGGCGGCGCGGGCGGTTCGGGGGCGGGGGGCGGCGCCGGGGCCTGGACGGTCTGGTCCTGGCTGGGGGCGTCTCCGGTGCCGTCGCTGCCGGTGGTCTCCTCGGCGGCGTCCGGGCTGGGCGTGGTGCTGGGCTCGGCGCTCGGCCCGGCGCTGGGGCCCACCGTGGGGCCGGAGGTGACGCCCTGGCTGGGCCGGGAGGCCGGGTCCTGCGGGAGCGGGGAGCCGGGCAGGTGGTTGCGCGGGGGCTCACCGGGCTCCGGGACGGTGGTCACCTGGGCGGAGCGGACGGCGCTGCCGAGCAGGGAGCCGACGAGGAGGGTGAGCCCGGCGACGACGGCCGCCATGAGGGCGCCGCGGCGCAGGACGCGACGGCGGAGGTCCCACAGGGCGACGCGGGGGCCGAGCCGCCGCCAGGCCTCGCTGGTGAGGCGGGCGTCGAGGGAGTAGACGGGGGCGCCCGCGATGACGAGGGGGGACCAGGCGGCGAGGTAGATGATGTCGGGCGCGTCGTAGACGGGGACGCTGCGCCAGCTCACGGTGACGAGCAGCGCGGCGGACAGGAGGGCACCGACGCCGGCGGCGAGCCGCTGCCACAGGCCGCAGACGGTGAGGACGCCGACGAGCACCTGGAGGAACGCCACGGTCAGGCCCGCGCCGACGGGGTGGGCCACGGCGAAGCTGTGCAGGGGGGCGGCGATCGTCCAGGGCTCGAGGGATTCGAGCCAGTGGACCATCGAGCCGCGCTCGCCGCCCTCGAAGTAGACGGGGTCGGTGAGCTTGCCCATGCCGGCGTAGACGGAGATGAAGCCGAGGAAGATGCGCAGGGGCAGCAGGACGACGCCGAGGTTCATGCGCCGACCGGGGTAGTAGGCGTGCCGTGCGCGGTCGGCGCCCTCGCGGGCGGGGCGGCGGTCGTCGCCGGCGAGTTCGTAGCGGCCGGCGTCGTAGCCCTCGTCACCGTCGCCGTCGGTGGCCGGGGTGCCGTGTGCGGGGGTGTCGTAGGCGCCTTCGGCGGGCCGTACGCCGTCCAGGAGCGGGCGCTCGTCCTGCGGGGGTCGCGGGCCCACGACGGACGGCGGCACGGTGAGGTCGGGGGTGACCCGCGGCAGGACCTGGGTCGAGCCTGCGGACCGGGGACGCTGCCCGTCGGGCTGCGGCGGGACGGTGCCGAGGCCACCGGGGCGCACGGCGTCCAGCAGCCGGGTGGCCGCGGTGTCGCCGGGCGCGCTCTGGCCGCTCCACACCACGGGGGCGCGCCGCTTGACGGCGGTCGCCGCACCGGCCGCCGCGGCGGCACCGGCCGGGAGGGAGACGGCGGCGGGGGCGAGCGGGTCGGCGGCGCCTCCGGGGACGCCCGGGAGCCGCTGGGCGGTGTCCGCCAGCGCGCGACTCTGCGGCGTCGGCGTGGCGAGCTTTACCCGGAAGCTCACGTTGTTGACAATCACCTGCGCCGGGTCGCTCGGCACCTTGACGGAGCTGAGGATCGGCTCATCGTCGAAGAAACCGCCCGGGCTTCCCCCGGTGGGCGTGCGGGGTGTTCTGGTGTCCACACTCATCTAACCGAGTGACGGACCTTTAGGACACTGCCTTGACCCCGCCGATCTGTCCGCGATCAGTCAAAGGGTGCGCCCGAGGGCGCACCCGCGCGCCCGGGGCGCACACCCCGGGCGCTCGTGGCCACCGCGCACGCCCCCGGCACACCGCCGGGTCCTCCGGCCCGGGGTCAGCGGCGGCGCCGGGCCGCCTCGTAGAGCGCGACGCCGGCGGCGACACCGGCGTTGAGGGACTCCGCGCCGCCCGGCATGGGAATGCGCACCCGGACGTCGCAGGACTCGCTCACGAGCCGCGAGAGGCCCTTGCCCTCGCTGCCGATGACGATGGCGACGGGGCCGTCGAGCAGGTCGAGGTCGGTCAGCTCGGCCTCCCCGTCGGCGGCGAGCCCGACGACCATGAGCCCGGCCTTCTGGTAGGCCTGCAGCGCCCGCGTGAGGTTGGTGGCCCGGGCGACGGGGGTGCGGGCCGCGGTGCCGGCCGACGTCTTCCAGGCCCCGGCGGTCATCCCGGCGGCGCGGCGCTCGGGTACGACGACGCCGTGGCCGCCGAAGGCCGCGACGGAGCGGACGACGGCGCCGAGGTTGCGCGGGTCGGTGACGCCGTCGAGCGCGACGATCAGCGGGTCGTCGCCCTCGTCGAAGGCGGCGGCGGTCAGGTCCTCGGGGTGGGCGTACTCGTAGGGCGGGACCTGGAGCACGAGGCCCTGGTGGTTGAGGCCGCCGGTCATCCGGTCCAGCTCGGGCCTGGGCGCCTCCAGCAGGTGGATGCCGCCGCGGTCGGCGGCGAGCTTGAGCGCGTCGCGCACCCGGTCGTCGCTGTCGATGAACTGCTGGACGTAGAGCGTGGTGGCGGGCACGCCGTCGCGCAGGGCCTCGAAGACGGGGTTGCGGCCGACGACGAGCTCCGCGGTGCCCTTCGGGCCACCGCGGCGGGGGGCGGGGCGCCCGGTGGCGCGGCGGGCCCGGGCCTGCGCCGCGCGCTGCTTGGCGTGCCCCTTGCGCATCTCGGCGGGCGGGGTGGGGCCCTTGCCCTCCAGGCCGCGGCGACGCTGGCCGCCGCTGCCGACCTGCGCGCCCTTCTTGTTGGACGTGCGGCGGTTGCGCCGCTGGCTGTTGCCGGCCATGGGAGGGTCCTTCTTTCCGGTGGTACTGCGTGAAGTTCTGTGGTGCGGCCCGCGTCCATGGTGCGGGCCACGGCCGGGTGGCGTCGAGCGGCGGCACCGTGCCGGGCCGTCCGGCGCGCGGGCCCGGCCGCCCGGTCACCCGGTGGCGGGCCCCCGGCCTCAGCGCTCGGCGGCCGAGCCGAGCTCCCAGCGCGGGCCCTGCGGGGTGTCCTCGATGACGAGACCGGCCCGGGTGAGTTCGTCGCGGATGGCGTCGGCCGTCGCGTAGTCCTTGCGGGTGCGGGCGGCCTGGCGCTGGTCCAGGACGAGGCGGACGAGGGAGTCGACGACGTCGTGCAGCCGCTCGCCGCTCTCGTGGCCCGCGCCGTGCCAGTGGGCGTCCAGCGGGTCGAGCCCGAGGACGCCGAGCATGGCGCGCAGGTCGGCGAGGGCGGTGGCGGTGGCGTCCTTGTCGTCGGCGGTCAGGGCGGCGTTGCCGTGCCGGACGGTGGTGTGGACGACGGCGAGGGCCTGCGGCACGCCGAAGTCCTCGTCCATCGCCGCCGCGAACTCGGCGGGCACCTCGGCCGACGGCTCGACCGGGCCGGTGCGCTCCACGGCCCGGTGGATGAAGCCCTCGATGCGGGCGAAGGCCGTCTCGGCCTCCCGCAGTGCCTCCTCGCTGTACTCGATGGTCGAGCGGTAGTGCGGGGTGCCGAGGTAGTAGCGCAGCACGATGGGCCGCCACTGCCTGACCATCTCCGAGACGAGCACGGAGTTGCCGAGCGACTTGGACATCTTCTCGCCGCTCATCGTCACCCAGGCGTTGTGCAGCCAGTAGGTGGCGAACGCGTCCCCGTAGGCCGCGGACTGAGCGATCTCGTTCTCGTGGTGCGGGAAGACGAGGTCGACGCCGCCGCCGTGGATGTCGAACGCGGAGCCGAGGTACTTGTGCGCCATGGCCGAGCACTCCAGGTGCCAGCCGGGGCGGCCGGGACCCCAGGGCGTGTCCCAGTGGGGCTCGCCGGGCTTGACGGCCTTCCACATGGCGAAGTCGCGCTGGTCCCGCTTGCCGGTCTCGCCCTCGCCGGAGGGCTGGAGCAGGTGGTCGAGGTCCTGGTTGGACAGGGCCAGGTAGCGGTCGAAGGAGCGGACGTCGAAGTAGACGTTGCCGTCGGCCGCGTAGGCGTGGCCGCTGTCGATCAGGGCGCGCATCATCTCGGTCATCTCCGGGATGTGCCCGGTGGCGCGCGGCTCGTAGGTGGGCGGGAGGCAGCCGAGGGCGCGGTAGCCGTCGTTGAAGGCCCGCTCGTTCTCGTAGCCGATCGCCCACCAGGGGCGGCCCTGCTCGGCGGCCTTGGCGATGATCTTGTCGTCGATGTCGGTGACGTTGCGGACGAAGGTGACGTCGTAGCCGCGGTAGGCGAACCAGCGGCGCATGATGTCGAAGTTCAGGCCCGAGCGGATGTGCCCGATGTGCGGCGCGGCCTGCACCGTGGCACCGCACAGGTAGATCGAGACGCAGCCCGGGGTGAGGGGCTCGAAGTCACGGATCTGCCGGGCGCTGGTGTCGTACAGGCGAAGAGTCACCCGTCAAGGGTAGTAGAAGACGGCGACTGCCCGGCGCGGTGCCGGGCAGTCGGGCCCGGCACCCCCTGGACGGGCGCGCACGGCGGGCGGGCGACGGACCGTGCGGCGGGTGGCTCAGGCGAGGTCGCCCATGCCCACGACCCGCTCGGGCGTGATCCGGACGACCACGCGCTCCGGCTCCTGAGCGGAGGCCGGGTTGAACTCGCGGTACGTCTTGCCGACGTACTTCGTCGACAGCTCGTCGATCAGCTCCTGCCCGCCCTCGGTGGTCATGGTGGCGGTGCCGCGGATCTCGGCGTAGGTGTAGGGCGCGTCGGCGGGCTGGGCGACGACGCTCACGCGCGGGTCGCGCCGCATGTTCTTCTCCTTGCGGCGGCCGATCGTGGTGGAGAACAGCACGTCGTCACCGTCCCGCTTCACCCAGACGGGTGATAGCTGCGGACTGCCGTCGGGTTGGACCGTCGCGACGACGACGAAGACCTGGCTGTCGAGGAGCTGCTTGAGGTTGTCGGACAGGGCGACTGCCACGGGGCCTCCCACGGTGTGCGACGGACGGACGCGTTACCCGTACCCACCTCGCGCGCACCCCCAAGCCCGCCATCTGGGGTCCGGGCCCGGGATCCGGGCCCGGACCGGATGGCGGGACCCGGCGCGGGCCGCCCCGCTCGGGGCGCCCCGGCTGGCGAACCGTGCCGGACGGTCCGGCTCGGGCGCAGCCCCGCTCAGGGGGCGGGCGCCCAGACGAGCGCGGTGGCCATGGCGGCGAGGCCCTCGCCCCGCCCGGTGAGCCCGAGGCCGTCCGTCGTCGTCCCGGACACCGAGACCGGTGCCCCGACAGCCTCGGAGAGCACCTTCTGCGCCTCGTCCCGGCGCTTGCCGATCTTCGGCCGCACCCCGATGACCTGGATCGCCACGTTGCCGACGACGAAGCCCTCGGCCCGCACGATGCGCGCGGCCTCGCCGAGCAGGCTGACGCCGGAGGCGCCGGACCACTCGGGCCGCGAGGTGCCGAAGTGGGCGCCCAGGTCGCCCAGGCCGGCGGCGGAGAAGAGCGCGTCGCAGGCGGCGTGCGCGGCCACGTCGCCGTCGGAGTGGCCGGCGAGCCCGTCGCCCTCGTCCCACAGCAGGCCGGCGCACCACAGCGGACGGCCGGCCCCGAACGCGTGCACGTCCGTGCCGATCCCGACCCGGGGGACCGGGGGCTGTTCAGAAGCCATCGGTGGACCTCCGTCGGGCGAGTACGGCCTCGGCGAGCACGAGGTCCAGCGGACGGGTGACCTTGAACGCCTCCTCGTGCCCGGGCACGACGACGACGGGCTTGCCGAGCCGCTCCACCATCCCGGCGTCGTCCGTCGCGCCCTCGCCCTCGGCGGCGATGGCGGCGTGGGCCTCGACCAGGAGCGCGCGGTCGAATCCCTGCGGCGTCTGGACGGCCCGCAGCAGGGCCCGCTCGGGGGTGCCGGTGACGGGCTCGGGCGTGCCGTCGTCGCGCGGCTCGACCTGCTTGACGGTGTCGGCCAGCGGCACGGCCGGGACGACGGCCGGCGCCCCCGCGCGGACGGCGGCGGCGACGGCGTCCACCGTCTCGGCCGGGACGAGCGGCCGGGCGGCGTCGTGTACGAGGACGACCTCGATGTGCTCGGGCAGGGCCTCGAGGCCGAGGCGTACGGACTCCTGCCGGGTGGCGCCGCCGGGCACGACGACGACATCCGTCGACTGCCCGGTGGAGGGCAGCGGGTGCGCGTCGAGGAGGTGCCGGACGTCCGCCGCACCGTCCGGCGGGGCGACGACCACGACGAGTGCGATGTCACGGGCCCGGGCCATGGCGCGGACGGCGTGGACCAGGATCGGGGTGCCGCCCAGCGCGCGGAGCGCCTTGGGAGCCCCCGGCCCGAGCCGTACGCCCTTTCCGGCGGCGGGGATGACGACGGCCGTCCGGGCCTCGCGGGGCGCGGGACGCTCGTCGCCGGGCAGGTGATCAGACATTGGTTGCACGTTCAGGTTTGTGTCCTTGGCTGAGATGGGTATGGCCACAGCGTGCCGGGTGTGAGGCCTTGGTCGGTCCCTTCCGTGACAGCCGACCAAGTCTGCCGCCCGGCCCGGCGTTCCGGCCTGCGGGCATGGAGCGAGAGCTGTACGGGCCGTCCGGGTCGACGGAGCACCGTCGCGCGGGGGCCGGAGGCCGGCGAAGCGCCCGGACGGCGATGTCTTCGGCCCCTGTGGTGGCGCCGTCGGCAACAGCGGCTGACCCACGGCCGAACAACACACCCCCGGGCACCCGGGGAACAGCACGCACCCGGGGAACAGCACGAATGCCGCAGCGCCCGAGCCGAGCGACCCTCAGGCCGCCACTCGGGCACCGCGGCATTTCGCACGTCATCGAGACGTCCGGCCCCTCCGGGATGACCCGCTCCGCCGACGTGTCGGAACGGGTGACGGAACGGTCAGGAGGCCAGGACCTCGTCGAGCAGGGCCTCCGCCTTGTCCTCGTTGGTGTTCTCGGCGAGCGCCAGCTCGCTCACCAGAATCTGCCGCGCCTTCGCGAGCATGCGCTTCTCACCGGCCGAGAGCCCGCGCTCACGCTCGCGGCGCCACAGGTCGCGCACGACCTCGGCCACCTTGATGACGTCACCGGAGGCGAGCTTCTCCAGGTTCGCCTTGTAGCGACGGGACCAGTTGGTGGGCTCTTCCGCATACGGTGCGCGCAGCACCTCGAAGACCCGGTCCAACCCATCCTGGCCGACCACATCACGCACGCCGACGAGCTCGGCGTTTTCCGCCGGCACACGAACTTCGAGGTCGCCCTGGGCGACCTTCAGAACCAAGTAGGTCTTGTCCACGCCTTTGATCTGACGAGTTTCGATAGCCTCGATCAGCGCGGCCCCGTGATGGGGATAGACCACGGTGTCGCCAACCTTGAACGTCATGTGACAGGTACCCCTTCCGTGGCTATCCAGGATAGCACGAGAGTGGGTCGTCCTGAATGGCATTTCCGCAGGTCAGGGCCCATCTCGGGGCTTGACAACAACCCCCGTACCGTGCTCGCCCCCCGTCACGCAACCGGGTATTCGCAGGTGGGAGCCCCTCTGGCGGCACCCGGAAACACCGGCGAGGCGGCCGCGAAGACGTTTATCGGTGTCCGATATGCCGGACTTCCTGGAAGGCCGTTCGACCCCCGCCAATTGATCAACAGTTCCGTCCGACTGTTGCGCCGACGCAACCGCGAACGGTCGGGAAGATCAATTCCCGACTTCGCCCCGCATTCGGCGTCACGGAATCCCCGAGACCGTCGGCGCTCATTTCCCCCCGACCGGCTCCGCACCCCGTCCCGGCCCCGAGGCGGGTCGGGTGCGGAGCCGTCACCCGGGGTGGGTACGCTGAGCCGCTGACAGACGCCTTTCGTTCTTCACCGCTAGGAGATGCGCCGCCGTGAGCAGCAGCCGCAGCAGCCTTCGACGCGGCGCAGTCGCCGCCGCCGTTCTCGCGCTCTCGTCCCTCTCGCTGGCCGGGTGCGGGGCGGGGTTCGAGGCCGGAACGAGCCAGGTCCGCCCGGACACCCCCTCCGAGCAGGTCGGCGACATCGCGCTGCAGAACGTCCTCGTGATCACCTCCGAGGACGGCGAGGGCCCGGCCGGTGTGACGGCCACCATCTTCAACAACGGCGACAAGGCCGAGACGCTGCGCGGCATCACGTTCGCCGCGCCGGGCGGCGACGGCTCCTTCGAGCTCTCCCCGGCCGAGGGTGACGACCTCACCGTCCCGGCGGGCGGCCGGCTCGTGCTCGGCGGCGAGGGCCACGCGTCCGCCGTCGTCGAGGGCGAGGCCGCACAGGAGATCCACGACGGCGAGGCGCAGCAGCTCACCTTCGAGCTGAGCTCCACGGGCGACATCGACATCAAGGCGCTCGTCTTCCCCTCGGACCAGGACCACTACGCCCCCTGGGGCCCCTCGCCGGCGCCGGGCGCCGAGCAGGCCCCGGCCGGGGAGGAGGCCGAGGGCGCCGAGGAGACGCCGGGCGGCGAGACCCCCGACGACTCCGCGGGCGAGCCCGCCGAGGGCGAGTCGGCCGAGGCGGGCACGCAGGACGAGGCGGAGTCCCCCGCCGACGAGGGCACCGAGAGCATCGAGGGCAGCGAAGGCTCCGAGGGCGTCGAGTCCGCCCACTGATCCGGTCGGTCCGGCGCGCCCGCCGGACCGACGGCGCCGAACACGCGTGGGACCCCCGGCCGGGCGGCCGGGGGTCCCACGCGTGTGTGCCCCGCTCGGGGTGGGCCCCGCGCGGGGGCGGGCCCGTCAGGGCTCGAACTTGTAGCCGAGGCCGCGGACCGTCACCAGGTAGCGGGGGGCGCCCGGGTCCGGCTCGATCTTGGCGCGAAGCCGCTTGACGTGGACGTCGAGGGTCTTGGTGTCACCGACGTAGTCGGCACCCCACACCCGGTCGATGAGCTGCATGCGGGTCAGGACGCGGCCCGCGTTGCGCAGCAGCATCTCCAGCAGGTCGAACTCCTTGAGCGGGAGGTCCACCTTGCCGCCCGCGACGGTGACGACGTGCCGGTCGACGTCCATCCGGACCGGACCGGCCTCCAGCGCGGCCGGGGCAGTCTCCTCCGGCTCCCCGCGGCGCCGCAGCACGGCGCGGATGCGGGCCACGAGCTCGCGCGAGGAGAACGGCTTGGTCACGTAGTCGTCGGCCCCTATCTCCAGCCCGACGACCTTGTCGATCTCGCTGTCCTTGGCCGTGACCATGATGACGGGGACGTTGCTCACGCTGCGGAGCTGACGGCAGACCTCGGTGCCGGGCAGCCCCGGCAGCATGAGGTCGAGCAGGACGAGGTCGGCGCCGTTGCGCTCGAACTCGTCGAGGCCGTCGGGGCCCGTCGTCGCCACGGCGACCTCGAACCCCTCCTTGCGCAGCATGTACGACAACGCGTCGCTGAACGATTCCTCGTCCTCGACGACGAGCACTCGGGTCACGGAAGGACCTCCGGGGCTGAGAGTTGATCCTGGGTGAAGGTCTCGTATGACCGTCCCCTGACGGTGCCTTCTGAACCGTCGGCGGTGCGGGGCCGCCGGGAACGGGGGCTGGGGGGAAGGGCCGCCCCGCCGCCGGGCCCGTCCATCGGGCTGACGGGCTTGGGCCGGCCGACCGGTTCGATCGGGCCGGTGGACTCCACGGGGTCGACACTCTCGTCGCCCTCGGGGCCGTGGTAGTCCCCGGGCTCCTGGAGCGCGCCGCTGAGCCGGTTGCGGCTGCGGCGGTTCTCCTCGGCCCGCTCCCGGGCCTGCCCGGCCTCGGGAAGTCGCAGGGTGAACGTGGAGCCCTGGCCTTCGGCGCTCCACACGGTGACCTCACCGCCGTGGGAGGCGGCGACGTGCTTGACGATGGCCAGGCCCAGACCGGTGCCGCCCGTCGCCCGGGAGCGGGCCGGGTCGACGCGGTAGAAGCGCTCGAAGATGCGGTCGCGATCCCGCTCGGAGATGCCGATGCCCTGGTCCGTGACGGCGATCTCGATCATGTCGCCGCCCGGAGCGGGCACCCGCCGCGCCGCGATGCCGACCCGGGTTCGCGGCGGCGAGTAGTTGACGGCGTTCTCGACCAGGTTGCCCAGCGCCGCCGCGAGCTGCCCGCGGTGCCCGAAGACGAACAGGCCCTCGATGCCGCCGGTGGCCATGGTGATCTGCTTGGTGGCC
This sequence comes from Streptomyces sp. JJ38, assembly GCF_019303475.1. Classification (GTDB taxonomy): domain Bacteria; phylum Actinomycetota; class Actinomycetes; order Streptomycetales; family Streptomycetaceae; genus Streptomyces. The sequence continues at coordinate 55,108 of NZ_JABLSI010000035.1, forward strand.
GCACCCTGGCGGCTGCGGTCGACCGCCTCGGCGACCAGTTCCTCGACGGCGACCGGCTCGGAGTCCTCCATCGGGTCGTCGTTCTGTACCCGGGAGAGGTCGATCAGCTCCTGGACGAGGTTGGTGAGCCGGGTGGCCTCCTTCTGCATGCGCCCCGCGAAGCGCTCGACGGCCTCGGGGTCGTCGCTGGCGTCCATCACGGCCTCGGAGAGCAGGGAGAGCGCACCGACCGGCGTCTTCAGCTCGTGGCTCACGTTGGCCACGAAGTCACGGCGGATGGCCTCGATGCGACGGGCCTCGGTGAGGTCCTCCACCAGCAGCAGCACCAGCCGGGAGCCGAGCGGGGCGACGCGCGCGGAGACGGCGAGGGCGTCGCCTCTGCCTCTGCGGGCCAGCTCCAGCTCGACCTGCCGTATCTCGCCGTCCCGTCTGGTCTCCCGGGCCATCTGCAGCATCGGGTCCACGGCCAGCCGGCCTCCGCGCACCAGGCCCAGGGCGTACGCCGCCGAGCTGGCCTTGACGACGGCGTCGTCCTCGTCCAGAACGACCGCCGAGGACCGCAGCACCGACAGCACGGTGTCCACGCCCGGCGGCAGTACCGGCTCGGTGTGCAGGGAGGACCGAGTGGGCCGGGCCTGCTCGCGCTCGCTCCAGCGGAACGCGAGGACGGCGATGGCACCGGTGCAGACACCGGCGATCGCGGCCACTGCGGCAACCGCCGCGTTCACGTCCATGGCTTCAGACTAAGCGGGTCCGGGGAGCCCCTCCCAGACTTGCCCGGCCGGCTCGAACACTCGTCCCCCAGAGTTCACCGACAGGTCGGCACTGGTTCACTGAGGCGGGAACGAAAGCCGCGAACCGGCACAACGGCCCGCACCGGCCTCCCCGCGCGAGGGCCGCGCCCACCCCTCTCCCCCCGCAGACTCCCAGAATTCACCCGAACGACCGGAGTGGTTCACTTGTCGGGGTCAACGCCGACGCATTCCCGGCGGAGCGTGGCACCGTAGAACCCCGGCCGACACCCCGGGCGGCGGCACGGACAAGAGCGACGGAAGGACTGCCCCATGCGGGACGCTTACCACGAGGAGCTGGATGCGATAGGCGACAGCCTGGTCGAGATGGCCCGGCTCGTCGGCTCCGCGATCGGCCGCGCCACCACGGCCATACTCGACGCGGACCTGAAGCTCGCCGAGAGCGTCATCGCCAACGACGACAAGGTCGACGACCTCCAGCGCCGTCTGGAGACCCAGGCCATCCAGCTGCTCGCCCGCCAGCAGCCCGTCGCCACCGACCTGCGCATCGTGGTGACCTCGCTGCGGATGAGCGCGGACCTGGAGCGCTCCGGCGACCTGGCCCAGCACGTGGCCAAGGTGGCCCGGCTCCGCTTCCCCGACTCGGCGGTCCCGGGCGACCTGCACGCGACCATCCTGGAGATGGGCCAGCTGGCGCAGCGCCTCATGGCCAAGGCCGCCGAGGTCATCATCACCAAGGACGTCGACCTCGCGCTGCAGCTCGAGACCGACGACGACAAGATCGACGACCTGCACCGCACGCTCTTCCAGCACCTCATGGACGACCGCTGGAAGCACGGCATCGAGACCGCCGTCGACGTGACGCTGCTGGGCCGCTACTACGAGCGGTTCGCCGACCACGCCGTCTCCGTGGCCCGCCGCGTGGTGTACCTCGTCACGGGGGACTACGCGGACGAGCTCGACCCGGCCGCCGTCGCCGCCGCCGTCGCGGAGGAGCCGACCTCCGACTGAGGCGTGCATCCACGCGCCGTTGATGCCCCCGCACGCGCCGCGGTTTCCTGGATGGGCTGATGCTCAGCCCATCCTGAGGAGGGTGCCGTGCGCAACGTGCAGACCCCGGAGCCCGAGCGGAACTGCGGCTGCGGCCCCGGCTGCCAGTGCGGCTGCCAGGCCGGCGGCCCCTGCAACTGCGGCGGCGGCTGCGGCTGACACCGCACCACCACCGCCCCGGCGAACACCGTGGCCCCGGCCCGCACCACCCGTGCGGACCGGGGCCACGCCGCGTACCGCGGCCTCCGGGCCTACTTCTTGCCCTGGTTCTGGGGGCTGTTTGGGGTCACCTGCGGGAACCCGCCTCCGACCTGCTGCTGGAGCCAACCGGATAGCGCTCCGACTGACGTCATTGGTCAACATTGGCCGCCCTCGGACGGCCCCACGACGGCCCCCGCGCTTAACGCAATTCCGATCAGTCGCGCGAGGCACACTGGATGTCGGAGGTGGTCATCATGGTCGCTGTACCCAGGTTCGCATGGAGGTGCGATGTGATGAACTGCCCCGCGCGGAGCCGCAGAACCTTCGTCAGCGAAGATGCGGCAAGGGAAGACGCAACGAACCACGTTCAAGCCGAGCATGATCGCTCGGACGACTTCGTAATCGTGCGCGTGGCTGACGACAGAGCGTGGGGGCAGGATAACGGCTGAGGCGGCAGGCAGGTCACTACGACAAGGTCGGTGGAGCGACTTTGGGCGGTGGCCTGCCCGGCTTGGGATCGAGCATGA
>NZ_JABLSI010000035.1:57645-97311 GCF_019303475.1 Streptomyces sp. JJ38
GCGGCCGGCGCCGGTGGCGGAGACATGGAGGCGGCGGACGCCGACGGCGGACGCGCCCCGCGCCGTGCGCGGGGAGCCTTGATGAAGTAGAGAAACCTGTAACGGCCCCTGGTCGGCTAGGCGATGGCCGTGCGTTCGGCAAGCTCCATGAGTGGCTTGGGCACCCGGCTGCCGGAGAGCTGGACGAGATCCCGGACGACTGCTCGGGCCAGGTGGTGCGAGTGGATCTGCTCCGGGGCCAGCCGTTCGGCTTCGAGCAAGGCCGCTACGGCCTCGCCGACGTGGCGCCGCTGTGCGTGTGCTCGCGCTACGTCAAGCAGGAAGCGGGACTGACGCTCGGCCGAGAGCCCGCTCGCGTCAACGTCTTCCGCTACGTCGAGTGCGAGTCCGGCGTCTCCTAGGTCTACCGCTGTGGCTACGGCGTGAAGCTCTACGTTGGTCGGGCCGAACTCGGTGTCGAAGTCGTTCCGGTCCTCACCGAGACGTCGAGCGATGGCACGGGCTCGTTCGATGTGCTGGTGCGTCGCCGTCCTCCGCCCTTCGCGCGCGTTGATGACCGCGAGTACGAGGTTCATCGCCCCCAGGAGGGACAGCTCCTCGGGAGGGCAGTCGTTCGCCTCGCAGCGCGGGGTCAAGGCCTCCACTGCGGATGTGGCGGCGTGCTCGGCCTGCTCGGTCCGCTGCTGCCGGATGAAGGCGTGTGCCATGCGGAACAGGCTGGCGATCACTTCGAGCGGCTTCCCGGCAAGCTCCGCCGCCTGAAGGGCCCGGTCGGCCGCGACCCATGCGGCGTCGGCCTCGTCCTGGCGGACGAAGCTGGCCGCTGCCACCTGGTAGGCACGGGCTCTCAGCTCGTGTAGCTCCTGGCGCTCGTCGGCCGGAGCGGTTCGGACGGCGGCCTCGACAGCTGGCAGGAGTTCGGACAGCCGGTCACTCAACGCCGCAAAGCTCGACGCGTGGGCCAGTTCCCAGACCTCTTCCACACACGAGCGCAGGTCCGCCACGGACGACGCGGACGGATGCGGCGCCCCGGCAAACAGGCTGCTCAACGCGGGGTGGCCAGTGAGAGTCACCCGCAAGCTATCCAGGTCGTTGCTGCTCGGCACAGGCTCGGCCTCCGGCTCGTCCGGCGTGCTCGCTTCCGGCCGGATCTCGCGCACGGAGACACCCAGCGCGTCAGCGAGGGCCTGGAGTACGGAGAGTCGCTCCACGGGTTGCACCCCGCGTTCGACCTGAGAGACCCAACTCTCCGAGCGCGACATCGCGGTTGCGAGAGCGGCCTGGGACATGCCAGCGCTGCGTCGCAACTCCTTGATCCGCTGCCCTACGGCGCGGGAGTCGTTCTCAGTCACTCGGGGCCTCGGTCGGGTACTTGCCCGCGTAGGGGCTCAGGAAGTCCACGTCCGTCCGAGCGACGTACTTCTCGCGCTCGCGCAGGAAACGCTGAGTGTGCTCCTGGCGCTCGTGCTCCTCGAACGCCTCCCGGTCGGCGTACAGCTCGTAGAAGACGCGCTGATCCGGCGCGTCCTCGACCGCATGGCAGGAGTAGACGAGCGTCCCAGGCTCCTTGGCCTTGATCCCCGCTGCGGTCTCCCTCACCAGGGCGTCGAAGCCCTCCCCCGCGCCTTCCTTGAGCGTGAAGCGGACGAATAGCCCGAAGTTGCTCACATCGCCTCCTCTGAATAGGGCTCCAGGATCGCAGACTCGGAGAACTTCTACTAGTCGCAGTGATTCTGTTGACTCGCAGTTTTTCTGCGAGTAGCTTCGAGTTACAGCCCCACTACACAGAACGCCCCAGGTGGCGCGCTCTCTGCCAGGATCACGACGCCGCCCGGGGCTTCCCATCTGGGAGGTTCCATCATGCCCGGAACGATTGCGGCCACGCACGTGCAGGTCTCGCAGTGCAGCGATGACGTGTGTGGTGACTGCCTGGGAACGTCAGTGTCTGTCGATGACGGTCAGCTCACCGGGCTTCCCGGTGTCCTGGTGCCCTGCGTGTGCGTGCCCGGTTCGTGGGCGTCCTGCTCGCAGTGCCCGGAGCGTCCGGCCGACGCCTGCGGCTGCTGGGTCGCCTGCTGGCCGGTCAACGCCGGTCACACCGGCTGGGTGCCGCTGCCGCTGGACGACATCGAGGACGACGGCCTGCTCTACCGGCCCTGCCCGGTCCACCCGCCCGTGTTCCGCACCGCCGTGACGGCGGAGGTGGCGGCCTGATGGCGGCGAACGAACGACTGCGCGGTGCGATGGTCACCGCGAACGTGACGATCGAGGGCCTGGCCCGTCGGCTCGGCATGGACGTCAAGAGCGTAGAGCGCTGGATCACCCACGGCCGCACCCCTCACGCCCGGAACGCGCACGCTGCGGCGAAGCTCCTCGCAGCCGACCCGTACACCCTGTGGCCGGGCCTGGGCGACAAGCACCGCTCGCAGCCGACGCCGCGTGATGAGCTGGTCACGTGCTACCCGTCCCGTAGCGTCGTGCCCGCTGAGCTGTGGCGCGGGCTGGTACTGGACGCGGTCGGCATGATCGACATCGCGGTGGCGAACCTCCTCTTCCTCGCCGACGCCGTCTGGGACCTGGAATCCCTGCTCGCCGACAAGGCCGCCACCGGTCTGCGCGTACGGGTCGTCGCTCCCTCCGCCGACTCCGGGACGCGAGCGACGCTGGCGGACATCTTCCCCGGCCTGGCCTCTGTGCCCGGGGTGCGGGTGGTTGAGCATCCCGGCCTGCGCGGTGACCTCTTCCGCTCCGATGACGACCTCCTGGTCACCACTCCCGTGGACGGCCTGACCCCGGCCCTGGCCCCCGTGCTGCATCTGCGCCGCCTCGGGACGGCACCCCTGACCAGCGGCTATCTGACGGCACTGGACCACCTGTTCACCACCGGCGCTCCCTGCCGGACCGGGCTGCGGGCGGTGGCAGCATGAACCACTTCCCCGTTCCCCCGGCCGCCGTCACCACCACGGCGGCGGCCCTGAGCACCGATCCGGTGACCCTGGCTGACCTGCTGCGCGTAGCCAACACCCCTGGGTTCGACCGGTGGCAGGAGCAGGTTCGGCGCAGCGGCGGCTGCTCGGACCCCATCCACCTCCAGGGCTCCACCGTCACCCGCGACACGCTCACCGGGCAGGTGCTCTACTCCTACAGCACCGAGTCCGAGCCCGGTGGTCGGCTGCGGGTGGCCTGCGGCAACCGGCGTGCCTCGCGCTGCCCCTCGTGCGCCTGGACCTACGCCGGGGACACGTTCCACCTGATCCGGGCCGGGATCACCGGCGACACCCGCAAGGACGTGCCCGAGAACGTGGCCGTGCACCCGAAGGTCTTCGCCACCTTGACCGCGCCCTCCTTCGGCCCCGTGCACAACCAGCCCGCCTCCGGCCGCTGCCGCTGCGGCGCCCACCACGCCGACGGGGACGCCGCCCTGGGCACCCCGCTCGATCCCGAGACGTACGACTACGCGGGGGCCGTGCTGTTCAACAACCTCGCAGGCGACCTGTGGCGCCGCTTCACCATCCGCCTGCGCCGGGAGATCGCACGCCGTGCCGGGCTCACCCAACGCGAGCTGCCCGACCACGCCAAGGTCGCCTTCGGCAAGGTGGCCGAGTTCCAGCGCCGGGGCGCGGTCCACTTCCACACGATCGTGCGCCTCGACGGTCCCGGCGGGCCCGAGACCGCGCCCCCGGCCTGGGCCACGGTCACGCTCCTGGACGACGCGATCCGGGCCGCCGCCTCCTGGGTGCGCCTGGAACTCCCGCCCGTCGGCCACTTCCCGGCCCGAACGCTGGCATGGGGGCAGCAGGTGGACGTGCAGCCGATCGGCACCGACCTCGGCAGCGAGCTGACCGAACAAGCCGTGGCGGCCTACGTGGCCAAGTACGCCACCAAGGCAGCGGAGACCACCGGCACCGTTGACCGCCGGATCGGGGAGCGGGCCGAACTCGACAAGCTCCCCGGCCTGCCCGCCCACGCACGGCGGCTCATCGAAGCCTGCTGGGACCTCGATGACGCCTACCCGGACCGGATGCTGGCCCGCTGGTCCCACATGCTCGGCTTCCGGGGCCACTTCTCCACCAAGTCGCGCCGCTACTCGACCACCCTCGGAGCGCTGCGCCAGACGCGGGCCGACTTCCGGGCCCGGCAGGAACGCCGCGAACGCGGACTCCCGGACCCCGACGACGCCCCGGAGGGCTCCACGCTCGTCCTCGCCCACTGGACCTACGCCGGACACGGCCACACACCCGGCGAATCCTGGCTCGCCGCCAGCATCGCCCAAGACCTCAAGACCAACCGCGACACCGCCCGCGAAGCCATGGCGGAACTCGACCACGAGGGGGAGTGGTGACCATGGCTCGCACTCTGCCTGAGCGCTACCTGACTCCCCTGGACCTGGCGGACCTCCTGGGCGTGCCGGTGGAGACGGTCTACCAATGGCGCCGCAAGCGGACCGGTCCCCGCGGCTTCCGCGTCGGCCGCCACCTCCGCTACGACCCCGAAGACGTCCGTCGCTGGGTAACCGGCCTCATGGAAGAGGCTGCCTGATGGCCGGACACGTCCAAGACCGCTGGTACCGCACCGAGCCGGGCCCGGACGGCAAGCCCGTCAAGGTCAAGACCGACCGGCACGGCTCCGGCCTGCGCTACCGCGCCCGGTACGTCGGCCCGGACGGCACCGAGAAGTCCAAGAGTTTCCCCGACCGGCAGAAGCGGCTGGCCGAACAGTGGCTCGCCCAGGTGGAAACCGACATGACGCGCGGCCAGTACATCGACCCCAAGGCGGGCCGGACGACGTTCCGCCAGTACGCGGAGAAGTGGCTCAGCACGCACGGGAACGACCCGAACACGCGGTGGTCCATGGAGTCGCAGCTCCGGCTGCACGCCTTCCCGTACATCGGGGCTCGTCCGCTCGGGTCGTTCCAGCCTGAGCACATCCGCGAGTGGCTGGCCACGCTGACGCGGAATGGCATCGTGGGTCCGTACGCACGCACGATCTACGCCAACGTGCGGACGGTGCTGAGCGCGGCCGTGGACGACGGCTACCTCGCGCGGAACCCGTGCTCGGCTCGTTCGGTGAAGGCGCCGGTCGTGGACCTCAAGCGCGTCGTGCCGTGGCAGCCCGAACGCGTATTCGCCGTCCGGGCCGCGATGCCGGAGCGGTACCAAGCGATGGTGGACCTCGGGGCTGGCTGCGGTCTACGCCAGGGGGAGATCCTGGGCATTGCCGTGGACGCGGTCGACTTCGACACGGAGACGCTGCACGTGGTGCGACAGCTCAAGCTCAGCCGGAGCAAGCCCGTGTTCGCTCCCCCCAAGGGCGGCAAGCTGCGTGACGTACCGCTGCCCGGCCCGGTGGCGGACGCGCTGCGGGCCCACATGAAGCGGTTCCCGCCCGTTGAGATCACGTTGCCGTGGAAGACGGCCGATGGGCCCATGGAGACCCACCGGCTGCTGTTCACCGCGCCCGGCGGCGGCATCGTCTGGCGCAGTGAGCTGAACCCCCGGCAGTGGAAGCCCGCCCTGGTGGCGGCCGGTGTCATCCCGGAACCGAGGGCCGGGGAGGACTACGCGGCGGCCCGCGAACACGGGATGCACGCTCTGCGGCACTTCTACGCCTCCGCCCTGCTGGACGGCGGCGAGAGCGTCAAGGCCGTGAGCGAGTACCTCGGCCACAGCGACCCCGGCCTGACGCTGCGGGTGTACGCGCACCTGATGCCGAGCAGCCGGGAGCGCACCCGGAAGGCCATCGCCTCGGTCTACGGCAAGGGCCAGAGATCGGGCTGACGGCCCACAGACGGCCCAGGGCTACGACAGAGCCCCCTACCAGCGGAGAAGACGCAGGTAGGGGGCTCTCTCGTGGGCTGTGCCTACTTCTTGCCCTGGTTCTTCACCGCTTCGATGGCGGCCTTGGCGGCGTCCGGGTCGAGGTAGGTGCCGCCGGGGTTGACCGGGCGGAACGCGGCGTCCAGCTCGTAGCTGAGCGGGATGCCCGTCGGGATGTTCAGGCCCGCGATGTCGGCGTCCGAGATGCCGTCCAGGTGCTTGACCAGGGCGCGGAGGCTGTTGCCGTGCGCGGCGACCAGCACGACGCGGCCGGCGGCCAGATCCGGCACGATGCTGTCGTACCAGTACGGCATCATCCGGTGGACGACGTCCTTCAGGCACTCGGTGCGCGGGCGCAGCTCCGGCGGGATCTCGGCGTACCGCGGGTCGTCGCTCTGCGACCACTCGGCGCCGTCCTCCAGCACCGGCGGCGGGGTGTCGTAGGAGCGGCGCCACAGCATGAACTGCTCCTCGCCGAACTCGGCGAGGGTCTGCGCCTTGTCCTTGCCCTGCAGGGCGCCGTAGTGCCGCTCATTCAGCCGCCAGGAGCGGTGCACCGGAATCCAGTGCCGCTCGCAGGACTCCAGGGCCAGGTTGGCGGTGCGGATCGCGCGCTTCTGCACGGAGGTGTGGACGACGTCGGGGAGCAGGCCGGCGTCCGACAGCAGCTCGCCGCCGCGGATCGCCTCCGTCTCGCCCTTGTCGGTGAGGTTGACGTCCACCCACCCGGTGAACAGGTTCTTCGCGTTCCACTCGCTCTCGCCGTGGCGGAGGAGGATCAGCTTGTATGTCGCGTCGGCCATGGCGGCAAGCCTAATGCGTGCCCTCCCCGCCGCCGGATGAGCTTCCACCTGGCGGACCGCCCGCCGGGCCGCCCCGCGAGGCGCCGGGCGGGCCGCCGCCGGGCGCGGCGGTGAAGCGGGCGAAGAGGCCGGCGTCCAGGACGGCGGCGCCGCCCTGGTCGTTGTTGAAGTAGGCGAACACCTCGGCCTCCGGCGGCCAGGCGTCGGCGATCCGCTCGGCCCAGCTGCGCAGGGCCTGCGGTCCGTAGCGGGGCCAGGGCCGTGCCCGGCCGCCGTGGAAGCGGACGTACCCCCAGTCGGCGGTGCGCCACAGCGGCGTCACGGGGCGGGAGGCCCGGTCGGCCCAGCACAGGGCGCACCCGCGGTCGGCGAGGACGGACCGGACCTCGGGCGTCCACCACGAGGAGTGCCGCGGCTCGACGGCCACCCGCACGTCGGGCGGGAAGGCGGCGAGGCAGGCGTCCAGGAGGGCCGGGTCGGCCCGCAGCGTGGGCGGGAGCTGGAGGAGGACGGGGCCGAGCTTGTCGCCCAGGGCCTCCGCGTGCGACAGCAGCCTGCGCACCGGTTCCTCGGCATCGCGGAGCCGCTTGAGGTGTGTCAGGTACCGGCTGGCCTTGACGGCCATGACGAAGCCCTCGGGGGTGCGGTCGCGCCAGTCCGCGAAGGTCTCGGGGGCGGGGAGCCGGTAGAAGGCGTTGTTGCTCTCCACCGTGCGGAACTGCCGGGCGTACTCCTCCAGCCACAGCCGTCCGGGCAGCTCGCGCGGGTAGAGCACGCCGCGCCAGTCCCGGTACTGCCATCCGCAGGTCCCGACGACAACACCCATACCCCCAGCATGCGCTTCCCCCGCCGGACCGTGCCCGGGGTGGCCGTGGGCGGCATGTGGGACGGCGGAAGTGTGGTGCGCGACCACATGGGCCCGTGACGTGGGGGTTCCTACGGTGTGGCCAGTCCCGTCCCCCCGCCCGGAAGTGGAGAACCATGGCTGCCGCGGCTTCCTCCCCGCCCGCCCCGCCCCCGCAAGGCCCGCTGAAGCGCATCGTCGCGGCGAGCCTGATCGGTACGACGATCGAGTGGTACGACTTCTTTCTGTACGGCGCCGCCGCCGCGCTGGTCTTCAACGAGCTGTTCTTCCCCGACTCCGATCCGCTCGTGGGCACGCTGCTGGCGTTCCTGACGTACGCCATCGGGTTCGCCGCGCGGCCGATCGGCGCGCTGGTGTTCGGCCACTACGGCGACCGCGTCGGCCGCAAGAAGCTGCTGGTGCTGAGCCTGCTGCTGATGGGCGGCGCCACGTTCGCCATCGGGCTGCTGCCCACCCACGCCACCGTCGGCTCGCTCGCCCCCGTCCTGCTGACGACGCTGCGGCTCGTGCAGGGCTTCGCGCTGGGCGGTGAGTGGGGCGGCGCGGTGCTCCTCGTCTCGGAGCACGGTGACGCCCGGCGGCGCGGCTTCTGGGCCTCCTGGCCGCAGACCGGCGCCCCGGCCGGGCAGCTGCTGGCCACCGGTGTGCTCGCGGCGCTGACGGCGACCCTGAGCGACGCCGCGTTCGAGTCGTGGGGCTGGCGGGTGCCGTTCCTGCTCTCGGGCCTGCTCGTCCTCGTCGGGCTGTGGATCCGCATCTCGGTGGACGAGTCGCCAGTGTTCAAGGCGGCGCTGGCCCGGGCGGAGGCCCGCAAGGCCGAGGACCGGAAGGCCGAGCAGCCGCCGCTGCTGGCCGTCCTGCGGCACCACTGGCGCGACGTGCTGGTGGCCATGGGCGCCCGGATGGCGGAGAACATCAGCTACTACGTGATCACCGCGTTCATCCTCGTCTACGTCACCGACCAGCTCGACCTGTCCAAGCAGAGCGCGCTGAACGCCGTACTCATCGCCTCGGCCGTGCACTTCGCGACGATCCCGCTGTGGGGAGCCCTCTCCGACCGGCTGGGCCGGCGGCCCGTGTACCTGATCGGCGCGGCGGGGGTGGGCCTGTGGATGTTCCCGTTCTTCGCGCTGATCGACACCCGGAACTTCGCGGCGCTGCTGCTCGCGGTCACCGTCGGGCTGGTTCTGCACGGGGCGATGTACGCGCCCCAGGCGGCGTTCTTCGCCGAGCTGTTCGCCACGCGCATGCGCTACTCCGGCGCGTCGATCGGCGCGCAGTTCTCCTCGGTGGCGGCGGGCGCGCCCGCGCCGATGATCGCCACCGCGCTGCTGGCCGACTTCGACAGCTCGGTACCGGTCTCCCTGTATGTGATCGCCGCCGCCGCACTGACCGTCGTGGCGATCCTGTGCGCGCGGGAGACGCGGATGCGGGACCTCTCGGACGGCGACGCACCCGCCCCGGGCGAGGACGGGACCGCGTGCGCGGACGGGCCGGTTCCGCCGCGGCCCGCGCCGTCAGCGGCCGCCGGTGAAGGCGCCCGAGAGCCGGTGCAGCCGCAGCGCTAGCTGCACCTCCAGCACCCGCTCGGGGGACTGCCAGTCGTCGCCCAGCAGCTTGGCCACCCGGTCGAGCCGCTGGGCGACGGTGTTGACGTGGACGTGCAGCAGGTCCTTGGCTCGCACCGGGCTCATGCCGCTGTCGAAGTAGGCGGCGAGGGTATCGACGAGGTCCGTGCCGCGCCGACGGTCGTAGGTGAGGACGGGGCCGAGGGTGCGCTCGACGAATCCGCCCACGTCGCGGGCGTCGGAGAGCAGCACGCCGAGGAAGCCGAAGTCCTGGGCCGCACCGCCCTCGCCGCCCCGGCCCAGCAGCCGCATGGCGTCCACGCAGCGCCGGGCCTCGGCGTAGGCGGCGGGGACGCCCGACGGCCCGGTGCCGACGGCCGAGGCGCCGACGGTGACGGGGCCGTGCACGGCGGCCCCGAGCTGGGCGGCGGCGCGGCGGGCCAGCTCCCCGGCGTCCGTCCCCTCGGGCAGCGGCAGCAGGAGCACGGTGCCGCCGTCACGGGCGGCGGCCAGCCCGTGGGCGGTGGCGGCCAGGTGGGAGGCCGCGGCCCACAGCCGCCCCCGGCCGCTGCCGTGCCGGGCGGCGCCGTCGCTCTCGGGGGCGCCGGCGTCGTCGGACGCGTCGAGTACGTCGGGTGCGTCGGCGTCGGCGTCGGCGGGGCCCAGGGCGGCGAGGACGACGTGCGGTGCGCCAAGGTCGGCGCCCAGCCGGGCGGCGCGCCGCCACAGCACCTCGGGACTGCGTCCGGGGGTGTCCAGCAGATCGTCCAGCAGCTCACCGCGCACCCGCTGCTCGGCCTCGGCGGCGGAGCGGCGGGCGAGGAGCAGCAGCGAGGTGACCATGGCGGCGCGCTCCAGCGTGCGCTGGTCGACCGGGTCGAGCCGCGGCTGCCCGTGCAGGACGAGGGCGCCCAGCAGCTCCCCGCCCGCGGCGACCGCCGCCACCCAGGGTGCTCCGGCCCCGGCGTCCGCCCCCGGCCCGTGCGGCTCCCCCGCGGTCTCCCGGACGGCGTGGCCCGCGCGGGCCGAGCGCTCGACGGCCTCCGTCGCCGTCTCGGGCCCGGTGAACTCCACCCGGCCGCCGAGCACCTGGGACAGGGCCGCGGTCACGTCGTCGACGCCGCCGCCGCGGAGCACCAGCGCGGTGAGCCGGTCGTGGACCTCGCCGGCCCGCTCGATCGTCTCGTTGGTGGCCTCCAGTGCGGCGAGCGCGCCGCGGGTCTCGGCGATGAGACGGGTCGTGTCGATCGCGACGGCCGCGTGCGCGGCGAAGGAGGAGAGCAGCGCGATCTGCTCGCGCTCGAAGACGCGGGCGCGCCGGTCGGCGGCGTAGATGACGCCGATGACCTCGCCGCCGAGTGTCAGGGGGACGCCGAGGATGGCGACGAGCCCCTCCTCCCGGACGCCGTCGTCGATGGGGGCGGTGTGCTGGAAGCGAGAGTCGCGGAAGTAGTCGTCGGTGACGTAGGGGCGGGCCGTCTGGGCGACCAGCCCGCCCAGCCCCTCCCCCATCCCCAGCCGCAGCTGCTGGAAGCGGGCGGAGACGGAGCCCTCGGTGACCCGCATGTAGGTGTCGCCGCGCTCGCGGTCGGTGAGCGTCAGATAGGCGACCTCGGTGCCCAGGAGGGAGCGGGCGCGCTGCACGATCGCGCGCAGGACGGCGTCCAGGTCGCGCAGCCCGGCCAGGTCGTGGGCCGTCTCGATGAGGGCGGTCAGCTCCGCCTCGCGCCGCCGCCGCCCCTCGAGCTCGGCGCGCAGCCGCAGGGCGAGGACCCGCTCCGGCGTCGTCGGGCCGTCGAAGGCCTCGGCCGGCGCGCCGCTGACCAGGAGCTGGAGGTAGTCGGGCGGGGTGCGGGGCGGGTCGTACGAGGTGGTGGTCTCGTCGTGCATGGGCGTCAGTGTGCCGTCCAGCCCCCGTCGAGCGGGAGGGAGCTGCCGGTGATCGCTCCGGCCTGCGGGCCGCACAGGTAGGCGACCGCCTCGGCGACCTCCTCCGGCTCGACGAGCCGCTTGACCGCCGAGTCGCCCAGCATGACCTCGCTGACGACCCGGTCCTCGGGGATGCCGTGGGCCCGGGCCTGGTCGGCGATCTGGCGCTCGACGAGCGGGGTGCGGACGTAGGCGGGGCTGACGCAGTTCGACGTGACGCCGTGGGCCGCCCCCTCCAGGGCGGTGACCTTGGACAGGCCCTCCAGCCCGTGCTTGGCCGACACGTAGGCCGCCTTGTAGGCGGAGGCCCGCAGCCCGTGCACCGAGGAGACGTTGACGACACGGCCCCAGCCCTGCCCGTACATGTGCGGCAGGGCACCGCGGATCAGCCGGAAGGGCGCCTCCAGCATGACGGTGAGGATGAGTCGGAAGGCGTCCTGCGGGAAGCTCTCCAGCGGCCGGACGACCTGGAGCCCGGCGTTGTTGACGAGGACGTCGATCCCGGTGGCGGCCTGCTCGGCGGCGTCCAGCTCGGTGAGGTCGAGCCGGAGCGGCTCGACGGCGTCGGGAGCGGCCTCGGCGAGCGCGTCCAGCCCGGCCGCGTCGCGGTCCACGGCGCGCACCTTGGCTCCGGCGGCGGCCAGCCGCAGCGCGCAGGCCCGCCCGATTCCGCTGGCGGCACCGGTGACGAGCGCGGTGCGCCCGCCGAGGTCGAGGGTGACGGAGTGTGGCGTCATGTCCGCAGACTAGGCAGGGCCCGCCTCGCCCCCGATGTGTCAGCGGTCCATACTTGCCCGACCGCCCGTGTACCCCTGGCACACCTCGGAGTGGGCGCGGTGGACGGCGGCGGCCACGGCGGCCACGGCCGCGGGGCGGAGCAGGGCCGAGTAGTGGTTGGTGTCCGGCAGCCGGTGCGTGGCGACGCGGCCGGGCTCGGGCCCGGTGGCGGCGAGCCGGGGCGCGTCGTAGAGGCCCCGCGGCTCGTCCAGCAGACCGCGCTCCGCCCACAGCAGCGTCCCCCTCACCCCGGGCCGGTGGACGGCGGCCAGGACCTCGGGGCCGCGCAGCACGTCGGAGCCGTCGGCCCGCACGGCGTCGAGGACGCAACTGCTGCGCAGGGCGGGCGGCTCGCCGACGAGGTCGCGGTCGACGTACGCCTGGACGTGCGGGCCCCAGTGCGCGGCGAGGGCGGGATGCGAGCGGAAGAACGCGTGGTAGGCCGCCCGGTCGGGGAAGGTCATGCGCAGCCGCCGCATCGCCGGGCCTATGACGGCGTCGAGGAGGGCGTCGATGTCGGTGCCGTCCGGGGGCGGGAAGCCGAGCCCGCCGTCGACGAGGACGACGTGCGGGAAGCGCTCCGGGTGCCGGGCGGCGGCCAGCGCGGCGACGAACGCGCCCATCGAGTGCCCGACGAGCACGGCGCGTTCGCGGCCCAGGTGGCGCAGCAGCGCGAGCACGTCCTCGACGTGTGCGGCCAGCCCGTAGGGCCCGGGCAGCGCGGCGCTGTGTGCCCGTCCGCGCAGGTCGGGGGCGTGCAGGGGCCGTTGGGGGCCGAGCGCCTCCGCCAGCGCGGTGAAGGCGTGGCCGTTGGCGGTGATGCCGTGCAACGCGAGAACGGGCACGTCGCCGAGGCCGGGAACATCGGCCGCCTCGCCGCCCCCGGGCCAGTGGGTGACGGCGAGGCGGCCGCCCCGCACCGGGACGGCGTACTCCCGGGCGGGGACGGGGACGGGGGCGGGCTCGGTCACGGGGACCCCTTTCGACGCGGGCGGAGCGAACGGGGGCGCGGGGAGCGCGGGCGCAGGGAGGCGAGGCCGCCGGGGGCGGCGTAGACGGCGAGGACGAACAGGGTGCCCAGGATGAGCAGCGGCTCGACGACGTCGGCGACGGCGGCCAGCCGCTGGTCGAGGAAGGTGAACAGGGCGCCGCCGAGGACGGGCCCCCAGCGGGTGCCGCTGCCGCCGAGCACGACCATGACGAGCAGCGTGAGCGTGAACGTCGGGGTGCTGGAGTGCGGGGTGGCCCCGGCCGTGACGAGGAGGTGCACGGCGCCGCCGAGCACGGCGAGGGCGGAGGCGAGGACGAAGGCGCCCAGCTTGTACCGGAAGGGGTCGAGCCCGAGGACGGCGACGCGCGGCTCGTTGTCGCGTACGGCCTGCCACACCCGGCCGACGGGCCGCGCGGTGACCCACCACACGACGGCGGCGACGAGGGTGAGGTAACCGAGCGCCAGCCAGTAGACGTTGACCGTGTTGGCGACGCCGAGGAAGGCGTCGGGCACCCCGGCGGTGTGGAGGGGCAGGCCCTCCTCGCCGCCGGTGAGCCCGCCGGGGTTGCGGCCGACGAGGAGGGAACCGGCCTGGGCGAAGGCGAGGGTGACCATGGCGAAGCCGATGCCGCCGAGAGCGAGGGTGCGCAGCGACACGGCCCCGAGCACGACGGCGGCCAGCGTGCCCAGCACGAGGGTGACCAGCACGGCCGGGAACAGGCCGAGCCCCCATTCCGTCATGGCCAGTTGGGTGCCGTAGGCGCCGCCCGCGATGTAGAGGGCGTGGCCGAAGGAGAGCAGTCCGGTGCGGCCGAACATCAGGTCATAGCCGAGCGCGAGCCCGGCGAACACCAGGCACAGGGCGAAGAGTTGCAGCGACCCCGGGGAGTTGACGGGGCCTTCCAGCAGGACCGGGATCTCCAGCGCCGAGTAGGGCAGGAGAGCGAGGACCAGCAGGACGGCGGCCGGGAGGGCGGCGGAGCGCAGTCCGCGGCGCCGGGCCGTGTCCCGGCCGCCGGAGGCGGCCGGGGGCGCGGTGGCGGCGGGCGGGGCGGACGTGACCGTCATGCGCGGCCTCCTTGGGTGCTGGCGGGTGCGGCGGCGGGCCCGGGAGCGACCAGCCGCCGCAACCGCTCCAGGGGGGTGGGCGCGCCGGGCACGGGGCGGGCCAGGACGACGACGGCGAGCAGCACGACGACGGCCAGGTCCCCGTAGCCGCCGGCGTAGTAGTCGGCGTACTGCTGGGTGAGGCCGACGGCGAGCGCGGCGAGCGAGACGCCGGTGATGGAGCCGAGCCCACCGATGATGACGACGACGAACGCGAAGACCAGCAGCCCGGTGCCCTGGTGCGGGGAGAGCGAGCCGAAGTACAGCCCGCCGAGCACTCCGGCGAGCCCGGCGAGGGCGCCGCCGAGGGCGAAGACGACGGTGAAGGCGCGGGTGACGTCGATGCCGAGGGCGGTGACCATGGCCCGGTCCTCCACCCCGGCCCGCACGACGAGCCCGTAGCGGGTGTGGGACAGGAACAGCCGGACCGCGACGAGGACGGTCAGCGCCACGCCGATGAGCACGAAACGGTTGACCGGCACGCTGGCGCCGAACACGCCGACCGTGCCGGCCAGCGAGTCGGGCACCGGGAAGGTGCGGGCGTCCGCCCCCGCGAGGGTCTGCACGGCCGCCGGGACGGCGAGCGAGAGCCCGACGGTGACGAGGATCTGCTCCTTGGCCCGCCCGTACAGCCGCCGGATCAGCACGAACTCGACGACGACGGCGAGCGCGAGCCCGGTCGCGGTGCCGACGACGGCCGCGAGGAGCAGGCCACCGAGGCCGGGCACGGCGTCGGCGGTGGCCCAGGCGGTGTAGGCGGCGACGGTGAGGAAGGCACCGTGCGCGAAGTTGAGGACGTCCATGAGCCCGAAGATGAGGGCGAGTCCGGAGGCGATGAGGAAGTAGAGGGCACCCAGGCCGAGTCCGGTGAGGGTGAGGAGGACGAACGTCTCCATGTCAGGCGGCTCCTCTCGGTGTGGCGGCCGACGTCCCGTGGCCCGGTGCGGTACCGGCACCGGAACGCGAGCCGGAACGCGCCCCGTCGCCCGGCACGGCGTCCGGCCCGGGCCCCGGCCCGTCGCTCACGCGGGGGTACGGCCCGGGGCGGGCGCCGACGCCGAGCAGCGCGGTGGTCAGCTCCCGGTCGGCCAGGAGCGCCGCCGCGTCCCCGGTGTGCACGGTGCGGCCCGCGTCCAGGACGACGGCGTGCCGGGCGAGGCGCCGCACGACGGCCAGGTTCTGCTCGACGAGCAGCAGCGGCACGCGCTCGGCGGCGCGTTCCAGCACCTCGGTCACCTCGGTGACGACGCGCGGCGCCAGCCCCTTCGTCGGCTCGTCCACGACGATGAGCCGGTTGTCGTTGAGGAGCGTGCGGGCGATGGCCACCATCTGCTGCTGCCCGCCGGAGAGCGAACCGGCCGGCTGGGCGCGCCGGTCGCGCAGCTCGGGGAACAGGTCGTGGACGAGGTCGTAGTGGTGGGGGGAGCCGGGCCGTTCGGCCAGGGAGAGGTTCTCGGCGACGGTGAGGTGCGCGAACACGCCCCGGTCCTCCGGGGCGTAGCCCACACCGCGCCGCACGGTGCGGTGGGTGGGCTCGTCGGTGACGTCCGCGCCGTCCAGGGTGACGGTGCCCGCGGTGACGCGCCCGCCGTCCGGCAGCAGCCCGAGCACGGCCCGGACCGTCGTCGTCTTTCCCACGCCGTTGCGGCCGAGCAGCGCGGTGACGCCCTCGGCGGGGACGGCGAGGTCCACGCCCTGCACGATGCGGGAGCCGGCGATCTCGACATGCAGTCCGCGCACGTCGAGCAGCGGGCTCGACGCCTGCTGTCCGGGGGTCACAGCGCCTCCCCGACGTAGGCGTCCTGCACGGTCGCGTCCGCCATGACGGCGGCCGGGGTGCCGACGGCGAGCAGGCGGCCGTGGTGCATGACGGCGACCCGGTCGGCGAGGCCGAGCACGATGTCCATGTGGTGCTCGACCATGAGGACGGTCCGCCCCTCCTCGCGGTGCACCTCGCGGAGGACGGCGGTGAGTTCACCGGTCTCCTCGGCGGCGACCCCGGCCATCGGCTCGTCCAGCAGCAGCAGCCGCGGGCCCGCACCGGCGAGGGTGGGCGCGAGCAGCATGGCCAGCTCCAGCTTGCGCTTGTCCCCGTGGCTGAGCCCGCCGGCCGGCGCGTCCGCCCGGTGTTCCAGCCGGACCCGGGCCAGCAGCTCGGCCACCCTGCGGCCGGTGACGCGGCGGGCCCCGGCCGCTCGGGCGGCCAGTTCCGCGTGCTCGGCGACGGTCATCGTCGGGAAGACGGACGAGGACTGGAAGGTGCGGGCGATCCCGCCCCGGGCCCGGCGGTGCGGGGGCAGCCGGTTCAGGTCGCGCCCGTCGAGCCGTACGGCCCCGGACGTGGCCCGCCGGACCCCGGAGACCAGGTTGAACAGGGAGGTCTTGCCCGCCCCGTTGGGGCCGATGACCGCCAGGAACTCGCCCTCGGCCACGGCGAGGCACACCTCCTCCACGATGCGCACGGCGCCGACGTGCCAGCTCAGCCGGTCGAGTTCGAGGACGTTCCCGGTCGCGGCGCGGGCGGCCCGGTCGCCAAAGGACTGTGCGCGGGCGGGCCCGCGCGCGGCCGCCGTCACGGCGCGACCCGGCCGGGCTCCAGCGTCCGGGTGACGGCGGGCAGTTCGCCGTCGAACCCGGCCTGGAACATGGGCTGGAGCAGTGCGTGGTCCTCGGCCCGCACCGTCTGCCGCCCCTTCACCCCGGAGAACGCGTAGCCCTCCAGCGCCTCGATCATGGCCCGGACGTCCCCGTCGGCGCCGCCCGCCTCGACGGCGCGCACCACCAGCTGCGCCGCCGTGAACCCGTCCGGGCTGAACAGGTCCTCCTCCCAGCCCTTCTCCTCGAAGTAGGCGCGCATGGCCTTGGCCTCGGGCGTCTTTGTCGCGCCGGGCACATAGTGGGCGAGCAGGGTGACGCGTTCGCGCGCCTTGCCGAACACCGGGTAACTGGCCCGGCTGTCCAGGCCGGTGACGACGGTGGCCTCGTCCAGGACACCCTGCTGCTCCAGCGTGGCCCACATCGACCGGGCCGTGTCTCCGGCCCAGGCCACGAAGACCATGTCCGGCTCCGCCGCCAGCACCTTGCGGGCGGTGGGCGTCAGATCGGTCGCGCCGGGCGCGGCCAGGACGGATGTCACCGTGGTGCCGCCGGTGCCGAGCACCGACTCCACGGCGGCGACGTTGGCCTGCCCGAAGGCGTTGTCCTGGGCGAGCACGACGACCTTCCGGCCGCCCTCCCCGTCGCCCTCGGCCGCCAGGATCTCCCGGGCGGTCACCACGTCCTGGTAGGTCTGCCGGCCCGAGCGGAAGGTGTGGTCGTTGATGCCGGTGAGGGCGTCGGTGGCCGCCGGGCCCGAGATGTAGAGGGTCTCGTTCTGCGCGGCGACGGGCGCGATCTGCGTGGCCACGCCCGAGGCCACCGTCCCGGCGACGATCGGGACGCCCTGCCCGATGCGCTTCTTGACCAGGGACACCCCCTTGGCCGGGTCGCCCGCGTCGTCGTCCTCCAGCACGGTGATGCGGACGCCGTCCACCTCGCCGGTGCCCTCCGTCGCGTGGTCGAGCCCGGCCTCGAAGCCACGCAGGTACTGCTCGCCGTAGGAGGCGAGCGGGCCGCTGACGGAGGTGACGAGCGCGACCTTCACCTCGTCGGCGTCACCCCCGCCGTCCGCGGCGCTCCCCGGGCTGGCGCAGGAGGCGGCCAGCGCCGCGCAGGCCGCCAGCGCGGCGCTCGCGAGAACGGAACGGCGCCGAAGGGGCGCGGTGCCTCGGGCGGGTACGGCGGACCGGATTCCGGCCCCGGGTACGGATCTGGGCATGGCGGCGGGCTCCTCGTGTGGTGCGGTGACTGCCCTGCTGCGGGCTTCGCTGAGACGGCAGCCTCCGCCCGCGAACGCCCCGCGGCAATGTGTCCCGCGGACACCAGCGACGCGGGAGCGGTGTGCGCACGCCCTGTTCGGGCGGTATGCGGCGCGGCCCTACCGTGCGGAGCGTCCGGTCCCTCAGGCCAAAAGGACCCCACATGAGATCACCGCAACGGCTCCGCCGGGCGGCGGCCGCGCTCACCGCCCTCGCCCTCCCCCTCCTCGCCCTGACCGGCCTCTCCCCCACGGCCGCCCACGCCACATCCCCCGCGCCCGCCGCCCCCACGGCGCCCGCGGCGACCGCCGGCTCCGGGGGCGTCACCACCACGTCCGCCCTGGAGCGGATCACGGGCTTCGGCAGCAACCCCGGCGCCCTCACGCTGTACCGCCACCTGCCGGACGGGCTCGCGCCCGGCTCGCCCGTCGTCCTCGTCCTGCACGGCTGCACCCAGGACGCGGCCGGGTACGTGGCGGGTTCCGGCTGGGCCGAGTACGCCGACGCCCGCGGCTTCGCGCTCGTCGCCGCCCAGCAGGAGACGGTCAACAACAGCTCGCGCTGCTTCAACTGGTTCGAGCCCGCCGACACCTCGCGCGGCCGGGGCGAGGTCCTGTCCCTGCGGCAGATGGTCGCCCACACGGTGGACGCCGCGGGCGCCGACCCGTCCCGCGTCTTCGTCGCCGGGTTCTCCGCCGGCGGCGCGATGGCCTCCAGCGTGCTCGCCGCCTACCCCGAGGTCTTCGCGGGCGGCGCCGTCCTCTCCGGCGTCCCGCACGGCTGCGCGACGAGCACGGTCGAGGCGTTCGGCTGCATGAACCCCGGCAAGTCCCGGTCCGCCGACGCCTGGGGCGACCTCGTACGCGCCCAGAACCCCGGTCACGCGGGCCCCTGGCCCACCGTCTCCGTCTGGCACGGCACCTCGGACACCACCGTGCGCCCGGTCAACGCCACGGAGTCCGTCAAGCAGTGGACCGACGTCCACGGCACCGACGCCTCGCCCGACTCCTCCACCTCGCTGCCCGGCGGCGTCACCCGGACGACGTACGACGGCCCCTCGGGCACGGTCGTCCACCGGTACACGGCGACGGGCGTGGGGCACGCCGTCCCCGTCCGCCCCGCCGAGGGCTGCGGGGCGTCGGGCAGCTACTTCGCCGACGTGCTGTGCTCCACGTCCGCCATCACCGCCGACTGGGGCCTCGGCACCACCGAGCCCGGTGACCCGGGCGACCCGGACCCCGGCGACCCGGCCTGCGTCACCGCCAGCAACTACGCCCACACCACGGCCGGCCGCGCCGTCGTCAGCTACGGCTACACCTACGCCGTCGGCTCCGGTGACGCGCTCGGCCTGTGGAACACCTACACCCACACGTCACTGGCCGAGACCTCCCCCGGCTGGTACGAACGCGTCGCGAGCTGCTGACCGCACCCCCGCGTCCCGGCGCCCGCCCCCGCCCCCACCGGGCGCGGGCGTCCCGGCACGCGCGTGACGCGCTCAGTCGAACGGCGGCCCGGAGCGGGCCACCTCGTGCCGGAACACCTCGGCCTGCCCGATCTCGACCGGCACCGAAGGCTGCGGTGCCACCGCCCGCCAGGCGTCCAGCGTCTCCTGCGACTCCCAGTGCTCGAACAGGCGGACGCGCCCCGGGTCCGTCGGGTCCGCCGAGATCGCCAGGTCCAGACAGCCCGGCCGCCCTCGCCCCGCCGCCACGAGTTCCCGGTGCGCCTCGACCAGCCGGTCCCGCTCCTCGGGGGCCACGTCCAGCCACCCCGCGATGATCACCGTCATGCCGTGTTCCTCCTTCTCCCGCCGACGGTCTACGCGAGGTCAGACGCCCCCGCTCCCCGAAACTCATCGCTCCCGCCGGGCGCCCTGTCCACGCCCGGCCGCGCGTGGGCAGGGTCATGATCAGTTGGCTATCCTCACCGCGGTGATCTCAACGGCCCGGCAGCGCACGAGGACTGACGGTGCCCTTTCTCTGGGGGAGCGCGGATATGCGGATACGGCAGGGTTGCGCGGCGGGGGCGGCGGCGGTCGCGGCGCTGGCGACGCTCAGCGGGTGCGGTGACGACGGCCCGATGTCGGGCATGGGCCTGCCCAAGGCGGGCGACATGGCGGCGATCGAGAAGTTCGTCAACGAGAACACCGGCTGCTACGGGCTGGAGGTCGGCTCTGCGGGCGGGACGATGGACGACGAGGCCCTGGACGCGTCGTGGGGAATCAAGGAGCGCGCGGTCTGCGAGGACCAGCAGGACCGCGACATCACCCTGCTGGCCATCGGGGACATGGAGAAGTTCCAGGCCGCGACGATGAAGGCCGAGATCGAGGGCGACACCAAGCGCTTCCTCGTGGGGCGGGACTTCGCGGTCGTCCCGGAGGGCGACACCGCGGCGCGGGAGCTGCACATCGCCGGCCTGGTCCTCTTCACCTGCGAGAAGGGGTTCGAGGTGCCGAGCGGCTACCAGCAGGAGAAGCCGATCGTGGAGGGCTGCACGCTGACCAACTTCGTCCCGGTCTGACGGGGCGGCCCGGATGACCTCGTCCCCGGTCGCCGTGGAGGCCGACGTGGTGCTGCCCGAGCCGCGTGCGGGCGAGGTGTGGACCGTCGGCGCCGTCGTGGTGAACGGGCGCGGGGAGGCGTTCGCCCAGCGGCGGAGCCCCGACCGCGCGCTGTTCCCCGGGTGCTGGGACGTCGTCGGGGGTCACGTCGAGCCGGGCGAGACGCTGGTGGACGCCTTGGCCCGGGAGGTCGGCGAGGAGACGGGCTGGCGGCTCACCCGGCTGCGCAGGCTGCTGCGCGTCGGCACCTGGGAGGGGGACGACGGACGCGGCATCCGCCATGAGGCGGACTTCCTCGTGGCGGTCGCCGGAGAGCTGAGCGCCCCGGCGCAGCGGCCGGCCGAGCACTCCGGCCACCGCTGGTTCGCCCCGGCCGACCTCCCGGAACTGCTGGCGAGCGGCCACCCCGTGGACGCGTACGTCCACGGCCTGCTGACCCTGGCGCTGCACGGCACGACGGCCCCGGAATAACGCCGGACGGGCCGGAGTTGGGCTGGATGCCGGCGCCTCGGCCCGCACGGGGGTCGGGCAGGGGACGCGTGGACGGAAAGAGGGGGCCGGGCCGCGGTGCAGCGCGGCCCGGCCCCGGTGGGGGGTGGTTGTCGAGGCGTCAGGAGGACTGGGAGGCGGCGGCCTCGGACGGGTCCGGGGTGTTGGCCTCGCGGAGGAGGTCGCGGACGAGGCGGTTGGCCTCCCTCACCTCGTCCGTGCGCATCCGGATCTTGATCTTGCCGTTCTTCTTCAGCTCACCGGCGACCTCGTAGGTCTTCTCCTCACCGGGGAGCGGCAGGCCCTGGCAGCCGGTGAAGCGGTCCCGAGGCGTGGTGCCGGTGAGGAAGTAGTCGATCACCGGGAGGTCGACACAGGTGGTGCCGTAGGGGAAGAGGCCGTGGCTGCCCTCGTTGTCGACGCTGATCATCTTGGCGCCGGGGAGCTTCTTGCCGGTGGACAGGGCGCCCTCGTATGCGGTGGCGGCGTCGAGCTCGGACTGGACGACGAGCAGCTCCGGGAAGGTCTTCTGGTGCGCCTTGGGCATCCGGTTGTCGGTGGGCCAGTAGGCGCACAGCGGAGTGGAGTTGAAGGCCGCCAGCAGCGGGGCGTGGCGCTGCTGGCGCTGGAGCCACCGCTGCCAGTAGTTGAGGTTCTGGTTCCACTGGCCGTCCTGGCAGCGGATGGCCTCGAAGGCGGCGTCGAAGGTCGCCGTCTCGCCCGCGGCGCCCTGGCCCCGCTCCCTGGCCTCGATGGCCTCCAGCATGTCGGTCTTCGCGTCGGCGACGAAGGCGCGCTGGTCGGCGTCGAGGCCACCGTCGGCCAGGATGCCGTCGACCACCGTCTCGACGGCCTGCTGGTCGGAGCCCTCCGCCGGGATGCCGGACTCCGCGATGACGGCGACGGCCGAGGCGGCGGTCGGGTACTGCGAGGTGTCGTACATGGCCGGGATGATGTAGTAGGCCATGAAGAGCTGGCCGATGAACTCCCGGGTTCCGCCCGCCCGTTCGAAGTGCTCGCGGATCTTCATGGGGTCGGTGCCGACGCCGTAGACGTCGTCGTGGCGGGCGACGTACGGGAGGAGGGCCTCCTGGAACTGCCGGTCGCGGCTGGGCGGCTGGAGGTCCCAGGTGCGCTGGAGGGAGTTCTTCGTGACGTCGGTGGCGGAGTCCAGCAGGAAGCGGTGGGACTTGCCGGGGAAGGTACCCGCGTACCAGGCGCCGAGCCAGGTGCCGTAGGAGTAGCCGATGTAGCTGGTCCGGTCCTCGCCGAGCAGGACGCGGATGAAGTCCATGTCGTACGCGGTCTGCTCGGTGGTGATGTAGGGGGCGAGGCCGCCGTCCATGCAGCCCTTGACCTTGGCGCGGTTGACCGCGTCCTGGTCGGCCGGGTCGTCCGGGACGGTGTAGGTGCAGGTGAGCGGGGTGCTCTGGCCGACGCCGCGCGGATCGAAGCCGATGAAGTCGTACTTCTCGGCCAGCTCGGGGGCGCGCTGGGCCATGGCCGCGCCCCAGGGCAGCCCGGAGCCGCCGGGCCCGCCGGGGTTGACGAGGGCGATGCCCTGACGCTCCGGGTCGCTCTTGTCGCTGGTGGCGGTGCGGGATATGCGCACGTCGATGGTCTTGCCGTTGCCGGGGTCGTGCCAGTCGAGCGGCATCGCGACGGTGGCGCAGGCGAGGCCTTCGACGGTGCGAAGCTGGTCCGCCTTCTCCTTCGCCAGGCCCGGGAACGCGCAGGTCTCCCAGTTGATCTCCTGGTCGGTCAGGGCTCCGGCGAGCGCGGCCGTGTCGGGCTCGGCGGCGGCCCGGGACGTGGGCGCCGGCGCGGCGGAGGCCTGGCTCGTGGCGAGCGGGCCGGCGAGCAGGGTCGCGGCGAGGGCGGTGGCGGTGGCGCCGAGTGCCCGGCGCGAGGCGAGACGTCTGGGAGCAGACACGTGCGGGTCCTTCCGGTGACGAGGGGGGTCGCCCCGGCCCGGCCGCGCGAACTGCCGGGCGGGAGCGTTGCATCACCCTGTCCGCCGGTGTCACCTGCGGGAAAGCCCGCGTACATGTCGGGTTCCCGTCATGGCGGGTTTCCGACAAAGGTCCTTGCCGTGTCAAAGCCAGCCGCGGCGGGCGGCCTGCACTCCGAGCTGGAAGCGGGTGCGGGCGCCCAGGAGCTCCTGGAGACGACTGACCCGGCGGTGCACGGTACGTTCGCTGACGCCCAGGTCACGGGCGATGGCCTCGTCCGTCGAGCCCGCGCTCAGCAGGGCCAGCAGCCGCTGGGTGTCGGGGCTGGGCTCGGCGCCGCCCGGCGCCCCGTCCCGCCCCGGCGCGGTGCCGACGGGGACGGCCAGCCGCCAGAAGGCCTCGAAGAGCCCGATGATCGCGTCCAGCAGCATCGAGGGGTGGACGAGCAGCGCCATGACGCCGCCGCCCGAGCGTTGCGGCACCGAGATGAGGGCCCGGGAGGCGTCGGCGATGACGAGCTTCATCGGGATGCCCGGGAAGGCACGGGCGTTCTCCCCCGCGCCGACGGCGGCCTGGAGGGAGCGTCGGCCGACGTCGGTCTGGAGGAAGGCCGCGTCGTAGATGACGTGGTAGGCCACACCGCGTTCCATGGCGGGCAGTTGGGACGGGTTCGGGCCGACCTCCTCGGGGCGCAGGTGTGAGCCGCGTTCGAAGGCGCGGATGCGCTCCCGCGCCTCGGCCTGCATGGCCTCGAACGTCCCGACGACCGTCTCCTGGCCTTCGAGCACCTCGGCGATCTGCGCTCCCGCTCCGGAGTTGACGGCGTACAGGTGGGCGAGTTCGTCGGCGGTCTCCCGCGCCCGGACGGCCTCCAGCTCGCGCTCGGCCGCCCAGCGCTCCAGGGCGAGCCGGGGCGGCTGGGCGCGCGGGACGCCGTCCGCGTCCCGCGCGACGAGGCCGAGCCGCTCCAGCTCCGCGAGCCGTCCGTCGTCCGACCGGGCGGAGCCCCCGGCGGCCGCGGGGTGCTCCACGGCACCCAGCAGCGCGCGGTACAGCGCTTCCGCTTCCGGCGTGAGCCCGTGCCCGTACGGCCCCGGTTCCGGCGCGTGGGACATGGGCCACCCCCGCGGTGTCTGGCGTCCTCCCGCGAGCCTACCGGCTGCCGGACCCCGGGCCCCGGGCCCTCAGCGCCGCCCGCCCCGACGCCGGGCGGCGACGAGGGTGCGGGTGACGACGGGCGGCAGCAGGTCCACCGCGAGACGCCGGACGACGCGGCGGGGACGGCCGCCCGGGCGTGGCGCGGGCCTCCGCGTGGCGCGGAGGCGCGTGGCGGCGGCGGGGTGCCGGGGGGCGGGGTGCCGGGGCTCGGCCGCGCCGGGGTGCGGCCTGACGCGCAGCAGCCGGTGCCCGGCGACGGACTGCTCCTCGTGCCACAGCGCGGGGTTCCCGGTGAGCCACTCGGCCAGTTCAGCCCGCACCGGCTCGGGGTCGCCCCAGGTGCCGTAGAACTTGTTGCCGCTGACGCAGACGGGGTTCAGCCCGCCGTTCAGCACGGCCTCCCAGGTCGCGGCGGCGACGCCGGGGCAGTGCTCGGAGCGGTAGTCGTCGAGGGCGACGATCCCGTGCGGGGCGAGCATCGCGCTCGCGGCGTCGATGTCGCCGCGCACGTGCTCGTAGAGGTGGGAGGCGTCGACGTGGACGAACCGGCAGCTCGCGTCCGCCACGTGGTCGCGGATGACGGAGGTCAGGCCCTGGACGACGGTGGGCAGCTCCTCGTGGAAGGAGAGGTAGTTGGCCTCGAAGGAGCGGCGGGTGAGGGTGGCGTAGGACGTGCGCATCTCACGGTCGTTGGCCGCGTCCTCGGCCGGTGCGTCGAAGAGGTCGCAGACGGTGAACCGGTCTCCGGCGCGCTGCCTGCCGCCCAGGAAGATCGCGCTCTTCCCCTGGTAGGAGCCGAGTTCCACCAGGTCGCCGCGCTCCTGACGCCGCTGCTGGCGGTCGAGGAACCAGGCGAACAGGTGCTGGTCGGCGGTGAAGAACCAGCCCTTGACGTCGGCAAGCCGGGCGGGGCGGGGCAGGGCGTCCGCCGGGGGCGTGGGCGATGCGGGGTGGGCGGTGGTGGCGCTGGTTGCCGTCATCGGCGTATCCGTCTCCGTGCGGGTCGGGAGGACGTGCGGGCAGCACGGAGAACGGGCCGGCGTCGGCGGCGACGCGAGGGGCGTGCCCGGCCCGTGATCTCCGCGTTGCGGGATCGTGACTCGGGACCCTACCCACGCGAGCCGGTCGCCGGAAGACGTTCGGGGGAAGGAGCTGTGCCGATCGGGCGCACGCGGCGTGACGGGCTCGGCAACGGGTGCCTCCCCCACTGCCGTCTGGAACCGGGCACGCGAGGCCGCGCCGCGAAGGGGCGCGGGGAACGGCGCGAACGGCCACGGCGGACCCGCGGCGGCGCCCCACGCGAAGGGCACGGGAAGGGGCACGGCCTGCGCGGCGGTCGGCCCGTCGGCCGGCTACCCGCGGTCCTCGCCGGTCAGCCGGGTGAAGGCGGCCAGGTTACGGGTGGACTCCCCGCGCGAGGTGCGCCAGGCGTACTCCCGCTTGATGGCACCGGCGAAGCCCAGCTCCAGCAGGTGGTTGAACGGTCCGTCCGCGTTCTCCAGGACGGTGCCGAGAATGCGGTCGATCTCGGCCGGGGTGACGGCGGCGAGCGGCAGCCGGCCCACGAGGTAGATGTCCCCGAGGTGGTCGATGGCGTAGCTGACCCCGGAGAGGCGGGTGTTGCGCTCCAGCAGCCAGCGGTGGACGGCCTCGTGGTTCTCGTCCGGGTTGCGGATGACGAACGCGTTCACGGAGAGGGAGTGCGCGCCGACGATGAGCTGGCACGTGGTGGAGAGCTTGCGGGTGCCCGGAAGGGTGACGACGTAGGTGCCGGGCCCCGGCGACTCCCACTCCAGCTCGGCGTCGGCGAGCGTCTGCTCGATCACTGCGGCGGCGTCAGACATGCAGCGATCGTAGGCGACGGCGTCGCGCGGCGAGCGCGTCGGCGTAGACCTCCGCGGTGCGGCGGGCCGCCGTGGCCCAGCCGAAGCCGCGCGCGTGCTCGGCGGCGGCCGCACCCATTCGGGTGACGAGGGCCGGCTCGGCGACGAAGCGGCGCAGCGCGCGGGCGTAGTCGGCCGGGTCGTGCCCGGCGACCAGGAGGCCCGTCACGCCGTCCCGCACAGCGACGGGCAGCCCGCCCACGGCGGAGGCCACCACGGGCGTGCCGCTGGCCTGCGCCTCGATGGCGACGAGCCCGAAGGACTCGCTGTGGGAGGGCATGACGAGCACGCTCGCCGCGCGGTACCAGTCGGCCAGGGTCTCCTGGTCCGCCGGGGGGCGGAACCGGACGACGTCGGCGATGCCCAGCTTGGCCGCGAGCTTCTGCAAACCCTCGGGCTTGGCCAGCCCGGAGCCGGAGGGCCCGCCGACGACGGGGACGACGAGCCGGCCGCGCAGCCCCGGGTCCTCGTCGAGCAGGACGCGCACGGCGCGCAGCAGCACGTCGGGGGCCTTGAGCGGCTGGATGCGCCCGGCGAAGAGCGGGACGAAGGCGTCGTGGGGCAGGCCGAGGCGGGCGCGGGCGGCGGCCGGGCCGTCGGCCGGACGGAAGCGGGCCAGGTTGACGCCGGGGTGGACGACGGCGGTGCGGGCCGGGTCGGCGGCGTAGTGCCGCTCCAGCTCCCCGGCCTCCTCAGCGGTGTTGGCCACGAGCCGGTCGGCGGCACGCACGATCTGCGTCTCCCCGATGACCCGGGCGGCGGGCTCCGGGGTGTCTCCGGCGGCCAGGGCGGCGTTCTTGACCTTGGCCATCGTGTGCATGGCGTGCACCAGCGGCACGCCCCAGCGCTGGGCGGCCAGCCAGCCGACGTGGCCGGAGAGCCAGTAGTGCGAGTGGACGAGGTCGTAGTGGCCGGGGCGGTGCCGGGCCCAGGCCCGCATGACGCCGTGGGTGAAGGCGCAGAGCTGTGCGGGCAGCTCCTCCTTCTTGAGACCCTCGTACGGCCCGGCGTCCACGTGCCGCACCAGGACGCCCGGCGCCAGCTCCACCGTGGCGGGGAGCGCGGCGGAGGTGGCGCGGGTGAAGACCTCCACCTCGATGCCGAGATCGGCGAGCTGGCGGGCCAGCTCCACGATGTAGACGTTCATCCCGCCCGCGTCCCCCGTGCCGGGCTGGTGCAGCGGCGACGTGTGGACGCTGAGCATCGCGACGCGGCGGGGAACCCTCCCGGGAAGGCCCAGCCGCCGTCCGAGCCGCGTGACGTACGAGCTCACCTGTGCTCCCTTGGCCGACGGTGTGTGCGGTGTGTGCGGTGTGTCGTGTGGTGGTGTGTGGTCTGGTGATGCGTGTCGTCTGGCGGTGTCCCCGGGCGGCAACGCCCTCCGCGGGCTCGCTCTTCCCGTCTTTGCCCAAACGTGACCTGGGCCTCGGCCCGTACGCTTGCCCTCATGCCCGTGTCGCCCCCCGCCTCCCGCACCCGCCGCCCGGTGGGCGCGGTGACCCGGGGGACGACGAACCCGAACCGGCTGCGGCGCATGGACCGCTGGATCGCCGCCGCGCACGGCGCCGCGCTGCGCCGGGCCGACGGCCCTCCGCTGGCGGTCGACCTGGGCTACGGCGCGGCGCCGTGGACGGCCGTCGAGCTGCTGACGCGGCTGCGCCGGGTGTGCCCGGACGTGCGGGTCACCGGGGTGGAGATCGATCCGGAGCGGGTGGCCGCGGCCCGCCCCCACGTCCGTGAGGGGCTGTCCTTCGTGCGCGGCGGCTTCGAGATCCCGCTGCCCGAGCGTCCGCTGCTGATCCGGGCCGCGAACGTGCTGCGCCAGTACGGCGAGGAGGAGGTCCCGGAGGTGTGGGCGCGGCTGTGCTCGCGGCTGGCACCCGGCGGGCTGCTGGTGGAGGGCACCTGTGACGAGATCGGGCGCCGCCACGTGTGGGTGACGCTGGACGAGTCCGGCCCGCGCACGGTGACCTTCGCCGCGCGGTTGGCCACGCTGGACCGGCCCTCCGGGCTGGCGGAGCGGCTGCCGAAGGCCCTGATCCACCGCAACGTGCCGGGCGAGCCGGTGCACGCGTTCCTGGCCGACTTCGACGCCGCTTGGGCGACGGCGGCGCCGCTCGCGCCGCTGGGCGCCCGGCAGCGCTGGGTCGCGGCCGTCCGGGCGCTCGCCGCGCGCTGGCCGGTGACGGACGGCCCGCGGCGCTGGCGGCAGGGCGAGGTGACGGTGGCCTGGCCGGCCCTGGCCCCCCAGGGCACGCCCCGGGCCTGAGCCGGGGCGGCGGCCGCGGGGGAGCCCGGAGCGGGACCCGCGAGGGAGCCCACGGCGGACCGCCTCCGGCTCAGCGGCCGAGGGCGGCGACGGCGGCGTCCAGCAGATCGCGGTCGCGCGGGTGGGTCAGCAGCAGCCGGGCGCGGCCCGGCGGCAGCCAGACGACGCGGTCCACCTCGCGGCTGGGCACGAAGGTGCCGGCGACGGCCTCGGCCAGCCAGTAGTCCACCGTCTTCGGGTGTCCGCCCACCTCGTAGGTGAGCGTGGGCAGCCGGGCGCCGAGCACGCACGTCATGCCCGTCTCCTCCAGCACCTCGCGCCGGGCCGCCTCGGCCGCGCTCTCCCCGGCGTGCAGCTTGCCCTTGGGGTGCGACCAGTCGGCCCACTTCGGCCGGTGGACGAGCACGAAGCCGTAGGGGTCCGGCCGCCAGAGCACACAGCCCGCGGCGCGGATGACGGGGGCGGCGTCAGGCGTGGACGGGTGCATGGTCGGCACCTCCGGCCGGGTGCCAGACCCGGCAGAACGCGAGCCGGGCGGCTTCCACCTCGTGCCGCTGGTCGGCGTGCAGGACGCCGAGCGCGTAGGCCGTGGCCGGGGAGATGCGCGGGGTGCGTCCGGCGGTGGCGGCGGCCCCGGCGGCTTCGGCGGCCTCGCGGTGGCGCCGCAGGTGCCGGGCGGCCGTGCTGAGCGGCGGGCTCTCCTCCCCCAGCACCTCCTGGGCGTACCGGACGAAGCGCAGCAACAGCCCGACCTGGTGCCAGGAGCCGTCGTAGTGGTCCTCGGCGGCGGTGAGGGTGTGGGCGAGGGCGCCGGGGCCGAACGGCAGGGAGTCCACGGCCTCCACGAGCCTGCGGTGGGCGTGTTCGGCGCTGGGCCGCAGCACGGCGTGGGCGGGGCGGTGTCCGGCGGTGTCGGGGAGGGCGTCGCCGGCGAGCGGTACCTCGGAGGCCAGGACGGCGACGGCGTCGGCGACGGCGTGGAAGCGGCCGGAGCCGAGGGCCTGGAGGGCGGCGGAGTGGGCCCGGGTGCGCAGGAGCGTGAGCTGGCGCTCCAGCAGGGCTCCGGCGCGGGCGGCGCCGGCCCCGGGACGTCCGGCGGCCCCCGCGCCGTCGGGTTCCTCGGGCGCCGACGACAGCCGGTGCAGAGCGGACAGCAGCCGGCTCAGCCGGTTGGCGTAGTCGTACTCGCGGGTGAGCAGCTCGGAGAGCCAGTTCAGCTCGGCGGAGAGCTCGTCGGCCCAGGCGGGGTCGAGGAGCTGGCGGAAGGTGTGCAGGGTCGCGCTGATGCGGCGGGCCGCGCGGCGCAGCAGCCGGACTGCGTGGGCCGTCTCGGTGACGGCCTCCGGGCTGCCGGCCGTCTCCTCGTGCATCCGCAGGGCGCGCAGCAGCTCGGCCGCCTGGTGGTGCAGGTACCCGGAGAGCAGTTCTCCTGCGGTGCCGGCCACGGGCGGTGGCGCTTTCTCTCCCCCCGTTCCGCCGGTGCCGAGCCGTGCCGAGCCGGCTCCGGCGGCGTGCGGCACCCTGGTACGCGGTGCCGCGGCGGCCGACGGCTTGGCGCCGTCGGCCGTGAGGTCATGTCGTGGGGCCACGTCGGCGCCTCCGGGCGTCGATGAGCATTTCCTGTACGTTGCGCAACGGTCGGCCCTCGGGGTCGGTGGCCTGGCGGGTCCAGTCGCCGTCGGGGCCGAGGTGCCAGGAGGCGGTGCCGTCGTCGAGGCCCGTCTCCAGCATCCGGTTGAGTGCCGCCCGGTGGGCGGGGTCGGTGACGCGCACCAGCGCCTCGATGCGTCGGTCGAGGTTGCGGTGCATGAGGTCGGCGCTGCCGAACCACACCTCGGGCTCTCCGCCGCCGCCGAAGGCGAAGATCCGGGAGTGTTCGAGGAAGCGGCCGAGAATGCTGCGGACGCGGATGTTCTCGCTGAGCCCGGGCACGCCGGGCCGGACGGCGCAGATGCCGCGGACCCACAGGTCGACGGGGACGCCGGCGCGGGAGGCCCGGTAGAGGGCGTCGACGACGGCCTCGTCGACGATCGAGTTGACCTTGATCCGCACGAAGGCGGGCCGCCCGGCGCGGTGGTGGGCGATCTCCTGGCCGATGCGCGTGATCAGGCCGTCGCGCAGGGAGGTGGGGGCGACGAGGAGCCGCCGGTAGGTCTCGCGCCGCGAGTAGCCGGAGAGCCGGTTGAACAGGTCGGAGAGGTCGGCGCCGACCTGCGGGTCCGCGGTGAGCAGGCCGAGGTCCTCGTAGAGCCGGGCCGTCTTGGGGTGGTAGTTCCCGGTACCGACGTGGGCGTAGCGGCGGAGCTGCTCGCCCTCCTGCCGGACGACGAGGGACAGCTTGCAGTGCGTCTTGAGCCCGACGAGGCCGTAGACGACGTGGCAGCCGGCCTCCTCGAGCTTGCGGGCCCACTTGATGTTGGCCTGCTCGTCGAAGCGCGCCTTGATCTCGACGAGGACGAGGACCTGCTTGCCGGACTCGGCGGCGTCGATGAGGGCGTCGACGATCGGGGAGTCGCCGGAGGTGCGGTAGAGGGTCTGCTTGATGGCGAGGACGTCGGGGTCGGCCGCGGCCTGTTCCAGGAACGCCTGCACGGAGGTGGAGAAGGAGTCGTAGGGGTGGTGCAGGAGGACATCGCGCTCACGCAGGGCGGCGAAGACGTCGGGCGCGGACGCGGACTCCACCTCGGCGAGGTCGCGGTGGGTTCCGGCGATGAACTTGGGGTAGCGCAGCTCGGGCCGGTCGATCCGGGAGACGATGCCCGAGAGCCCGGAGAGGTCCAGCGGGCCGGGCAGCGGGTAGACCTCGGAGGCCGACACCTTCAGCTCGCGCACGAGCAGGTCCAGCACGTACGGGTCGATGGACTCCTCGACCTCCAGCCGGACGGGCGGGCCGAAGCGTCGCCGCATCAGCTCCTTCTCCAGCGCCTGGAGCAGGTTCTCGGCGTCGTCCTCCTCCACCTCCAGGTCCTCGTTGCGGGTGACGCGGAACATGTGGTGGGCCAGGACGTCCATCCCGGGGAAGAGCTCCTCCAGGTGGGCGGCTATCACGTCCTCCAGCGGCACGTACCGCTGTGGCGAGGCCTCCAGGAAGCGGGCCAGCAGCGGCGGCACCTTGACCCGGGCGAAGTGGTTGTGCCCGCTGACCGGGTTGCGGACGACGACGGCCAGGTTGAGGGAGAGGCCCGAGATGTAGGGGAAGGGGTGCGCCGGGTCGACGGCCAGCGGGGTGAGGACGGGGTAGATCTGCTGCCGGAAGAGCGTGAAGAGGCGGGCCTGCTCCTTCTCGGTGAGGTCGGCCCACCGGATGAGGTGGACGCCCTCGTCGGCCAGCGCGGGGGCGACGTCCTGCTGGTAGCAGGCGGCGTGCCGGGCCATGAGCTCGCGGGAGCGGGTCCAGATCAGCTCCAGCACCTCGCGGGGCTGGAGGCCGGAGGCCGACCGGTTGGCGACGCCGGTGGCGATGCGCCGCTTGAGCCCGGCCACCCGGACCATGAAGAACTCGTCCAGGTTGCTGGCGAAGATCGCCAGGAAGTTCGCCCGTTCGAGGAGCGGGACGTTCGGGTCCTCGGCCAGTTCGAGGACGCGCTCGTTGAACGCCAGCCAGCTGCGCTCCCGCTCCAGAAAGCGTCCCTGGGGGAGGTCACCGGCGTCGGAGGCCGCGTCGTAGGAGTCCGGCTCGGAGTCGAGGCCCGGGTCCATGGTGGCGGACAGGGAGCCGCTGCCGAGCGGGTGGAGCTGCACGGCGTTCGGGCGGGACGCGGCGATGGCCCCCACGGACGGCTGCGCGGGCTCGGGCACGCTCTGCGGGCTCCCGGAGGAGGCACCGGGCTGGGCGCCGGAGGGGGTACCGGACGGCTGGGTGGAATGCGCGGACGGGCTCATTCCCCCATTCTTCCGCGCTTCCACCGCGGCGTGCCGCTCGGATGATCCGGACGATTCGGGCACACCGAGCCGAGCGGTCGGCCGGCCGGGGATGCCCCCCGCGGCGACCGTCGGCCCTCGGTGCGGTTGCTGCATTCCGCGATGCTCGCAACCGAGTCTGAATCGCTGGTTACGTCAACATGTCGGAGGGGCGTCCTCCGGGATGTCGGACGGCGTGCGTCAGGTCTCCGTGCGGTACATCAGGTCGACGGCGTGGGTGCGGAAACCGATGCGCTCGTAGACCGCGAGGGCCGGCGCGTTGTCGGCGTCGACGTACAGCATGGCCGTGGGCATGTGCCGCACGGCCGCCAGGTGCCGCAGGCCGGTCGTCGTCAGGGCCCGGCCCAGGCCGCCGCCCTGGGCCCCGGGGACGACGCCGACGACGTACACCTCACCGAGCTGCTCCTTCGCGTGCACCTTCGTCCAGTGGAACCCGACGATCTCCTCCGCCTCCACGGCGCCCTCGGAGCGGACGGCGAGGAAGAAGCCCTCCGGGTCGAACCACGGCTCGGCCTTGCGGTCGTCCAGATCGCGCTGGGTCAGTGAGCCCTGCTCGGGGTGGTGGGCGAAGGCGGTGGCGTTGGCCTCCAGCCAGGCCGCGTCGTCCTTGCCCGGCACGAACGTCCGCATGGAGATCCCCGGCGGCAGCGCCACCTCGGGCAGGGACTCGGCCGAGAGCGGCATGCGCAGCTGCCGCAGCTCGCGGAAGAGCGTGAGGCCGAGGGTCTGGGCGAGGTGCCGGGCCGAGGCGTGGCCACCGTGGGCCCACAGCCGCAGCCGCCGCCCCGAGGCCTCCAGCAGGGCGAGGCCCAGCGAACGCCCGTGTCCCTGCCCGCGGTGCGCGGGGTGGACGACGAGCTCGCCCGCCGGAGCCTCGACGGGATCGGTCTCCTCCAGCTGCCCGTAGCCGACGAGTTCGCCCCCGGAGCGGATCAGGAAGTGGGTGACGCCCGCCCGGTGGCCGCCGCGGAGCTGGAGCACTCCCTGCTCGGACACCGCGGACTGGCCGTCGGTACGGGCCGCCGCTTCGATGAGGGCCAGGGCCTCGCCCACCACTTCGTCAGACAGTCGGTCTGTCACCACCACGTCACTCATGTTTCCAGAGAGTACGCCCGCTGACGGCCACCAGGCCGTTACCGCACGGCTCCTGACACGCTACGCGCGTTGACCGTAGGCTGCCGTTTGCTCGGGCACCCCGAGCCCCGCCCACGTCGAACTCGACTCTCCGCGAAGGGGATACACCCATGTCCACAACCCCCGGCAGCACGTCCGGGCGCCGGTTCCCGCGCAGACTCGCCGCGACCGCGGCGGGCCTCGCCGCCGCCGTCGCCCTCGGCGCGGCCGCCCTGCCGTCCGCCCAGGCCGCCCCCGAGCGGCCCGGCGACCGCCCCGGTCACCCCGGACACGGCCCCACCGTCGATCTCCAGGTGCTGGCGATCAACGACTTCCACGGCCATCTGGAGCCGCCGTCGGGCTCCTCGGGTCGCGTCACCCACGAGCACCCGGACGGCTCGACGGAGCAGGTCGAGGCGGGCGGCGTCGAGTACCTGGCCACCGCGCTGCGGGAGGCCCGCGAGGGTGAGCGCTACACGATGACCGTCGCCCCCGGCGACGTCGTCGGTGCCAGTCCGCTGCTGTCCGGCCTCTTCCACGACGAGCCGACCATCGAGGCGATGAACGCCCTCGACATGGACGTCGTCGGCGTCGGCAACCACGAGTTCGACGAGGGCCAGGAGGAGCTGAAGCGCCTTCAGAAGGGCGGCTGCCACCCTGTCGACGGCTGCTACGCCGACGGCCGGACGTTCGGGGGCGCCGACTTCCCGATCCTGGCCGCCAACGTGGTGCGCGAGGACACCGGTAAGCCGCTGCTGAAGCCGTACACCGTCAAGAAGATCCGCGGTGTCAGGGTCGGCTTCATCGGCGTCACGCTGGAGGGCACACCGGACATCGTCTCCGCCGAGGGCATCAAGGGCCTGAAGTTCCTGGACGAGGCCGAGACCATCAACCGGTACACCGAGGAGCTGCGCGGCCGGGGCGTCAACGCGGTCATCGCCCTCGTCCACGAGGGCGGCTACCCGGCCAACCCCGCCTACAACGCCGACTGCGACGCCTCCGGCGGCGGCATATCCGGCCCGATCGTGGACATCGCCGCCCGCACGGACGCCGGCGTCGACGCCCTCGTCACCGGCCACACCCACCGGCCGTACGTGTGCAGCCTGCCCGACCCGGAGGGCAACGACCGCCTGGTGACCTCGGCCGCCTCCTACGGCCGGCTGTTCACCGAGCTGAACATGGTCTACGACCGGCGCACCCGGGACATCGTGCGGGCCTCGGTCACCGGCACGAACCACGTCGTGCACCGCGAGCGGGACAGGGCGAAGGACCTCACCGAGCTCATCGCGGACTGGAAGGAGCTGGCCGCCCCCGTCGCGAACCGGCCGATCGGCCACATCTCCGAGGACATCACCGCGGACCGCTCGATTCCCGAGTCCCCCCTCGGTGACCTCATCGCCGACGCGCAGCTCGCCCACGCCCGCACCCAGGACGAGGGCACCGAGCTGGCCCTGATGAACCCCGGCGGCATCCGCGCCGACTTCACCTACGCGGCCTCCGGCTCCGAGGGTGACGGCGTGGTGACCTACGCCGAGGGCTACACCGTCCAGCCGTTCTCGAACACCGTCAACATCGTCTCCCTGACGGGCGACCAGCTCCTGGCCGTGCTGCGGGAGCAGGTCAGCGGCGCCAACGCGGAGTCGCCGAAGATCCTCCAGGTCTCCGAGGGCCTCACCTACACCCTCGACCTGACGCGCTCGGGCGCGGACCGCGTCGTCGCGGACTCGGTACGGCTGCACGGTGAGC
Source organism: Streptomyces sp. JJ38 (assembly GCF_019303475.1). Lineage (GTDB taxonomy): Bacteria > Actinomycetota > Actinomycetes > Streptomycetales > Streptomycetaceae > Streptomyces. The sequence goes on from NZ_JABLSI010000035.1 coordinate 92,450, forward strand.
CGCTGGCCGCGGACCGCGTCTACCGCGTCGCCGTGAACTCCTTCCTGGCCGGCGGCGGCGACGGCTTCGCCACCCTGGCCCAGGGCACGGACCCGCTGGTCGGCGGGGACGACCTGAAGGCACTGGAGCAGTACCTGCTGGCCCACTCCTCCGCCTCGGCCCCGCTGAGCGCCCCGGCGGCGGACCGCATCACCGTCGTCCGCTGAGCGGCCCCGGTGTGACGGCCGTCGGCTGAGCGACGTCCCGGCGTGACGACGACGGCGGCGGTCCGGCTCCCCCCTGCGGAGCCGGGCCGCCGTCGCGTCGTGCGCGCCCTCGTCGCGTCGTGCGCGCCCTCGCGCCGAACGCGGTCAGGCGCCGTAGGGGCGGCGCTCGCGGGCCTCGCGCAACGCCTCGGCCCACCAGTCGAGCTGACCGAGCAGCCCCTTGGCCGCGCGCGCCGACCCCTCGGCGTCCTTCGGCCTCCCGTCCTGCCCGAAGACGTCCCAGGCGTTGTGGAAGCTGAGCGCGTCCCGCACCGTCAGGGCGTGCATCTCCGCGAAGACCTGGCGCAGTTGCTCGGCCGCCCGGATGCCGCCGCTCTGGCCGCCGTAGGAGACCAGGCCGACCGGCTTGGCCTGCCACTCCTCCCGGAACCAGTCGATGCCGTTCTTGAGCGAGGCCGGAAAGCTGTGGTTGTACTCGGGCGTGACGACGACGAAGGCGTCGGCCTCGGCCAGCCGCCGGGACAGCTCCCGCTGGTGCCGCACGGTCTCCGGGTCGGCCTCCCCGCCCCAGCCGGGCATGACCAGCGGCAGCGGGTGTTCGGCGAGGTCGACGACGTCCACCTCGAAGCCGCCGTGTTCCCGGGCCTCCTGCGCGAACCAGGAGGTGACGGTCGGGCCGAAGCGGCCCTCGCGGACGCTCCCGGTGATGACGGCGAGGCGCAGGGGTGCGGTGCTGGGCTTGGACATGACGGATCTCCCCGAAGTCGTCGGTGGCCGGTGGCGGCGCGCTTTCCGAACCGCTGCGTAGAGCCTCGTACTTCAACATAAGTTCAGGTCAACTACTCTGTGGCGCATGACATCGCCCTCGTGGAAGACACCGGAACTCAGCGTCGGTGAGGTGGCCGCCCGCAGCGGCGTGGCCACCTCCGCCCTGCGCTTCTACGAACGCAACGGCCTGATCCACAGCCGCCGCACGAGCGGCAACCAGCGCCGCTACACCCGGGACACCCTGCGCCGCGTCGCCTTCATCCGCGCCTCGCAGCGCGTCGGCATCTCCCTGGACCGCATCCGCGCCGCGCTGGACCTGCTGCCGGAGGGCCGCACCCCCAGCCGGGCGGACTGGGCCCGGGTCTCCGAGTGCTGGCGCTCGGACCTCGACCAGCGCATCAAGCAGCTCCAGGAGCTCCGCGACGACCTGGACGACTGCATCGGCTGCGGCTGCCTCACCCTCGACCGCTGCGGGCTGGTCAACCCCAAGGACATCGCCGCCGAGGCCGGCCCGGGCCCGCGCCGCTTCACCTACACACCCTGCCCCTGACCCCGGCCCCGGACCGTTCCGGGCCCCGGGGCAGCGCCTGGCGGCCCCGCCCCGGTGGGGCCGCCCCGCGCTGCCCCCACGCCGTCCCGGGTAGGCTGGAGGCTCCCCCGCCACCCCGATCCGAGCGCAAGTTGGTCCGCATGCGGTTGCCGCCCAGACCCCGCCGGGCCCTCCTCTTCGGCGCCCTCGGCATCGCCGTGCTCGCGCTCGGCGCCGCGCTCGTCCTCGGCCGCCACTCCCCCGGGAAGACCTACTCCGTCGCGCCCGGACCCTCCGCCGGGCACCCCCGCTGCGCCGACGTCCTCGCCGCGGCCCCGGACTCGCTCCTCGGAAAGGAGCGCGACCGGACCACCGGCACCGGGACCGCCGCCTGGGGGGACGCCTCGATCGTCCTGCAGTGCGGCGTGGAACCGCCCCCGCCCACGACCGACCTGTGTCTGGACGTCGACGGCGTCGGCTGGGTGCTGGACGAGGACCGCATGAACGCCGACGGCACCCGCACCGTCACCACCTACGGCCGCTCCCCCGCCGTCGCGGTGACGTTCCACGGCCGCGAGGACGCCGTCGGGGACGCGCTGGTCGACCTGAACCGGTCGGTCGAGGACATCCCGCAGGACGGGGAGTGCCTCAGCGCCGAGGACGTGCCGCTGGCGGAGGGCTGACGGCGGACGGCCGGCCCCGCACGGTCAGTGGCAGCCGCAGCTGCGGCGGACGACGAGCGCCGAGGGGAACTGGCGCAGCCGCTCGCGCCGGTTGCCGAGCAGGCGGGGCGCCTCGTCCAGCACGAGGTCCACGGCCGCCCGGGCCATGCCGGAGCGGTCGGAGGCCACCGTTGTCAGCGGAGGATCGGTGAGCGCCGCCTCCTTGACGTCGTCGAACCCGGCGACGGCCAGCTCCCCCGGGACGTCGATCCGCAGCTCGCGCGCGGCGCGCAGCACCCCGATGGCCTGGTCGTCCGTCGCGCACACGATCGCGGGCGGCCGGTCGGGCCCGGCCAGCAACGAGAGGGCGACCTCGTAGGCGTCGTAGCGGTTGTAGGGCGCCTGGAAGAGGCGGCCCTCGGTGGAGCACCCGGCTTCCCGCATGGCGCGACGCCAGCCCTCGACGTGGTCGGTGACCGGGTCGCCCACGACGGGCGTCGTCTCGACACCGCCGAGGCAGGCCACGTACGGGTGCCCGTGCTCCAGCAGGTGCCGGGTGGCCAGGTGGGCGCCGCCCACGTCGTCGGTGACGACGGCGACGTCCTCGATCGCCTCGGGCCGCCGGTGCAGCAGCACGACCCGGGCGTCCCACGCCTCGATCTCCGCGGCGGCGTGCTCGCTGGGACCCTGGCTGACCAGGATCAGCCCGGCCACCCGCATCCCGAGGAACGCCCGGAGATAGTGGACCTCGCGCTCGTCCAGGTAATCCGAGTTACCGACGAGTACCATCTTGCCGCGCTCGGCCGCGGCGCGTTCGACGGCGTGCGCCATCTCCGCGAAGAAGGGCTGCCGGGCGTCCGGGACGATCATGCCTATGAGGTCGGTGCGGCGGGAGGCCATCGCCTGCGCGACCCGGTCGGGCCGGTACCCCAGCTCGTTGATCGCCGCGAGGACGCGCTCACGGGTGGCGGGCGCCACCGGACGGGGACCGTTGTTGATCACGTAGCTGACAACCGCGGTCGACGTACCCGCCAGTCGTGCCACATCGTCCCGCGTCACCTTCGCCACGGCGGGCAGTCTACGCGGGGTGACCGGCTCCCCGGTCACCCCGTGCCCCGATCGTCACCGTCCGGGCACGGCACCCTCACTTGGGCCGGGACCGCGCGGCGTCCTTCGCGACCCGCTCGGCCTCCTCCGCGACGCTGGAGTCCTCGCCGCCGCCCTTGCGGCCCTGCTGGGGCTTCTTGTCCGTCTTCTCCGGGGTGACGAAGCGGTACCCCACGTTGCGCACGGTACCGATCAGCGACTCGTGCTCGGGGCCGAGCTTCGCCCGCAGCCGCCGCACGTGGACGTCCACGGTCCGGGTGCCGCCGAAGTAGTCGTAGCCCCACACCTCCTGCAGCAGCTGGGCCCGGGTGAAGACCCGGCCCGGGTGCTGGGCGAGGTACTTCAGCAGCTCGAACTCCTTGAAGGTCAGGTCGAGCACCCGGCCCTTGAGCTTGGCGCTGTAGGTGGCCTCGTCCACCGAGAGATCGCCGTTGCGGATCTCCATCGGGCTGTCGTCCACCGTGAGCTGCATGCGGCCGAGCGCGAGCCGCAGCCGGGCCTCGACCTCGGCCGGTCCCGCCGTGTCCAGCAGGACGTCGTCGACCCCCCACTCCGCCGTCACGGCGGCGAGGCCGCCCTCGGTGACGATCAGGACCAGCGGGCAGCCCGGCCCGGTGGAGCGCAGGAGCTGGCACAGCGAGCGCACCTGGGGCAGGTCGCGGCGCCCGTCGACGAGGATGACGTCGGCCCCTGGGGTGTTGACCAGCGCGGGCCCCTCGGCGGGCGCGACGCGCACGTTGTGGAGGAGCAGGCCCAGGGCGGGCAGCACCTCCGTGGACGGCTGGAGGGCGTTGGTCAGGAGGAGAAGCGAGCTCATGAACGGTGAGTCCTTCCTCGGTCCCATCGAAGGCGTGGAGCGGGGGCCCGAAAGCACGAAAAGGACCCGGAGGCGACGTTGCCCGAGTCCTTCTGCCCTGAAGAATAGCCCAAACCGACCCTGATGGCAGCGGTGTGTAGCGGATGCCACTCCGCGCGGACACGATGCGCTCCCGGTGCGCGGCATGCGCCTCCCCCGCCTCCACGTGCGCCCCCACCCGCCCCGCGGGGCGTCGCGGGGCCCGGCACGGTGGGGCGCGCTTCGCGGGGCCGGCCCCCGGCGGTGGCGGGCGCGGGAGCCTCCGGGACGTGCCCCATGATGGGGGTGGCACATCACACACCGGGCCGGCACCGCTGGGAGTCACGACATGTCCGCACAGGGAACCATCCGCTACTGGGCGGCGGCGAAAGCCGCTGCCGGGCTCGCGGAGGAGGGGTACGAGGCGGCCACCCTGGCCGAGGCACTGGACGCGGCCCGCGACCGGCACGCCGCCCGCCCCGAGTTCGCCCGCGTCCTGCGGCGCTGCTCGTTCCTCGTCGACGGCGACCCCGTGGGCACGCGTCCGCACGACGCCGTCCGGCTCACCCAGGGCGGCACCGTCGAGGTGCTGCCGCCGTTCGCCGGGGGGTCGCGGTGAGCCAGCCCAGCGACTCCCACGGCCACCGGCGCCCCCGGCCGCCCGCGCGTCCCGCCCCCGCCCCCGCCCCCGCACCGGCCCCTGCCACGGGGTCCACGACGGCCTGGGGCGTGCCCGCCCAGCCCGGCGCCCCGGC
>NZ_JABLSI010000036.1 GCF_019303475.1 Streptomyces sp. JJ38
CCCGCGCGGCCGGCGACGCGCGGGCGGGGCCCCCGGGCCGGGCCTGGACCGGTGCCGGGGGCCGCGCCCGCCGGCCCCGCGCCTTCGCGCAGACCTCCCAGGCGCGGCCGTCAGCCGAAGAAGACCTCGTTCTCCGCGTACCGTTCGCGGTCGACCGTCTTCACCGCGGCGACGGCGTCGGCGAGCCGCACCCGGGTGACGTCGGTGCCGTGCAGGGCGACCATCTCGCCCCAGGCACCGGCGTGCACCGCGTCGACGGCGTGCAGGCCGAAGCGGGTGGCCAGCCAGCGGTCGAACGGGCTCGGGGTGCCGCCGCGCTGGATGTGGCCGAGCACCGTGGCGCGGGCCTCGTGCCCGGTGCGGCGTTCGATCTCCCGGCCGAGCCACTCCCCGATGCCGGACAGCCCGCCCAGCCGGACCTCGGTGTCGGCGGGACGGGCGTTGTCCGCGACGACGACGATGGGCGCGTAGCTGGCCCCGAACCGCGACTGCACCCAGCCGCACACCCGGTCCAGGTCGAAGGGGTACTCGGGGATGAGGACGCCGTTGGCGCCCCCGGCCAGGCCCGCGTGGGTGGCGATCCAGCCGCTGTTGCGGCCCATCACCTCCACCACGAGGACCCGCTTGTGGGACTCGGCCGTGGTGTGCAGGCGGTCGATGGTCTCGGTGGCGACGGTGACCGCCGTGTCGAAGCCGACCGTGTAGTCGGTGCCGGAGATGTCGTTGTCGATCGTCTTGGGCACGCCGACGCAGGGCAGCCCGTGCTCGTCGGCCAGCGCCGCGGCGGCCGCGAGGGTGTGGATGCCGCCGATGACGACGAGCGCGTCGAGCCGGTGCGCGGCCAGCGTGGCCCGCACCCGGGCGGGGCCGTCGGTGCCGGTGAGTGGATCGGAGCGGGAGGAGCCGAGGATGGTGCCCCCGCGCGGGAGGGTGCCGCGCACCTCGGTGATGCCCAGTTCCATGGCGTTGTCAGTGAGCACGCCGCGCCAGCCGTCCCGGAAGCCGAGGAAGGTGTCGCCGTGCTCCTGCACGCCCTTGCGCACGATCGCCCGGATGACGGCGTTGAGGCCGGGGCAGTCGCTGCCTCCGGTGAGCAGGCCGACGCGCATGTCCGTCCCCTTCCCTCGGCGTTGCCCGGGCTCTCCCCCGACTCTCGCCTTCGCGACGGTAGGTTACCGGTCGATCACCCTTCGTCCAGGCCGGCTTCTATGGCGTAGCGCACCAATTCCACCCGATTGTGGAGCTGGAGCTTGCCGAGGGTGTTCTGCACGTGGTTCTGCACCGTGCGGTGGCTGATGACGAGACGTTCCGCGATCTGCTTGTACGACAGCCCCTTGGCGACGAGCCGCAGCACCTCGGTCTCCCGCTCGGTCAGCCGGGGGGTGTCGGAGCGGTCCGCGTCCCGGGACGTGCCGGCCGCGGCCTCGCCGGCGAGTCGCCGGTACTCCCCCAGCACCAGACCCGCCAGGCCGGGGGTGAAGACCGGGTCCCCGACGGCGGTGCGGCGCACGGCCTCGATCAGCTCCTCGGGCCCGGCCGACTTCACCAGATAGCCGGTGGCGCCCGACTTCACCGCCTCCAGCACGTCAGCGTGCTCGCCGCTGGCCGAGAGGACGAGCACCCTGGGGCCCGTGCCCTCGCCCACCACCCTGCGGCAGACCTCGACACCGGGGAGACCGGGGAGGTTGAGATCGAGCACGAGCACGTCGGGAGCGGCGGCCTCGGCACGGCGCACGGCCTGCGGGCCGTCCCCCGCCGTCGCGACGACGTCGAACCCGGCCGCGGCCAGATCGCGGGCGACCGCGTCACGCCACATCGGGTGGTCGTCGACGACCATCACGCTCACGCCCGCTTCGGCGGTCCTGGCGGTGGAGTCGGTCATGGCTTCGGCACCTTCAGTTCAACCTCCGTACCCTGGCCGGGAATCGACACGACGTCCGCGCTGCCTCCCAGCTCTCGCAGCCTGCCCCGGATCGACAGTGACACACCCATCCGGCCCTCCGCCTCCGCGGCCTCCAGCCGCCCCGAAGGGATGCCGGGACCGTCGTCCCGCACGGTGACGAGGACGGCGTCGGGCTCGTCCTCCAGCAGGATCCACGCGTGCGCCCCCTCCCCGGCGTGCCGCCGCACGTTGTCCAGGGCGGCGCCCACGGCCGCGGCGACGGCCCGGGCGGCCGAGGGCGGCAGCAGCACCGGGGCGCCCGGCTCCGCGAGGGTGACGCGGCCGCCCGCGCGCAGCGCCAGCAGCGAGCGCAGGTCCACCGCGTCCGGCGGACCGTCCGACGCGTCCGGCGCCCCCAGCCCGTCCGACGCGTCCCGGCCGGGGGCCGCCCCGCGCCGGTCGGGCGGGGTGGCGGCCGGCGCGGGCACACCCACCCCGCTGGAGACGAGCGTGCGCAGGGCCGCCTCCTGCTCACCGGCCAGCCGTCCCAGCTCCGCCGCCTCGCCGCCGATCGCGGAGCCCCGGCGCTGCACCATGGCCAGCACCTGGAGCACGCTGTCGTGGATGTCGCGGGCGAGCCGCTCGCGCTCCCGCGTGGCCGCCTCGATGCGCAGCGCCTCGGCGAGGGTGCGCTCGGAGACCCGGGCCACCTCCACCACGTAGCCGATGCCGATGCTGGCCACGGTGACGAGGACGATGTTGTGGACCGTGTCCCGCGACAGCTCACCGCGTTCGACGATGTTGGCGGCGCCGATGACGAGCGAGGTGGCGGCCGCCCACCGCCAGCCGCCCTTGATCGCGAAGGCCAGTACGGAGCCGGCCACCCAGATCGAGGGCAGCGTCGGACCGACGAGGGACCGGGTTTCGGCCAGCGGCGTGATGAGGATGCCCGTGAGCGCGAGGAAGAGGTCCACGGCGAGGAAGCGCGGCGTACACCGCTCGGCGGACGACACCCGGCCCAGCGTGCCGGCCGTCCACAGGGCCAGCACGGCCAGATAGCCCACCCCCAGCAGCGGACGGGTGTAGACCTCGCTGTTGTACGCGAAGACGGCGACGGCGTAGCCGCAGCTCAGGACCCGGTACCCGGCGAGGGCGCGCCACAGCGGCGCCTCGACGGACATGCGCCCCGCGACCCGCGGCAGCCACCGCGGGCGGCGGCGCGGCCCACCGGTTCCGCGCACCCGCGCGACGTCCGTGCCCGTCATCGGTCATCCCCCCGGAGCGAAGATCAGGCCGTGTGGCCGTCCCGGCCGCCGTCCTGCCGCTTGGCCTGCTCCTTCGCCGCCTCCCTGGCGGCGGCCTTGGCGGCCTTCTCCGCGGCCTTCTCCTCCTCGGCCTCCCGCTTGGCGGCGTCGGCGATCTGGCGCTTGGCGGCGGTGGCGTACATGTCCACGTACTCCTGGCCGGACAGCTTCATGATCTCGTACATGACCTCATCGGTCAGCGAGCGCTGGATGAAGCGGTCCCCCTCCATACCCTGGTAGCGGCTGAAGTCCAGCGGGGCGCCGATCCGGATTCCGGGCCGCATCAGCTTCGGGACGACCTTGCCGGGCGGCTGGATCTTCTCCGTGTCGATCATCGCGACGGGGATCACCGGCGCTCCGGTGGCCAGCGCGATCCGGGCCAGGCCGCCGGGCTTGCCGCGGTAGAGCCGCCCGTCGGGCGAGCGGGTGCCCTCGGGGTAGATCCCGAACAGGCCGCCGCCCTCCAGGACGTCGATACCGCTCTTGATCGCCGCCTCGGCCGCGCCCCGCGCGCCGGAGCGGTCCACCGGGAGCTGTCCGACCCCCTTGAAGAACGCGGCCGTCAGCCTGCCCTTGACTCCGGGGGTGGTGAAGTACTCGGCCTTGGCCACGAAGGTGACCTTGCGGTCGAGCACGGCCGGCAGGAAGAACGAGTCCGAGAACGACAGGTGGTTGCTGGCGAGGATCGCCGGGCCCTCGGCCGGGACATGTTCAAGACCCTCCACCCAGGGGCGGAAGCCGAGCTTCAGCGCACCTCCGATGGAGACCTTCATCGCTCCGTACAACAACCGGGGAACCTCCTGTGTCCGTCGTGAGCACCATATCCCGCCGCGCCGGTGCGTCGGCCGGGCCTACCGGGCTACCCGGTGGCCACGCGTACGCGTAGGGTGGCAGGACCTCCCTTGTCCTTGCTCCGCGAAGGAGAACCCCGTGCCGTTGCTTCCCGGGTGCGAGCCGATGCGTCACGAAGGCTCCGACGAGATCGGCGTCCTCATCAGCCACGGTTTCACCGGCACCCCGCAGTCGGTACGCCCCTGGGGGCGCTACCTGGCCGAACGTGGGCTCACCGTCTCCGTTCCCCTGCTGCCCGGTCACGGCACCCGCTGGGAGGACATGGCCGTCACCGGCTGGCAGGACTGGTACGCGGCGGTCGAGCACGAGCTGCTCGACCTGCGCAAACGCTGCCGTCAGGTCTTCGTCGCCGGGCTCTCCATGGGCGGTGCGATGGCGCTGCGGCTGGCCGCCCGGCACGGGGACGCCGTCAGCGGCGTCGCCGTCGTCAACCCGGCCATCAGCTTCCCCCGCCGACAGGGGTACGCCCTGCCCGTCATGCGGTACCTCGTCCGCTCGGCTCCGGGCATCACCAGCGACATCCGCAAGGAGGGCGGCACGGAGATCGGCTACGACCGCGTCTCCCTGCACGCGGCGTACTCCCTGCGGAACCTCCTGCGACTCACCCACCGGGAGCTGCCGCAGGTCACCCAGCCGCTGCTGCTCATGCACAGCCGGGTGGACCACGTGGTGCCGCCGAGCGACTCGGCGGCGATCCTGGGCGCCGTCTCCTCCACCGACGTGACCGAGACCGTGCTGGAGAACAGCTACCACGTGGCCACGCTGGACAACGACGCCGAGCAGATCTTCGCCGACTCCCACGCCTTCATCACCCGCCTGGCAGCGAGGAAGGCCGCACGTGACGGATCGTGATCGGGGCTCCGGCGAGGGCCGGGAGCCGCTGGACGAGGAAGCCGCCTGGGCACAGATCGTCGCGGGCTACGGTGCCGAACCGCCGGACCCGCCCGGGGTCTGGGCCAAGGCGGAGCTGACCGAGGGCCGGGAGGCCACACAGCCGGGCGAAAGCACCGAGGACGGCCGGGAGGACGGCGAGGCGGCGCCCGGCGCGGCCTCCCCGGGCCCGGCGTCGTCCGGTGCCCCGGGCGCACCGGGCGCTCCGGGCGCGACGAACTCCCCGGGCGCACCGGAATCCCCCGGCTCCCCGGCCTCCACCGGATCCTCCGAGGACGCGCCGCTGCGCGGCTTCACCGTCTACTCGGCCGGCTCGATGAACACGGCGGGCCAGGGCCCGCGGGACTGGGAGGCCGCCGAGCCTCCGGAGGAGGACGACCACTTCGTCCCGCCCGAGCCGCCGCCGCTGCCCCAGGCCGACACGGTGACGAAGTTCGCCTGGCTGGCCGTGCTCGGCGGCCCGGCCCTGCTGCTGGCCGCCGTCCTGTTCCAGTGGGACCTGAGCTGGTGGATGACGTTCCTCGGCATCGGCGGCTTCGTCGGCGGCTTCGGCACGCTGGTCACCCGGCTGCGCGACGAGCGCGAGGACGACGACTGGGACGACCCGGGCCGCGGCGCCGTCGTCTGAGCGCACCGGGCCGCCGGGCGGCGCCCTGGACCGCTGGGCAGCACCCCCCGGTCAGGGCAGCCGCAGCGCCGCGAGCACCGGGCGGTGGTCCGAGGCGGCGCCCAGCAGCTCCGGGCTGACGCCGGGCAGCCCGGCCGGCACCCCGCACCCCAGCACCTCCACACCGGGGCCTGCCAGGACCGCGTCGATCCGCTGGTGGGGCCGCCGGGCGGTGGAGGTGTACTCCTCCCCCCAGGGCGCCACGGCCCAGCCGTCCTGAAGACGTCCGGCCAGCCGTTTGAAGGCGGGCCCGTCGGGCCGCTCGTTGAGGTCCCCGGCGGCCACCGCCGGCCCCGGCATGCGCGCGAGCCGGTCCAGCAGCAGCCCGGCCTGCTCGGCGCGCTCCCACCCGGCCAGGCTCAGGTGGCAGCTCACCACCGACAGCCGCGCGCGCTCCCCGAACCGCAGCACCGCGGTCGCCAGCCCCCGCCGGTGCAGCCCGGGCGTGCGCGGCAGCAGCACGTCCTCGGCCTCCTCCACCGTCGCGCGCAGCGAGGAGAGGATCATCGGACCGCAGGCCGTGGCGCCGCCGGTGACGTGGACCAGCTCCGTGTGGCGGGCGAGCCGGCCCGCGTGCTTGCGCCAGCGGAAGAAACGCGGCGCCTCCTGAACGCAGACGACGTCGGGCACGCAGGCCCGGATGATCCGGACGAGCGCCCCGACGTCGTCCCGCATGGCGCGGATGTTGTAGCTGAGCAGCCGGACGACGGCCGAGCCGTCGGCTTCGGTACGGGACTCGGGCAGGTCCGCGAGCGGCGTCATGCCCTCACCGTACGGCGCGGGCTGACACCGCGTCAGCCCGGCGCGGCGCTCCGGCGCCGCTCAGCCTCTCCGTACGCCGCGCTCAGCCCTGCCGGGCGAGGTCGGCGGCGCCCACCAGACCGGCCTTGCCGCCGAGCTGGGCGGCCAGCACCTCGGCCTGGGGCCGCCACTGCGCACCCACCAGCCAGCGGCGGTAGGACTTGCGGATCGGCCCCAGCACCAGCTCCCCCTCGTCGGAGACGCCGCCGCCGACGATGAAGGCCCCGGGGTCGAAGAGGGTGGCGAGGTCGGCGAGCCCGGCGCCCGCCCAGCGGGCCAGCTCGCGGAAGGAGTCGATGGCCACCGGACAGCCCGCGCGGGCCGCCTCGCTGACGTGCCGGCCCTGGACGCCCTCGGGCGTGCCGTCCCCGAGGCCGAGCAGGATGCCCGCGTTCTCCGGGGTGGCCGCCGCGCGCTGGCGGGCGTAGCGGACGAGGGCGCTGCCGGAGGCGTACTGCTCCCAGCAGCCCTGGTTGCCGCAGCCGCACAGCAGGCCGTCGGGCACCATGCGGATGTGTCCGAACTCGGCCGCGATCCCGTACCGGCCGCGGTGCAGCTTGCCGCCGATCACGATGCCGCCGCCCAGCCCCGTGCCCAGGGTGATGCAGACGACGTCGTCGTGGCCCTGCCCCGCGCCGTAGCGGTACTCGCCCCAGGCCGCCGCGTTGGCGTCGTTCTCGATGACGACGGGGAGGCCGACACGCTGCTCGACACGGTCCTTCAGCGGTTCGTGGCGCCAGGTGAGATTGGGGGTGAACAGGACGGTGGCCCGCTTGTCGTCCACGTAACCGGGCGCGCCGATGCCGACGGCCTCCACGGGGTGCTCGGCGCTCGCCGCGCGCACGGCGTCGGCGATGCCCTCGATCACGCCCTCGGCGGTCTGCGGGGTGGGTACCGTGCTGGTCTCCAGGATGTTCCCGGCCTCGTCGACGACACCGGCCGCGACCTTGGTACCGCCGATGTCGACGCCAATGGTGAGTCCCATATGTCCCTCAGCTATCAGTAGAGCCCCGCTGAACTCAACGTTACCGGAGGGCAGCGGGCCGAAGCCCCGGTGCTCGGCCCGTGGACGGGCGGGCTCAGTCCAGGTCGATGCGCTCGGCGCCGGGCGGCTCCTCGCCGCCGTCCCCCTCCGCGCCCTTCCCGGCCTCCCCCGGGGGCCGCTGCCCGTCCGGGCGCCGCGTCCAGCGCTGCTCGGCGTCGGTCACCGCCGAACGGTAGGCGGCCAGCAGTTCGTTGCCCGCGGCGGCCAGGTGCTCGAAGACCTGCGGATTGCGCTCGACGACCGGCTCGACGGCGGACCGGGCACCCTCCACGAGCTGCCGTGCCCAGCGCTCGCCCTGCCCCGCCGCACCGAAGGCCTGCCCGGCCAGGGGTGCGGTGATCTCGGCGAGCCGGCCGGCCACGCTCTCCGCGAGGCGGCGCAGCTCCTCGGCCGCGCTGCCCGGCTGGGGGCCGTACTTCTCGCGGCGGCGTTCCCGCTCGGCCGCCAGGTCCTCCGCGCAGGCGCCCGCCCAGGCGTCCCCGGCGGGCTCGTGGGGATCGCGCCGGGCATCGGCGTCACGCTCGGTGGCATCGCTCATCGCGGACTCCTGGGACAGCGACGTGGGGCGGCTTCCGGCTCGCAGCCCCGTTCGGCCCTTCCGACAGTACCGGTCACGCACCCCGTGGCCACAGTGCGGGGTCGGGCCGGAACCTGACGGCCAGTTCGCCGTCCGCGAGCCGGGCCCCGGCGACCGAGCAGCGGACGAGGGCGCCCTCCAGGGGCAGCACCCTGCGGTAGGGGCCCGCCGTGACGATCACCTCGGCCCCGCGCCGCACCAGCTCGACCCCTTCGCGGACGGCGCCGGGCAGCGGCAGCCGCCACACCAGCTCGCCCGAGTCCGCCAGCCGGTCCTCCACCCGGGGCGCCGGGCCCGGCACCGGGGAGGCTCCCGGCGCGGGCACGCCGAGCCCCGCCAGCTCCCCGGGGGTGCGCGCCTTGGGCAGCCAGGGCAGCTCCCACACCGGCACCGGGTCCAGCGCGGTGCGCAGCTCCCCGGTGGTCTCGCGCTGCCCGGCGTGAAGGGCGGCCACGAACGGGTCGGGCGAACCGCCCGGCAGCATCCGGTTGACGGCGACGGCCTCCAGGTGCAGCCCGTGCAGGGCGAGCCCGGCGCGGGCCTCGGCGACCGCCCGGGGCGCCCCGGCCTCCGGACCCACCACGAGGCGCACCGAGACGCCGGGGCCGGTGAGCAGCTCCCGCACCGCGGCGAGGGCCGTCTGCCAGCGGGCGGCGGTCGCGTAGAGCCGCTCGGCGGGCATCGGGACGCCGGCGAGCTGGGCCAGCAGGGGGTGCAGGGCCCGGGCGGCCTGCCGTTCCGGCGGCAGCAGCCGGGCGAGCAGGCGGGCGAGGTTCTCGGGCAGGGCGAGGTGGCCGAGGGCCGTCCGGACGGGGGCGAGGTCGGCGACGACGACGTCCCAGCCCGCGCCGTCGGGATCGGCCGCGGCGTCGGGATCGGCCGCGGCGTCGGCGTGGAGGGAGTGGAGGGCGCGCAGGAGGGCGAGCGCCTCGGCGGCGGGGAGTTCGGTCAGCTCGTCCTCCTCCAGGGGCTGGGCGCCGAGGAAGTCGAGCACGCCCTTGGCCTGCCGCTGGAGGTCGAGCGCCGCCGAGCGGAAGCCCGCGGCCGGGTCCAGCCGCAGGTGCCGCAGCCCCGCGGTGGCGGCCACGGCGGCGGGAAGGGGCCCGGGTGTGAGCAGTACCGTGCGCAGACCGTCCCCGGCGGCGGCCAGAGCGGTGGCGGCGGCCACCGTGCTGCGGCCCGCGCCGCCCGTACCGGTGACCAGGACGGTGCGGCGCACGTCAGCCCCGGCCGCCGGCCTCGGACTCGACGCGCTGCTTCAGGCCGGCGAGCGCGCGGTCGATGATGACCTTCTCCGCCTTGCGCTTGATCATGCCGAGCATGGGGATCTTGACGTCGACCGTGAGCTGGTAGGTCACCTCGGTGCGCTCGGGCCCGGCCGGGTGGAGGCGGTAGGAGCCGTCGAGCGAGCGGAGCATCTGCGACTTCACCAGCGACCAGCTCACCTCGTGCGCCGAGTGCCAGGTGTAGGCGAGGGTGTGTTCGTCCCGGATGGCGCCCGCGTCCAGCAGGAGGCGCACCTCCTCGGCGCGGCCCTGCTCGTCGGTGCGCAGGATCTCGGCCTCCTTGACCTCGCCGGTCCACTCCGGGTAGCGAGCGAAGTCGGCGATCACGCCCATGACTTCGGCCGGTGCCGCGTCGACGGTGATGCTCGACCTGGTGTGTTCCGCCATCGCTGTGGTCCTCCGCGTGACCGTTCGAACTGCTGGAGCCGGTGCCGCTGAAGGCTATCGCGCCCGGGTACCGGCGGCGTCACCACTCCAGGACGAAGGGCCTGCCCGTCGCGTTGAAGTGACCGACGTTGACGCACTCGGTGGCGCCGATGCGCATGCGCTGGACCAGCGGCTGGTGCACGTGCCCGAACAGCGCGTACCGGGGGCGGATGGTGTGGATGGCCTCCAGCAGCGCGACGCTGCCCTGTTCGAAGCGGCGTGCCACGGTGTCGTAGCACAGCTCCGGCACCTCCGGCGGGATGTGCGAGCAGAGGACGTCCACCGGGCCGAGCGCGGCGATCTTCTCCGCGTAGGTCTCCGGGTCCACCTCGTAGGGGGTGTTCATGGGGGTGCGCAGGCCGCCGCCGACGAAGCCGACGGTCAGGCCGCCGATCTCGGCGGTCTCGCCGTCCAGGACGGTTGTTCCGACCCTGGTGTACTCGGGCCACAGCCGCGGTATGTCCACGTTGCCGTAGGTGGCGAACGTGGGGTTGGGCAGCGCGGCGAAGAGTTCGGCGTACTGGCGGCGCACGGCGCTCTCGATGGCGCTGGCGCGGTCGACGCCGTCCCAGAGCCGGCCGGCGTAGGCGCGGGCCTCGGCGTAGCGGCGGGCGGTGCGCAGCTCCACGAAGCGGTCGGTCGCCTCCTTGCCGAACAGGTCGGGGAAGATGCCGCGGCTGTGGTCCGCGTAGTCGAGGAACAGGATGAGGTCGCCGAGGCAGAGCGTGACGTCGGCCCCGTCCCCGGCCCGGGCGAGCGCCTCGGCGTTGCCGTGCACGTCGCTGACCACGTGTACCCGCGTACGTCGCATGAGCCCACCCTAAGCGCGGTGGTGATCTCCTTCCGGGCCACCCGGACGGCCCGGAGGTTACTAACGGTTCGGAGAACGCGTGGTCTAGGGTCGGGCGGGCGGCCCGCCGCGCACGCGCACGATGTGACACAGGGAACATCTGCGGCCCCCCTCTGTACCGGCGCCCGTACCGATGGGTAACGTCCGGGCCGTCCAGCACGCGAGACTCGTCCAGGTCTCGCGGCGAACGGCCACACCCGGCGCCGACGAGGAGCAGCAGTCTTGCGCGAGTTCAGCCTTCCGGCCCTGTACGAGGTCCCCGCAGACGGCAACCTGACCGACCTGATCCGTCGGAACGCCGCGCAGTACCCCGACCTGCCCGTGATGGCCCGCAAGGACCCACGGGACCCGGCCCGCTGGCAGGACCTCTCGGCGACCGCGTTCCTCACCGAGGTGGAGGCCGCCGCGGCCGGTCTCATCGCGGCCGGCGTCGAGCCGGGCGACCGCGTCGCCCTCATGTCGCGCACCCGCTACGAGTGGACGCTCCTGGACTTCGCCATCTGGTGCGCCGGTGGCGTCACGGTCCCGGTGTACGAGACGAGCTCCCCCGAGCAGGTCGCCTGGATTCTCGGTGACTCCGGTGCCGTCGGCATCGTCGTGGAGAGCGCCGCGCACGCCGAGGCCGTCGCCGGGCTGCGGGAGCGGCTGCCGGAGCTGCGCGACGTCTGGACGATCGACGAGGACGCCGTCGCCGGTCTGGTCCGCGCCGGCGAGGAGGCCGGGATCTCCGCGGAGACCGTCGCCGAGCGCAGCGCCGTCGCGAAGGCCGACTCGCCCGCGACGATCGTCTACACCTCCGGCACCACGGGCCGCCCCAAGGGCTGCGTGCTCACCCACCGCGCCTTCTTCGCCGAGTGCGGCAACGTCGTCGAGCGGCTGAAGCCGCTCTTCCGCCCCGGCGAGGGCTCGGTGCTGCTCTTCCTGCCCACCGCACACGTCTTCGCGCGCATGGTGCAGATCGCCGCCGTGATGGCGCCCATCCGCCTCGGGCTGGTGCCGGACGTCAAGACGCTCACCGACGACCTGGCCTCCTTCCAGCCGACGATCGTGCTCGGCGTGCCCCGGGTGTTCGAGAAGGTCTTCAACTCGGCGCGGGCCAAGGCCGAGGGTGACGGCAAGGGCAGGATCTTCGACAAGGCGGCGGCCACCGCCATCGCCTACAGCGAGGCGCTGGACTCCCCCGGCGGCCCGTCGCTCAAGCTCCGGCTCAAGCACAAGCTGTTCGACCGGCTCGTCTTCGGCAAGCTGCGCACCGTCCTCGGCGGCCGGGCCACCCACGCGATCTCCGGCGGTGCCGCCCTGGGCACCCGGCTCGGCCACTTCTACCGAGGCATCGGCTTCACCGTGCTGGAGGGCTACGGGCTCACCGAGTCCTGCGCGGCGACGGCGTTCAACCCCTGGGACCGGCAGAAGGTCGGCACCGTCGGCCAGCCGCTGCCCGGTACGGTCGTGCGGATCGCCGACGACGGGGAGGTCATGCTCCACGGCGAGCACCTGTTCTCCGGCTACTGGAACAACGAGGCGGCCACCGACGAGGTCCTCTCCCAGGGCTGGTTCCACACCGGGGACGTGGGCACGCTGGACGAGGACGGCTACCTCACGATCACCGGGCGGAAGAAGGAGATCCTGGTGACGGCGGGCGGCAAGAACGTCGCCCCGGCCGTCATCGAGGACCGCATCCGCGCCCACGCGCTGGTGGCCGAGTGCATGGTCGTCGGCGACGGCCGCCCCTACGTGGCCGCGCTCATCACCCTGGACGAGGAGTTCCTGCCGCGCTGGGCCGAGGAGAACGGCAAGGCCGGGCTGAGCCGCACCGACCTGCTGGCCGACCCGGAGCTGACGGCCGCCGTGCAGCAGGCGGTGGACGACGGCAACGCCGCCGTCTCGCGCGCGGAGTCGGTACGCAGGTTCCGCGTCCTTCCCTCCCAGTTCACCGAGGAGTCCGGGCACATCACGCCCTCGCTCAAGCTCAAGCGGAACGTCGTGGCGAAGGATTTCGCGCAGGAGATCGAGTCCCTCTACGCCTGAGCGCCGCCTGCCGCTGAGTACCCGCTGCCCCTGCGCATCCGCCGCCGCTGAACGCCGCGCTCCCCGGCGGCCTACCCCGGGTGGGTCCACTCCAGGAGCGTGTCGGCGTCCCAGGTGTTGACGACGTCACGGGCCGGCACGCCGCACTCCGCGGCCCGCACACAGCCCCCGAGCTGCCAGTCGAGCTGCCCGGGGGCGTGGGCGTCCGTATTGATCGCGAAGAGCGTCCCGGCCGCGACCGCCGCGCCGAGCAGTCGGCGGGGCGGATCGCGGCGCTCCGGACGGCAGTTGACCTCGACGGCCGTCCCGGCGCGGGCGCAGGCGGCGAAGACCGCCTCGGCGTCGAACTCGGACTCCGGCCGCGGGCGCCGACCGCCGAGCAGCCGCCCCGTGCAGTGCCCGAGCACGTCCACGCGCGGGTTCGTCACGGCCTCGATCATGCGCCGCGTCATCGCGGGTGCGGGCATCCGCAGCTCGGAGTGGACGGAGGCGACGACGACGTCCAGCCGGTCGAGCAGCTCCTCCTCCTGGTCCAGCGAGCCGTCGGGCAGGATGTCGCACTCGATGCCGGTGAGCAGCCGGAACGGCGCCAGCTCGCGCCCCAGCCGCTCGACGACGTCGAGCTGCTCGCGCAGCCGCTCGGCGGAGAGCCCACGGGCCACCGTGAGCCGGGGCGAGTGGTCGGTGAGGGCCGTCCAGCGGTGGCCGAGGGCGGCGGCGGTGCGGGCCATGACCTCGATGGGGCTGCCGCCGTCGGACCAGTCGGAGTGCACGTGGCAGTCGCCCGTGAGGGCCGCCCGCAGAGCCCGGGCGGCCTCCGGCGCCGCCTGTTCGCCCCCGGACTCCTCCTCCAGCTTCGCCAGGTAGTCGGGCCGGCTCCCGGCCAGGGCCTCGCGCACGACCCGGGACGTCGTGTCCCCGATGCCGGCGAGCGCCGTGAGCGAGCCGTCACCGGCGCGCTGTTCGGCCTCGCCTTCCGGCAGGCCCGCCACCACGGCGGCGGCCCTGCGGAAGGCCTGGACACGGTAGGTGGGCGCCTGGGACCGCTCCAGCAGGAACGCGATCCGGTCCAGCGCTGCGACGGGGTCCATGGCACCCCAGCCTCGTGTGCCGCACCGCGCCGCGCAAACGCTGTCGGCCTCCCGGTGAGAGGGCCGGGGTCCTCGCCGGGCTCCGCACAGCCCCCTAAAGGAGCGCCTTGAGCCGTTCCGCGAGCAGGTCCCAGCGCCAGCGCTCCTCGACCCAGGCGCGGCCGCGCTCCCCCATGCGCCGCCGCAGCCCGGGGTCCTTCAGCAGTACCGTGACGCGTTCGGCGGTCTCCTCCGCGCTCTCCCCGCGCACCACCCAGCCCGTCTCCCCGTGCAGGACGGCGTCGGGCGCGCCGCCGGAGTCACCGGCGACGACGGGCAGCCCGGTGGCGGAGGCCTCCAGGTAGACGATGCCCAGGCCCTCGACGTCGAGCCCGCCGCGCCGGGTGCGGCAGGGCATCGCGAAGACGTCCCCGGCGCCGTAGTGGGCGGGCAGTTCCTCCCAGGGGACGGGGCCGGTGAACCGCACGGATCCGGCGACCCCGGTCTCGTCCGCGAGCCGCCGCAGGTCCTTCTCGTACGGGCCGCCGCCGACGATCAGCAGCACCGCGTCCGGCACCTCGGCCAGCACCCGGGGCAGTGCGCGGATCAGGGTGTCCTGGCCCTTGCGCGGCACCAGTCGGGACACGCACACCACGACCGGCCGGTCGCTCAGACCCAGCCGTCGGCGGATCTCGTCCCCGCCCGAGCCGGGATGGAAGGTCTTCTCGTCCACTCCCGGCGGAAGCTGGGTCATACGCCCGGCCGCCTCGGGCGTCAGCGCCCCGGCGATGCGGGAGCGGGTGTACTCGCCCAGGTACGTGAGCGTGTCGGTGGACTCGCCGATGCGGCGCAGCAGGCTCCGGGCCCCCGGCAGCTGCGCCCAGCCCGCCTCGTGCCCGTGCGTCGTCGCCACCAGCCGCTCGGCCCCGGCCGCCCGCAGCGCGCCGCCCATGAGCCCCAGTGGCGCGGCGGCCCCGAACCACACCGACGCGCAGCCGTGCTCGCGCAGCAGCTCGGTGGCCCGGCGCGTCACCCGGGGTGTCGGCAGCAGCATCGTGGTGCGGTCGCGCACGACGGTGAAGGGCTGCTCCGCGTCGAACCGGGCCGTCGCCTCCCGCCCCTCCGCCGTGCGGTTCCAGGTGGAGGCGTAGACCACGACCTTCGCCGGGTCCAGCCGGAGCGCCATGCTGTGCAGGAACGCCTGGATGCCGCCGGGCCGGGGCGGGAAGTCGTTGGTGACAATCAGCGTCTTGTGCATCGCCGATGACAGTACCGCTTTCCCGCGACACCCCTGCCGTCGGTACCGGGGCCCGGCGGCGCCGCGTACGGTCGGTCCATGCGCCTGCCCCCGTTCGCCCGGATCCTGCTCTGCTGGCTCCTGACCCGCACCGCGCTGCTCCTGTGCGTCTTCGGCGTACTGACCCTGCGCGGCCCCGACGTCACCACCGACGTCTCGGTGATCTACCAGGGGTGGGCCGAGATCCTGCGCTCGGGCAGCTTTCCGCGCGACGACGTGACGTGGCAGTACCCGCCCGGTGCCGCCCTGCCCGTCCTCGCCCCCGACCTGCTGCCCTTCCTCCGCTACGAGGCCGCGTTCTTCGTGCTGGCCTGCGGGGCCGACGCCGTCGTCCTCGGGCTGCTGCTGCGGCGTCCGGTCTCCCGGGCCGGCGCGTGGACCTGGGTGGCCGGGGTGCCGCTGCTGGGGCCGACGGTGTACGCCCGCTACGACCTGATGGTCACGGCGGTCGCCGTGGGCGCGGTCCTCGCCGTCGCGCGGCACCCGCGGACCGCGGGCGCGCTCATCGCGCTCGGCGCCCTCGTGAAGGTGTGGCCCGCGCTGCTGCTGGCCGGCGTCCGCCCCGGGCGCGGCGGTCGCAGGCTGGTGGCGAGCTCGCTTGTGACCGCGGGCCTTCTGGCGGCCGTGCTCACCCTCGCCGCGCCGCACGGGTGGGACTTCCTCTTCGCCCAGCGCGACCGCGGCCTGGAGGTCGAGTCCGTGGGCGCCCTCGTGTTCCACCTCGCGCGGTACGCCGGCTGGGAGGGGTACGTGAGCCTGCACTACGGCTCGATGGAGTTCCTCGGCCCGCACGTGGCGACCGTCGCCACCGCCTCGCTCCTGTGCACCGTCGCCGCCCTGGCCTGGCTGGTCCGCTGGCGGCTGCGCGTCGTCACGTGGCAGCGCTCGACGGCGGCCGACGCCGCGCTGGCCGCCGTCCTGCTGTTCACCGTCACCAGCCGGGTCATCAGCCCCCAGTACCTGGTGTGGCTCGTCGGGCTGGCCGCGGCCGCGCTCGCCCTCGGCTCCGCGCGGCAGCGGGTGCCCGCCGGGCTGATCCTGGCGGCGACCGCCCTGACCGTGCTGGAGTTCCCGCTCTACTTCGACGCCGTCGTCGCCAGCGAGCCGCTCGGCGTCACCCTGCTCGTCCTGCGCAACGGCCTCCTGCTGACCGCCGCCGCGCTCTCCTGCCTCGCGCTGTGGCGCTCGACCGTCGCCCGCCCCGGGGCCCTCCCGGCGACGCCCGGGGACGCCGCGGCCCCGGAGCCGGTCAGGGCCGGGTCACCCCGCTGACGGGCATCATCCCGACCGGGTCGTAGCGCACCCGCGCCCCGGGATAGGGGGCGTGGATGACCTGCCCGCCGCCCGCGTACATCGCCACGTGGCTGGCGTCGCCGCGGTAGATGACGAGATCGCCGGGACGGGCCTCGGAGAGCGGCACCCGCCGCCCGGCGTACGCCTGCCCCTGCGAGGTGCGCGGGATGGACACCCCCGCCTGCCGGTAGGCCCACTGCGTCAGCCCCGCGCAGTCGAAGGCGCCCGGGCCGGACTGCCCCCAGGCGTAGGGGCGCCCGAGCGCGCTGCGCGCGGCGGCGAGGGCGGCGCCCCACCGGCCGGTACCGACGGCCGTGGGCGCGGCCCCGGAGCGGGTGCCGGACCGCGAGGCGCGCTCCTCGCGCTCGCGCCGCTCGGCCGCCGAGAGGGAGTTGAGCAGCCGCCGGGCGGCGCCGAGCTTGCTCTGCACCGCCCGCTTGTGCCGGCGCAGCCGCTCGTTCTCCTTCTCCAGCCGCTGAAGCTGCCCGCGCGCCCGCTCCCGCTTGGCGTCCAGCAACCGCTGGGCGCCGCGCAGTTCCCGCAGCTCCCCGAGCTTGCGGCTGCTGACGCGCTCCATCGCGGCGGCCTTCCCCAGATACCCGTCGGGGTCGCTGGAGAGCAGCAGGGCGACGGTCGGGTCGAGCGCGCCGGAGCGGTACTGGGCACCGGCCAGCGCACCCAGCGCGTTGCGCAGCCGGTTGACCCGGGCCTGGCCGCGGGCGACCTCGTCCTGCGTGTGGGCCACGCGTCGGCGCAGGTCGGTCACCGCGGTCTGGGACGCGTTGTACTTCTCGGTGGCCCGCTCGGCCTCGGCGTAGAGCCGCTCGACCTTCGCGTCGACCGAGGCCGCCGTCGGCCTGTCCGGGTCCGCTCCGGCGGGAGCGGCGGCCATCGCCGCGGCCGAGGCGGCGGCGGCCGTGAGAACTGTGGCCCGGGCCGCCCTGCCGGCTCCCGGCGGCGCGTTGTGTCGATGCGAGACCACGGTTGGCCGCGCTCCTTCCGCTGACGCTCCCCTCCCTCCTTGCGAGGGCGCCCGGCACAGTAGCCGCCGTGGGACGGCGACTCCAAGCATCCGAGGGGACGCCGGTCAGCGCGGAGTTGACCGCCCCGCCCGGGGACACCGCTGTTCTGCGGGGTGGGTGCGCCTGAGCGCGGTATGCGCGCCCTCCCGTGGAATCACTCGCACGGGTGAGACGGCGCGTCGCCCGGTGCCGGGAACGGAGCCCGGCGCCCGGGTCAGATGCGCACGCCCCACATGAAGGGCATGCCGGAGCGGGCGATCGACTCGTAGCGCACCTGGGCGCCCGGCTTGGGGGCGTGCAGCATCTGGCCGTTGCCGGCGTAGAAGCCCACGTGGCCCAGGTCCGTGCGCAGGATCACCAGGTCGCCGACCTTGAGGTCGCTCATCGAGTTGATCCGCATGCCCGCGTTGGCCTGCGCCTGCGAGGTCCGCGGGATGGATATGCCCGCCTGCCGGTAGGCCCAGGAGGTCAGCCCGGAGCAGTCGAAGGAGTTCGGCCCCTCCGCGCCCCACGCGTAGGGCATGCCCACGCGGGTCTTGGCAGCCTCGTAGGCGGACGCGGCCCGGCCGGACGCCGTGCCCTCGTTGCCCATCTCGACGCGTTCGCCGGCCGCGCGGCTCGCCCGCTCCTCCTCGGCGCGCATCTCCGCGCGCTCCTCCGCCGTGAGCTTGTTGAGCAGCTTCTGGGCCTCGGCGAGCTTGCCCTGGACCTTCTTCTTGTGGTCGCCCAGCTCCTTGCGCGTCTTGGCCAGGTCCTTGAGCTTGTCGGCGGCGGCGTCCCGCTGCTGCTCGAGCTGCCGCTGCTTGCCCTGGATCTTCTTCAGGGAGCCGAGCTGCTTGAGGCTGAGCTGGTCCAGCGTCGAGGCGCGGGAGAGGTAGTCGTCCGGGTCGGCGGACAGGAGCAGCTGCATCGAGGGGTCGATGCCGCCGCTGCGGTACTGCGCGGTGGCCATCGAACCCAGGCCGTTGCGCAGGTCGTTCAGCTCGCCCTGGCCGCGGGCCACGGAGTCCTGGAGCCGGTCGACGTCCTTCTGGAGCTTGTCGGCCTTCTCCTTAGCCCCGTTGTACTTCTCGGTGGCCGCCGCCGCGTCCTCACGCAGCTTGTCCACCTTGGCCTTGACACTGCGCTTCGTCGGCTCCGGATCGGCCACGGCCGAGTTCGCGGAGAGGGCGACCGCCGCGGCGGCGGTCGCCGTGAGCACGGTCGCGCGGGTTCGGCCCGGCTGCTTGGGACGACGGTGGGACGCCACTGGGGCGAGCTCCTTCTTCCTCAGCCGCCTGCCGGACCGGCGGGCCGGACGAACCGTGGCCCAGCGGACCGGTTCCGCGCGCGCTGCGGACTCGGCGGTTCCTCCACGGTCACCCCGGATGGGCGATCAACCGCGCGGAGGTTCGAGGCCCGACAGTAGCCAGGTCGCGATGACCGCTTCAAATCCCTGCGGCCAAAATCTCACCGCTGACGGCCATCCTTTACCAACATCACACAGGCAGCAACGGTCACTTGACACACCGTAGGCACGAGCCACAGTGCAGATCGGGCGCATGGTGACAGGAGCGAGAAATCGGACTCCGCACTCAGGAACGGGCAAGTCGCCTGAGGAGCAACGCCGATGCGACCGGCCGCGCGCCCGCCTCGGCCACCCCGTCGGCGACCTCCCGGTCCGTCGAGACCACGACCACCGGACGGCCCTCGGGCTCGGCCCGCACCAGCCGACGGATCAGCTCGTCGGCCGTCTGCCCGGGCTTGCTGAACAGCACCCGCACCCCGCGCGGCGGAGCCAGCAGCACCGGAGCGGCCAACTCCGCACCGTCGAACACACAGGTGACCTCCGCCCCCGACTGCGCGGCCAGCCCCGCGAGCCCGCCCAGCAGCCGCAGCCGCTGCTTCTCCAGCGGCAGCGTCGGATAGCCCGTCTTCGTCACGTTGTAGCCGTCCACCAGCAGATGCACCTGTGGCAGCGCCAGCAACTGGTCCAGCAGGGCCGGGTCCTCCTCGGACAGCGCCCGGTGCGCCACGTCCTTCGGGCTCATCCGCCCCGGCTCGACGGCCTCCACCGTGTCCGCCGGGTGGTGGGACGCGGGCGGCAGCGCCAGCTCGCGGCGCAGCCCCTGGGCGGCGTCCAGCACGGTGTCGAGCAGCAGCCGCACCCGCATGTCGGCCACGCCGCGGCCCTCCCGCACCGCCCGGCGCCCGGCCTCCAGCGCCGACTCCGCCTCGGCGGCCCGGGCCCGCAGCCGCCGCGCCTCGCTGTCCGCCGCCGTCTTCTGCGCCTGCGCCCGCGCCCGGACCTCGTCCAACTCCGCCTGGAGCTTACGCAGAGCGGCCTCGCCGCGCTTGATGTCGGCCTGCGCGCTGCGCAGCCTGCGGTGCAGCCCGTCCATCTCCCTGCGGGCCGCCTCCAGCTCCGCACGCAGCCTGCCGCCGTCCTCCCGGCTCGCGCTGCGGGCCTGGGCCAACTCCCTTCGCAGCCGTTCCAGTTCACGCTCGGCCTCCGCGCCGGCCCGCTCCGCCTGCGCCCGCTGCGCCTCCTCGCCCGCCGCCGTCACCAGCTTCGGCCAGCCGTCGGGGCGCAGGACGTAGGCGAGCGCCGCGACGTCCACCGGGTCGGCCGCGGCCGGGGGCGAGCCCTCCACGATGGCCTCGGCCAGCTCGGGCAGCAGCTCACGCAGCCGGGACCCGATGCGCTGCCGGAACAGCGCGTCCGTCTCCAGCGCGGCGGCCATCGCGTTGCCGCCGAACTTGGCCCGCCGCGCCGGGGTGAACCGCGCGTACTGACGTACCGGGGCGGGCAGCTCGGCGACGGTCAGGGCACCGATGGCGTCCCCGGTGAGCGCCACGACCCGGCGGCGCACCCGCTCGGGCAACGGGCGGTCCAGCACCTCGGCGGCACGCGGCCGCTCCTCGGCACCGGGTCGCCGCTCCCGGTGCGGCTCACCGCCCGTCGTCTCCTGCACGCCTCAGCACCCGTCCGTCTCTGCTCAGTCCTCGCCGCCCGGCCGGTCCACGAGTTCCACCTGGTCGACCGCGTTGCACCAGCGGCAGCGCACGGACTCCAGCGCCTCGCTCAGCACCTCGCTCTCCTCCACCTTCGGCTCACCGGCCAGATCGAGGTGTACGTACTCGACGACCCTGCTGCTGCGCGTCACGTCGAAGCGGGTCAGGTTCCCGCACAGGGTGCAGCGCCAGCGCGTGTCGGCCGTCGGCTGAGGGACCGGCATGGTTCGTCCTCGACTTTCCCAGTTCGTCCGTTGGCTGCTCGCGGGCACGTCCTTGTGCGGGGCAGGTTCTCACCCGCAACCCTACGGCCTGCAAGCCACCGCGTGTGCGGAGTGGGTCACGCCGTGGCCGAGCCGTCATCCGCGCGTGGGGCTAGAGTGAGCGGGCCCGCCCAGGCCACCGAGGGAGAGACGACGCCGTGATCACATCGATCGTGCTCATCAAGACC
Organism: Streptomyces sp. JJ38; assembly: GCF_019303475.1. Lineage (GTDB taxonomy): Bacteria > Actinomycetota > Actinomycetes > Streptomycetales > Streptomycetaceae > Streptomyces. The sequence continues at coordinate 20,737 of NZ_JABLSI010000036.1, forward strand.
AGCACCGACGCGATCCCCGAGGTCGCCGAGCAGATCGCCGCGCTGGACGGCGTCAGCGAGGTCTACTCCGTGACCGGCGCGCACAACCTCATCGCCATGGTGCGGGTGGCGCGGCACGACGACCTGGCCGACGTCATCCCCGGGCGGATCAGCAAGATTCCCGGCGTGCTCTCCACCGAAACCCACATCGCGTTCCGCACCTACTCCCAGCACGACCTGGAGGCCGCCTTCGCCATCGGCCTGGACGCCTGAGCCCGCGCCCCGGAAGGGGGCGGGAACCGCGCGGCCAGCCACGACTCCGGCCCGGCCTGCGACGTGCGGCGCCGCTACGCGGCCGATACGCCGGACGGGCCGCGGCGCAGCAGCTCCGCGGTGGCCGTGAGGAACCGGCCGATGTGCTCCTCCGGCGTCCCCACGCCAAAGCTCACCCGGACGGCCCCCAGTTCCCGTCCCCCGGGGCCCGGCTCGCCCCCGCACTCCCCCGGCACCGCGTCCCCGGCCCCGAGCAGCGCGCGCAGCAGCGGGTGTGCGCAGAACAGCCCGTCGCGCACCCCGATCCCGTACTCGGAGGCGAGCGCGGCGGCGAAGTCGCGGCAGCTCCAGCCGTCGACGGTGAACGACACGACGCCCACGCGCTCGGCCTCGGGCCCGAAGAGCGCGAGCACCCGGACGCCCGGCAGCTCGGCCAGCCCGGTGCGCAGCCGCGCCAGGAGCCGCCGCTCCCGCTCGAGGAGCCGGTCGAACCCCGCCTCCGTCAGCGCCCGGCACGCCGAGGCGATGGCGTACGCGCCGATGACGTTGGGCGAACCCGCCTCGTGCCGGGCCGCCGTCGCGTGCCACTCCGCCGAGACGGAGCCGTCCGCGGCGCGCGCGACGGCACGGCTCGCCCCGCCGCCGGCCAGATACGGCTCGGCCGCGCGCAGCCAGTCCGCGCGCCCGGCCAGGACGCCGGCACCGAAGGGCGCGTAGAGCTTGTGGCCGGAGAAGGCCACGTAGTCGACGTCGAGCGCTCCCACGTCCACGGGGTGGTGCGGGGCGAGCTGGGCGGCGTCCAGGACGACGCGGGCGCCGTACCGGTGGGCGACGGCGGCCAGCTCCGCGACGGGCCACAGCTCCCCCGTCACGTTGGACGCCCCCGTCACGCACACCAGCGCCGGCCCCGGCCCGGCCCCGCGCAGCGCCTCCTCCAGCAGCCCCACGGCCTCCCGGGGACTGCGCGGAACGTCCAGCCAGTGCGTGTCCCGTCCACGCCAGGGCAGCAGCGCCGCATGGTGGTCGGAGGCGAAGACGAACACCCGGGTGCCCTCCGGCAGCGCGCCGGCCAGCAGGTTGAGGGAGTCGGTCGTGGAACGGGTGAACACGACCTCGTCGTCCGGCCGACAGCCGAGGAACGCGCCCACGGTGGCGCGGCTCTGCTCGAACAGCTCGGTGGAGAGTCGGGAGAGGTAGCCGGCGCCCCGGTGCACGCTGCCGTAGTAGGGGGCGTAGGAGGCGACGTCGTCCCAGACGCGCCGGAGGACGGGCGCGCTGGCCGCGTAGTCGAGCGCGGCGTAGGTGACCGCGTCGGCGCCGGGCACCCGGACGTCGGCACCGAGCACGGGCAACGGGGCGTCACCCGTGGCGTCCTCGACGGTACGGAACGTGACGGGGGCAGGGGTGGCGAGGGACATGGGGATCTCCCAGGAGAGACGGGGTGGAGAGGGTTCCGAGCGCGGTCGGCGAGCGTCGTGTGGACGGGCGGCGGAATCGCCCAGCCGGACGTCCGGGGGGGGGCGGGCCTCCGGGGACGCCCGCCGAGCCCGACGCGGGACGCGTACCGTGCGGCTGCCGCTGCGGGGCCCGTGCGGGCCCGGGGCACAACGGCCCTAACGCATTCGCTTGCTCATGGGGAACTCCCTCGACCGCGCTTGCCGCAGACCTTGCTGTCGTGCGGCCCGGTCATCACCCGGGGCACCCCGCCACGGTTGGAGGGTTGCCGGACAGCGGGCCGGGGCCTTCGTCGCTGTCACTCGTGACCTGCGCCGAGTATGCCACAGCCCCTGGGCCAGGCAGACGCCTCCCCTCGGCGTCAGGCGTGGGTGGCCGCGGCCCAGCGGTGCAGGGCGGCCTTGGCGGCACCGGAGTCGATCGACTCCGCCGCCCGCGCCATCGCGCCGGGAAGCTGCTCGGCCAACGGGGCCTCACCCGGCGTCAGGGCCACCAGGGCGGCGGCGGAGTTGAGCACCACCGCGTCCCGCACGGGCCCGCGCTCGCCGTCCAGCAGCCTGCGCGCCACCTCCGCGTTGTGTGCGGCGTCCCCGCCCCGCAGCGCCTCCACCGAGACGAGGTCGAGCCCGACGTCCCGGGGGTCGAAGCTCTCCCGGCGCACCACGCCGTCTCGCACGACGTAGACGGTGGAGGTCGCCGTCACGGTCAGCTCGTCCAGGCCGTCGTCGCCCCGGAACACCAGGGCCGAGGTGCCGCGCTCGGCGAGCACACCGGCGAGGATGGGCGCCATCCTGGCATCGGCCACACCGGTCGCCTGCGCCCCCACCCGGGCCGGGTTGGTGAGCGGGCCGAGGAAGTTGAACGGCGTCGGCACGCCGAGCTCCCGACGCGCGTTGGCGACGTGCCGCAGCGCGGGGTGGAACTTCACCGCGAAGCAGAAGGTGATCCCGGCCTCCTCCGCCACCTCGGCGACGCGTTCGGGGCTCAGCTCCAGGTTCACGCCCAGCTTCTCCAGGACGTCGGACGCACCGCTGGCCGAGGAGGACGCCCGGTTGCCGTGCTTGACGACCTTCGTGCCGGTGCCCGCCACCACGATGGCGGACATGGTGGAGATGTTGACCGTCTTCGCCTGGTCGCCCCCGGTGCCGACGATGTCCACCGTGGGACCGGGGACGTCGATCGTCCTGGCGTGCTCGTACATCGTCCGGACCAGGCCCGCCACCTCGCCCACCGTCTCGCCCTTGGCCCGCAGGGCCACGGCGAAACCGGCGATCTGGGCGTCCGTCGCCTCTCCGCGCATGATCCGGTCCATCGCCCACGCCGTGTCCTCGGCGGTGAGGTCCTGGCCGGCGATCAGGGCGTTCAGAACGCTCCGCCACGAGCGGTCCGCCACGGTGTCGCCTCCGGCGGGGGTCACAGCGCTCATGGGCACGCTCCTGTCGAGTTCCGCGAGCGGCGTGCGGTGCGCGACGCCGCGATCACCCACATTAGCGGTCCGCGGGAACGCCACAGGGCCCCGTCCACCGTCCGGACGAGGACGGCGAGCGGGGCCCTGCTGTGGCCGCTGCTGAGATCAGTGGTGCCCGTGGCCGGACATGATCTCTTCGTATTCCCTGGGCGTCGGCTTGGGGATCTGCGCGTGGGGGCCGAAGTAGCCCCGGCTGACGCGGACCCGCAGCCGCTCGACCGGACCGATCTTGCGCTTGACGCCGTTCTCGTCGACGGGCGGCGGCAGCTCGGCCGGCTTCATCTGCTCGTGCTGGGTGAGCAGGTGGAGCTGCTCCTGCGAGAGCGGCTCGTGCACCTCGACGAACTCACCGTGCGGCAGACGCTTGATGATGCCGGTCTCGCGGCCGTGGAGCACCTTGTCCCGGTCCCGGCGCTGCAGGCCGAGACAGATGCGGCGCGTCGCGACGAACACCAGGACCGGCACGACGAAGAAGCCGATGCGGACGAACCAGGTGATCGAGTTGATCGACAGGTCGAAGAAGATCGCCCACAGGTCGTTGCCACCGCCGACCAGCATGACGAAGTACCAGCTGATCCAGGCGGCACCGAACGCGGTACGCGTCGGAGCGTTGCGCGGACGGTCCAGCAGGTGGTGTTCGCGCTTGTCCTTGGTGACCCAGGACTCGAAGAACGGGTACAGGGCGAGGCTGACCAGGACCAGCGGGAAGATCATCAACGGGACGAACACACCGAAGTTGATGGTGTGGCCCGTCGGGATGACCCACTCCCAGCCTGGCATCACGCGGATGAGGCCCTCGGAGAAGCCCATGTACCAGTCGGGTTGGGCGTTGGTGGACACCTGGTCCGGCCGGTAGGGCCCGATCACCCACACGGGGTTGATCTGGAACAGCGCGGAGATGAGCGCGATGACGCCGAAGACCAGGAAGAAGAAGCCACCGGCCTTGGCGATGTACACCGGCATGAAGGGGAAGCCGACGACGTTGGAGTTCGTGCGGCCGGGGCCGGGGTACTGGGTGTGCTTGTGGTAGACGAGCAGCAGGATGTGGGCCACCACGAGGCCCAGCATGATGCCCGGCAGCAGCAGCACGTGGATCGCGAAGAACCTCGGGATGATGTCCGTGCCCGGGAACTCGCCGCCGTAGAGGAACATCGCCAGGTAGGTGCCGACGACCGGGACGGAGAGGATGGCGCCGCTCATGAAGCGGATGCCGGTACCGGAGAGCAGGTCGTCCGGGAGCGAGTAGCCGGTGAAACCGGTGAACATGCCCAGGACGAACAGGAGGAAGCCGAACAGCCAGTTCAGCTCGCGCGGCTTGCGGAACGCTCCGGTGAAGAACACCCGCATCATGTGCACGAACATGGCGACGAGGAAGATCAGCGCCGCCCAGTGGTGGATCTGCCGGACGAGCAGACCGCCGCGGACGTCGAAGCTGATCTCCAGGGTGGAGGCGAAGGCCTCCGACATCAGCACGCCCTGCATCGGGACGTACGAGCCCTCGTAGTGGATCTCGGCCATGGAGGGCTTGAAGAACAGCGTCAGGTAGACGCCGGTCAGGATGATGATGATGAACGAGTAGAGCGCGATCTCGCCCAGGAGGAACGACCAGTGGTCCGGGAAGACCTTCCGGATGTTCTTCTTGGCGGCACCGTAGATGCCGAGTCGGCCGTCGGCCCAGTCCGCGATGCGCTCGCCCCGGGGGGCCTCCGGCCGGGGCCGGATGTTGTCGGCTGCGTTACTCATCCGCGCTCCCAGAAGCTCGGTCCGACGGGCTCGGCGAAGTCGTCCAGCGCCGTCAGGAATCCCTCGTCGTCCACCCCGATGCGCAGCTGCGGCAGCGGGTGGCCGGCGGGCCCGAAGATGACGCGCGCGCCGTCGGCGAGGTCGAACGTGGACTGGTGACAGGGGCACAGCACGTGGTGCGTCTGCTGCTCGTAGAGGCTGACGGGGCAGCCCACGTGGGTGCAGATCTTGGAGTACGCGACGACACCCTCGTAGGACCACTCGAGTTCCTGCTGGTCCTTGATGTCCTCCGGCTCCAGCCGGACGAGCATGAGCGCCGCCTTGGCGATCTCCTTCTGGAACTCGTGCGAGTCGTGCTCCAGGCCCTCGGGCATGGCGAAGGTCAGCGAGCCCACGGTGATGTCCTCGGGGCGCAGCGGCTCCGAGGTGTTCTCGTTGACGAGCCGCTTGCCGCGCTGCCAGGCGGTGTGCCGCAGCTTGGTGCCCGGCGCGGGGCCGAGGCTGCCGAGCAGCACGACGCCGGAGAGCGGGACGAGGGCCAGCGCGCCGAACATGGTGTTGCGCAGCAGCCTGCGGCGGCCGAACTGCGAGTCCTTGACGCCGACGGCGAGGTCGGCGAGGGCCGACTGCTTGACGGTGTCGTCCGCGCCGATCGGGTAGCGGTCCTGCACGATCTCGGCGCCGCTCATCAGCGTCCGGGACCAGTGCACGGTTGCGGCGCCGATGGCGAACAGCGCCACGCCCAGCGTCGTGCCCAACGCGAAGTTCAGCGCGTTGATGTGGCCCAGCGGGAAGATGTAGACGAGCTTGTCGACCGGGATCATCGCGTAGGAGACGATGAAGCCGACCGTCGCCAGCATCGACAGGGTGAACAGCAGGGCCACGGTGCGCTCGGAGCGCTTGGCCGCGCGCTCGTCGATGTCCTGGATGCGCTCGTCGTGCGGCGCCAGTCCGGGGTCGGCGAACGGGTTGGTGTGTGCCGGCTCCGTCTCGGCCCCGTGGGGGTCCCGCGCGGAGGGCAGGTTCTTGTCGTCTGACACGTTCTCGTGTGGTCCAGTCTCGCTACTCATGACTTCCTGGCCTTAGCGTTCCGGGCCGCGATCCAGACGGTGATACCGACCAGGACGGGCAGACCGACGGCCCAGGCGAACAGACCCTCGGCGACGGGGCCGAAGCCACCGAGCTTGTACCCGCCCGGGGTCGCGGCCTCGGAGGAGTTGACCTTGGTCAGGTAGGCGATGATCTCCTTCTTCTCCTCGGCCGGGAGGACCGTGTCCGGGAAGGAGGGCATGTTCTGCGGGCCGGTCTCCATGGCCTCGTACAGGTACTTCGGTTCGACGTCCGTGAGGTCCGGAGCGTACTTGCCGTCCGTCAGGGCGCCGCCCTCGCCGGTGAAGTTGTGGCACTGCGCGCAGTTGGTGCGGAAGAGGACACCGCCGTTGGCGATCTCCTCGGCGCTGAGCCCGGCGGGGTCGTACTGCTCCTTGGTCGGAACGGCGGGGCCGGGGCCGAGGGAGGCGACGTAGGCCGCGAGCTGGTCGATCTGAGCCTGCGTGTACATCACCGGCTTCTCGGGCGCCTGCTCGCCCGGCGCCTGCATGGGCATGCGGCCGGTGCCGACCTGGAAGTCGACCGCGGCGGCGCCGACGCCGACGAGGCTCGGGCCGTCGCTGGTGCCCTGGCCACCGGTGCCGTGGCAGCTTGCGCAGCCGACGGCGTAGAGCTTCTCGCCCTCCTCGATGGCGAGGGACTGGGCGGCGGCCGTCTCATCGGCCTTCGCCTCGCCGGCGGGAGCGAACGCGGCGTACAGCCCCCCGGTGGCCGCCAGCGCGAAGAGTAGAACGACGATCGCCGCCAGCGGATGGCGCCGTCGTGCGGAGAGCTTTTTCACGGATTACCCCGGTGTCAGGATCTTCTGCGTCGATGTCTTTGGCTCTGCTGTGCCAGGCCCGCGGCCCGACTACTTGATCAGGTAGATCGTGGCGAAGAGGCCGATCCAGACGACGTCGACGAAGTGCCAGTAGTAGGACACGACGATGGCCGCGGTCGCCTGGTGGTGGGTGAACCGCCGCGCCATGTACGTCCTGCCGAGGACGAACAGGAACGCGATCAGCCCACCGGTGACATGGAGCCCGTGGAAGCCGGTGGTCATGTAGAACACCGAGCCGTAGGGGTCGGAGGAGAGGGACAGGCCCTCGTGCTTGACGAGCTCCACGTACTCCACGATCTGGCCGCCGATGAAGACGGCGCCCATCACGAACGTGATCACGAACCACGAACGGAGCTTCTTCACGTCCCCGCGCTCGGCAGCGAACACACCCATCTGACAGGTGAGTGAGGAGAGCACCAGGATGGTGGTGTTGGCCGCCGCGAAGGGGAGATTGAGCGCATCCGCCTTCTCCGTCCAGAACTCCGCGCCCATCACCGAACGAGCGGTGAAGTACATCGCGAAGAGGGCCGCGAAGAACATCAGCTCTGAGCTGAGCCAGATGATCGTTCCGACGCTGGTGAGGTTCGGCCGGTTGACCGACGGGTGCGCGTGCCCGGTTTCTACTGCTGTTGCTGTCGCCACGACCGACATTATGTCGGTCGCTTATTCCGTACTCACTTCGGGGGGTCCAGTTCGGTGTGTCCGCCCCCGTGCGCAGGACGAACCCGGGGCACGCGCCGGTTCCCCGGGCCGTCCGAAGTGGTGCCCGCCGCGTGGGTGAAGGAGTAGCATCCCGGGCACGCACGCAGTACACGCGACGTACCGAGCACCACCTCTTCAGCCCTGTCCACAAGACCCGTCTCAGCCTGTCACGGCGGATACGAACGCGGAGGAACGATGCAGCCGACGGCCACGGTGCTGGTCTACAGCGATGACGTGAGCACCCGCGAGCAGGTGCGGCTGGCGGCCGGGCGGCGGCCCGCGGCGGACGCGCCCTCGGTGGAGTACCTCGAGTGCGCCACGCTGCCGGCCGTGATCAGCGCTCTCGACGCGGGCGGGGTCGACGTCTGCATCCTGGACGGCGAGGCCACCCCCGCGGGCGGCATGGGCGTGTGCCGGCAGATCAAGGACGAGATCTTCGACTGTCCGCCCGTGCTGCTGCTGATCGGCCGGCGGCAGGACGCCTGGCTGGCCTCCTGGAGCCGCGCCGACGCCGTCACCGCCCACCCGGTGGACCCGGTGGCGCTGGCCGACGCACTGGCCGGTCTGCTGCGCGGCCGGAAGGCCGGCAACGCCGCCTGAGTCCGGCGCCTGGGAGGTCTGCCCCGAAGACGCGGGGCTGGCAAGCGCAGCCCCGGCACCGGGCCCGGAGCGGGCCGGGGGTGCCTCCTCCGGCACGTCGCGGCCTGCCTGTGCGCCGTGGCCGTTCGCACCGTTCCCCGCGCTCCTGCGAGCGCGGGGAACCCGGGGCGGCGTCACACCCCGGGGCGCAGGCGGCCCGCGCCCCCGCTGGTGTCCGGCCCCGCCTCCTGGACGGCGCGCTGGAGGGAGCTGCCCTTCTGCCACTCCTCCCAGGTGAGGTTCCAGTCCCCGAAGCCGTTGCCGAAGGCCGGCATGTCGGTGCCCTCGGTGTTGACATGAGTGACCAGGTCGCCCTGGCGGACGTTGTTGAAGAACCAGCGGGCGTTGGCGGTGCTCATCCCGGTGCAGCCGTGGCTGACGTTGGCGTAGCCGTGCGAGCCGGACGACCAGGGCGCCGCGTGGACGTACTCGCCGCTCCACGTCAGGCGGGTGGCCCAGTGGACGGGCATGTCGTAGTACTCGGAGCTGCCGGGGCCGATGCCGATGCTGGTGCTGGTCATCCGGACGAAGGACTGGCGACCGAGGATGACCTTGGTTCCGTTGCGGGTGCGGAAGCCGGCCTTGCCGGTGGTGATGGGGAAGGTCTTCACCACCTCGCCGTTGCGCTTGACCGTCATCTGGAGTGACTGGGCGTCGGCGACGGCCTCCACCCGGTCTCCCGTCCTGAGGGCGAGCGGCTCGCTCTCGCCGCCGTAGAGGCCCTTGCGGACCTGGAGGCCCTCCAGCCGGCTCTCCACGGATATCCTGGCGTTCGTCGGCCAGTACTCCTTGGGCCGGTAGTGCAGCTTCTTGTCGTCGACCCAGTGCCAGGAGCCGGTGACCTCGGGCGTGGAGGTGACCCGCAGGGCCCGTTCGACGATCCGCCGCTGCTCGGCCTTCTCGACCTTCTTGCTCAGCTCCGCAGTGATCGGCTGGCCCACGCCGTAGGTGCCGGCCTCCGGGCCGAGGGTCACCTCCAGCCGCTTGTCCTCGGGCGCCTCGCGGGTGCGGAAGGCGGAGGTGGTGCGGCCGGGATGGCCGTCCTCGTTCTCCGTGCTGACCTTCACGGTGTACGTCACGCCGGCGGCGAGCGGGGTGGTGTTGCGCCAGCGGGTGCCGTCGGCGGCCAGTTCCCCGCGCACGTGGCGGCCTTCCCCGTCGACGACGACGACGTCGGTTATCCGGCCCTCGTCACCGGTGGCGGAGACTTCCAGCGGCTTGTCGGCGTCGACGGTGCGCCGCGCCTTCCCGCCCGCGGCCGTCACCGCCGTGGCCTTCCCGCCCGCGCTGACGGCGACCTGGTCCGCGGCGTCGTACGGCTTCCCGCCGAGCGGGTGCGAGGAGTCCCCGCAGGCCGTCAGTACCACCGCCGAGGCCAGCAGTACCGCGCCGCTTCGGATGATTCGTTGCGATCCATGCGTCCCGTGCCTCATGACTTAGAACGTATGAAGACTGGGCAGAACGGGCGCGTTCAGCGCGTACAAACGGGTCACCCCCGGAGAACACTCCGGGGGTGACCCTTGACTTTCGCGGTGCCGCACTCACGTGCTCGGCGTACCGAGCGCGGCCTCACCGTGTCTCACTGGTTCTGGTTCTCACCGTGGTAGTACTCGAACACCCAGCCGAACAGGCCCACGAGGATGACCGGCGCGGAGATCCACATGAGCCACCAGCCGAAGACGAGGCTCAGGAAGGCGAACGCGCTGCCGACGCCGAGGGCGAGCGGCTGCCAGCTGTGCGGGCTGAAGAAGCCCAGTTCGCCCGCGTCGTCCGCGACGTCCGCGTCCTCCCGGTCCCCGGCGCCGGTGTCCACCCGTCGGGCGGTGAACGCCAGGTAGTAGCCCACCATGATGGTCAGGCCGAAGGCCATGAACAGCGCGGTGGTGCCGACCGGCTCCTTCGACCACATGCCGTAGATGATGGCCATGGCCAGGATGAAGAGGGCCAGCCAGATGAACATCTTGCCCTGGATCTTCACTTGCCGGTCTCCTTCGCACCCGATGCGCCGCCGGCGATGGAGGCCGGGGCCTCCTCGGCGATGTGGTTCTGCAACTGGTCGAGCGCGGCGATCTCCGGGTGGTGCAGATCGAACGCCGGCGACTCCGAACGCACCCGCGGCAGGGTGAGGAAGTTGTGCCGCGGCGGCGGGCAGGACGTCGCCCACTCGAGCGAACGGCCGTAGCCCCACGGGTCGTCGACGCCGACCTTCTCGCCGTACTTCGCCGTCTTCCAGACGTTGTAGAAGAACGGCAGCATCGACGCGCCGAGCAGGAACGAGCTGATCGTCGAGATGGTGTTCAGCGCGGTGAAGCCGTCGGCCGCGAGGTAGTCGGCGTACCGGCGGGGCATGCCCTCGGCGCCGAGCCAGTGCTGCACCAGGAAGGTGCCGTGGAAGCCGACGAACAGCGTCCAGAACGTCATCTTGCCGAGCCGCTCGTCCAGCATCTTGCCGGTGAACTTCGGCCACCAGAAGTGGAAGCCGGCGAACATCGCGAAGACCACGGTGCCGAACACCACGTAGTGGAAGTGGGCCACCACGAAGTAGGAGTCGGAGACGTGGAAGTCCATCGGCGGCGAGGCCAGGATGACGCCGGTCAGACCACCGAAGAGGAAGGTGATCAGGAAGCCGACGGTCCACAGCATCGGGGTCTCGAAGCTGAGCGAGCCCTTCCACATGGTGCCGATCCAGTTGAAGAACTTCACACCGGTCGGAACCGCGATGAGGAAGGTCATGAAGGAGAAGAACGGCAGCAGCACGCCGCCGGTGACGTACATGTGGTGGGCCCACACCGTCACCGAGAGGCCGGCGATCGCGATCGTCGCGCCGATGAGGCCGATGTAGCCGAAGAGCGGCTTGCGGGAGAAGACCGGGACGATCTCCGAGACGATGCCGAAGAACGGCAGCGCGATGATGTACACCTCGGGGTGACCGAAGAACCAGAACAGGTGCTGCCACAGCAGCGCCCCGCCGTTGGCCGGGTCGAAGATGTGCGCCCCGAAGGTGCGGTCCACCATCAGGCCGAAGAGCGCCGCGGCGAGCACCGGGAAGGCCAGCAGCACCAGCACACCGGTGAGCAGCACGTTCCAGGTGAAGATCGGCATGCGGAACATCGTCATGCCCGGAGCGCGCATGCAGATGATCGTGGTGATGAAGTTGACCGCACCGAGGATCGTGCCGAAGCCGGAGAGGGCCAGACCGACGATCCACATGTCGGCGCCGACACCCGGCGAGTGCTCCACGCTGGAGAGCGGCGTGTAGGCGAACCAGCCGAAGCTGGCCGCGCCGTTCGGCGTGAGGAAGCCGCCCACGGCGATCGAGGAGCCGAAGAGGTAGAACCAGTAGGCCAGCATGTTCAGCCGCGGGAACGCCACGTCGGGCGCGCCGATCTGCAGCGGCATGATCCAGTTCGCGAAGCCCGCGAAGAGCGGCGTCGCGAACATCAGGAGCATCACCGTGCCGTGCATGGTGAAGAGCTGGTTGAACTGCTCGTTCGACACCAACTGCGTGCCCGGACGGGCCAGCTCGGCGCGCATGACGAGCGCCATGACGCCGCCGACGATGAAGAAGACGAACGACGTGACGAGGTAGAGCGTGCCGATCGTCTTGTGGTCGGTGGTCGTCAGCCACTTGACCACGACGTTGCCTGGCTGCTTGCGCCGCACGGGCAGCTCGTTCTCATATGAGTCGTCTGCCGCGGCGGCACCCTGGGGTTCGTTGAGGATGCTCACGGGTTGTTCGTCTCCGCATTCTTGGCCGCTTCCGACTGCTCGATCGTCGCAGGCAGATAGCCGGTGTTGCCCTGCTCGGCCAGTTCCTCCAAGTGCTGCTGGTAGCGCTCGGGGGAGACGACCTTGACGTTGAACAGCATCCGAGCGTGGTCCGTACCGCACAGCTCGGCGCACTTGCCGAGGAAGGTGCCCTCCTTGTTGGGGGTCACCTCGAAGACATTGGTGTGGCCGGGGATCACGTCCTGCTTCATCAGGAACGGCACCACCCAGAAGGAGTGGATGACGTCCCGCGAGGTGAGGACGAACTGGACCGTCTCACCCTTGGGCAGCCACAGCGTGGGGCCGGGGTTGCCCGTCTGCGGGTTCCGGTCGCCCGGGATGCCCGCCACGTGCACGCCCTCGGCGCCCTCGGGGACGGCCTCCATCATCCGGTCGGGGATACCGGCGAGCTCTTCGGCGTCCCGGTTGTCGGTGGACGGGTCGCCGTCCACGTCCTCCAGGTAGTTGAAGCCCCAGCTCCACTGGTAGCCGACGACGTTGATGACGTGGTCGGGCTTGTCGGAGGTCTCCAGCAGCTCGGTCTCGTCACGAGCCGTGAAGTAGAAGAGCACCGAGACCATGAGGAGCGGGACCACGGTGTACAGCGCCTCGATGGGCATGTTGTACCGGGTCTGTGTGGGCACCTGGACCTTGGTGCGGGAGCGCCGGTGGAAGATGACGCTCCACAGGATCAGCCCCCACACCAGCACGCCGACGGCGAGGGCGGCAGCCCACGAGCCCTGCCACAGGGAGAGGATGCGCGGCGCCTCCTCCGTGACGGGAGTGGGCATGCCGAGGCGGGGGAGGTCCTCTGATGTGCAACCGGTTGCGGTCGCCAGGACCAGGACCGCGGACAGCGCCGGCGGCAGGATCCGCCGCATCGGGCGCCGCGACCGGGGGGAACCACCCGCGGGCGCCTCCAGGCGCTCGTGGGGGAGGTCGGAGCCGTTGGGACTCACGTAGCGCCTTCCCGAGAGTCTCGCCCGCTCAGCCGGGCGCGGACCTGGTGACCGAGCGCCGGCCCTGGCGCGGGCAGGGTTTGGATGTTTATGCGGACCAAACCCTACTGGACACGATCTGGAGGCGTGCGGGGAGGGTGGGTAACGCGCCGCCGCTCCCTCCGAAGGGGTGGAATGCCCCGGTGCGGGGGCCCGGCGGCGGCCTCGCGGCGGGTTAGGTTTTGCCCGTGCCCTACTTCGACGCCGCATCCGCCACTCCCCTGCACCCCCTGGCCCGGCAGGCGTTGCTCGCCGCGCTCGACGAGGGCTGGGCCGACCCGGCGCGGCTGCACCGCGAGGGGCGGCGGGCCAGGCTGCTGCTGGACGCGGCCCGGGAGTCGGCCGCGGAGTCGGTGGGCTGCCGACCGGACGAGTTGGTCTTCACCCCTTCGGGCACCCACGCCCTGCACACCGGGGTGGCCGGCGTGCTGACAGGACGGCGCCGGACGGGACGGCACCTGCTGGTCTCGGCCGTCGAGCACTCGGCCGTCCTGCACGCCGCCGAGCGGCACGCGGCGGACGGCGGGACGGTGACCGAGGCACCGGTGGACCGCGGCGGCCGCGTCGTCCCGGAGAAGTTCGCCGGCTTGCTCCGTCCGGGGGGCCCGGAGCCCGGGGAGGCCACCGCGCTGGCCTGTCTGCAGTCCGCCAACCACGAGGTGGGCACCGTCCAGCCGGTGGCCGAGGTGGCCGCGGCCTGCCGGGAGGCGGACGTCCCCCTTCTGGTGGACGCCGCCCAGTCCCTGGCGTGGGGTCAGGTCGGCGGGGACTGGGCGCTGCTGGCCGCCAGCGCGCACAAGTGGGGCGGGCCGAGCGGGGTGGGGCTGCTCGCGGTGCGCAAGGGCGTCCGCTTCTCCCCACCGGGGCCGCGGGACGAGCGGGAGTCCGGGCGGGCGCCGGGCTTCGAGAACCTGCCGGCCATCGTGGCCGCCGCGGCCTCGCTGCGGGCGGTGCAGGCCGAGGCGGCGGCGGAGGCGGAGCGGCTGCGTCCGCTGGTGGACCGCATCCGGCAGGCGGTGCCCGAACGCGTGGGGGACGTGGAGGTGGTGGGTGATCCGCTGCGCCGGCTGCCGCACATCGTGACCTTCTCCTGCCTCTACGCGGACGGCGAGGCGCTCCTGCACGCGCTGGACGAGGCCGGGTTCTCGGTGTCCTCCGGCTCCTCGTGCACGTCCAGCACCCTGACCCCGAGCCATGTGCTGCGCGCGATGGGCGTCCTGTCGGAGGGGAACATCCGGATGTCCCTCCCCCGGGGGACGACGGCGGAGGAGGTGGACGCCTTCCTGAGGGCGCTCCCGGAGGCCGTCCGCTCCGTGCGGGACCAGCTGAAGCCGCAGGAGGCCGCGTCGGCCGAGCCCGCCCCGACGCCCTCCGAGGCGTCGATCACCGTGGACGCCCTGGGCAAGCGCTGCCCGATCCCGGTGATCGAGCTGGCCAAGGTGATCGACCGGGTGCCGGTGGGCGGCGTCGTCATCGTGCTCTCCGACGACGAGGCCGCCCGGCTGGACATCCCGGCGTGGTGCGAGATGCGCGGGCAGGAGTTCCTCGGCGCCGAGGGGACGGAGTACCGGGTCCGCCGCCGCTGATCTCCTGCCCGGGGCCCGGATGTCAGGCCAGGTTGGCCTGGACCTCGGCGGCGGCGTCGGAACCGTAGGCCTTGGTGAAACGCTCCATGAAGTGATCGCGGCTGAGCGCGTACTCCTGGGTGCCGACGGTCTCGATGACCAGGGTCGCCAGCATGCAGCCGACCTGGGCCGCCCGCTCCAGGCTCACGCCCCAGGCGAGGCCGGAGAGGAAGCCGGCCCGGAAGGCGTCGCCGACGCCCGTCGGGTCGGCCTTGCGCTCCTCCTCCGGGCAGCCGACCTCGACGGTCGGCTCGCCCTTGCGTTCGATCCGCACACCGCGGGCGCCCAGGGTGGTGACGCGGGTGCCGACCCGGGTGAGCAGCTCCTCCGCGGACCAGCCGGTCTTCCGCTCGATGAGCGCGGCCTCGTACTCGTTGGCGAAGAGGTAGGCGGCGCCGTCGGTGAGCTCGCGGATCTCGTCGCCGTCCATGCGCGCGAGCTGCTGCGAGTAGTCGGCGGCGAAGGGGATGCCGCGGTTCCGGCACTCCTCGGTGTGCCGGAACATCGCCTCCGGGTCGTCGGCGCCGATGTGGACCAGATCCAGGGTGCCCACACGCTCGGCGACGGCGTGGAGCTCGATGAGCCGGGCCTCGCTCATGGCCCCGGTGTAGAAGGAGCCGATCTGGTTGTGGTCGGTGTCGGTGGTGCAGACGAAGCGGGCGGTGTGCAGCACTTCGGAGATCCGCACGGACTCGGTGTCCACGCCGTGCCGCTCCAGCCAGGCGCTGTACTCGGCGAAGTCCTCACCGGCCGCGCCGACGAGGACGGGACGGGCGCCGAGCTGCCCCATGCCGAAGCAGATGTTGGCCGCGACGCCCCCGCGGCGGACGTCGAGGGTGTCCACGAGGAAGGACAGGGAGACGGTGTGCAACTGCTCCGCGACCAACTGGTCGGCGAATCGACCGGGGAAGGTCATCAGGTGATCGGTGGCGATGGAGCCGGAGACGGCGATGCGCACGGCGGGCTGCTCCTGTCGTGGCGGAGTCGGTTGGGCGGTCACTTCACGCTACCCGTTCGAGGGAACTTCGCAGCAGATGTACCTACTGGCGATTACTACCCGAAAGTAG
This sequence comes from Streptomyces sp. JJ38, assembly GCF_019303475.1. GTDB lineage: Bacteria > Actinomycetota > Actinomycetes > Streptomycetales > Streptomycetaceae > Streptomyces. The sequence continues at coordinate 36,384 of NZ_JABLSI010000036.1, forward strand.
GTCTTACCCGACGTCCGATTGCTGGCTACCGTCGACTCATGACCAAGGACAGGGCACCCTCGACCACGTCCGGCGCGCCCGAGCCGGAATCCCTCGACGAGTTGCGGGGCGACTGCGCGCGGATGGCCGGGCGCTGGACGTCCGGCTCCGCGGCCGCCGCGGAACCGCGCAAGCCCGCCGAGCCGCTGCACGGCGTACGGGTCCCCGACCGCTCCAGTCGGCTCCTGGACGGGATGTCCGACTACGGCGACTGACCGGCCCCGCCGGACGGCGGAGCCGACGGGAGAGCCCACCGGAAGACGAAGCGGAACCGGAACGCTCCTCGGCACGTCCCACCCGCGTCAGCGCAGGGCGGAGCCGAAGGAGCGACGCGGTGAGCACGGTGGATACAGAACCGCACCCCGATGACGTGCCGGAGAGGCCCGGCCGAAGGCGGCTGGTCACCGCGATGGTGGCCGTCGCGGTGCTGCTGGTCGGCGGCGGCGCGGTCGTCGCCGCCGGGCAGGGCGGCCCCTCGGGCGGCGCGAAGCCGGACGTCGCGGCCGTGGGTGAACCCGACCCGCTGGAGCTGGAGGGCTATCCGGAGGCGGCCGCCGCCTCCGTGCCCACCTTCCGCGCCGAGGGCGAGCTCCCGCGTGGCCCGCAGCGGGCCACGGTGTACCGCCCCACCGGGCAGGTGGACAAGGAGACGGTGACGGAGCTCGCCCGCTCGCTCGGCATCACCGCGGAGCCGGAGCGCGAGCACGGCTCCTGGGTGGCCGCCGACGGCACCGACGGCACGGGCCCCGCCCTGCGGGTGCGCGAGCGGGACGGCGGCGCCTGGTCCTTCGTCCACTACACGCCCCAGGGCGACGACAAGGGCGGGCTGAAGGGCGAGGAAGTGCCCTCGCACGACGGCACCGCGACGTCCCCCGGGCGGGCGCCGGCCGCGCCCATCACACCGCCGGTCTCCCCCGAGGAGGCCAAGGAGATCGCCGCCCCGGTGCTGGAGGCCGCGGGCCTGGGCGAGGCGCGGACGGAGGCCGCCGGGACACGGGGCGCCCTGCGGCTCGTGGAGGCGGACCCGGTGCTGGAGGAGGTGCCCACGGACGCCTGGCGGACCACCGTGTCGGTCGGGGCCGACGGGCGCGTCGTCCGGGCGGAGGGTCACCTGGCCACCGTGCGGGCCGGCACCACGTACCCGGTGCTGGGCGCCGAGGAGACGCTGCGGGTGATGAGCGAGCGCGGCGTTCCGGTGGCGGTGCACTGTGTGACGACGCCCTGCCCGGCACAGCGGATGGAGCCGTCGGCGGGCCAGGACGAGCTGGTGGTCACGGACGCCGAGTTCGTGCTCGCCGCCCGGCACTCGCGCGGCGAGCCGGTACTCGTGCCGTCGTGGCGGTTCGAGCTGGCGGACGACGGCGGGGCGCGGGGACGCGCCGTGACCTTTCCCGCCCTGGAGCCGGTGGACATCACCGTCGCGGCCGGCGGCGAGGGGAGCCCGGGCGCCCCGGGGGACCCGGGCGAGCCCACGGGCGTCCCCGCGCCCGGCGAGCGGCCCGACCCGCGCCCCAGCGCGCCGCCCACGACGGACCCCATGCCGCCCGCGCCGCCGAAGGGTGACGGCGGCCAGGAGCCCGGCTTCGTGCCTCCGGCCGACCCGGACGTGGAGCCGCCCCACATGGGCATGACGGTGGAGGGCTACAGCGCGAGCGACCGCGAGCTGACCCTGCACTTCATGGGCGGGGTGTGCGGCGTCTACGCGGCCGAGGCCGCGGAGACGGCGGACCGCGTGCGGGTGACGGTGGCCGCGACCCCGGCCGAGCCCGGGCAGCCCTGCATCCTCGTCGCCAAGGAGACGAGCGTCACGGTGCCCCTGGAGGAGCCGGTCGGCGAGCGCACGGTCGTCGACGCCGGGGGCCGGACGATTCCGCGCCGCTGAGCGTCCGCGTCACGCGGCCCCACTCCCGGCGCGGAGCGGAGGACGCAGGCCCTGGAGGCAGGGCCGAGGACGCAGGCCGAGGACACCGTGAGCACGACGGAGGGCGGCTCCCCGAGTGGGAGCCGCCCTCCGTCGTCGCACACCGCCGGCCCGGCCCCGTACGGGGCCGGGCCGGCGGGCTCGCTCAGCTGAAGGAATCGCCGCAGGCGCAGGAGCCGGTGGCGTTCGGGTTGTCGATCGTGAAGCCCTGCTTCTCGATGGTGTCGACGAAGTCGATCGAGGCGCCGTTGAGGTACGGGGCACTCATCCGGTCGGTGACGACCTTCACACCGTCGAAGTCCTTCACGACGTCCCCGTCGAGGGAACGCTCGTCGAAGAAGAGCTGGTAGCGCAGACCGGAGCAGCCGCCCGGCTGAACGGCGACGCGCAGCGCCAGGTCGTCCCGGCCCTCCTGCTCCAGCAGGGTCTTGACCTTCGACGCCGCGGCGTCGGACAGGATGATGCCGTCAGTCGTCGTAGCCGTCTCGTCCGATACGGACATCTGCTTCTCTCCCGGGTTGTACGGACTGCTCTGCCACCTGGGGAACAGGCGGGCTGCCGGATTCATTCCGGTGCGGGGTCATCCTCTTCCGCTCATTCCGCCTTCATGCTCGCACACCGCCCCGCACTCGGTCACGGCCCGGCGGCAGGGAGCGGGGGTCGGGGACGGGGCGTGCGTCACATCGCAGGCCCGCTGCATCGTCACACTGACACGAACCGGTTATCATGGGATTGCGTCAGTTAGACGAGAAACCGAGTCAGACCAGAAGACGAGGCAGGGGTCGCCCGCCCAGGGCGGCCCTGAATCAAGGGTGCGTGCCGTCAGCTTCCAAGGCGCCCGGATTCGCCAAGAGGAGTGAACAAACGTGAACCCAGCGCAGTCACTGGATGTCCAGCCCACGCCGCTGGCCCTGCTGCTCCTCGGCCGGGAGGCCGACCCGAAGAGCGAGCGCGGCGTCGAGTGCCCCGGCGACCTCCCGGCCCCCTCCGACCCGGACCTGGTGGAGCGCGCCCGCGCGGCCAAGGAGAAGCTGGGCGACCGGGTCTTCGTGCTCGGGCACCACTACCAGCGCGACGAAGTGATCCAGTTCGCCGACGTCACCGGCGACTCCTTCAAGCTCGCCCGGGACGCCGCGGCCCGCCCGCAGGCCGAGTACATCGTGTTCTGCGGTGTGCACTTCATGGCCGAGTCCGCCGACATCCTCACCACCGACGACCAGCAGGTCGTGCTCCCCGACCTGGCCGCCGGCTGCTCGATGGCGGACATGGCGACGGCCGAGCAGGTCGCCGAGTGCTGGGACGTGCTGAGCGAGGCCGGGGTGGCCGACGTCACGGTCCCCGTCTCGTACATGAACTCCTCCGCGGACATCAAGGCCTTCACCGGCCGCCACGGCGGCACCATCTGCACCTCCTCCAACGCGCGCCGCGCGCTGGACTGGGCCTTCGAGAACGGCGAGAAGGTCCTCTTCCTGCCCGACCAGCACCTCGGGCGCAACACCGCCGTGCGCGACATGGGGATGTCGCTGGACGACTGCGTCGTCTACAACCCGCACAAGCCGAACGGCGGTCTGAGCACCGAGGAGCTGCGGGCGGCGAGGATGATCCTGTGGCGCGGCCACTGCTCGGTGCACGGCCGCTTCTCGCTCGACTCGGTGAACGACGTCCGCGAGCGGATACCCGGCGTGAACGTCCTGGTCCACCCCGAGTGCAAGCACGAGGTCGTCGCCGCGGCCGACTACGTGGGCTCCACGGAGTACATCATCAGGACGCTCGACGCGGCCCCGGCCGGCTCGAAGTGGGCCATCGGCACCGAGCTGAACCTCGTACGGCGGCTGGCGAACCGTTACGCCGCGGACGGCAAGGAGATCGTCTTCCTCGACAAGACGGTCTGCTTCTGCTCGACGATGAACCGCATCGACCTGCCCCACCTGGTGTGGGCGCTGGAGTCGCTGGCGAACGGCACCGTGGTCAACCGCATCCAGGTCGACCCCGAGACGGAGAAGTTCGCCAAGCTCGCCCTGGAGCGCATGCTCGCCCTGCCGTGAACCCCGGGCCGCTGCGCTTGCGAGGTCTGCGCGACGGCGCGGGGCTGGCAAGCGCAGCCCCCGGCACGGGGCCCCACCCCAACGGGGCCCGGTCGGCACGTCGCAGCGTGCGGGTGCGCTGTGGCCGGTCGCGCGGTTCCCCGCGCCCCTGCGCGGGCGCGGGTCAGTCGCGCGTCGCGCAGACGTGCAGCAGCGCGGCCACACCGCGGTAGGGGTCGGTCCGCCCGGCTCGCTCCTCCGCGGCGAGCAACCGCTCCAGCTCCTCCCCCGACGGCGGCTCCGCCTCGTCGGGCGCCAGGTCGGTGAAGAGCCGCACGCCGTACCAGGCACGCAACGGAGCCCCGGTGCCCGCCAGCGCCGCCGTGAGGGTGGACAGCCGGTCGGCCCGGGCGGCGACGCCCAGCCGGTTCGTGTAGTGCGGGTCGTCGAAGGCCGCCAGCGCCGCCTCCCAGTCGCCGGAGAGCCCGGGGCGCAGGGCGAGCGCGTCGGCGTTGCGCACCACCAGGGACAGCAACCCGCCGCGGGCCAGCACCCTCGCCAGGCCCGCCAGCAGCGGCCCCGGCTCCTCCACGTACATCAGCACGCCGTGGCAGAGCACGGCGTCGAAGGAGCCCGGCGCGAACCGGGCGCCGGTCTCCCGGGCGTCCCCGGCCAGCAGCCGGACGCGGCCCCGGACGTCCACCGGCTCGGCGGCCAGGGCGTCGCGGGCGGCCTCCAGCATGCGCGGGTCGAGGTCGATCCCGGTGACCTCGTGCCCCATGCGGGCCAGCCGCACCGCCTGGGTGCCCTGTCCCACGCCGACGTCGAGAACGCGCAGCCGACGCCCGACGGGGAAGCGGGCGGCCAGCTCGGCGTCGAGCTGATGCGCGACGAGGGTCTGGCGCACCGCGTCACGCAGCCTGCCGACTCCACCGAGCCAGGCCTCGGCCGCCTCGCCGAAGCCCTGGGCGGGGGCGGGCATCAGCGGCGCGGCGCCTCACCCCGGGCCACCTGCGGCTTGGGCAGCCGCATGCGGCGCATCTGGAGCGTGCGCATGAGGGCGTACATCGTGACGCCCCGCAGGTTCTCCCCGGGGAAGCGCTCGCGCAGGGCCTTCTTGAGCCGCCGCGCGGTGACCACCGAGTCGAGCACGATCATCGCGATGACGCCCATCCAGAGCACCAGCGAGAGGTTCTTCGCCTGCACGTTCGGCACGATGCTCAGCACGAGGATGAGCACGGCGATCGGCAGGAAGAACTCGGCGATGTGCCACTTTGCGTCGATGTAGTCCCGGGCGAAGCGGCGGGTGGGGCCGCGGTCGCGCGGGGGCAGGTAGCGCTCGTCACCCGTGGCCAGGGCCTCACGCTGCTTGGCCATGTCCGCCCGGCGCGCCTCGCGCGCCCGCTTCGCGGCCTCCTTGCGGTTGGCCGGGGGCTTGGACAGCGACCGGCGCTGCGCCTGGGCGTCCCGGCGCTTGGGCGTCGGGCGGCCCTTCGGCGCCTGTGGGTCGCGCTGCGTCAGCTCCTCGGCGGCCTCGGCGGCCGGGGAGTGATCTTCCTTGGAACGGCTTCGGAACACGTCTCCAAGACTACGGCGTGCCCGGGGGTGCGCCCCACCCGCCGTGAGCACGATCCCGCAACGGTGACCCGGTGACCTCGGCGGGAGGGCGGGAGCTTCCGGGACGGGGTGGGCGGCGGCACCGGGTGGAAACGGACGGCGCCTCCGGGATGCTCCCGGACCGGACGGAACCCGGCGGAACGGGGACGCCCCGAGTCCGCGTCTACACCCCTGGCGGGAGACGCACGCGTCACGATCGTCCTGGAGAAGGAGCTCATCGGGGCGAGGACGGTGCGGTAATGGAAGCAGGGCCCGTACTGTGGGTTCTGTAGGGATGCCGAGGCGAAGAGTCCGTCGACGAAGGGGGCGCGCGAGGCCCATGAGCGGTGTCATGAAGCGGATGGGAATGCTGTTCCGCGCGAAGGCCAACAAGGCCCTGGACCGGGCCGAGGACCCGCGCGAGACGCTCGACTACTCCTACCAGAAGCAGCTGGAGCTGCTGCAGAAGGTGCGACGCGGCGTCGCGGACGTCGCCACCTCCCGCAAGCGGCTGGAGCTTCAGCTCAACCAGCTCAACCAGCAGTCGGGGAAGTTGGAGGAGCAGAGCCGCAAGGCGCTCTCGCTCGGCCGGGAGGACCTGGCCCGGGAGGCGCTGACGCGGCGGGCCGCCCTGCAGCAGCAGGTCACCGACCTGCAGACGCAGCACCAGACGCTCCAGGGCGAGGAGGAGAAGCTCACCCTGGCTGCGCAGCGGCTCCAGGCGAAGGTCGACGCGTTCCGCACCAAGAAGGAGACGATCAAGGCCACCTACACGGCGGCCCAGGCGCAGACACGGATCGGCGAGGCCTTCACCGGCATCTCCGAGGAGATGGGCGACGTCGGGCTCGCGGTGCAGCGCGCGGAGGACCGCACGGCGCAGCTCCAGGCCCGGGCGGGCGCGATCGACGAGCTGCTGGCCTCCGGTGCCCTGGACGACCCGACGGGGACGGCCAAGGACGACATCAGTGCCGAGCTGGACCGCATCTCCGGCGGCTCCGACGTGGAGCTGGAGCTCGAACGCATGAAGGCCGAGCTGGCCGGCGGCAGCAGCGGGCAGCAGGCCATCGAGGGCGGTGCCTCGGATCAGGGGCAGCAGGCCCAGCGGCAGGACACGCCCAAGTTCGACAAGCAGTGACGGCCGCGGCTTCCGGCCCCGCACGAAGGAGCACGACGTGATCGTAAGGATCATGGGCGAAGGCCAGGTAGAGCTGGACGACTCGCACCTGGCGGAGCTCGACAAGCTGGACGACGAGCTGCAGGCGGAGCTGGACGGCGGCGACGAGCCGGGGTTCCGCCGCACGCTGCTCGCGCTGCTGGACGCCGTGCACCGGCTCGGCGCCCCCCTGCCCGACGCCGCGCTGGAGCCCTCGGACCTGATCCTCCCGGAGCGGGAGGCGACGATCGAGGAAGTCCGCGCGCTGCTCACCGAGGACGGTCTGATCCCCGGGGTGTGACGCGCTCCTCCGGCGCGGCTCACCGCACGGCTGCCCTCCGCGGCTCCCTCCGCCGGGTGAACCGCCGAGGGCCTCGGCACCCCTTCCACGACGGCGCCGGACCCGCCCCGCACGGGGCGGGTCCGGCGCCGTCGTCGTGCGTCGGGCCGTCCCGGGCGGGCGGTGCGGGGTCGGCCGTTCGACGGTGCCGACCGGCGGCGCCCGGGGCCGGGGGCGAGACTGCGCTCATGACCCGTGCCGCCGCCGTCCCCGCCGCCAGCCGCGCGGGCGCCGCCCTGCTGTGCGCGGCGGCGCTGCTGTGCGTCACGACGCCGCTCACCGGCTGTTCCGGCCTCGCGGGCCAGGGGCCGGGGGCGGGGCACTCAGCCGGCCCGTCCGGCCCGTCGTCCGCCACGCGCGCGCCGTCCCCGCCGCCGCCCGCCCCGGCGGACCCGGACGAGCTCCAGGAGCGGTACCAGCAGGTCGTGCAGGACGTCCTGCCGTCCGTCGTGCAGATCACCACCGACGAGCAGCTCGGCTCGGGCGTCGTCCACGACACCGCGGGGCACATCGTGACGAACGCGCACGTGGTCGGTGACGCGCGGACGTTCGAGGTGACGCTCGCCACGGGCGGGGGCCCGCTCAAGGCGGAGCTGGTCGCCGCCCACGAGGACCAGGACCTGGCCGTCATCCGGCTCACCGACCCGCCGCGCGGACTGCGTCCGGCCACCTTCGGCGACTCGGCCCGGGTGGAGGTCGGACAGATCGTGCTCGCCATGGGCAACCCGCTCGGGCTCTCCTCCAGCGTCACGCAGGGCATCGTCTCGGCCGTGGGCCGCTCGGTGAGCGAGGGCGAGGGGCGGGCCACGATCGGCAACATGGTGCAGACCTCGGCCGCGATCAACCCCGGCAACAGCGGCGGGGCCCTGGTGAACCTGGCCGGGCAGGTCATCGGCATCCCGACGCTCTCGGCGCGGGACCCGCAGTTCGGCGCGGCCCCGGCGCCGGGCATCGGCTTCGCCATCCCGGCGGCGACCGTCCGCGACCTCGCCGGGCAGATGATCCGCCACGGCAAGGTCGTGGACGCGGACAAGGCGGAGCTGGGCGTCTCCGTGCGCACGGTCCTGGGGGAGGACTTCCAGCCCGCGGGCGCCTCCGTCGTCGAGGTCGCGGAGGACGGGGGCGCCGCCGCGGCGGGCCTGCGTCCCGGGGATCTGGTCGTCGAGGTCGACGGCGAGGAGATCGTGGACGTCGTCGACCTCGCGGAGGCGCTCGCGGGGCACCGTCCGGGGGACCGGGTGCCGGTCCGCTACCTCCGCGGCGGCGCCCAGCACCGGGTCACGGTGCGGCTGGGCGAGGCCTGAGGGGCTCGCCCAGCCGGGTCACTCGGCGGCCGCGTGCAGGCTCATCGGCCCGTAGACCTCGGTGCCGTCCTCCAGGAGCCGCACCTGGTCGACGCCGCTCTCCAGCAGTTCCTTCCAGTTCTCCCCGACCCAGGACTCCGCGTCCCCCTGGGTGGCGAAGTCCTCGACGGGGGCCGGGGGCTCCGTGCTGGTGCCGTCCGCCTTCTCGAACTGCCACGTCCATGCCATGTCCGCCTCCTGGGCGCCGGGGTCGTCGGAAGATCATGCGGATCCTGCCCGCAGCGTACTCGCGGCAGCCCCGGCCGGGGGAGTCAGGACGTGGGTCCCCGCGCCGTTCCGGACAGGACGCGAGACGATCGTCCCGTGGACGTGACTCTGCTCGGCACCGGCGCACCCGCCGGACTCCCCCGGCCCGACTGCCCCTGCGCCGTGTGCGCCGCCTCCCTCGGCACCCGTGCCCGGGCCGCCACGGCGCTGCTGGTGGACGGAACCCTGCTCGTCGATCTCACTCCGGGGCCCGCCTTCGCCGCCGCCCGGGCGGGGCGGTCGCTGCACGGGGTGCGGCAGGTGCTGCTCTCCCATCCGCAGGACGGCCCGCCCGTGGAGGTTCCCGCCGGGCTCCCCGCGCCGGTGCGGGTGCCCGACGGGCAGGACCTGGCGCTGATCAGCGGCCACCGCGTCCACGCCGTCGCCCTGGACTCGCCCGGCACCGGATACGCCGTCACCGGGCCCGACGGACAGCGGCTGCTCTACCTGCCCCCGGGTTCGGCCCCGGCGGGGCTGGAGGACGCGCAGGCCCCCTACGACCTCGTGCTGCTGGACGTGCTGGGCCGCCCCGAGGCGCTGGCCCGGCTCCGGGCGGCCGGGGTCGTCGGCCCGACGACGGACGTGCTGGCCGTCCACGTGGACCACACCGTGCCCCCGGGCGACGAGCTGCACCGGCGGCTGGCGGCGGTCGGGGCGCGAGTCGAACCGGACGGCACGACGCTGGCGGCCGGGGACTTCCACGACGTCCCGGAGGTGCCGCGCCGCACGCTGGTGCTGGGCGGCGCCCGCTCGGGCAAGTCGGTGGAGGCCGAGCGGCGGCTGAGCGCGCACCCGGACGTCCTCTACGTCGCGACGGGCGGCTCCCGGGATGGCGACGAGGACTGGGCGGAGCGGGTCAGTGCGCACCGGGAGCGCCGGCCGTCTTCCTGGCGCACCGTCGAGACATGCGATCTGGTGCCGCTGCTGGAGCGCCACGGGCCGCCGCTGCTCATCGACTGCCTGTCGCTGTGGCTGACGGACGCGATGGACGCCGTCGACGCCTGGTCGGACGAGTCCTGGGCGCGGGGCGGCAGGCGGCGGCTCGACGAGCGGGTCGCGGAGCTGGTGGGGGCGCTGCGCGGGACGAGCCGCACGGTCGTCGCCGTGAGCAACGAGGTCGGCTCGGGCGTCCATCCGGCGACGCCGGCGGGCCGCCGCTACCGGGACGAGCTGGGCCGGCTGAACACGGCCTTCGCCGCGGAGTGCGAGCACGCCCTCCTCGTCGTCGCGGGCAACGCCGTCGTCCTGCGCTGAGGGGCGGGCGGCGGGGGTGAGGCGCACACCGCGGGGAGGCGCGAGACGCCGGCCGCCACCGGGGCGAGCGGGCCCGGCCCCGGAGCCCGGGGCCCCGGGCCGCGCCGGGTAACCTCCCCTCCATGAGCGAAGACCGCCTGGACCTCGACGACTTCGGCGACCTCATCGAGCGGCCCGACGGCGGCGTCCGGCGGGACGCGGAGGAGCGCCGACTGCGTACCGGGCTCGCGCGCGGCGCCCTCGGCCGGCTGGACGAGATCGGCGAGTGGCTCGCCGCGGCCCAGGGCCGGGTGCCCGTCGCCCCCGTCGAGCGGCCCCGGATGGTGGTGTTCGCCGGCGACCACGGGCTGGCCGAACTCGGCGTCTCGGGCCGGCCCGCCGGCTCGGCCCACACCCTGGTCCGCTCCGCGCTGGACGGCAGCAGCCCCGGCGCCGTCCTGGCACGCCGGGCCGGGGTACCGATGCGCATCGTGGACATGTCGCTGGACTGCGACCCCGCCGAGCTGCCCGCCGAGGTCACCCGGCACCGGGTACGCCGCTCCAGCGGGCGCGCGGACGTCGAGGACGCCCTGAGCGCCGAGGAGGCCGAGCGCGCCTTCCGCGTCGGCATGGCCGTCGCCGACGAGGAGGCGGACGCGGGCACCGACCTCGTCGTCCTGGGCGACCTGAGCGTCGGCGGCACGACGGCGGCCGGCATCCTGATCGGCGCGCTGTGCGGCACGGACGCCTCGGTCGTGACAGGCCGCGGCGGCACCGGGATCGACGATCTGGTCTGGATGCGCAAGTGCGCCGCCATCCGGGACGGGCTGCGGCGCGCCCGGCCCGTCCTCGGGGACCAGCTGCGGCTGCTGGCCGCGGTGGGCGGCGCGGACCTCACCGCGGCGACCGGCTTCCTGCTCCAGTCGGCCGTCCGCCGGACGCCGGTGATCCTGGACGGCGTCGTCTCGGCGGCCTGCGCCATGGTCGCCCAGCGGGTCGCCTTCCGCGCCCCGGACTGGTGGCTGGCCGGACAGGCGAGCGGCGAGCCGGGGCAGGCCAAGGCCCTGGACCGCATGGCGCTCACACCGCTGCTGGACCACGGTGTGACGGTGGGCGAGGGCACCGGCGGGCTGCTCGCGCTGCCGCTCGTCCAGGCCGCGGCCGCGCTCGCCGCGGAGCTGCCCGCCGACACCCCGGCCCAGGCCCCTGACCCGGCCCCGGCCGACGTGGCCTGAGCCACGCGGGCCCGGTACCGGGTCCGGCCCGGGTCGGGGCTGCCCTGCCCGCGCCGCGTCACCCGCCGCCGCGTCGTGGCTGGTCGCGCGGTTCCCGCGCCCCTGAGGGGCGCACCCGGATCCGGCCGTCCACGGGCAGGCCGTAGCCTGTCCGCGCCATGAACGACACACCGCCTCGCCGCACGGACGGCCTCCGCTTCGCCTTCGGCACCCTCACCGTGATCCCTGTCCCCGTGCGGCGCTGGGACCGCGCCACGGCCCGCCCGGGCATGCTCTGCGCGCCGGTGGCGGGGGCGGTCGTCGGGCTCGCGGCGGGCGCGACGGGCGCGGCGCTGGCGGCGCTCGGCACGGGCCCCCTCACCGCGGCCGTCGCCACGGTCGCGGTCCCGGCCGTACTGACCCGCGGGCTCCACCTGGACGGGCTGGCCGACGTCGCCGACGGGCTGGGCAGCGGCCGGGACGCCGCGGGCGCGCTCGCGGTCATGAAGAAGTCCGACATCGGTCCCTTCGGGGTGGTGGCGCTGCTGCTCGTGCTGCTCGGACAGGTCGCCGTCCTGGCCGGGCTCTACGCGGAGGGCTGGGCCGAGGCCGCCTGGGGGTACGCCGTGGCCGCCACCGCCGCCCGCACCGCCCTCACGCTCGCCGCCCGGCGCGGGGTGCCCGCGGCCCGTCCCGAGGGGCTGGGGGCGGTCGTCGCGGGCACCGTCCCACCCGTCCCGGCCGCGGTGGTCGCCGGGGCGGTGACGCTCCTGGCCGCGGCGGCGGGCGCAACGGTGGGCGGCGCCGCGGACGCGCTGCGGGGCGCGGCGGCCGTCCTCGCCGGACTGGCCGTGGCCGAGCTGCTGTTGCGCCGGTGCCGGCGCCGGCTGGGCGGGGTCACCGGCGACGTCTTCGGAGCGCTCGCCGAAAGCGCCACGACCGCCTGCCTGTTGGTCCTGGCCCTCGGCTGACCTCGGCGGACCTCGCCGAGGCGCGGGGGCCGGCCGGGCGCCCGGCGCACGGCTGACGGCCGGGCGGGTGCCCGCCGCTTCCCAGCCGCCCGTCGGTTGCGGCAGGCTGAGGCGTAGGCTCAGCCTCACCAGACCCCCAGGGAATTCACACGAATCTCCAAAGAACAGGATCTCCAGGACAGTGACTGCTCTGACCCTCAGTACCTCGTCCGCCGCAACGACGCGTGCGGACGCCATCGTCATCGGCATCGCCAAAAGCGCCGACGACTCCGGCACTCCGGCCATCACCCCCGGTGCCGAGACGGTGGACAAGGCGTTCGGCGGGCGGCTCGCCACCGTCCTGGAGACGCTCGGCGCGAGCGGCGGCGAGGGCGAGACGACCAAGCTCCCGGCCCCGGACGGGCTGAAGGCGCCGGTCGTGCTGGCCGTGGGCCTGGGCTCCGCGCCCGAGGACGGCTCCGGCTTCGCCCCCGAGACGCTGCGCCGGGCCGCCGGTGCCGCCGCGCGGGCGCTCACCGGAACGCGCAAGGCCGCCTTCGCCCTTCCTCTGGAGGACGGCGTGGAGTCCGTCGCCGCGGTCGCCGAGGGCGCGCTGCTGGGCGCCTACGCCTTCACCGCCTACCGGGGCGAGCAGGAGGGCAAGGGCGCCGGCGCCAAGTCGGCCAAGGGCGCCAAGGGTGCCAAGGCGGGCAAGGGCGACGACGCCGGCGCGCCGCTGGCCGAGGTGGCGCTGCTGGGCGGCAAGCCCCGCGACAAGGCGCACAAGGCCGCCGTCGAGCGGGCCGTCGTGCTCGCCGAGGAGGTCGCCCGCGCCCGGGACCTGATCAACACCCCGCCGAACGACCTGCACCCGGCCTCGTTCGCCGCGCAGGCCCAGGCCGCCGCCAAGGAGCACGGCCTCAAGGTCGAGGTGCTGGACGAGAAGGCGCTGGCCAAGGGCGGCTACGGCGGCATCCTGGGCGTCGGCCAGGGCTCGGACAGCCCGCCCCGGCTGGTGAAGCTCAGCTACACGTACGGGAAGTCGGCCAAGACGCTGGCCCTCGTGGGCAAGGGCATCACCTACGACTCGGGCGGCATCTCCCTGAAGCCGGCCGGCCACAACGAGACGATGAAGTGCGACATGAGCGGTGCCGCCGCCGTGTTCGCGGCCGTGGTGGCCGCCGCCCGGCTGGGGCTCGCGGTCAACGTCACCGGCTGGCTCGCCCTCGCCGAGAACATGCCCTCGGGCAACGCGCTGCGCCCGGGCGACGTGCTGACCATGTACAGCGGCAAGACCGTCGAGGTCCTCAACACCGACGCCGAGGGCCGCCTCGTCCTGGCCGACGCGCTGACCCGGGCCTGCGAGGAGTCCCCGGACGGGCTCGTCGACGTCGCCACGCTGACCGGCGCCATGGTGCTGGCCCTGGGCAACCGCACCTTCGGCGTCATGTCCAACGACGAGGCGTTCCGCACCGAGGTGCACGAGACGGCGGAGGAGGCCGGCGAGCAGTCCTGGCCGATGCCGATGCCGCCGGAGCTGCGCAAGGGCATGGACTCCACCGTGGCCGACATCGCCAACATGGGCGAGCGCATGGGCGGCGGCCTGGTGGCCGGCCTGTTCCTGAAGGAGTTCGTCTCCGAGGGCACGCCGTGGGCCCACCTGGACATCGCGGGCCCCGCGTTCAACGAGTCGGCGCCGTTCGGCTACACGCCCAAGGGCGGCACGGGCTCCGCGGTGCGGACGCTGCTGCGGCTGGCCGAGCGCACCGCGGACGGCGAGCTGCTGTGACGCTCCTCGCACCGCGGGCGGAAGGCGCACGGCGTGCGTCCCGCGCACCGCGGCGCGTCGCGGCCGCCAGGGCGGCCACCGTCGCCGGGGCCCCGGGCCTCTGACGTCCCCCCGGCCGCCCCGCTCCCCCGGGCCCTCCGCAGGGCCGTCACGCCCCGCGGAGGGCCCGAGCGCGTCCGGGTCCTCCGCGACCCGCGTGGTGTTCGCTCTCGGCGATCAGGCCGGGCTACCGACCGGTAGCAGCCGGTTGCGGCGCAGGCCGGAACCGCTCGGGAGGCCGCACGACGTCTCACACACCGGCCCCGCGTCCCGCCCGCCCCCGACAAGTGCGAAGATGGGGTCTCGGCAGGACAGGGGCCCGCTCAACCACAGGGCCGAAGCAGTAGAGCGGCCGAACGCACAGCCGCCCGGTCACAGTCGACCGGCTCCGGCGCACCCATGCATGGAGGACGTGACGTGGCGAACGACGCCAGCACCGTTTTCGACCTAGTGATCCTCGGCGGCGGTAGCGGCGGTTACGCCGCCGCCCTGCGCGCTTCGCAACTGGGTCTCGACGTCGCCCTGATCGAGAAGGACAAGGTCGGCGGCACCTGCCTGCACTACGGATGTATCCCCACCAAGGCGCTCCTACACGCCGGTGAGCTGGCCGACCAGGCCCGCGAGGGTGCCGAGTTCGGTGTGAAGACCTCGCTCGAGGGCATCGACATGGCCGGTGTCCACAAGTACAAGGACGGCGTGATCTCCGGCCTCTACAAGGGCCTGCAGGGGCTGATCGCCTCCCGCAAGATCACCTACGTGGAGGGCGAGGGCCGCCTCTCCTCCCCCACGTCCGTCGACGTGAACGGACAGCGCTACGAGGGCCGGCACATCCTGCTGGCCACCGGCTCGGTGCCCAAGTCCCTGCCGGGGCTGAACATCGACGGCGACCGCATCATCTCCTCCGACCACGCCCTGGTCATGGACCGGGTGCCGAAGTCGGCGATCATCCTGGGCGGCGGCGTCATCGGCGTCGAGTTCGCCTCGGTGTGGAAGTCCTTCGGCGCCGACGTGACGATCGTCGAGGGCCTGCCCCACCTCGTCCCGGCCGAGGACGAGAGCAGCTCGAAGCTGCTGGAGCGCGCCTTCCGCAAGCGCGGCATCAAGTTCTCCCTCGGCTCCTTCTTCGAGAAGGCCGAGTACACCGACGGCGGCGTCAAGGTCACGCTGGCCAACGGCAAGGAGTACGAGGCCGAGGTGCTGCTGGTCGCCATCGGCCGCGGCCCGGTCTCGCAGGGCCTGGGCTACGAGGAGGCCGGGGTCGCGATGGACCGCGGCTACGTCCTCGCCGACGAGTACTGCCGGACCAACGTGCCGACCATCTCGGCCGTCGGTGACCTCATCCCGACCCTCCAGCTCGCCCACGTGGGCTTCGCCGAGGGCATCCTCGTCGCAGAGCGGGTGGCCGGGCAGAAGGTCGTCCCGATCGACTACGACGGCGTGCCGCGCGTCACGTACTGCCACCCGGAGGTCGCCTCCGTCGGTCTGACCGAGGCCAAGGCCAAGGAGAAGTACGGCGCGGACGCGGTGGTGACGCTCAAGTACAACCTCGGTGGCAACGGCAAGAGCAAGATCCTCAAGACGCAGGGCGAGATCAAGCTCGTCCAGGTGCGTGACGGGGCCGTGGTCGGCGTGCACATGGTCGGCGACCGGATGGGCGAGCAGGTCGGAGAGGCCCAGCTCATCTACAACTGGGAGGCGCTGCCCGCCGAGGTCGCACAGCTCATCCACGCTCACCCCACGCAGAACGAGGCTCTCGGCGAGGCGCACCTGGCGCTGGCCGGCAAGCCCCTGCACTCCCACGACTGATCGCGTCGGGCGCGACCACATCCGTACCTTTCGTAAGGAGCAACCGAAACCATGCCGGTTTCCGTAACCCTTCCGGCGCTCGGCGAGAGCGTCACCGAGGGCACCGTCACCCGCTGGCTGAAGGCCGAGGGTGAGACCGTCGAGGCCGACGAGCCGCTGCTCGAGGTCTCGACCGACAAGGTCGACACCGAGATCCCCGCCCCCGCCTCCGG
>NZ_JABLSI010000037.1 GCF_019303475.1 Streptomyces sp. JJ38
CCGCCGCACCGCCGGAGGCCGCCGCACCGCCGGACGCCGCGGTGCCGCCGGGCTGCGCACCGGCGGGCGCCGGCGCACCGGGACCGGCCGGACGCGGACGCCGTGCCCCGGCTGTGGAGTGCCACCGCGTCACCGTGTCCTACGGTCCCGGTTCGCGCCCCGTCGTGGACGGTCTGGACCTGGTGGTGGAGGAGGGCGAGCACCTCGCCGTGCTGGGGCCGAGCGGGATCGGCAAGTCGACCCTCACCCATGTGCTGTCGGGACTGATGGCCCCCGACCGTGGCAGCGTGCACCTGGCCGGGCAGCCGGTCGCCGGGCGGACACGCGGGGAGCTGGCCCGCCTGCGGGCCGTTCTGCCGCAGCAGGCGTACGTGTTCACCGGCTCACTCGAGGACAACCTGCGGCTGCTGCGCCCCGATGCCCGCGCCGCCGACGTCCGGGCCGCCGCGGAGGCGCTGCTCCCGGACGAACTGCTGCGCCGGCTCGGCGGGCTGGCCGGAGCGATCCGGCCCGGCACGCTGTCCGAGGGCGAACGCCAACTGATCTGTCTGGCACGGGCCCACCTCGCTCAGGCGCCCCTGCTGATCCTGGACGAGGCGACATGTCATCTCGACCCGAGCGCGGAGGCGCACGCGGAACGGTTCCTGGCGACGCGGAGCGGCACGCTGCTGGTGGTCGCCCACCGGCTGTCGTCCGCGCGCCGCGCCCATCGGGTGCTGCTGCTGGACGACGCGGAGACGGCGTGCGGGACCCACGGCCAACTGCTCCGGCGCTCTTCCGCGTACCGCCGCCTCCTCGGCCACGCCGAACCCGGAGCGGCGGGCCCCACGGCCGTGAGCGCCCTGCCGCTTCCCCCGGGTGGCCGATGACTCCGCGGGCCCTCAGATCCAGCCCGCCTGCCGGCCGATGCGGACGGCGTCCAGCCGGTTGCGGGCCCCCGCCTTCCGCGTGGCGGACGCGATGTAGTTGCGCACCGTGCCCAGGGACAGGTGCAGGGTCGCCGCGATGTCGGCGGTCGACGCCCCCTCCGCCGCCAGGACCAGCACTCCGCGCTCGCGTTGGGTCAGCGGCATCTCGGCCGCTTGCAGGAGGCTGAGCGCGAGCGATCCGTCGATGAACTCTCCGCCCCTCGCCACGCGGTGGACGGCGTCGATGAGCCGGCCCCGGGGTCCGTCCTTGTCCACGTACCCGGCCGCCCCGGCCTCGTAGGCCCGGCGCAGCGCACCGGCCTGGTCGGGCGCAACGAGCACCAGCAGTGCCCCTCCGCCCCGCAGGCTGACCCCCGGGCGCAGCGACGCGGCGTCGGTGATCCAGACGTCCACCGCACCCCGGACCGCCGCATCGCGCTCGACCTCCTCCCAGGAGGCTTCCGAGACCTCCAGCGATTCGTCCGAGCGCAATAACGCCGCGAGCGACGCCTTGAGCAGATTGTGCTCGTGCACCACCACAACGTGAACCATCGCGGTCTCCAACCCCCTGCTCCTGCGGATATCCCGTGAGACGGGACGTAGACACGCCTCGCTCGACGATCCCTTAACGTGTCCGGTCTGTCACACACAGTCGCAGTACGATTATCACGACGCTTCGGGGGCGCGGAAGTGGCGCAGGAAAGCCCGTCTCGCACACACCGTGCACCCCGTGCGCCCGGCGCGTGCCCCCGAAGCGCGTTTCACTTCCCTCGCCGCAGGCTGCCGGCAGTTCACGTGTCCGGCGGCCTCAGCCGACGGTGTCGCGCGGCCGCTCGGGGCCGAGGGCGCCGACGGCCTCCGTACGGCTCGACGCGCACACGACGAGCTCCTCCCTTCCCCGGCCGAGGGGGCGCGGTCCGCGAACCGCACGGCCTCGCCGTCGGTCGGCCGGTGAGCGGCAGGACGTTGGGCGGCGGCCGTGGCGACGGTGACGCCGAGCGGGCCGCTCAGTGGCGGTCGCCCTCGTGGTCGGAGTCCCCGGGCCGGGAGGGGTGGGCGCGCAGGGAGCCGGGGTGGGCCTTGGCGGTCGGGTCCTGCCTGGTCTTGACGAGGCTCGCCACGGTGACGACGGCCAGGACGACGGCGATGACGGCGAGGCTGAGCGGCGTGGGGATCTCGGGGACGCCGTCGTCCACGTCGACGTGGGCCCAGTGCAGGATGAGTTTGACGCCGATGAACGCGAGGATCAGCGCGAGCCCGGCGGACAGGTACACCAGCCGGTCCAGCAGCCCCTTGACGAGGAAGTACAGGGCGCGCAGGCCGAGCAGGGCGAAGGCGTTGGCCGCGAAGACGATGTAGGGCTCCTGGGTGACGCCGAAGACCGCGGGGATGGAGTCGAGCGCGAAGAGCAGGTCGATGCTGCCGATGGCGAGCAGGACGACGAACAGCGGGGTGACCATCCGGCGCCCGTCGACGCGGGTGAGGAGCCTGCCGCCGACGTAGTCGTCCGTGACCGGCAGCAGTCGGCGGGCCGCCTTGACCACGGGGTTGTCCTCGATGTCCGGGTCCTCGTCGCGGTGCCGGAACAACTGCACGGCCGTGTAGATGAGCAGCAGGCCGAAGAGCAGGAACATGAACGAGAACAGCGCCAGCAGGGTGGCACCGAGGACGATGAAGACCGCGCGCATCGCCAGGGCGAGCACGATGCCGAAGGTGAGCACCTTGTGCTGGTGCTCGGCCGGTACGGCGAAGGTGGTCATGATGATGACGAAGACGAACAGGTTGTCGACCGACAGGCTCTTCTCGACGATGTAGCCGGCGAAGTACTCGGTGCCGAGCTCGCCGCCGTACCGCGCGGCGAACCAGACCCCGAAGGCCAGCGCGACGAGGATGTAGAACACCGACCAGGCGGTGGCCTCACCGAAGCCGACGCGGTGGGGGCGCAGGGCGGCCAGGACCAGGTCGACGGCCAGCAGGGCGAGGATCAGCCCGACGGTGACGGCCCAGGTGAGTGCGCTGATGTCCACCGTTCCTCCGTGCCGCGTCCGTCCCGCCGTGCTCGCCCCGGCCCATGTCGGCCCGCCGGTGGGGCCGAGCGACCAGGTTCCCACTCGGCGGCGGCCGGCGCGGCAACGGCACACGGGGGTGTCGGCCCCGGGGCCGCCCTTTCGGGAGGCACCGGCGTCGCGCGGTGCGTGCGGCGCCCCCGGCTCGGCCCTCGGGGCCTTTCGGCGGGGACGACACGGCCGCCGTGCGCCGGTCGGGTGACACGGAGAACGGAGCGGCTCCGGGCCCGTACGGGAAGGCCGACTCGACCCTGCCCGCGGGGCGCGGCTCCGGACGCCTGGGCAGAGCATGCGGGACTTGCTCGACGTGGGCGCCATGCTGGCGCCGGCGGTCGGTCCGGTGGCCGGGCCGCGCGGGCCGCACCGGCTGCCGGCCGTCCGCGCGGAGCCCCTGCTCGCCGCGCCGCTCCACCGGGCATAGCGGTGTCCGGCGTGGAAACCGCCGGGGTGAACATCGCTGTGGACTCCACCGCGAACACCGCCGCCGGCGTGCGGATCCTCTCCGGGGTCCCAGCGTGGCTGACGGCCTCGGAACAGGCACCGATCGTCGCATCGAGCGCCGGGCCGGGGCCTGGTCGGCGCACTCCTCGCCGCCACTCCATCGCGCCCCACAGCCTTCGGCCCCCTGCCATGCCAGGGCGCTGAAGGCCGGGTCGACCGTCGCGCCGACGGAACCTCACGACCAGAGACCGCGTTGGGGAGACCGAGCGACCAATCGAGCGCAGGGGGTTTCCGTTTCATGACGTTCCAGGCCACCGATGGAACGGCCCCGTTGGTGCTTGACCGCCGTACTGGACCGCACGGCGAGGTGGTTCTACGCCGTCGGAAAGACACCTACGAAATCATCGTGAACGGCTGTTTTCTGATGGACACGTCCGATGGACGCTCCGAACGCCTCCTCGTCGATGCCGCTCTGGAGCGGGTGACAGCCGCAGACCCCGCGATCCTGATCGGCGGGCTCGGCGTGGGGTTCTCGCTCGCCCACGCGAGCGGGCAGTCACGCTGGTCCCGGATCGTCGTGGCCGAACGCGAAGACGCCGTGATCGGCTGGCACCGTGCAGGTCCGTTGAGTGCGTTCACCGCCACCGCTCTGTCCGATCCGCGGGTGAGCGTTCTCCACACCGATCTCAACGATCACCTGCGGGCCCCGGGCGAGCCGTATGACGCCCTCTGCCTCGACATCGACAACGGCCCCGACTGGACCGTCACCGATGGCAATCAGAGCCTCTACTCTCCGAGTGGACTGGCGGCCTGCCGTGCCCGTCTCGCCCCGGGGGGGATGCTGGCCATCTGGTCCGCCCGGCCCTCCTCCGCGTTTGAGAGGGCTCTCGAGCGTGCCGGGTTCGAGGACGTGCACACCCAGGAGGTGCGCGTCGCGCGCGGGGTCCCGGACGCCGTACACCTTGCTCGCAGCCCCGTCTGAGCTGGACGCTCTCGGGGACCTTGAACGCTCGGCCCCGTGCGGAGAAGCAGGCGGGGCCACTCGAATGGGGCATGAATGTGCTCCGGTCGCCTCCGGACGTCGCACGCGCCGGGCCGGTGACCCACGGCGGCACCCGCCTCGGCCGCCCGACGGCTCACCGGGCCGAACAGCCCGCGGCCAACGCGCATGACTCCAGGTCACCGCATACGCTGCCCTCGGGGACGCGTCGCCCACGGGAGCACTCATGGCCACGGTTGATCCACGTACGCAGGGTCGCGAGGCGTACGAGCGGCTGGCCTGGCGGGAGGCGTACGACCAGCTGACGGCCGCCGACCGGCAGGGCACGCTGGCGGCCGAGGATCTCGACCGGATGGCGCGGGCGGCGTATCTGACCGGTGCCGTCGACGCCGCGACCGGGGCCTGGGAGCGGGCCCATCGCGCGTTCCTGGACCGAGGGGACGCGGCGTCGGCCGTGCGGTGTGCGTTCTGGCTCGGGCTCACGCTCCTCCTCGGGGGCGAACACGCCTTGGGCGGTGGCTGGCTGGCCCGGGCTCAGCACACCCTCGACGACGCGGCGCTCGACTGTGTGGAGCACGGGTACACACGTGTTCCCATGGCGCTGGGGGCGTTGCAGGGTGGCGACGCCGAGGCGGCGAGGCGCTCGTTCGTGGAGATCACCGAGCTCGCCGACCGCTTCGGCGACAGCGACCTGCGAGCGCTCGGGAGGCTGGGGCAGGGGCAGGCGCTGATGGCACAGGGCCGGCCGGCGCCGGGCGTGGTGATGCTGGACGAGGCGATGGTGGCGGTGACCACGGGAGAGGTGTCGCCCCTCGCCGCCGGAATCGTCTACTGCGCCGTGATCCTCGCCTGCCGCGGGATCTTCGACTTCCGCCGCGTGCAGGAGTGGACCGCGGCACTGAGCCGTTGGTGCGACGGGCAACAGGACCTCAGGCCCTACCGGGGCCAGTGCATGGTGCACCGTTCGGAGATCATGCAGCTGCGCGGCGAGTGGGCCGACGCCATGGACGAGGCACGGCGGGCATGCGAGCACCTGGCCGTCGTGCCCGGTGACCCGGTGCTGGGCATGGCGCTGTACCAGCGGGCCGAGCTGCTCCGGCTGCGCGGCGAGTTCTCGCGGGCCGAGAGCTGCTACCGCGAGGCCGGTGACCGGGGACATTCGGCGCAGCCGGGGCTGGCCCTGCTCCGGCTGGCGCAGGGGCGGCCGGATGACGCGGCCGCCGCCATCCGCCGGACCCTCATGGAGACCGAGGGAGCGGAGGAACGGACCAGGGTGCTGGCCGGCTACGTGGAGATCGAGCTCGCCGTCGGAGCCGTCGAGGAGGCGCAGCTGGCGGTGGACGAGCTGGACAAGATCGCCGCCGGCTTCGACTCGCCGTACCTGCGGGCGGTGGCGGCGCACGCACACGGGTCCGTGCTGCTGGCCGCCGGTGACCCGGAGGCCGCGTGCATCGCCCTGCGCCGGGCGTGGGTCGCCTGGCACGAGAACGAGGCTGCGTATGAGGCGGCGCGGGTGCGGCTGAAGCTGGCACGGGCGTACCACCGGATCGGCGACCACGACACGGCCGAGATGGAGCTGGAGGCCGCCTACCGGGTCTTCGAACGGCTGGGCGCGATGCCGGCGCTGGAGGAGACGCGGGCACTCCTGGGCCGGGAGGGCCGGACGGAGGGCGGCCCCGGAGGGCTGACGCCTCGCGAGGTCGAGGTGCTCCGCCTGGTCGCGACGGGCGCGTCGAACCGGAAGATCGCGGACCGTCTCGTCATCAGCGACAAGACGGTCGCCCGGCACGTGAGCAACCTGTTCACCAAGCTGGGCGTCTCCTCGCGGGCCGCCGCCACCGCGTATGCCTACGAGCACGACCTCGTCTAGGACCGGGAGCCGGACGCGGCGCCGGGCCGCCTGCACAGAAATACCCATACGGCATGCACCGGCATGTTGGTTGACACCACCGATGCGGACGCCGCCGCCGGACTCGGACCCTTGCTGCGTAGGCACTGAGCAAGGAGGCCCGAGATGAGCACGCAGAACAGTGCGACGCGACCCGAGGGACCGGCCGGGCAGCCGGTGCGCGACCGGCTGCTGGCCGCGATGCCGCTGACCGAGCGGCGGATCCAGCTGGCGACGGTGTCCACCGCCGTGCTGGAGGGCGGCGACGGCCCACCGCTCGTGCTGCTGCACGGCCAGGGCGAGTTCGCCCCCGTCTGGATCAATGTGGTCCCCGACCTGGTCAGGACCCACCGGGTGATCGTTCCCGACCTGCCCGGCCACGGCGCCTCGGAGGTGCAGGACGGCGGTCGCCTCGACGCCGGCACGGTCGTGACCTGGCTCGACGAGCTGATCGACCGGACCTGCGGGGCGAGGCCCCCCGTGCTGGCCGGCCACCTGCTGGGGGGCGCGATCGCCGCGCGGTACGCGGTGCACCACAGCGACCGTGTGGCCCACCTGGTCCTGGTCGAGACGATGGGTCTGGGCTGGTTCCGGCCGGCGCCGAGCTTCGCGGCGCCCATGATGGGTTTCCTCGCCCGGCCCACCGCGAAGAGCCGGGACCGTTTGTTCAACCAGTGCTTCCTCGACATGGACCGGGCGGGCGAACGGACGGGAGCGCAGTGGCAGCCGCTGTTGGACTACGCCCTGGACCGCGCCCGCACACCGAGCGTGCAGGTGGCGATGCGCGGCATCATCCCGCGCGTCGGCGTACCGCCGATCCCGCCCGGCGATCTCGCGCGCATCAGCGTTCCCACCGATCTGATCCACGGTCGGCACGGCCTTCAGGTGCGGCTGCGGACGGCCGAGGCGGCGAGTGCCCGGTACGGCTGGCCGCTGCACATCATCGAGGAGTGCCGGGACGACCCGGCCGTCGAGCAGCCGGAAGCGTTCCTGGACGCGCTGCGCACCGCGATCGGGGTGGCGGGCGATTCCGGGGCATCGGGGGAGGAGCCGACATGAGCACGAGGATGTTCCAGGTCGCCGGACTCGGGAACGAGCGCGTGGGCCTGACCTCCGCCCGGATCGAGCAGCTCGGCACCCGGCTCGAAGGGCCGCTGCTCGCGGCCGGGGACGAGGGCTGGGACGAGGCCGTCGAGGTCTGGAACGCCATGGTCACCGCGAGGCCGACGCTGGTCGTCCAGCCGGTCTCGGCCCAGGACGTGGCCACGGCCGTCCGGTTCGCCGCGGACCACGGCCTGCTGCTGAGCGTCAAGGGCGGGGGCCACAACATCGCCGGCACGGCCCTCGCCGACGGTGGACTGACCCTCGACATGTCCCGTATGCGCGAGGTCACCGTGGACCCGTCCGCCCGACTCGCGCACGCGGGTCCGGGATGCCTGCTGCGGGACGTCGACCGGGCGACCCAGCGGCACGGGCTGGCGACGGTGCTCGGCTTCGTGTCCGAGACCGGAGTCGCCGGCCTGACACTCGGCGGCGGATTCGGCTACCTGACGCGCCGGTTCGGCTGGACCGCCGACAACCTCGACGAGGTCGAGATCGTCACGGCGGACGGAAAGGTCAGGACCGCGAGCCGGACGGAGAACCCGGACCTGTTCTGGGCGCTGCGCGGAGGCGGCGGCAACTTCGGCGTCGTCACCCGCTTCACCTTCCGGTTGCACGAGGTCGGCCCCGTCGTCACGGGGGGCCTCGCCGCCTGGAGCGCCGATCGGGCGGACGACGTGCTCGCGACGTACCGGGAGCTCACCGCGTCCGCTCCCCGCACACTGACGGCGGCGGCTGTCATCCAGCTCGCGCCGCCCGCCCCGTTCATCCCCGACGCGTGGCATGGCAGGCCCGTCGTCGCACTGCTCGTGTGCCACAGCGGCACCGTCGCCGAAGCCGAGGCCGATCTCGCGCCGCTGCGTGCCCTCGGGGAACCGATCTTCAACCTCATCGGTGAGAAGCCATACGTGGCCCAGCAGTCGATGCTCGACGCGATGGAGCCCAAGGGGCTGAACCAGTACTGGAAGGCGGAGTTCCTCCCCGGCCTGCCGGCCGAGTACCTTCCCGTGTTCCGGGACGCCGCGCTCGACGTCGCGTCCCCGCTCTCGTACTCCGTCGTCTTCCACCTGGCCGGAGCGCTGAACGAGTCGGCCGACGGCGGTGCGGTCGGCAACCGGGAAGCCCGGTTCATCAGCGGCTTCTCCGGAGTGTGGCCGCCGCGGGCCGACGGAGAGGGCATCGTGGGCGCGGTTCGCAAGGGGTGGGAGAGCATCCGGCCGTTCTCGACCGGCGGGAACTACGTCAACTTCCAGCTGTCCGAGGACGACGCCGACCGGACCGCCGACGCCTACCGGGGCACCTACGAGCGTCTCCAGCAGCTCAAGACGCGCTACGACCCCGCCAATCTCCTCCGCGTCAACCGCAACATCCGGCCGGCCAGGTGAGGGCGGCGTTCACGGCGTGACGTGGCGTCGGCTGACACCCCTGGGCCTGTGACGGACCGCGGTGTCAGCCGACGGCGTCGCGCAGCCGCTTCGGGGCCGAGGACGGTGCTGCGGCCGCGGGCCAGACGGAGCATGCCGTGGTCGGCGTGGATCAGCCAGCCCGCGAGGGTGTCGGCGGAGCCCGGCAGCCGGCCACCATCGTGATGACCGCGGTGTCCACGACGGGCCCGGCAGGCCCGGGCCGCCGCATCGGTGAGCGCGCGCTCACCGTCCGCCGCGAGTCCCCCGCGCGAAGCCGCCGCGTCCCGACCCCCTCGTGTGCCTGGTCTCAGGCGTCGGCCTTCTGCCGGTACGCTTCGCCGAAGCTGAGCGCGGCCAGGAGCAGAGCGCCGCCGCCCAGCAGCCCGGCGACGGGCGACACGTAACCGGGCACGATGACGTCATGGGTGCCGCCGTCGGCGGCGACGCACCCGAAGGCGAGCGGCAGGTAGCTCGGTTCGTAGGCCAGGAGTTCCGCACCACCCAGCGCGTCACGGCAGGCCTTCGCCTGAGCGGTCGCGTCAAGCACCACCAGGTGCAGGAGCCCCCAGGTGTACACCGCGATCGCCCCGCCGAGAGCCGCGCTGCCCGCTGTGCGGAGCCCCGCCGTCGTTCCCCGGCATCCGCCGAACCCGTTGTCGGTGGCTCGGACCAGGCTGTAGACGCCGACGACCGCGGTGGCGATCAGTCCGCCGAAGGCCAGAAGGAGGACATTGATCGGGTCATGACCGACGAATGAGGTGTCGGTCGCCACAACCTCTGCCATAACTCCTGTCCCCCTCCTGATCGGAAAGCGAGAGTGTGCTCCTCGGGCCGGAGCGTGGTGCTCCGGCCCGAGGAGTAGGTGACGTCAGTCGTTCCCCGCGGTGGTCCTGCGGCGGCGCAGGACCAGGAAGCCGCCGACGCCGAGCAACGCCGCTGCCG
The DNA here is from genome assembly GCF_019303475.1 of Streptomyces sp. JJ38. GTDB lineage: Bacteria > Actinomycetota > Actinomycetes > Streptomycetales > Streptomycetaceae > Streptomyces. The sequence continues at coordinate 9,753 of NZ_JABLSI010000037.1, forward strand.
CGGCGGCGAGGCCGATGGTGGGTCCGGCACCGGTCACCGCCAGGTCACCGTCGCGAGTGACGTCCGGGGAGGGCGACGCGGAGGGCTCGTCCGACGTCTCGTCCGACGGCGTGCCGGGGGTCTCCTCGCACCGCTCACCGGACGCGTCCGCGGCGTCCTCGCAGGACGCGTCGCCGGGCTTCTCCGGCTCCGGCTCCGGCTCCTCGCCCGGCTCCTCGCCCGGCTCCTCGTTCTCCTCGTCGTTCCCCTCTTCGTCCTCCTCCGCCGGCTGCCCGGGAGACTCCGGCGCAGCCGCGGGGCAGGTGTGGGACAGGTTGAAGAGTTCCAGGTCGCCGCCCGTCACCTCGGCGACCGCGGAGGTGAGTTCGGCTCCGGGGGCAGAGGCGACGTAGGCGTGCTTGTCGGACGGCGGGCCGAACTCGGTCACCACCTGCTCGCCGCCGGGCTCGAAGGCGACGGTGAGCTTGACGAAGTTCGAGGACCCGCCGGGCAGCACGAAGTGCCAGCCGTCCTGGGCCGCGGGAATGCCGGGGCACTCGTCGGCGCCCTGCTGCGGAACACCCCCACTGGCGGAGGTGGCGGTGCGGGGAAGCTCCTGGCGCAGCTGGACGGTGTAGGCGTCGTCGTTCGCGAGGGCGGGGGCCGCGCCCGCGGTCAGAAGCAGCGCGGCGGCGGGCAGTGCGGCGAAACGGGAGGTCACGGACAAAGAGGGCATGGCATGGATTCCTCTGACACGTTGAAGTGCGGGAGCCGTGGGGGGTGGCTCAGTGTCCTGGCTGCCGTGCGCCCTGGGCAAGGACGAATTCTCCCGCTTGCCGCGCTGTGCCCGATCTGGCGCGTTGCAGAGCCGCAACGATTCCCGACTCACTCGCGGTCCGGGAGGCCGCGGCGGGGCGACGGGTTCCACTCGGGTGGGCGCTCACGTATCACTCCGTTCTCCGCCCGCGCCGGCGCGCGTCCGGTGTCCCCGGCTCGGCCGCCGGACGGGTGAGGTACGGAATGGGAGGCTCCGTGCCGGGTACCGGGAGGCCGACTCGACCCTGCCCGGCGGAGTGCGGCTCCGGAACCTGAGGAGAGCATGCGGGACTTTCTCGACGTGGGCGCGATGCTGGTGCTGGCGGTCGGCCTGGTGGCCGGGCTGCGCGGGCTGCACCGGCTGACGGCCGTCCGCGCGGAGCCCCTGCTCGCCGCGCCGTTCCTCTCCGGGAACGTGCCGGGCGAGCACGCGGTCTCGCGCTTCCACGCCCGCTGGTACGCGCTGACGCTGCTGTTCCTGGCCTTCGACGTCGAGATGCTGTTCATGTACCCGTGGGCGGTCGTCGTGGCGCGGATGGGGGCGCCGGCCGTGGTGGAGATGTTCGTCTTCCTGGGCCTGCTGATGTGCGGGGTGCTCTACGCCTGGCGGGAGGGCGCCCTGCGATGGGCCTGAACGCCGTCCTGCGGGGCCTGGCCGGTGGTCCCCGCGTGCTGCTGGTGACGTGCCCCGGTGGCACGGCCGTACGGCTGGCGGCCGAGGCGGCTGTGGGGGAGCGTGGCGGACAGCTGGCGCTGACCCCGGCCGAGGCGGACGTCCTGCTGGTGGCGGGGGAGCCGGCCGCGGAGCTGCACTCGGCCGTTGAGGTGCTGTGGGGTCAGATGCCGGGCCCCCGGGCGCGCGGGCGGGCGGCGCGGGCGCGGGACGTCAAGGCGGTGCTGGAAGCGCTGCTGCCCGAGCGCGGCGGCCCGGCCGGGACGGCGCGCTCGGCGCGGTGGCGGCCACCCGGTGGGGACGGCGCCCCGCAGCGGCTCGGCGAGCCGGTGATGGCGGACCGGGGCGAGGACCGGGACGGGCTGAAGCTGGACGTGCTGCACGTGCCGCTGGGGCCGGTGCTCCCGGACTGGCCCGCCGGGCTGGTGGTGGACACCGTCCTGCAGGGCGACGTCGTCCAGCGCGCCGCGGGCCGGGTGCTGCCCTTCGCCGGGCCGTGGCGGCCGCCGTTCTGGAGCGCTGGGCAGGGCCGGCAGGCCCGTCGGCGTCGCACGGCCGCCTGCCATCTGGACGCGCTGGGACGGCTGTTGGCCGTGGCCGGGTGGTGGGCCGCTGCCCGCGGGGCGCGGGCCCTGCGAGACCGGCTGCTGGACGGCGAGCCGGAGCGCGGGGTGCGCGCGGACTTCGGGGTGTGGCGGCGCCGGGTGGAGCGGTCCCGCACGCTGCGGTGGGCGACGGACGGGCTGGGCGTCCTCACCCCGGCGGACGCGGCGGAGCTGGGCGTGACCGGCCCGGCGGCGCGGGCACGGGCACCGCATGACGCGACGGCGCGCTGGCGGTGCTGGCTGGCGGAGACCGACGGGCTGCTCGCGGGCGGCCCGGTGCCGGACGCGGGGCCCCGTGGCGATGTGACCGTGGACGGTGTGCCGCCGTCCCGGGGGCTGTTGGAGGCGGCCGTCGAGCGGATGCCCGGGCTGGAGCTGACCGCCGCGCGGCTGCTGCTCGCCTCCCTCGACCCGGACCCGGACGAGCTGGCGGCGGGGCGGGGACCCGGTGGCACCGGGGGAGGGGGCGGCCGGTGACGGTGAGCGGCGCACCGGTGTGGGCGGTGGTGCCGGCGGCCGCCGTCCTGCTGGCCCTGGCGTGGTCCGCGGCCGTGCTCGACGCTGTCCTGGACGCCGGACCGGCCGCCCCCGCCCGGACCCGGCCGCTGGCCGAGGCGGCGCGGCTGATGCGGCAGGCCGGCCGCACGACGGTGGCCCCGGACCGGCTGCTGTGGCGCCTCGGGACGGCGGGTGGGCTGGTCGCTGCCCTGCTGATGGCGGTGGTGGTGCCCGTCGGGGGAACGGTGGTGGCGGATCTGCCGGTGGGGATCGTCTGGTTCAACGCGGTGGACGTCACCCTGTGGGCGGCGGTGTGGCTGGCGGGCTGGGGGCCGAACAGCGTGTATCCGCTGGTCGGAGGCTACCGCTTCGTGGCCCAGGCGCTCGGTTACGAGTTGCCGCTGATGTTCGCGCTGACCGCGCCCGCGGTGGCGGCGGAGAGTCTCCGGGTGGGGGACGTGGTGCGGGCCCAGCAGCCGCTGTGGTTCGCGGTGTGGATGCCGGTGGCCTTCCTGGTGTTCCTGGGGTCGGTCGCGGCCTTCAGCATGTGGGGGCCGTTCTCCTCCCCGGTGGGGCGCGACGCGGCGGGAGGCGTGCTGGCGGAGGCGGCGGGGGTGGACCGGCTGCTGGTGCTGGCCGGGCGGTACGCGCTGCTGGCGGCCGGGGCGGGCATGGCGGTGGCGTTGTTCCTGGGCGGGGGCGCGGGGCCGTGGCTGCCCGGCTGGATGTGGTCGCTGCTGAAGACGCTGGCTGTCCTGGCGGTGCTGGTCGCGCTGCGGCGGCTGCCGGTGCTGCGCCCCGAACGCCTCGCGTCGCTCGGGTGGCTGGTGGCGCTTCCGGCCGTGCTGCTGCAACTGCTCGTGGTGGCGGCCGTCATGGTGTGGAAGGGGTGAGACACGGTGGAGACGGTGCTGTTCTGGGGGCTGGCCGTGGTGGCCGTCGCCTCGGGCGTGGCGGTGTTCACGGTGAACTCGATGGCCCGGGCGACGTATGCGCTCGCGCTCTCGTTCGTCGCGGTAGGCGCCGCGCTGCTCCTGCTGGACCTGGCCTACCTGGGCGTGGTGACGGTGCTGATGATGATCATGGAGATGGCCATCATGGCCGTTTTCATGATCATGTTCATGATGAACCCGGCCGGTCTCATGCCGATGTCGATGCTCCACAACAAGCGCGGCGCGCCGGTCATCGCCGGCGGGGTCTTCGCGGCTCTGGCGGCCCTGGCGCTGCTCGTCCCCTGGCCCGAGCGGCGGGGCGCCGTACCGGCCGACCCGACCCGGGCCGTGGGCGAGGCGGTCATGGGCCCGAAGATGCTCGTGATGATCGGCGTCAGCGCGGTGCTGTTCACCACCATCGTGGCCGCGCTCGTGCTGGCCTCCGCCCGCAGCCGGTACGACGACGAGCGGGACGGAGGCGGTGACGCGTGACGCTGGAACCGTTCCTGCTGCTGGCCGCCGCGCTCTTCGCCGTCGGGCTGTACGGGGCCCTGAGCCAGCAGTCCGTCGTCATGGTGATGATGGGCCTGGAACTGATGATCAACGGCGTGATCGTGGCGGCCGCGGCCTTCTGGTACTTCCTCGCGCCCGCGGCGCCGGACGGCCAGGTCCTCGTGCTCGTGGTCATCGCGGCCATGACGGTGGACATGGCCCTGGGGTTCGCCGTCGTGACGCTGCTGTTCCGCGCCGGGGACGTGGACCTCACCGACACCGCCGCGGAGCTCCGGCGGTGAGCGCGACACTGAGCCGGGCAGTGAGCGGGGCGCTGGGCGGGGTGCCGAGCGCGGAGGGCGCCCTGCTGTGGTCCCTCGTCCTGCTGCCCGCCGTGGCCGGGGGTGTCCTCGTCCTGTCCGGGGGCGGACGCCGTACGGCCGGGACGTACACACGCCCCGGCGGCAGGGGCCGTACCGCACCCGTGCTCGCCGTGGCCGTCGCGGCGGTCACGCTCGCGCTGGCGGTCGCCGCCGCCCTCACCCGCCCCTCGGCGCGGACGGGCTTCGTGGCGGGCGGCCCGCTGGCCCTGGCGGCCGACGGGCTCTCGGCGGTGGTGGTCGTGACCGTGACCGCGGTGGGTCTGCTCGTGCTCGTCTTCGCCGCGGCCGACATCCGTGCCGAACGGCCGCGCTTCTTCGGCCTGATGCTGCTGTTCCTCGCCGCCGTCCTGGTCACCGCCACGGCCACGACCCTCACCGCCCTGCTGCTGGCCTGGGAGGTCATGGGCGCCACCTCCTACGCGCTGATCGCCTTCCACTGGCGTGCGAACGAGCCGGTGGCGGCCGGGGCGACCGCCTTCCTCACCACCCGCGCCGGGGATCTCGGGCTGTATCTGGCGGCCGGTGCCGCCCTCGCCGGGGCAACCGGCGAACCCGGGCGGCTCTCCCTCGACGCCCTGCCCGCCCTGGACCGCCCCTGGCTGGACCTGGCCGCCGCGGGGGCGCTGGTGGCCGCCTTCGGCAAGGCCGCCCAGCTTCCCTTCTCCTTCTGGCTGTCGAAGGCGATGCTCGGCCCGAGCCCGGTCAGCGCTTTGCTGCACTCGGCGGCCATGGTGGCGATGGGCGGCTATCTCCTGCTGCGCCTGCACCCGCTGCTGGAGGCCGCCGGCTGGGCGGCGACGGCCGCCGCCTGGGGCGGCGCGCTCACCGCGCTCGCCCTGGGCGCGGTCGCGCTCGCCCAACGGGAGCTCAAGCAGCTGCTGGCCGCCTCCACCGGCGCCCAGCTCGGCTTCGTCGCCCTGGCCGCCGGAGCCGGGGGGCTCGCCGGCGGCACCGCCCACTTCGCCGCCCACGCCGCCGTCAAGGCCCTGCTGTTCCTGGCCGCCGGCTGCTGGCTGGCCACCCGGGGCACCGACACCCTGAGCGCCCTGCGCGGGGCCGCGCGGCGCCCGTGGCCCGCTGGCCTCCCCTTCGTCGTGGGGGCACTCGCCCTGGCCGGTGTGCCACCGCTGTCACTGTGGGCCACCAAGGACGAGATCCTCGCCGCCATCGACGCGCCCGCCCTGTTCGGGGTGGCGCTGGCGGCCGTCGCCCTGTCGGCGCTCTACGCGGGCAAGGCGCTCGGGCTGCTCCTGCGGCCCGCGCCGCCCGGCGCCCACGCCCGCGAGCCGGGGCCCGGCCGCGTGCGGGGCCTGCCTTTGCTGTGGGGCCTGCCCCTGGGGCTCCTCGCCCTCGGCGCCGCCGTGCTCGGAGCCCTCGCCCTGCCACCGCTGGCCGGGGCGCTGAAGCGGTCCCTCGGCGCGCCCGGCGAGCCCTCGGCCGGGCCCGCCCTCATGCTCGCCACCGCCGCGCTCTCCCTCCTCGCGGCCGTGCTCGCCGCCGTCCTCGCGGCCCGGCTGCCGGAGCCCCGGTGGGCGCGGGCGTGGCTGCACCTGGAGACGGCGGCGCACGCCCTCGCCGTACGGCCCACGCTGGTCACGGCCCGCGCCCTCGCCCGGTTCGACGACGCCGTGCTGCACCGCGCCGCCCTGGGGGCCGCCGGGACCGTGCGGCGCCTGGCCGGCTGGGCCGCGGCCGCCGACCGCTTCGGCGTGGACCGGCTCGTCCAGGGCGTGGCCGACGGCACCCGCCGACTGGGCGAGCTGGCCCGCCGCCCGCAGACCGGGCAGCTCCACCACTACTACGCCCAGGCCCTCACCCTGCTGGCCGCCGCCGTCCTCCTGCTCCTGCTGCTGAGGTGAGCATGCTCTCGCTGACCGTCTTCCTCCCGCTGGCCGCCGCCGCCCTCCTGCTGGCCTGGCGCGCTCTGCCCGAGGCGGCCGTGCGGTGGCTGTGGGTCGCGGTCTCGGCGGTCGAGGTGGCGCTCGTCGCGGCCCTGTGGGTGACGTACGACGGCCCCGGCATCGACCACGAGACCGACCGGCCGTGGATGCCCAGCGCGGGCGCGGGTTACCACATCGGCGTGGACGGGCTGTCCCTGCCGCTCCTCGCGCTCACCGCCGTCGTCTTCCTCGCCTGCGCCGTCCACTCGCTGTCCGGGCAGCGCGCCGTCCGCCGCTTCGCGGCGCTCTTCCTCGCTCTGGAGACGACCTGCCTCGGCCTGTTCGCCGCGCTCGACCTGATCCTGTTCTTCCTCTTCTTCGACCTGTCCATCGTCGGCATGTACCTCGTCATCGCGGGCTGGGGGCACGGCAGCCGGGCCGCCCGCTCGGCGCTGGTCTTCTTCCTCTACACCTTCCTCGGCTCGCTCGCGCTGCTCCTCGGGTTCATCGGCCTGTACGCCGCCTCCGACCCGCACACCTTCGACATCGCCGAACTGACCGCCGCCCCGCCGCTGGAAGGCGGCGCCGCGGGCACGCTCGTCCTGGCCGCGATCGCGGTGGGCCTGGCCGTCAAGACCCCCGTCTTCCCCTTCCACACCTGGCTTCCCCCGGCCCACACCGACGCCCCGGCCGCGGGCTCCGCCGTCCTCGCCGCCGTCCTGCTCAAGATGGGGACCTACGGCTTCGTGCGGATCGCCATGCCGATCCTGCCGGGCCCCTGGCGGGACTGGGCTCTCGTCTTCGTCGTCGCGGGCGTCGTCTCGGCCCTCTACGGCGCCCTGGTCGCCCTGGCGCAGCGCGGCTTCAAGCGGATGGTCGCCTACACCAGCGTCAACCACATGGGGTACGTCCTGCTCGCCCTCGGCGCCGCCGGACTCCTCTCCGGCGCGGACGAGCAGGCCCGCACCACCGCCGTCACCGGGGCCGTCGTCCTGATGGTCAGCCACGGGCTCGTCACCGGCGCGCTGTTCCTGCTCTCCGGGGTGCTGTGGGACCGCGGCGGCACCTACGACATGGGCGCCTGGGGCGGCCTGGCCGGAGCCATGCCCCGCTTCGCCGCCCTCACCGCCGTCGCCGCCTTCGCGAGCCTGGGCCTGCCGGGCTTCAGCGGCTTCGTCGCCGAGTTCCAGGTCTTCGCCGGGAGCCTCGGCCCCGCCCCCGTGGCCACCGCTCTCGCCCTCCTGGGCATCCTCGTCACCGCCGGCCTGTTCCTGTGGGCCCTGCACCGGGTGTTCCTCGGGCCCCGGCGCGAGCCCCGGCCCGTCGACGCCGACCTGCGCCCGGCCGAACTGTCCGCCGTCACCCCGCTGCTCGCGCTGTCCCTGCTCGTCGGCGTCCTGCCGCGGGAACTGCTGGACACCGTCGAACCCGCCGCGCGCACGGCCGTCGGCCTCCTCGCCCGGTGACGCCGCGATGCACGACAACGACCTCCTCGCCCTCATCCCCGAGGTCCTGCTCCTCGCCGGTGCCGTCGCCACCCTGCTCACCGGCTCGTTCCTGCCGCGCCGACGGCAGTGGATCGCCCGGGCCCTCGCCGCCGCCGCACTCGCCGCCTCCCTGACCGCCGCCGCCGTCCAGGCCCCCGGGGACGACCGCACCGTCTACGCCGGCACCTACGCCCTCGACGGCGCCAGCGACGCCGCCCGCGTCATCGTCCCCGCCGCCGCGCTCACCGTCCTCGCGCTGGCCGGCGGGCGGGTGCGCGGTGACCGGCGCGAGGCCGAGTTCTGCGCCCTCGTGCTGCTCGGCTCGCTCGGCGCCGTCCTTCTGGCGGGCGCCTCCGACCTGCTGCTCCTCGCCGTGGCCTACCTGCTCGCCTCCATCCCCCTCTACGCGCTCGCCGGCTGGGCCCGGGACCCGCGCGGAGCCGAGGCCGCCCTGAAGCTCTACCTCCTCGGCGTCCTGCTGGGCATCACCATGATGTTCGGCGCCGCCCTCCTGTACGGGCTCGGTGGTGCCACCGACTACGCGGCGCTGGCCGAGGGGCTCGCCGACGCGCCCGGCGCCGCCCTGGCGGTGGGCACGGTGGCGCTGCTGTCCGGCCCGCTGTTCAAGGCCGGGAGCGTCCCCGTCCACTTCTGGGTCCCGGACGCGGCGGCGGGGGCGACGGTCCCGGCCGCCGCGTTCCTCACCACCGTCCCCAAGATCGGCGGTCTGCTCGCCCTGTACCGGGTGGTGTCCGTCCTGCCTGAGCAGGCCGTCGACTGGCGGCCGCTGCTCGCCGTGCTCGCGGCGGCCACCATGACCCTCGGCAACCTCGCGGCCTTCGCCCAGACCGACCCGCTGCGGCTCCTCGGCTACTCCACCGTCGCCCAGGCCGGTTACCTGCTCATGGCCGTCGCCGTCGCCCAGCGCCCCGGCGCCCTCCGCGCGCTCCTGCTCTACCTCGCCGCGTACGCCGTCACCAACCTCGGCGCCTTCGCCGTGGCCGCCGCGCTGCCCCGCCTGCGCACCCTCGCCGCCTACCGCGGCCTCGGACGCCGTCGCCCCTGGCTCGCCGCCGCCCTCACCGTGTGCCTCCTGGGGCTGGTCGGCACCCCGCCGACCGCCGTGTTCACCGGCAAGCTGACCGTCTTCTCCGCCACGTGGGACGGCGGCATGGTCTGGCTCGTCGTCACCGCCGCCGTGAACACCCTCGCCAGCCTCTTCTACTACCTGCGCTGGATCGCCCCGGCGCTGTCCTCGGGCGCGGACGCCGACCGGGAAGGGGCCGGAAACGCGGACGGCGACGTGGGCGGTGAGACGGGCGGTGACGCGGACGGCGTGACGGTGGCCGGCGTGCGGCCGGATCGCGGGGCGGCGGGCACCGCCGTCGCGGCGGCGGCCGGGTCCGTGATCCTGGGGGCGGGCGCGGGCCCGGTGCTCTCCGCGCTCTCCGACACGTTCGTCCGCTGAGTTCGCGCGCACGCGGTCGTGCGAGCCCTCCCTCAGGCGAGGGCAGTGAGCAGTTCGCGCTCGCGTCCGGCGCTCAACCCCGCACGCCGGGGCCGGTCCAGGCCCTGCTCGCGCTCCCAGCGCAGGGTGTCGGCCAGGGGCTCCGCGCGGGGGCGGTGCCGCAGGCCCGCGGCCCGGGCGGCGGCGCCGCTGTCGGACCAGCCCTCCCGGCCCGGCTTGACGAGCCACATGGGCGGTGACTCGGGCCCCAGGTACTCGGCCACCCCGTGGGCGAGCAGACGTGCGGAGTCGACGGCGGCCACCGGCCCGGTGTGTCCGCCGACGGCGCGGGAGAGCCGGATCCGGGCCGCGACGGACGAGACGCACGTCCGGTGCCGGGCCCGCGCCCCAGGGCGTCGAGCGCCCGGCGGACGAACAGCGGCTGCCAGGACACCTCGACGACGGCATCCCAGGTGCGGTCGAGGAGCGGCGTGTACGCCGAGGGGGCGCGGCGGTCGGCGGCGACCAGCGTCGCGCACTCCGCGCCCTTGCCGCTCTCGCCGCGCGCGAGGCACGTCACCCGGCGACCGCGTGCGAGCGCCTGTCGTGCGACGTCCCGGCCCAGCCGTGCCGTACCGCCCAGCACCAAGATCTCATCTCGCCACCCAAGCACGGCGCGCCGCGGACCTCCAGTCCGGTTCGCTCAAGGCCGAGCACGGTTTCCGGCGGGCGGGGCGGTCACGTGGTGAGCGCCACATGGCCGGAAAGACCCGGCTGTTCGGGAGGGCCAGGGGGCCGCGTCGGCCACGGGGAACGCGATGGCGCAGGTGATCGGGTGTGGCGTGCGCCCGGGACGAGCGCCCACGCGCCCCCCGGACGTGGCTTGTCATGGGCTGTTCGAGCCGACTACTGTCACCACGCCTTGGTGAACGGGAAATCCGGTGCGAAACCGGTGCGGCCCTCGCCACTGTGATCGGGAAGTCCGGCTCCGGCCCCCTGCGGGCAGCCACTGGGTCCCCGGACCCGGGAAGGCGGAGCACGGGCGGTGGAACCCGTGAGCCAGGAGACCGGCCGAGGCACGTCGTCCATCCACGAGGTGCTGGAGAGGGTCTGCCAAGCCATGCACATAGCCGAGGGATTTCTTCCTCCGGTGCACGCCGTCGCCTGGGGCGTCGCGGCCGCACCGTTCGTCGTCCACGGAGTCCGGTCACTGACCCGTGAGGTCAGGGAACATCCGGAGAGCACGCTGCTCCTGGGGGCCTCCGGGGCCTTCACGTTCGTCCTGTCCGCGCTCAAGCTGCCCTCGGTGACCGGGAGCTGCTCCCACCCCACCGGTACGGGGCTGGGCGCCATCCTGTTCCGGCCGCCCATCATGGCGGTCCTGGGCACCATCACCCTGCTCTTCCAGGCACTGCTGCTGGCCCACGGCGGCCTGACCACGCTCGGCGCGAACATCTTCTCGATGGCCATCGTCGGGCCGTGGGCGGGGTACGCGACGTACCGGCTGCTGCGGCGCTACGACGTGCCGTTGATGGGTGCCGTGTTCTGCGGAGCGTTCGTCGCCGACCTGTCCACGTACTGCGTCACCAGCGTGCAGCTCGCGCTGGCGTTCCCGGATCCGGGCAGCGGCTTCCTGGGCGCGCTCGCCAAGTTCGGCGGGGTGTTCGCCGTCACCCAGATTCCGCTCGCGGTCAGCGAGGGGCTCCTCACGGTGCTGGTGATGCGGCTGCTGGTGCAGTCGAGCAAGGGTGAGCTGACCCGGCTCGGCGTGCTGCTGTCCGGTCAGCGCGCGAAGAACGGGAACGCCGGGAAGGCCGAGGACGAGGCGGTGACCCGATGAGCCGGAACGCGAAGATCAACAGCCTGCTGCTGCTCGTCGTCGTGGCGCTCGCGGTGCTGCCGCTGGCCCTCGGCCTCGGAGACCACAAGGAGGAGCCGTTCACCGGCGCCGACGGCGAGGCCGAGACGACGATCACCGAGATCGACCCGGACTACGAGCCCTGGTTCTCCCCGCTGTACGAACCGCCCTCCGGTGAGGTCGAGTCGGCGCTGTTCTCCCTCCAGGCGGCGCTGGGCGCGGGCTTCCTCGCCTACTACTTCGGCCTGCGGCGCGGACGGCGTCAGGGCGCCGAACGGGAACGGGCCGCCGCTGCCGCCGGGCCGAGCGGTTCCGGGCCGAGCGGTACCGGGCCGAGCGGTACCGGGCCGAGCGGTACCGGGCCGAGCGGTTCCGAAGAGCACGCCACCGGGCAGGGCTGACCCGCGTGCTGCCGATCGACGCGGCGGCGCACAGCAGCCGCTGGCGGCGCCGCCACCCGGTCGACAAGGCCGTCCTCGGGCTGGGACTGACCGCCTTGGCCATCTCCCTGCCGCCCTGGCCCGGCGCCGCCCTGGTGCTGCTGACGGCTCTGGCCGTGCTGCTCGGGCCCGCGGGGGTGCCGGGACGGCGGCTGTGGCGGGCCTACCGGGTACCGCTGGGCTTCTGCGTCACCGGCGCGCTCACGCTCCTCGTCGAGGTCGGCGGGCCCGGAGGGCTCCTCGCCCCCGCCGAGGGCGGCGCGGTACGGGCGGGCGAGCTGCTGCTGCGGACCTCGGCCGCCTCGCTCGGGGTGCTGCTGGTCGCGTTCACCACGCCGATGTCCGACCTGCTGCCCCGGCTGGTGCGAGCCGGGGTGCCCGCGCCGGTCGTCGACGTCGCGCTGGTGACGTACCGCATGAGCTTCCTGCTGCTGGACGCGGTGCGCCGGATCCGGCAGGCGCAGGCCGCGCGGCTCGGGCACACCACGCGGGCGGCCGAGTGGCGGTCGCTGGCCGGGCTCGGCGCCACCGCGTTCGTCCGCGCCTTCGACCGGGCGGCGCGGCTGCAGAACGGGCTCGCCGGACGTGGGTACGACGGCACGCTGCGCGTGCTCGTGCCCGAGGCCCGGGTCTCCGTCCCGTTCGTCGCCGCGAGCGTGGTGCTGCTCGCCGTGGTCGTCGCCGTCACCCTCGTCCTGAAGGGGCTCCTGCCATGACCGAAGCCGTCCTCGTCGCCCTGCGGGGCGCGTCCTTCGCCTACGAGGACGGCCCGACCGTCCTCAGCGGGCTCGACTTCGCGGTGCGGGAGGGGCGGGCGCTCGCGCTGCTCGGCCGCAACGGCAGCGGGAAGACCACGCTGATGCGGCTGCTCAGCGGCGGCCTCCGCCCGCGCGACGGCGAACTGACGCTCCGGGGGCGGGCGGTGACGTACGACCGCAAGGGGTTGCTGCGCCTGCGCACGACCGTCCAGCTGGTCGTCCAGGATCCGGACGACCAGCTCTTCGCCGCCTCCGTCGCCCAGGACGTGTCCTTCGGCCCGCTCAACCTGGGCCTGCCCGACGAGGAGGTGCGGGCGCGGGTCGACGAGGCCCTGGCGGCGCTGGACATCGCCGGCCTGGCCGACCGGCCCACCCATCTGCTCTCCTACGGCCAGCGCAAGCGCACCGCGATCGCCGGCGCCGTCGCCATGCGGCCCCGCGTCCTCATCCTGGACGAGCCGACGGCGGGGCTCGACCCGGACGGTCAGGAGCGGCTGCTGGCCACGCTGGACGGGCTCCGCTCGGGTGGCACCACGGTCGTGATGGCCACCCACGACGTCGACCTCGCCCTGCGTTGGGCCGACGACGTCGCACTGCTCACCCCGTCCGGGGTGCGCACCGGACCCGCGTCCGAGACGCTGGGCCGCACCGAGCTCCTGACGGAGGCGGGGCTGCGGCTGCCGTGGGGGATCGCGACGGCGCGACTGCTGCGCGAGCAGGGGCTGTTGAGCGAGGCCGACACGGGACCGCGGACGGCCGAGGAGCTCGCCGCGCTGTCCGCCGCGCTCGCCGGACCGAGACCGCCGGCGGAGGCCTGACCGCACGTCCCGTCCCCCCGGCCCGTGCCGGGGACGTGGGGCCGACGGGACGTCGCCATGCCAGAGGCATACACCACTGGCACACCCCTGTCGCCCGGGGCGGCATGGCGTGCGAGTTCGCGCGGGCGTTAAGGTGCGGTTGTTTTCGACGGTGCGCCGGCCTCGGCCGGTGACGGGGGCCGTCCACGTGCGGAGCGTTCCGCGCGGACCACTGCCGGCATCACCGGCCCGTGCTCGCGCACTTCGCCGCCCGGTACCGGCCCCCGGTGTTCGCGCGGTGCGTTTCACCGCACCTCCAGTGAGGAGAGCTGCAACACGTGAATGGCATACGGGGCCGCGGACTTGTGTGTGGGTGCTGTGAAAGTCCGGCGGCCGGGTGAGCACGTCGATGGCGGCTGAGAATCCCCGACCCCCGCGGTTATGGCACCCCGCCGGTCTCCGTCTCCGCGCCCGGTCCAGAGCTGCTCCAACGGGTCTGAAAAGTTTCGTTCATGACCTCAGTTTGGACATTCACCAGCGATTTGTTGCAAGGTGTTGTGGCGCAAAGTCACGTACCGCTACCCGAGGTGCCGACTGCCCCCGCAACGCTGTGCCACCCCACCCCCCATCCCCCAACACAGCTAGGCGTTCACGCGTGTTATTGACCAGGACCCGGGCTCCTCGCGAGGGGGCCGCGACGTGACGATCAGCCGCCGCCTCGTACTCCTCGTCTCCATCCCGCTGGCCGTGGCGCTGGCCTTCGCCGTGCTGGGCCTGGTGCCGGCGACCACCCAGACCATCCAGGCGCACCGGCTCACCACGATGGCCGAGGTCGCCGGTTCCGCGGCCAGACTGACCCACCGGCTGCAGGACGAACGCACCGCCGCGACGGCACTGGTGGCCGGCGAGAGCGAGGCCAGGGACTTCGCCGAGCGCGCGGGCGAGACCGACGCCGCCGTCCGCGACTTCCGTGCCCGCAGCGCCGACCTGTCCTCCGTGCCGGGGAAGGCCCAGAGCGCGCTCCAGCGCGTCGAGAGCTCCCTGGAGCACCTTCCCTCGCTGCGAGCCCAGGCCCGCTCCGGGAACAGCTCGCTCTCCTCGCTTGCCTTCGGCTACCGGATCGCCGTCGCCGACCTCATCGACTTCCGGGACGGCATCGCCCTGTCCGACGGCGTGTCCGCGACCACCGCCGACCACATCCGGGCCGCGGCCTCCCTCTCCCGCGCGGGCGAACACCTGGCCCGGCAGCAGGTCGTCGTCCTGCGGGCGATGTCCAGCGGCGGCTTCACCCCGGCGTCCAAGCGGTCCTTCGAAGCCACCCGGCTCGGCTACGCCGACTCCGTCCGCGTGCTGTTCGACATCGGCAAGCAGGAGTGGCGCACCTGGTTCGAGTCCACCCTCTCGGGCCCCGAAACGCTGGCCGCACGCGGTCTGGAGGACCGGGCCGGCCGGGCCGAGCCGGGGCGGGAGCTGGGCATCCCCGGCGGCGACTGGCAGAAGGCGACCGCCGAGCGGATCGAGCTGCTGCGAGTCATCGAACAGCGGGTGGGGGTCGACGTCCACCAGGACGTCGTCGACTCCCGGGACGCGCTCGCCTGGTGGGCCGTCGCACAGGTCGGCCTGGTGCTGCTCACGCTTGTCGTGGTCGTGCTCATCGCCGTCCGGTCGGGACGGCTGATGATCCGCCGGCTGCGGGACCTGCGCAACGCCGCCCACGACGTCGCCCACGTGCGCCTCCCGAAGGTGGTGACCGAGCTCTCCCAGCCGGGGGCCCTCAGCGGGGCGAGCCCCGAGGAGATGGCGATGGCCTCCGGCCGTCCCGTCACCACGACCGGCAGGGACGAGATCGGCGAGGTGGGCGAGGCGTTCAACGCCGTCCACTACGAGGCGGTGCGGCTGGCGGCCCGACAGGCGCTGTTCCACGAGAAGTTCGCCGAGACGCTCGTCGGCGTCGCCCGCCGGGGTGCCCAGCTCACCAGCGTCATGGTCACCGAACTGGACGCCGTCCAGCGCGACGAGGCCGACCCCGAGCGGATGAAGGCGCTCTTCGCCCTCGACCACCTCGCCGTACGCATGGAGCGCAACACCAACAACCTGCTGGTGCTCGGGGGTTACGGTCACGGCCGGGTCCGCGTCGACGACGTGCCCTGCTCCACCGTGATCGTCGCCGCCGCGCAGCAGATCGAGCGCTTCGACCGGGTCGAACTGGGCATCGTCGAACCCGGGATCGGCATCGCCGCCCGCGTCGTGCACGATGTCGCCCACATCCTCGCGGAGCTGCTGGACAACGCCACCCGGTACTCCCCGCCGGACAAGCGGGTCGGCGTGGCGGTCTGGCGGCTGTGGGACCGGGCCGTCCTGCAGGTCGTCGACGAGGGTGTGGGCATCAACGCCGATCGGCGCGCCCGGCTCAACGCGGCCCTGGCCGAGCCGCCGACCGAGCTCGGCGACGTCCGGTCCATGGGCCTGCACGTCGTCGCCCGGCTGGCGGCCCGCCACGGCATCTCCGTCGAACTGCGGGACTCCGCGGGGCCGGGCACGATCGCCGAGGTCACCCTGCCGCACTCGGTACTCGCCGACGTCTCCGCGAAGGAGGCGGCGCGCGAGGAGGCGGCCCTGCGGCCGCTCATCGCCACCGCCAGCCGGGAGACGACCGACGAGCGGGCCACCGTGGCGGTGGCCGCCGTAGGAGCCCGGAACGCGTCCGGCGGGGGGACGGCCGACGCGTCCGGCGGGGGGACGACGAGCGACGATTCCCGCAAGGGGACGACGACCGGGGTGCGCGGCACGGGGCGGCGGGACGAGCCCGCCGAGCGCACCACCGGCGGCACGGACACCCCGGCCACCGGGCGCGGGCCCGGCGGGGCCCGGCGCACCCCCGGCCCCGACCCCGCGGCGCAGCGCGTGACCCGCTACAGCGCCGCCGGGCTGCCCGTACGACAGCGGCGCGGCGTGCCGGACCGGCCCGGACCGGGCCGCCGGGGCGACGACACCCTCCTGCGCCCCGCCGCTGCGGCCCGCCCGGCCAAACCGGCGCCGCGGCAGCGTGACTCGCGCCAGATCTCCGACGTCCTGGCGGCCTACACCCAGGGGATCAACCGCAGCACCAGCCGCCGCCAGCGACCCACCGGCGCGGAGACCATCCGTTCCGGCACCGACGACCACTCCAACGGAGCTCCCAGATGACCACGTCCACCGCCGACCTGAACTGGATCCTGGGCGACTTCGCCCGGCACCTCCCGGAGGTCACCCAGGCGATCGCCGTGTCCGTCGACGGCCTCGCCCTGGCGTTCACCGGTGTCGAGCGCGACGACGCCGACCGGCTCGCCGCCATCGCGTCCGGCCTCGTCAACCTGCTCTCGGGAGCCGCCCAGGTCCTGCGCACCGACCCGGTGGAACACAGCTTGACCGCGATGGAGGGCGGCTACATGTTCTCCATGGCGGTCTCCAGCGGGGCCTCCCTCCTCGTGACCACCACCCGGGACGCGGACATCGGGGAGGTCAGCTACCGGATGGCGGAACTGATCAACCAGGTCGGCGACGCCCTGTCCCCCGAGATCCGGGACGGCCGGCAGCCCGCCTCCTGACCCTTCCCACGTCGGTCTGCCACCCCCCCCAGCAGCCCCAGCGGAAATGACCCCCCGAAGACGCACCTGGAGCCTCCCCATGCCCTCGACCGCTCGCCCAGCCCACCGCGCCAGAACCCGCACCGCCGCGGCGGCGGCGCTGGTCCTGGCCCTGACCGCCGCCACCGGATGCAGCAGCGACAGCGGAGACTCCGGCGGCGACACGGTCAAGGTCGGGCTGTTGGTCTCCCTCTCCGGCACCTACAAGACCGTCGGCACCGACATGCGGGACGGCTTCCAGCTGTACCTGGACACCCACGGCGGCAAGCTGGGCGGCCACGCGATCGACCTCGTGGTGGCGGACGAGGGCGACGGGCCGCCCACTGCGCTCCCCGCCGCCACCAAGCTGGTCAAGAAGGACAAGGTGGACGTCCTCACCGGCGTCGTCGGCGGCGGCTCGGTGAACGCCGTCCTGCCGCTGGTGGACCAGTCGCGCATACCCTTCATCGGCTCCAACGCGCGGCCGACCGTCGAGAACGTCGAATACGTCTGGCACACCAGCTACTTCTCCGACGAGCCGGGCGAGGCCATCGCGGAGTACGTGGCGAGCGAGACCGACGGGCCCGTCTACGCCATCGGCCCCGACTACCAGGGCGGTCACGACGAACTGCGCGGCTTCACCGACGCGTTCAAGAAGGCCGGGGGCGAACTGGCCAACCCCGAGGGGAAGACCACCTGGACCCCCTTCCCGACCACCACCAACTTCACCCCCTACTTCTCCGACATCGCCGCGTCGGACGCCGAGGCCGTCTACTGCTTCTACGCCGGCAAGGCCGCGATCGACTTCGTCAAGCAGTACGCCAAGTCCGACATCGCCGACGTGCCGCTGTACGCCGCGGGGTTCCTGACCGAGGGCAGCGTCCTGCCCGCCCAGGGCAAGGCGGCCGAGGGCATCAACTCCGTCCTCAACTACGCGGCGGACCTGGACAACGACGCCAACCGGAAGTTCGTCGCCGACTGGACCGCCCAGCACGACGCGCCGCCCACCACCTTCGCCATGGCCTCCTACGACGCCGCCGCGGTGCTCGACAAGGCCATCGCCAAGGCCGACAAGGACGGCGACGTCACCCCCGAGACCATCAACAAGGCCATCGGATCGCTCGGGCAGATCGACAGCCCGCGCGGCCCGTGGGAGTTCAACCAGGACACCCACGCGCCGGTGCAGAAGTGGTACCTGCGCGAGGTCCGGCCGGACGGCGAGAAGCTGGCCAACGTCATGGTCCAGGACCTGGCGACGCTCGGCGGCTGACGTGGACGTCCTGGACGCCCACCTCGTGCCGGCGGTGGACGGCGTGGCCTACGGGCTCCTGCTGTTCGTCGTCGCCGCCGGCCTGAGCCTGGCCTTCGGCACGGCCGGGGTGCTGAACCTCGCCCACGGGACGCTGTACGCGGTCGGCGCCTACACCGGCGCCCACTTCGGCGACGGCACCTGGGGCGGGTTCCTCCTCGGCCTCGCCGCCGGGACGACCGTCGCCTGCCTGGCCGGGGCCCTGTTGTCGGCGGCCACCGCTCCGCTCGCCCGGCGCGGCCATCTCGCCGAGGCGCTGCTGACGTTCGGCCTCGCGCTGATCGGCGGCAACCTGCTCGTCGAGCTCTTCGGCGCGGACGAGATGCCGGTACGCGTGCCCGAGGCCCTGGACGCCTCCGTCTCCCTCCTCGGCCACCGCTACCCCGCCTACCGGCTCGGGTTCATCGTCATGGCCGTCGTGCTCGCCGGGGCCGGCACCTGGGCGCTGACCCGCACCCGGGCCGGTGCGGCCGTCCGGGCCGCGGCGGACGACCCGCAGATGCTCGCGGCCACCGGCTTCAGCCCCCGGGCCGTCCACACCGGCGTGCTCGCCGTGGCCGGCGCGCTCGCCGGTGCCGCCGGGGTGCTCGGCGCGCCGATCATCGGTCCCGGGCCGGGCGCCGCCGAGACGGTGCTCATGCTCTCGCTCGTCGTCGTGGTGCTGGGCGGGCTGCGCTCGCTGTGGGCCACGCTCCTGGCGGCCCTCGCCGTCGGCGAGGTGCAGACGCTGGGGGTGTCACTCGCCCCGGACTGGGCGCCCTACCTGCTGTTCGCCGCGATGGCGGCGGTGCTGATCCTGCGTTCCCGGCTCACCCTGGAGCCGCGGTCGGCGCCCGCGTCCGGCCCGGAACGCGGCGGCCCCGGCCCCCTCGCCCGGTTGCGGCGGCACCTGCCCGGGAGCCAGCTGACGGGGCGGCCTCGGCCTGGGCGACTGTGGCGTGAGCGGCTGCGGCCCGAGCGGACGAGGGCGGCCGACGACGGCCGGTGCGCTCCCGCGCCGTCCTCCGCCCGCCGGACGACCCCGCTCGTCCTCTCCACCCCGGCGCCCCTCCGACGGGCGCTGCCGTCCCTGGGACTCCTCGGGCTCCTCGCCGTCCTGCCGCTGACGCTGGACGCCTACGCCGTCTCCCTCGTCGGCTACGCCCTCGCGCTGGGGCTGCTCGCCGTCAGCGTCACCGTCCTGACCGGCTACGCGGGACTGCCGACCCTCGGCCAGACCGCGCCGTTCGCCGTGGGCGCCTACGCCACCGCGCTCCTGGCCGACGCCGGGTGGACGACGGGTCCGCTGCTGGTGCTCGTGGCGGCGACCGGCGGGGCGCTCTTCTCCCTGCTGACCGGCCCCGCCGTCATCCGGGCCCGCGGCACGACCGTCTTGATGATCACGCTGGCCATCGGCGAGCTCACGGTCATCGCGATCGACCAGATGCGCTGGCTCACGGGCGGCACCGACGGCTTCGTCGGCTTCGCCCCGGTGCGCTGGCTGTGGTTCACCGAGCCGCTGACGGACGAGTTCGCCGTCTACGGGTACGCGCTCACCGTCGCCGCCGTGGCCGTCGCCCTGACCCTGCTCGTCCTGCACTCACCGGCCGGCCGGCTGCTCACCGGCGTCCGCGCCGCCGAGGCCAGGATGCGGGCCTCCGGGCACCCCGTGGGGCGCTACCTGCTGACGGCCTACGTCGGCGCGGGCGCCCTCGCCGGGGTCGGCGGCTCCCTCATGGTCACCGTGCGCTCCTACGTCTCCCCGGCCGACGTCGGCTTCGAGATCGCCGCCTTCGCCCTGCTCGCTGCCGTCATCGGGGGCACCAGTTCGGTGCCGGGAGCGCTCCTGGGCGCCGGGCTGATCGTCATGACCCGCGACTGGCTCGCCGGGGCCTGGCCCGGGCACGGGCCCCTCGTGCTCGGCGTGCTCTTCGTCGCCGTCGTCTACCTGCTGCCGCGCGGGCTCGCGGGGCTGCGCCCGCCGCGCGGCCCGCTCCGGGTGCGGGCGACGGCGCGGCCGGTGGGGAAGGCGGTGTCGTGACGTCACCGGTCCTTGAACTCGACGGTCTCACCCGCCGGTTCGGTAGCCTGGCCGCCGTCGACGGGGTCGGCCTCCGGCTGCCCGCGGGCGCCCGCCACGCCCTTGTCGGCCCCAACGGTGCCGGGAAGACCACTCTGCTCAACCTGATCGCCGGAACCGACCGGCCCGGGCGTGGAACCGTCACCCTCGACGGTCGCGACGTCACCCGGGCCGGGCCCGCCCGGCGCAGCCGTCTCGGTATCGCCCGCAGCTTCCAGCAGCCGCGCGCCATCGGGGAGTTGACGGTGCTGGAGAACGTGGTGCTGGCGGGCTGGCGGCACCACGCACACGGCCCCGCCCTGTGGCGTCGGCCGGCGGCCCACCGCCGCCTCGCGCGGGACGCCCGCGGCCGGCTCGACGCCGTCGGGCTCGGCTCACACGCGGGGCGGCCCGCCGCGGACCTCTCCCACGGCCAGTGCCGCCTGCTGGACCTCGCCGCCGCGCTCATGGGGGCGCCCCGGCTGCTGCTGCTCGACGAGCCCGCCGCCGGGCTCACCGACGCGGACCTCCCGCGGCTGCTCGACGTCCTCGCCGCCCTGGCCGACGACGTCGCGGTCCTCCTCGTCGAGCACCACACGGGCGTCGTCGCCGAGTTCGCGGACACCGTCACCGTCCTGACCGCCGGGCGCGTCCTGGTCACGGGACCCACCCGGGAGGCTCTGGCCCACCCCGCGGTGCGCGGCGCCTACCTCGGCACGCCCGGCGACGCACCGCGAGCCGAGGAGCACGGCCGATGCTCGAACTGACCTCGCTGACCGCCGGATACCACGGCGGTACCGTCCTGCACGGCCTGGACGCCGAGGTCCCGGCCGGGGGCGTGCACGCCGTCGTGGGCCACAACGGCGCGGGCAAGACCACCCTCGTCCACGCCGTGGCGGGCCTGCTGCGGCCCGGCTCGGGCACGGTGCGGCTGGACGGCACGGACGTCACCGGCTGGCCGCCGCACCGCGTCGCCCATGCCGGCATCGGCCTCGTGCCCCAGGGGCGCCGCGTCTTCGGCTCGCTGACGGTCGCGGAGCACCTGCTCCTGGCCCACCGCCCCCGGCGCCGGGCGGGCGCGGTGGGCGGCGAGTGGGGCATCGGGCGGGTGCTCGACCTGCTGCCCCGCCTCGGCGAGCGGCGCGGCCACCGCGGCGGCGAACTCTCCGGCGGGGAGCAGCAGATGCTCGCCCTCGCCCGGGCACTCCTCGGCTCGCCGCGGGTGCTGCTGCTCGACGAGCCGACCGAGGGGCTCGCCCCGGGCCTGACCCGACAGGTGCACGCCCTCGTCGGAACCCTCGCCGCCGAGGGGCTCGCGGTGCTGCTGGTCTCCCCGAGCCCCGAGTCGGCCGCGGCCTGTGCGGACACGGTGACGGTCCTCACCTCGGGCCGGGTGACCGCCCGGTTCGACGGCGCCGAGGTGCGCGCGGACCAGGCGGCCCTGCGCGAGGCACTCGCCCTGGCGCCCCTGCGCGCCGAGGGCTGAGCGGGCGCGGGAACCCCGCGAGCCCGGCACCGGGGGAGGCGCCCGGGGAGCCCGGGCTTCGGGAAGCCCGGCGCGGGGGGAGGGGGCCGCCGCTCAGCGACGGTCCAGTGCCACCCCGCCCAGGGTGCCGCCCGCTCCCGCGCCCGTCAGCTCGCGCCACCAGGCGTCCAGCTCGGCTTCGCCCATCGCGGACCAGTCGGGCGTCTCCTGCACCTGGGCCCGGCCCAGCCGGCGGCCCAGGGCCACCATGGCCCGGCCGACCGCGGTGCGGTCCGCGTCGTAGGCGCCGGTGACCGCCGGCCAGTCGTCCCCGGCCCGCCAGGCCGCCTCCAGGGCGGTGGCGTCCTGGAGCGCCTTGACGCTGCCGCCGCCCGTGTGCGGCCGCGCGACGGTGGCGGCGTCCCCGGTCAGCAGGACGCGGCCGGCCGCGTAGGCGGGGACCTCGACGTCGTGGATGGGCTGGGCGAACATCGTCTCGGCCGGGGAGCGCAGCAGGCACTCGGCCCAGAAGGGGGCGAACCGCCGGGTGACGAGGTCGCGCAGATACGCCGTCAGCGCCGGGCCCAGCCTGCCGGGCGGGAGGCAGGCCGCCGTCCGGGTGGCGGCGTCCGGGCCGCCGGGAGGCTCGGGCGGGGCGGCGTAGAGCACCCAGTTGACGCGGTGCCCTTCGACGGGGTCGGGGATGCGGTAGATCATGCAGTGGCCGCCGGGGAAGACCACGGTGTGGCAGTCGCCCTCGGCCCAGAGCGCCGTGTCCACGGGGGGAGAGGTGCCCCGCCAGGCGAGGTAACCGGCGTACCGGGGAGCGCCCTCCGACTCCGGGAAGAGGGCGGCGCGGACCGCCGAGCGGTAGCCGTCGGCCCCGACGACCGCGTCGAACCGCTCGGTGCTTCCGTCGGCCAGCCGGAGCGTGGCGCCCTCGGCGTCGGGCTCGACGGCGGCGACGGCCGTACCCGAGCGGTAGCGGGCGCTCTCGGGCACCCGGCGCCGCAGCCCGCTCCACAGTGTGCCCCAGCTGTAGGCGCGGAAGTGGAAGGGCTGGGTGGCGATCGTCCGTCCCAGCGGCGCGTCCCCGTCGCGCACGCTCCACACCCGGCGGGAGATCGGCAGCCACGGCACCGCGTCGTCCACATAGCCCGCGTCCCGGAGCTCGGCGTACCGCTCCCGCTGCAGGGTGATGCCCACCCCCCGGTCCCGCAGCGCCCCGGCGGTGCGCTCGAAGACGGTGACCTGGCCGGCCCCGCCCCGCGCCACCGCCACGGCCGCGGCGCAGCCGGCGATGCTCCCGCCGACCACGGCGACGCTGCCTCCCCGCATTCCGCTCTCCCGTCTCGTCGTCGGGCCGGCGGTCGCTGGTCCCGGCGGCCGCGCAGATCCTAGCCGCGATCCCCAACTGCCGCACGGCGCAAGGCTGGAGGACGGTTCAGGGTGTGGCGGGGCCGGTGGGCTCGGGCTGGTGGAACGCCGCGACGACGGGCACGAACAGGCCCAGCAGGGTGAGCAGGGGTTCCCACGGAATGGAGTTTGCTGGCGCTCCCCTTGACGATCCGGACACCGGCTCCTCGAACAGCCGGGCGGCCACGGTCGGTCGGTGTCCGGGTGCGCGATCCGGCGAGCCGGCGCCGTTCAGGGGGTTCACCGAGTGGTGCCGGGCCTCGGGGGTGAGCGCCCCGACGTGGCACCGCGGGTGACGGTGCGGCTTCGATGGGTGCCGGTCGGGGCGGCCGAAATTTGTTCTTACCGAGGGGTAGGCTCCGGGCGGCTCTTGCTATACGTTCTGTCTAACAAGGGGTGGCCGCCCGGCCGCCCTCCTGTGATCCACCGGAGGTGTCGACCATGGCGACGACCGCCACCGGCTGAGGCCGCGCCGCGTCCCGCCCCGCCCCACCCCGCCCGCCGACGGCCCCCCGTCGTGTGGTGAGCCCTGCCCCCGCCTTCCGCGTCGAGTGGACGTGCCGGCCGGCACGAACGACCCACCGGCACCGACGGACAAGGACCCACGCTCGATCCGAGGAGCACTGCCATGGCCAGCAGCACCGTTCGCCCGCACGCCTCCGCGCACGAGGACCGCCCCGACGAACAGGACGTCGCGCGCCGACTGCTCGACTCCGCCGCGACGCTGGCGTACGACCCGGCCACCGAGGTGGACTGGGACACGCCGCTCGACAAGGACTTCCACGGCGCGAGCCCCGAGTGGAGCACCCTCTACGGCACGGCTTACTGGAACGAGCTGACCGAGGCGCAGCGCCGGGAACTCACCCGCCACGAGGCGGCCTCCGTGGCCAGCACCGGCATCTGGTTCGAGATGATCCTCCAGCAGATGGTGCTGCGCGACATCTACGCCAAGGACCCGACCGGCGCCGAGTTCCAGTGGGCGCTGACCGAGATCGCCGAGGAGTGCCGGCACTCGATCATGTTCGCCCGGGGCGCCGCCAAGCTGGAGGCTCCGCCCTACCGGCCCCACCGGGCCGTGCTGGAGCTGGGCCGGGCGTTCAAGACGCTCGCCTTCGGCGAGGCCGCCTACGCGGCGATCCTCGTGGCCGAGGAGGTCCTCGACGTCATGCAGCGCGACTGGATGCGCGACGAGCGGGTCGTGCCGTTCGTGCGGACCATCAACAACATCCATGTGGTGGAGGAGTCGCGGCACATGAAGTTCGCCCGTGACGAGACGCGCAAGCGGCTGCGCCGCGCCGGCTGGGTGCGGCGGCAGATCAACGCGTTCGTCGTCGCCGTCGCCTCCTACTTCATCGTCACCAGCATGGTGAACAAGAAGGTCTACGCGAACGCCGGGCTCGACTCGCAGCGGGCGATCGCCGAGGCCCGTGCCAACGAGCACCACAAGGCGATGATGCGGTCGAGCTGCTCCGGCCTCATGGAGTTCCTGGCCTCCGCCCGCCTGCTCACCAAGCCCGCGCTCGTCTTCTACAAGCGCGCCGACCTGATCTGACCGAGCGAGCTGACGAGTCCCATGGCCTTCGCCATCACCCAGACCTGCTGCAACGACGCCACCTGTGTGTCCGTGTGCCCGGTCAACTGCATCCACCCCACGCCCGAGGAACGGGCCTTCGGCAGCACCGAGATGCTGCACATCGACCCCAGGGCGTGCATCGACTGCGGGGCCTGCGCGGACGCCTGCCCGGTGGACGCCGTCGTCCCCGTGGACCGGCTGAGCCCCGCGCAGAAGGAGTACGCGGACATCAACGCCGCGTATTTCTCCGCCGGTTCGGACGCGTCGGAGGGCGCCGAGCCGCCGGACGCGCCGCCGGCGGGGGCGCAGGAGCACCGCCCGAACTTCCACGCCTGGGGCAAGCCGGTCTTCGACCGGGTCCTGCCGTCCGACTTCCCGCCCCTCCGCGTCGCCGTCGTGGGCACCGGCCCCGCCGGGATGTACGCGGCGGAGGACCTCCTCCTGCACACCGGCGCCGAGGTGACGCTCGTGGACCGGCTGCCCGTCGCGGGCGGTCTCGTCCGCTACGGCGTGGCGCCGGACCACCCGGGGACGAGGAAGGTGGGGGAGACCTTCGCCCGCTTCCACCGCCACCCCAGGGTCCGGATGCATCTCGGGGTCGAGGTCGGCCGGGACGTCACCCCCGCGGAACTGGCCGCGCACCACGACGCCGTCATCTACGCCGTGGGCGCCTCCACCGACCGGCGCCTGCACATCCCGGGCGAGGAGCGGCCGGGCAGCGTCTCGGCCACCACCTTCGTCGCCTGGTACAACGCCCATCCCGACGTCGCCCCCGACGCCGTCGACCTGTCCGCAGAGCGCGTCGTGGTCGTCGGCAACGGCAATGTCGCGCTCGATGTCGCCCGCATCCTGGTCTCCGACCCCGAGGCCCTGGCCGCGACCGACATCGCCGACCACGCCCTGGCCGCCCTGCGCGGCAGCCGGGTGCGCGAGGTGGTGCTGCTCGGGCGGCGCGGGCCGGAGGACGTGGCCTGTACCCGGTCCGAACTGCTGGCCCTGCGGCATCTGCCGGGGGTGCGGCTCGTCGTGGACGACCACGACGAGCGGGTCGGCGCGGCCTTCGACGCGGCGGGCGCGCGGGACAAGGCCGCGGTGCTGCGCGACGTGGAACGGGAGCGGGTGGACTGGTCGGCTCCGCCGGGGCCGGGGCGGCGCATCGTCTTCCGCTTCCACTCGGCCCCGCTGGCGGCGCTCGGTGAGGACGGGCTGCGCGCGGTGCGCACCGCGGACGGCGCGGGGGAACGGGAGATTCCGGCCGGGCTGCTGCTGCGCGCCATCGGCTACCGGGGCGTGGGCGTCAGCGGGCTGCCGTTCGACGAGGCCGCGGGTACCGTCCCGCACGAGCGCGGCCGGGTGACGGGTCATCCGGGCACCTATGTCGTCGGCTGGATCAAGCGCGGGCCCTCGGGCGGCATCGGGGCCAACCGGACGTGTGCCGCCGAGACGGTCGGCACGCTGCTCGCGGACGCCGCAGCCGGAGCGCTGCCCACGCCGGCCGGCGGGGCCAGGGCGTTCCAGCGGCTCGCGCGGCGGCGCAGCCGTCACCTCGTCGACGCCCGCGGTCAGGCCGCGATCGAGCGGGCGGAGACCTCCCGGGGCCGGCGTGACGGGCGTCCCCGCGTCAAGCTGGCCACGGTGGAGGAGCTGGTGGCCACCGCCCGTGGCGGCCCACTGGCACCGCTGCGGCGCCGGGTGCGCACCCCGTCCTGAGACCGGCGGTGCCCGGAAGGCATGGGGGCCGGGCACCGCCGCGCCGTCACCGCCGCCGCGACCGGACTCCGGTGGCGGTGACGTCCGCGGCGATCCGGTGCCGCCCCGGGGAGCCCTCACTCTCAGCGGGCGACGACCCAGGCCGTGCAGTCGGGTGGCAGCATCCCGTCCTCCAGCGGGGCGCTGCCGAGAACGACGTCGCCCTCGGGCAGGGGCGCCGGGGCGTCCCCGAAGTTCGTCGCCGAGATCCAGCCGCCCGGCCGCCGGAAGGCGAGGACCGGCCCGGTGGCGGCGTCCTCCTCCCATCGCAGCTCCTCGGAGCTCTGCAGCTTCCGGCGCAGGGCGAGCGCCTGCCGGTACAGCTCCAGCGTCGACCCCTCCGTGCCGTCCTGCGCCTCCACCGAGGCGGGGCCGAACCAGGGCGGCTGCGGTAGATGGGCGCCCGCCGGGCCGAATCCGAAGGAGGGCCCGTCCACCGTCCAGGGCAGCGGTACCCGGCAGCCGTCGCGGCCCTTGTCCCGGCCCTGCGAGCGGAGGTGCGTCGGGTCCTGGAGCGCGTCCCGGGGCAGGTCGCCCACTTCGTGCAGCCCCAGCTCCTCGCCCTGGTACAGGTAGGCGGAACCGGGCAGGGCGAGCATCAGCAGCGTGGCGGCGCGGGCCCGGCGCAGCCCGAGCGCGGTGTCGAGCGGCGGGTGCGTGCCGTCGCCGCGCAGCCAGGCGCGGCCGTCCTGCCCCAGCGGCCCGGGCACCTGGGGCAGCCCGTAGCGGGTGGCGTGGCGCACGACGTCGTGGTTGGACAGGACCCAGGTGCAGGAGGTGGCCGAGCCGGACGTGCGGGCCAGGCTCTCGTCGATCGTCCGGTGGAAGGCGGCCCGGTCCCAGCCGGCCCGCAGGAGGTCGAAGTTGAACGCCTGGCCGAGCCCCGTGGCGCTGGCGTAGCGGGCGAGCCGCCGCGGGTGCACCCACGCCTCGGCGACGGCGGTGCGGGGAGGGTCGTAGGCGTCGAAGACCTGACGCCACTCGGCGTAGATGTCGGTGACCTCGTCCCGGTCCCAGAAGGGGTGGCTGCCCTCGGCCAGGTGCGGGGCGGGCAGCTCGGCCTGTGGCGGGAGCGGCCCGGCCAGGGACTTGGCGAGGCCGTGGGCGACGTCGACACGGAAGCCGTCGACCCCGCGGTCGGCCCAGAAGCGCAGCGTGGTCAGGAAGTCGTTGCGCACCTCCCGGTTCTCCCAGTTCAGGTCGGGCTGCTCGGGGGCGAACAGGTGCAGGTACCACTGGCCGTCCGGCACCCGTTCCCAGGCCGGGCCGCCGAAGACCGACTCCCAGTCGGAGGGCGGCAGCGCGCCGTCCGGGCCGGTGCCCTCGCGGAAGACGTAGCGGGCGCGGGCGGCCGAGCCCCTCGGGGCGGCCAGCGCCTCGAGGAACCACGGGTGCCGGTTCGAGGTGTGGTTGGGGACGATGTCGACGACGATTCTGATCCCGGCCGCGTGCAGCGTGGCGACCAGGGCGTCGAAGTCGGCCAGGGTGCCCAGCCGGGGGTCGACGTCCCGGTAGTCGTCGACGTCGTAGCCGCCGTCGGCCAGCGCCGAGGGATAGAAGGGGCACACCCACACGGCGTCGATGCCGAGCGAGACGAGATAGGGGACGCGTGACGTGATGCCCTTGAGATCGCCGACGCCGTCGCCGTCGGAGTCGGCGAAGCTGCGGGGGTAGATCTGGTACACGACGGCCTGGCGCCACCAGTCGTGGTGGGGGCGCGGGTCGGGGGTCTGCGTCCGGCCGGTGACGCCCGGCACGGCGGGAACAGGGGGCACTGCGGTCTCCTCGCTGTGCGGGACCGCGTGCGGACGCGGGAGCGGCCCGGGCTGCTCAGAGCCGATCCGCCGACGCCGCCGGACCCCGCGGATGGGAAGCGAATCCGACGTCGGGATGGGTGGGGAACACGTCACGGTCAACGCCTGTCCGGTGCTACCCATTCCCCGTCCGCGGCACACCAGGCCGGGTCCACCCCCGTCCCCGCTCCGGCACTCACCGGGCGTCACGCTATTGAGCAACGCTTAACAACGCTCTACTGTCGGCCCATGGACTTCACGCCCTCGCCCCGCGCCGCCGATCTGACCGCGCGGGTGGACGCCTTCATCCGCGACGAGATCGAGCCGGTCGAGGTCGGCTACCACCGCGAGGTCGCCGCCCGCCGGCACGGCGCGGGCGACGCCTGGGAACCACTGCCGCTCATCGGCGAACTGCGTGCCAGGGCCCGATCCCAGGGGCTGTGGAACCTCTTCCTGCCCGCCGGGCACGAGGGCCCCTACGCCGAGAAGTACGGCACCGACGGCGGCGCCGGGCTCAGCAACGTCGACTACGCGCCCATCGCCGAGCTGACCGGCCGCTCCTTCCTCGCCCCGCACGTGTTCAACTGCAACGCTCCCGACACCGGGAACATGGAGGTGCTGCTGCGGTACGGCACCGAGGAGCAGCGCGCCCGGTGGCTCGAACCCCTCCTCGACGGCCGGATCCGCAGCGCGTTCTGCATGACCGAGCCCGACGTGGCCTCCTCCGACGCGACGAACATGGAGCTGCGCGCCGTCGTCGAGGGCGACGAGGTCGTCGTCAACGGGCGCAAGTGGTGGGCGACGGGCATCGGCCACCCCGACTGCGAGCTCCTGGTCGTCATGGGCCTCAGCGACCCCGGGGCGGACCGTCACCACCGCCACTCCATGGTCCTCGTACCCCGCGACGCGCCGGGGGTGAAGGTCGAACGGATGCTGCCCGCCATGGGTGTCCACGACGAGCCCCACGGCCACGGTGAGGTGTCCTTCACCGACGTGCGGGTGCCCGTCGCCAACCTCCTCGTCGGCCCCGGCCGGGCCTTCGAGATCGCCCAGGGCCGTCTGGGCCCCGGGCGCGTCCACCACTGCATGCGCCTCGTCGGCCTGGCCGAGCACGCCCTGCGGCTCGCCTGCGAACGCGGGCTGGCCCGCACCGGGTTCGGCAAGCCGCTGATGAACCTCGGCGGAAACCGCGAGCGTGTCGCCGACGCCCGCATCGCCATCGACTCCACCCGCCTCCTCGTCCTGCACACCGCCTGGAAGCTGGACACCGCCGGGCCGCTGGGCGCCCTGAGCGAGGTCAGCCAGATCAAGGTGGCCGCGCCCAACACCGCCCAGCGGGTCATCGACTTCGCCGTGCAGGTCCACGGCGGCGCCGGCCTCTCGGACGACTTCCCCCTCGCCGCGGCCTGGACGGCGGCCCGCGCCCTGCGGCTGGCCGACGGCCCCGACGAGGTGCACCGCGCGCTCGTCGCCCGCCTGGAACTGGCCAAGTACCGGGCGGAGGGGGAGCGCCGATGAGCCGCCGCGTCCTGGTCACCGGCGGCGCCTCCGGACTCGGCGCCGCGCTCGCCGCGGGCTTCGCCCGGCAGGGCGACCGCGTCCTCGTCACCGACCGGGCCGCGGAGCCCGGCACGCTGCCCGCTACCGCCGCC
Organism: Streptomyces sp. JJ38; assembly: GCF_019303475.1. Classification (GTDB taxonomy): domain Bacteria; phylum Actinomycetota; class Actinomycetes; order Streptomycetales; family Streptomycetaceae; genus Streptomyces. Next base: position 39,398 of record NZ_JABLSI010000037.1, read on the forward strand.
TACCAGCGGCTCGACGTCACCTCCGACGCCGACTGGGCCGCCGCCCGCACCCGGGTCGAGGAGGAGTGGGGCGGCCTCGACGTCCTCGTCAACAACGCCGGCGTCGCCGCCGGGGGCCGCATCGACGTGCTCACCCTGGAGGACTGGCGCTGGATCACCGACATCAACCTGTTCGGCGTCGTCCGCGGCTGCCGCACCTTCACCCCCGTGCTGAAGGGCCAGCGCTCCGGCCACATCGTCAACATCGCCTCCATGGCCGGGCTCGTGCACCCGCCGGGCAGCGCCTCCTACAACGCCGTCAAGGCCGCCGTCGTCGCGCTGAGCGAGACCCTGCGCCACGAGCTGACGCCCTACGGCATCACCACGTCCGTCGTGTGCCCCTCCTACTTCCGCACCAACCTCGCCGACTCCCTGCCCGGCAGCGACCCGCTGATGGAGAAGATGGCGAGCCGGCTCATCACCCGCTCCCGGCTCGACGCGGACGCCGTGGCCGCGATCGTCCTGGAGGGCGTGCGCAAGGGCCGGGGCGTCGTCCTCACCGACCGGGCCGGGCGGCGGGCGTACTGGAGCAAGCGGCTCCTGCGGCCCCTCTACGACCGGCAGATGCACGCCTTCGGGCGGCGCATCCACCGGGACGCCGAGGACGGCGCCGCACCGGGCACGGGCCGGACCGGGGGCGGGACCGGAAGCGGGAGAGAGAGCGGGAAACATGAGGGGCAGTGACACGATCCCGTCCGTCGTCAGGAGGCCGGTGTGAGCGACACCGAACACGTCCCCGGAGCCACCGACGTCCCCGACGTCCCCGACGTCCCCGACGTCCCCGACGTCCGCGACGTCCGCGACGAGGACGCCTTCGACGCCGCAGCCGTCGCCCGCTGGCTGCGTGAGCGCGCGGGGGACACGGCCGGGCTCGACGGTACGCCTCAGGTGCGGCAGTTCTCCGGCGGTGCCTCGAACCTCACCTACCTGCTGCGCTACCCCGACCGCGAGCTCATCCTGCGCCGCCCGCCGCACGGGCAGAAGGCGGGCGGCGCCCACGACATGGGCCGGGAGTACCGCATCCAGCGGCAGCTGGCGCCCGTCTTCCCGTTCGTGCCCGCCATGGTGGCGTTCTGCGAGGACTCCTCGCTGCTCGGCTCGCCCTTCTACGTCATGGAACGCCTCACGGGGCACATCCCCCGCAAGGAGCTGCCGCGAGGCGTCGAGCTGACGCCCGGGCAGACCCGTGAGCTGTGCACCAACGTCCTCGACCTGCTCATCGACCTGCACGGTGTGGACCCGGCCGCCGCCGGGCTGACCGACCTCGGCAAGGGCGAGGGCTACGTCGGGCGGCAGGTCGCCGGCTGGTCGAGGCGCTACCGCGGGGCCAGGACGTGGAACGTGGGCTCTGCCGAGACGGTGATGGAGTGGCTGGACGCCCACCAGCCCCCCGACCGCGGCGTCTGCCTCATCCACAACGACTTCCGCCTCGACAACGTCGTCCTGGACGCCGACGACCCGACCCGTCCCGTCGGGCTGCTCGACTGGGAGATGGCCACCCTCGGCGACCCGCTGATGGACCTCGGGGGCGCCCTGGCGTACTGGGTCGAGGCCGAGGACGGCCCCGCCTTCCGCCGCTTCCGCCGTCAGCCCACGCACCTGCCCGGGATGCTGACGCGCGCGGAGGCCGTCGCCTACTACACCTCCCGCACGGGACTGGAACTCACCGAGCGGGAGTGGGCGTTCTACGAGGTCTTCGGCGTTTTCCGGCTCGCCGTCATCTGCCAGCAGATCTACTACCGCTACCACCACCGGCAGACCACCAACCCGGCCTTCCGGCACCTGTGGCTCGCCACCCGCATGCTGGAGCGGCGCTGCCACCGCGTCATGCGGCGGGCCGACGGCTGAGCGTGCCGCCCCCGCTCCGGCGCGGCGAGGCCGCCTCCGGGGCCGTCGCGCCGCGCCCGTGGCGTGCGGGCGCCAAGCGGCAGCCCTGCCTGCCCGTTATCGGGATTGTTCTGTTTCGGTGGCGGACGCATGGCGTTGGCCGTCACGGCCAGGGCCATGGACGCCGTGGCATCGGCGGAGGTGGGGGTGACACGCCCCCGCCTGGGGGCGGGGCTTTGGGGATGGCTCCCGGAAGTTCCTGCTGCGTCGCCGGACGCGGTGGTGCACGTGCCTGGGGGCTGCCCCGGAGCCGGGGCAGCCGTCGGCCGGGTTCGCGGTGGAGCGCTCGCAAGCGGAGCCGGTGTGCGCGTTCGGCGCCTCGGGCAGGTCCAGGCCTGGGGCTTCGGCTTCAGCGCCTTCTGCCTCAGCCAGGACCCTCCCCGTGACGTGAGAGGGGCGCGCCGGGAGCCCCGGCGCGCCCCTCTCACGTCACGGGGACGGAGGGCTCACGAGCGCCGGTGCCGGCCGGAGGCGGGCTTCATGCGCTTGGCCAGGAAGACGGCGACGGCCAGCACGGCGAGCGCGAGCACCACCTTGGAGAGCACGCCCACGTAGTTCTCGACGACGTGCCACTGGTCGCCGAGCCAGTAACCGGCCATGACCAGCACCGTGTTCCAGATCGCGCTGCCCAGGCTCGTCAGGATCAGGAACGTGGGCACCGGCATGCGTTCCACGCCCGCCGGAACGGAGATGAGGCTGCGGAAGACGGGCACCATCCGGCCCATGAAGACCGCCTTCCGGCCGTGCTTGGCGAACCATGCCTCCGTCTTCTCCAGGTCGGAGGTCTTCACCAGGGGAAGGCGCTCCCACACCGCGTACATGCGTTCCCGTCCCAGCAGCGCCCCGATCCAGTACAGGGCGACCGCGCCGACGACCGAGCCGAGCGTCGTCCAGAACAGCGCCGAGGCCAGGGACAGGACACCCTGACCCGCGGCGAAGCCGGTGAGCGGGAGGATGACCTCGCTCGGCAGCGGCGGGAAGAGGTTCTCCAGCGCGATGGCCAGACCGGCCCCGGGGCCGCCCATGGTTTCCACCAGGCCGGTGGCCCAACCCGCGATGCCACCGGTGGGCTCGCCTTCCAGAGCCAGGTTCACGGAGTGCATGTACAGCCTTTACGAGTCGAGGTCGGGCCTTTACCGTGCCCGAACCTACGGGGCGCGCCGTGGCGCCCGCGACCGGGGTGGCCACCGAGGCGGGGTGGGGTTCCCCCGAGCCCAAACGAAGGACCACCGACGGCAGTTCCCCGCCGGCGGCCGGAGCCGTGGCCGAGGCCGTGGCGGGAGCGGCGGCCGGAGCCGTGGCCGCAGGAGGCCGGACACGAGCACGGGCGCCCGCTCCCCGGGCGGAAAAGCGGAAAAGCCGGACGCGGCGACTTAGGCAGTCCTACGCTGAGTGCGTGGCAGGAGCATCCGGCCGGGTGCTGGTGGTCGACGACAGCACGGTGATCCGGCAGCTGATCAGGGTGAACCTCGAACTGGACGGGTTCGAGGTGCTGACGGCTGCCGACGGAGCCGAGTGCCTCGACGTCGTCCATCACGTGTGCCCCGACGTGATCACCCTCGACGTGACGATGCCCCGGCTGGACGGGCTGCGCACCGCCGAGCGACTGCACGCCGACCCCCGGACCCGGAGCATCCCCGTCGCCATCGTCAGCGCCTGCAGTCAGCTCGGGGCCGGACGGGGCGTGGACGCGTTCCTGGCCAAGCCCTTCGAGCCGGCGGAGCTGGTGCGGCTCGTGCGTCGGCTGCGCCAGGGCGGCCCGGCGCCGGGCCCGCCCCTGCCGCCCGGGGTGCCGGCCCAGCTTCCTCCGTCACCGTCCGTGGCGGGGGATGCGGAATCCGTGGTCCGGCGTCCCTGAGGCTGAAACGGATTGGCTCGCCCAGCCCTCCTCTCCTTACGCTGACCTCGTGACCCCCGCGCAGCTCTCCCGCACCGTGCGGCACGCGTGGTGCCGTGCCGTCGCCGACGGGGCGCTACCCGCACGCGCCGGGCTGCCCGACCGGGTCACCCTGCGCCGCCCCCCGCACGGCGACGCCGACTACGCCTCCAACCTCGCGCTGCGTCTCGCCCCCGGCACCGGCCGCAGTCCGGCCGACGTCGCCGCCGTCCTGCGTGAGCGGCTGGCGGCCGAACCCGGCATCGCCCGGGTCGAGGTCGCGGGGCCCGGTTTCCTCAACATCACCGTGCGCGACGCGCACACCGCCGTCCTCGCCGAGCTCCTGGCCCGGCCCCGGCCCGCGAGGCTGCCGGAGGACCCGGCACGCGACGCCCGGCGTTGGGGCGAGCTCACCGGCGCCCCCGTGAACCACGAGCGGCGCGCCGCGAACCCGCTCTTCCGGGTGCAGTACGCGCACTCACGCGCCCGTGCGCTCCGCGCGGGCGCCCACGCGCTCGGCTTCGGAGCCGAGCCCGGTCCCGCCCCCGGCGCACCCGAGGCGGCCCTGGGCGCGCTGCTGGCCGAGGCCGACCGCGTCACGGCCACCGGGGACGGCGAGGCCCTGGCCCGGTACCTGCTCCGCGTCGCCGACGCCTTCCTGGACGTGCTGTACGGGCCCCGGGCCGTGCTGCCCCCGGGAGACGAGAAACCCGAGGCCGCCCACCGCGCCCGGCTGGCCCTCGCCGAGGCCGCCGGGACGGTGCTGGCCGGCGGCCTGACCCAGCTCGGCATCAGCGCACCCGACCACCTCTGAGGGGAATCAGAGCACGCCATGAGCCGTTCCGCCCACCCCGCCGGGCCCCGTCACGCCGACGTGCTGCCCGAGGGCCACTACATGCCGCCGCCCGCCGACCTCAACGCCCTCGACGCGCACATCTGGTCCCGGACGACCACCCGTGACGAGCGCGGAGTGCTCACCGTCGGCGGGAAGAGCGTCCTCGACCTGGCCGCCGAGTTCGGCACCCCGGCCTTCTTCCTCGACGAGGCCGACTTCCGGGCCCGCTGCCGGGCCTGGCGCGACGCCTTCGGCGAGGACGCCGACGTCTTCTACGCGGGCAAGGCGTTCCTGTGCCGGGCCGTCGTGCGCTGGCTGCGCGAGGAGGGCCTGAACCTCGACGTGTGCTCGGGCGGCGAGCTGGCCACCGCCCTGGCCGCCGGGATGCCGCCGGAGCGCATCGCGCTGCACGGCAACAACAAGTCCACCGCCGAGCTGCGCCGCGCCGTCGAGGCCGGGGTGGGCCGCATCGTCGTCGACTCCTTCCAGGAGATCGCCCGCGTCGCCCACCTGGCCGGGGAGCTGGGCCGCCGCCAGCGCGTCCAGATCCGGGTGACGGTCGGGGTCGAGGCGCACACCCACGAGTTCATCGCCACCGCGCACGAGGACCAGAAGTTCGGCATCCCCCTCGCCGAGGGGCAGGCGGCCGAGGCGGTGCGCCGGGCGCTCAAGCTGGACGCGCTGGAGCTCGTGGGCATCCACTCCCACATCGGCTCCCAGATCTTCGACACCTCCGGCTTCGAGGTGGCCGCGCACCGCGTCGTCTCGCTGCTGCGGGACGTGCGTGACGAGCACGGCGTGGAGCTGCCGGAGATCGACCTCGGCGGCGGGCTCGGCATCGCCTACACCGCCGAGGACGACCCGAGCGATCCGGCGGACATCGCGGCCTCGCTCAACGCGATCGTGCGCCGCGAGTGCGAGCTGGCCGGGCTCGCGGTGCCGCGGCTGTCCGTGGAGCCGGGCCGTGCCATCTCCGGTCCGACGACGTTCACCCTCTACGAGGTGGGCACGGTCAAGCCGCTGCCCCACCTGCGCACGTACGTGAGCGTGGACGGCGGCATGTCGGACAACATCCGCACCGCGCTCTACGACGCCGAGTACACCGTCGCGCTCGCCTCCCGCACCTCCACCGCGGAGCCGATGCTCGCCCGGGTGGTGGGCAAGCACTGCGAAAGCGGCGATATCGTCGTGCGTGACGCCTTCCTCCCCGCCGACCTCGCCCCCGGCGACCTGCTGGCCGTACCGGCCACCGGTGCCTACTGCCGGTCGATGGCCAGCAACTACAACCACGTGCCGCGCCCGCCCGTCGTCGCGGTGGCGGACGGCGCCGCCCGGGTCATCGTCCGCAGGGAGACGGAGGAGGACCTGCTGCGTCTCGACGTGGGCTGAGCAGAGTCCGCGCGGAGGAGCGGAACACACCGTGAGAACGACGTTTCACATGCTGGACCTCAGGGGGAATACCCGGTCCGGTGGGTGAGACTTGTAGCACCGACATCGACGAGAGACGAGGTCAGATGATGCGTACGCGTCCGCTGAGGGTAGCGCTGCTTGGCTGTGGAGTCGTGGGCTCCGAGGTGGCGCGCCTGATGACGACGCACGCGGACGACCTCGCGGCCCGCATCGGCGCCCCGGTCGAGCTGGCCGGGATCGCCGTGCGGCGGCCCGACCGGGTGCGGGCGGGCGTGCCCGAGCACCTGATCACCACGGACGCCCGGGCCCTCGTCACCCGGGAGGACGTCGACGTCGTCGTGGAGGTGATCGGCGGGCTGGAACCGGCCCGTGCGTTGATCACCGCCGCGTTCGAGAGCGGCGCCAGCGTGGTGTCGGCCAACAAGGCGCTGCTCGCCGAGGACGGCCCGACGTTGCACAAGGCGGCCGAGAAACACGGCGCCGACCTCTACTTCGAGGCCGCCGTCGCGGGCGCCATCCCGCTGGTGCGGCCGCTGCGCGAGTCGCTGGCCGGGGACACCGTCAACCGGGTGCTCGGCATCGTCAACGGCACCACCAACTTCATCCTCGACCGGATGGACACCCAGGGCTCGGGTTACTCCGAGGCCCTGGACGAGGCCACCGCGCTCGGCTACGCCGAGGCCGACCCGACTGCCGACATCGAGGGCTTCGACGCCGCCGCCAAGGCGGCCATCCTCGCGGGCATCGCCTTCCACACCCGGGTGGGCCTGGACGACGTGCACCGCGAGGGCATCACCGAGGTCACCGCCGCCGACATGGCCTCCGCCCGCCGCATGGGCTGCACCGTCAAGCTGCTGGCCATCTGCGAGCGCGCCGCGGACGGGCGCAGCGTCACCGCCCGCGTCCACCCGGCGATGATCCCGCTCAGCCACCCGCTGGCCTCCGTCCACGAGGCGTACAACGCGGTCTTCGTGGAGGCCGAGGCGGCCGGGCAGCTCATGTTCTACGGCCCCGGCGCGGGCGGCTCGCCCACCGCCTCGGCCGTGCTGGGCGACCTGGTCGCCGCCTGCCGCAACAAGCTGAGCGGCGCGCGCGGGCCGGGGGAGTCGGCCTACAGCCGGCTGCCGGTCAGCCCGATGGGCGAGGTCGTCACGCGGTACCACATCAGCCTGGACGTCGCCGACAAGTCCGGCGTCCTCGCCCAGTGCGCCCTCGTCTTCGCGGAGCACGGGGTGTCGATCGACACCGTCCGCCAGCAGGGCAAGGACGGCGTCGACGGCGAGGCCTCCCTCGTCGTCGTCACCCACCGGGCAACCGACGCCGCGCTGGGCGCGACCGTCGAGGCACTGCGCCGACTGGACACCGTCCGCGGCGTGGCCAGCATCATGCGGGTCGAAGGGGAATGAGAGAGATGTCCGCAACCGTAGGCGCCCACCGCGCCGCCACCCACCAGTGGCGGGGCATCATCGAGGAGTACCGCGACCGGCTGCCGGTGAGCGACTCCACGCCGGTGGTCACCCTGGGGGAGGGCGGCACGCCGCTCGTGCACGCCCAGGTGCTCTCCGAGCGCACCGGGTGTGATGTGTATCTCAAAGTCGAGGGCGCCAACCCGACCGGCTCCTTCAAGGACCGGGGCATGACGATGGCCATCTCCCGGGCCAGGGAGGAGGGCGCCAAGGCCGTCATCTGCGCCTCCACCGGCAACACCTCCGCGTCCGCCGCCGCCTACGCGGTGCGCGCGCGCATGGTCTGCGCGGTGCTCGTGCCGCAGGGCAAGATCGCACTCGGGAAGATGGGCCAGGCTCTCGTCCACGGGGCGAAGATCCTCCAGGTCGAGGGCAACTTCGACGACTGCCTGAGCCTCGCCCGCGGGCTGTCCGACAACTACCCGGTCTCGCTGGTCAATTCGGTGAACCCGGTCCGCATCGAGGGGCAGAAGACGGCTGCCTTCGAGGTTGTCGACCGCCTGGGTGACGCCCCTGACGTGCATGTTCTGCCGGTGGGCAACGCAGGCAACATCACCGCCTACTGGAAGGGGTACCAGGAGTACGCCGCCGACGGGATGGCCTCCCGCACCCCCCGGATGTGGGGGTTCCAGGCCGCGGGCTCCGCCCCCATCGTCCGCGGCGAGCCCGTCAAGGACCCGCAGACGATCGCCACCGCGATTCGCATCGGCAACCCCGCCTCCTGGGCGTTCGCCGAGGCCGCGCGGGACGCCTCGGGCGGGCTCATCGACGAGGTGACCGACCGTCAGATCCTCGCCGCCTACCGGCTGCTGTCCGCGCAGGAGGGCGTGTTCGTCGAGCCCGCCTCCGCCGCCTCCGTCGCCGGCCTGCTCAAGGCCGCAGAGCAGGGCCTGGTGGACACGGGCCAGCGCATCGTGTGCACCGTGACGGGCAATGGGCTCAAGGACCCCGACTGGGCCGTCGCCGGCGCCCCACAGCCGGTCACCGTCCCGGTCGACGCGGCGGCCGCCGCCGCCCGGCTCGGCCTGGCCTGAGTCCGGCCGTTCATCGCCTGACCAGCGCCTATTCCCGGATACGCGCAGTGCTCACAGCGACGGGTGCACGGGCTCGGCCACGACACGCATCGTGCGCCTCCCGTGCGCCCTGTGGAGCCACTGAACCTTCCTTCGATAGGCTGTTGTCATCCCCGCCCGTCGTGCACGCATGTGCCAAGGGCCACTGCCGCGCGCCGTCGCGGCCACCCAGGGAGCCGAACCCCACGTCGGCCGCCCCCGGGGGCAGTTCCATACTCACCGAGCACTTCCACCGACCAAGGAGAGTCATCGAGCGATGGCCGGTCCAGCCTTCCGAGCCGCCGCCGTCCGGGTACGGGTGCCCGCCACCAGCGCCAACCTCGGGCCGGGCTTCGACGCCCTCGGCCTGTCCCTGGGCCTGTACGACGACGTCGTCGTCCGCGTCGCCGACTCGGGGCTGCACATCGACATCGCCGGTGAGGGGGCCGACACCCTTCCCCGGGACGAGAGCCACCTCCTCGTCCGCTCGCTGCGCACCGCCTTCGACGCGCTCGGCGGCCAGCCGCGCGGCCTGGAGATCGTGTGCGCCAACCGCATCCCGCACGGCCGCGGCCTCGGCTCGTCCTCCGCGGCCATCTGCGCCGGGATCGTCGCCGCCCGCGCCGTGACCACCGGCGGGCCCGAGCGGCTCGACGACACGGCGCTGCTGGAGCTGGCCACCGAGATCGAGGGCCACCCTGACAACGTCGCCGCCTGCCTGTTCGGCGGCTTCACCCTGGCCTGGACGGAGACGGGCGCCGCCCGTGCCATCCGGATGGAGCCCGCCCCGGGCCTCGTTCCCGTCGTCTTCGTGCCCGGCAAGCCGGTCCTCACCGAGGCCGCGCGCGGGCTGCTCCCGCGCACCGTGCCGCACGTGGACGCCGCCACCAACGCGGGCCGCGCCGCGCTGCTCGTCGAGGCGCTCACCCGCCGGCCCGAACTGCTCCTGCCCGCCACCGAGGACCGGCTGCACCAGGAGTACCGGGCCCCCGCCATGGCCGACAGCGTGGAGCTGGTCGCCCGGCTGCGCGCCGAGGGCGTCCCCGCGGTCATCTCCGGCGCCGGGCCCACCGTGCTGGCCCTCACCGAGGACGGCTCGGTGGCGAAGGCCGAACGGATCGCCCAGGCCGCAGGAGCGGGCTGGGCGGCTAACCGGCTCGCCCTCGACCTGTCCGGCGCCGTGGTGCTGCCACTCGGCGGCAACGGCTCCGACCCCGACCCGCACACCCGCGCCGAGCAGGCGCATAACCGCAGCGGTCAGGGGCAGTGACACGATTGCCGGTCTTGGAGAGGGGGAATGTTTGAAAGAGCCGGTAGTGTTAACCTCAAGTCTGCGTCCGCAGCCGAAAGTGGTGCGGCGCACAGCGTCCCGTTACGGGGCCACCCTCTCTTCCGGGAGCCACCCACACTGTCCGAGCAGCATGCCGAGCAGTGCCGAGCCTGCCCCGGAACCGGCGCCAACGACGCAGGTCAGCCTGCCGCGCCAGGCGTCACACACTTTTGTGATGAATTGATCTTTCCGCCGTACGCACAGGCGGGACCACCGCCCCGGCACGGTCCACACGAACAGGGCCGCAGCCGGACAGCACAACCGGTCGCCGAGCCAGACAGGCCGACGTCCGCTCCAGGGAAGGACCCTTCGTGAGCGACACCACCGATCTGATGGGCGTGAACGCCGACGCGCCTGCCACGGACGCCTCTGCCGCGCCTGCCACCGGTGCTTCCTCCGGCACCGCCGGACGGCGGCGCCGCTCCGGCACCGGCCTTGAGGGCATGGTCCTGGCGGAGCTGCAGCAGGTCGCTTCCGGCCTCGGTATCCGGGGCACCGCACGGATGCGCAAGAGCCAGCTCATCGAGGTCATCAAGGAGAAGCAGGCCGAGAACTCCGGTGCCCGGGGCTCGGCCGGCGAGAGCGGGACCGACCAGCCCGCCGAGAGCAAGCCCAAGCGCCGTTCCACCTCCCGGGCCCGCACCGGGGAGGCCGCCCAGGGCGAGGGCGCCGGGGCCGACAAGGGCGCCGCCCAGCAGCAGATCGACATTCCCGGCCAGCCCGCCAGCGACGAGGCCGGACGCCGGGGCAAGGGCGAGCAGCCCGCCGAGCAGCCCGCGAAGGGCGGCAAGGCGGACAGGGCCGAGAAGGCCGAGAAGGCGGAGAAGGCGGACAAGCCGGCCAAGAGTGAGAAGGCCGAGAAGGCCGCCGACACCGCCGAGGGCAGGGCCGACGCCACCAAGCAGGACACGCAGAAGGCCGACTCGGGCAGAACCGAGGGCGGCAAGGGCGACTCCGGCCGCGGTGGCGACGGCAAGCAGGGCGGTCAGGGTGGTCAGGCCGGCCAGGGCGGTCAGCAGGAGCGCCAGAGCAAGCGCGACCGCCAGCGCGACCGCCGCAAGGGCGACGGTGGCGGCCAGCAGCAGGGCGGCGGCCGTCAGCGCGACGACGACGACTTCGACGGCGGGCGCCGCGGGCGCCGGGGCCGTTACCGGGACCGCCGGGGCCGCCGCAACCGCGACGAGCAGTTCGAGCCGCAGATCGCCGAGGACGACGTCCTGATCCCGGTCGCGGGCATCCTCGACATCCTCGACAACTACGCGTTCGTGCGCACCTCCGGCTACCTGCCGGGCCCGAACGACGTGTACGTCTCCCTCGCCCAGGTCCGCAAGAACGGTCTGCGCAAGGGCGACCACGTCACCGGCGCGGTCCGCCAGCCCCGCGAGGGCGAGCGGCGCGAGAAGTTCAACGCGCTCGTCCGCCTCGACTCGGTCAACGGCATGTCGCCCGAAACCGGCCGCGGCCGCCCGGACTTCACCAAGCTCACCCCCCTGTACCCGCAGGAGCGGCTGCGCCTGGAGAACGACCCGGGCGCGCTGACGACCCGGATCATCGACCTCGTCTCGCCCATCGGCAAGGGCCAGCGCGGTCTGATCGTGGCCCCGCCGAAGACCGGCAAGACCATGATCATGCAGGCGGTGGCCAACGCCATCACCCGCAACAACCCCGAGTGCCATCTGATGGTCGTCCTCGTCGACGAGCGTCCGGAAGAGGTCACCGACATGCAGCGGTCGGTGAAGGGCGAGGTCATCTCCTCGACCTTCGACCGCCCCGCCGAGGACCACACCACGGTCGCCGAGCTGGCCATCGAGCGGGCCAAGCGCCTGGTCGAGCTGGGCCACGACGTCGTCGTCCTGCTGGACTCGATCACCCGTCTGGGCCGCGCCTACAACCTGGCGGCCCCGGCCTCCGGTCGCATCCTCTCCGGCGGTGTGGACTCCACGGCGCTGTACCCGCCGAAGAAGTTCTTCGGTGCCGCCCGCAACATCGAGGACGGCGGCTCCCTGACGATCCTCGCCACCGCGCTGGTCGAGACCGGCTCCCGGATGGACGAGGTCATCTTCGAGGAGTTCAAGGGCACCGGCAACATGGAGCTCAAGCTCGACCGGAAGCTGGCCGACAAGCGCATCTTCCCCGCGGTGGACGTCGACGCGTCCGGCACCCGCAAGGAGGAGATCCTCATGGGCAGCGAGGAGCTGAGCATCGTCTGGAAGCTCCGCCGCGTCCTGCACGCGCTGGACCAGCAGCAGGCCATCGAGCTCCTGCTGGACAAGATGAAGCAGACGAAGTCCAACGCCGAGTTCCTCATGCAGATCCAGAAGACGACGCCGACCCCCGGCAACGGCGACTGAGATCCGCACCGGGCCGCGTGGGACGCGGCCCGCACGGCCCACCGCCCGCGAAGGGGCCGCACCCGACGGTGCGGCCCCTTCGCCGTGCCCGGCGGTGCCCGGCGGTGCCCGGCCGTGCCCGGCGGTGCCCGGCCCCTTCGCCGTGCCCGGCGGTGCCCGGCGGTGCCCGGCCGTGCCC
>NZ_JABLSI010000038.1 GCF_019303475.1 Streptomyces sp. JJ38
CCCGCGGCGGCGCCCACGGCAGCCACTGCGCCGGTCGAGCCCGCCGCGCCCGCCGTGCCGGTCGAGCCCCCGCGAGCCGCGCCGTCCGCACCCGTGCTCGCCGCGCCCGCCGCCCCGGCCGGGGACGGAGACGGGAACGGAAGCGCGGACGAGGGCGGCCCCGCCGCGGAACCCGGACAGGGAGAGGGCGACACGGCGGACGACCGGCGCTTCACCGTCGTCCTGGACAACTTCGAGGGCCCCTTCGACCTGCTGCTCCAGCTCATCTCCAAGCACAAGATGGACGTCACGGAGGTCGCCCTCTCCCGGGTCACGGACGAGTTCATGGCACACATCCGGGCCATGGGACCGGAGTGGGACCTGGACCAGACGACGGAGTTCCTGGTCGTCGCCGCCACGCTGCTCGACCTCAAGGCCGCCCGGCTGCTGCCGTCCGCCGAGGTCGAGGACGAGGCCGACCTCGCGCTGCTGGAGGCCCGCGATCTGCTCTTCGCCCGGCTGCTGCAGTACCGGGCCTACAAGCGGGTCGCCGAGATCTTCGCCGACCGGCTGGCCGAGGAGGCGCGCCGTCACCCGCGCAGCGTCGGGCTGGAGCCGCACCACGCCGAGCTGCTTCCCGACGTCGTCATCCGGATCGGCCCCGAGGGGTTCGCCCGGCTCGCCGTCAAGGCGATGCAGCCGAGGCCCAGGCCGCAGGTCTACGTCGACCACATCCACGCGCCCCTGGTCAGCGTGCGCGAGCAGGCGGACGTCGTGGTGGCGCGGCTCCGCGAGCTCGGCGAGGCCGACTTCACCGAGCTGACCGCGGACGCCCCTGACACGCTCACCGTCGTCGCCCGCTTCCTGGCCCTGCTGGAGCTGTACCGGGAGCGGGCCGTCACCCTGGAGCAGGACGAGGCCCTGGGCGCCCTCACCGTCCGCTGGAGCGGCAGGGAGGACGCGGCGCCCCGGGTGACCGACGAGTTCGACCGGGCCCCGGAGCCGGCGGGCGGGAACGCGGGGCGGGAGACCGAGGAGAGGCGCCATGACTGAGCAGACCGTCCGCCCGGAGGAGGGGGACACCCCGGCGGGAGCCGACCGGGTCGCGGAGCTGGAGCTGAAGCCCGCGCTGGAGGCCGTCCTCATGGTCGTCGACGAACCGGTGACGGAGGAGCACCTCGCGCGAATCCTGAAGCGTCCCCGGCGCCGGATCGCCGAGGCGCTGCACGAGCTGGCCGACGACTACACCCGCGAGGGGCGCGGCTTCGAGCTGCGCTTCGTCGCCGGGGGCTGGCGCTACTCGACCCGGGCCGAGTTCGCCGAGGCCGTCGAGGGCTTCGTCCTGGACGGCCAGCAGGCCCGGCTGACGCAGGCCGCCCTGGAGACGCTGGCCGTGGTCGCCTACCGGCAGCCCGTCAGCCGCTCGCGGGTCTCCGCGGTGCGCGGCGTCAACTGCGACGGCGTGATGCGCACCCTGCTCCAGCGCGGTCTGCTGGAGGAGGCGGGCACCGAACCGGAAACAGGTGCGATCCTGTACGTGACGACGCACTACTTCCTGGAGCGGATGGGCCTGCGTGGCCTGGACGAGCTGCCGGAACTCGCGCCCTTCCTCCCGGAGGCGGACGCGGTGGAGGGCGAGAGCCAGGAGGGCGTGCCGTCGTTCGAGGCAGATGCAGTGGATGCAGACGACAGCGGCGACGCTCGGACGTAAGACGGATTCTTCAATGCGAAGCAGTGGCAGGAACAGCAACCGGAACCCCCGGGGCGCGGGCGGCAGCCGGGACGGCGGGCAGCGGCGCTCCTCCGGACGTCCCCGCCCCGAGGAGCGCCGCTACCCGACCTCGGGCGGAAAGCCCGCCGGCGGCCAGCAGGGCAAGCCCGGCGGAAGCCGGGGAGCGCAGGGCGCGCAGGGCGCCAAGGGAGCCAAGCCCGCGAAGGCCGCGGGCGGCGGCAAGGGCGGTGCGAAGGGCCCGAAGCGCACCGCGCCCGCCCGGTCCCGGGAGTACGACGCCCAGATCGAGGAGCGCAACCGGGCCCGGCACGACAAGCCGGCCCTGCGGCTGCCGAAGACGTTCGACGAGCCGGAGGGTGAGCGGCTGCAGAAGGTGCTGGCCCGCGCGGGCCTGGGCTCGCGCCGCGCCTGCGAGGAGCTGGTCGACCAGGCCCGGGTGGAGGTCAACGGCCGCATCGTGCTGGAGCAGGGCCTGCGCGTCGACCCGGAGAAGGACGAGATCAAGGTCGACGGGCTCACGATCGCGACCCAGTCCTACCTCTTCTTCGCCCTGAACAAGCCGGCCGGCGTCGTCTCCTCCATGGAGGACCCGGAGGGCCGCCAGTGCCTCGGGGACTACGTGCAGAACCGCGAGACGCGGCTCTTCCACGTCGGCCGGCTGGACACCGAGACCGAGGGCCTGATCCTGCTCACCAACCACGGCGAGCTGGCGCACCGCCTGACCCACCCGCGCTACGGCGTCCGCAAGACCTACCTGGCCGCCATCCAGGGCCCCATCCCGCGTGACCTGGGCAAGCGGCTCAAGGACGGCGTCAAGCTGGACGACGGCTACGCCCGCGCCGACCACTTCCGGGTGGTCGAGAACACCGGCAAGAACTACCTGGTCGAGGTGTCGCTGCACGAGGGCCGCAAGCACATCGTGCGTCGGATGCTCGCCGAGGCCGGCTTCCCGGTCGACAAGCTGGTCCGCACCAAGTTCGGCCCCATCGCCCTGGGCGACCAGAAGTCGGGGTGGCTGCGCCGGATGACGAACACGGAGGTCGGCATGTTGATGAACGAGGTCGGTCTCTGAGCATGCGCAGTGCACTCGTCATCGGCACCGGGCTGATCGGCACCTCGATCGCCCTCGCCCTGACCGCCCGCGGCGTCACCGTGCACCTGGAGGACCGGGACGCCGAGCAGGCCGCGACGGCCGCCTCGCTCGGCGCGGGGACGGCGGAGCCGCCCCCCGGCCCCGTCGACCTCGCGGTGGTCGCCGTACCGCCGGCCCGGATCGCCGGGGTGCTGGCCGCCGCGCAGCGGCGCGGCGCGGCCGGCGGCTATCTGGACGTCGCCAGCGTCAAGGGCGGACCGCGCCGGGAGCTGGCCGGTCTCGGCTGCGACCCGCGCAGCTACCTGGGCACCCACCCCATGGCGGGCCGCGAGCAGTCCGGGCCCCTGGCGGCCACGGCGGATCTGTTCGAGGGGCGTCCCTGGGTCCTGACGCCCACGCCGGAGACGGACACCGAGGTGCTCAACCAGGCGCTGGAGCTGATCGCCCTGTGCCGGGCTGTGCCCGTCGTCATGGACGCGGACGCGCACGACCGGGCCGTCGCGCTCGTCTCGCACACGCCGCAGCTGCTGTCCAGCCTCGTGGCCGCACGGCTGGCGGACGCGGACGACACGGCGGTGCGGCTGTGCGGGCAGGGCATCCGGGACGTGACCCGCATCGCGGCCTCCGAGCCCCGCATGTGGATCGACATCCTCTCCGCCAACCCCGGGCCCGTCGCCGACGTGCTGGCCGCCGTGGCCGGGGACCTGGAGGAGACGGTGCGCTCGCTGCGGGCGCTGGAGTCGGCGGACGACGCCAAGCGGGGCGAGGGGGCGAGCGGCATCGAGCACGTCCTGCGCCGGGGCAACTCCGGCCGGGCCCGCATCCCCGGCAAGCACGGCCAGACGCCGACCGCCTACGCCACCGTGGCGGTGCTCATCAGCGACCGGCCGGGCGAGCTGGCCGGGATCTTCGCCGACGCCGGGCAGGCGGGCGTCAACATCGAGGACGTCCGCATCGAGCACGCCACCGGGCAGCAGGCCGGCCACGTCCAGCTCATGGTGGAGCCGCAGGCGGCCGCCCGGCTCACCGAGATGCTGCGGAGCCGGGGCTGGGCGATCCGCCCGTGAGGCGCGGGCGGGCGTCAAGCCGGATGATCCGGCCGTTCACTTACCGGTAGCCTGGGTGCGGGGCAGGTCCCGCCCCGCACCCTCCTGGCTAGAAAGGCCCTCTTCACCGTGGCTGCAACCCTTCAGGGCGCGACCCCCGTTCCTTCCGGCGCCCCGGCGTCCGTCGTCGTCGCCATCGACGGCCCCTCCGGAACGGGCAAGTCCAGCACCTCCAAGGCCGTCGCCGCGAAGCTGGGGCTCAGCTACCTCGACACGGGGGCGCAGTACCGGGCCATCACGTGGTGGATGCTGACCAACGGGGTGGACGTCTCGGAGGCGGGGGCCGTGGCCGCCGCCTGCGGCAAGCCCGGCATCGTCTCCGGCACCGACCCGTCCGCTCCGACGATCACCGTCGACGGCCAGGACGCCTCCGGGCCGATCCGCAGCGCCGAGGTGACGGCAGCGGTCAGCGCGGTCAGCGCGGTGCCCGAGGTGCGGGCCCGGATCACCGAGCTGCAGCGCTCCATCGCCGCCGACGCGGCCCGCGACGGGGCCGGCATCGTCGTGGAAGGCCGCGACATCGGGACGACGGTGCTCCCCGACGCGGACCTGAAGATCTTCCTCACCGCCTCCCCGGAGGCCCGGGCCGCCCGCCGCGGCGGCGAGCTGAAGGCCCGCCCCGGCGACGCCGCCGTGGACCTGAACGCGACCCGCGAGGCACTGCTGCGCCGGGACGCCGCCGACTCCAGCCGGGCCACCTCCCCGCTGGCCAAGGCGGACGACGCGGTCGAGGTGGACACCACCGAGCTGACCCTGGAGCAGGTCGTCGAGTGCGTCGTCACCCTCGTCGAGGACAGGCAGCGCACGGCGTGAGCACGACGACCAGAGCGCTGCCCAGCGTGGGCGGCGCGGCGACGGGCCGGCGCCTGGGCATCGGCCTCATGAACGGACTGTTCCGGCCCCGGGTGCTGGGCGCCTGGCGGATCCCCGCGAGCGGCCCGGTCATACTCGCCGTCAACCACGCGCACAACATCGACGGACCCATGCTCATGGGCACCTGCCCGCGGCCGGTGCACTTCCTGATCAAGCAGGAGGCGTTCGTCGGCCCGCTGGACTGGTTCCTGCGGTCCATCGGCCAGGTGCCGGTGGACCGTTCCACCGCCGACCGGTCCGCCGTCACGTCGGCTCTCGGCGTCCTCGACCGCGGGGGCGTGCTCGGGATCTTCCCCGAGGGCAGCCGCGGCGCCGGGGACTTCGCGGCCCTGCGCTCCGGGCTGGCCTACTTCGCGGTCCGCTCCGGGGCCCCGGTGGTGCCCGTGGCCGTGCTCGGCAGCTCCGGACGGCGCAGCCGCGTCATACCGGCCCTGCCCCCGCTGCGCGGCCGGGTCGACGTCGTCTTCGGGGACCCGGTCACCGTGGGCGGCGGCGGACGCCGCACCCGGCAGGTCATGGACGAGGCGACGCGACGGCTGCAGGAGCGGCTGACGGCGCACCTCGCCGCGGCGAGACGTCTGACCGGCCGCTGACCCCACCGGCCGGACGCCCGCGTCCGGCCCGCAAGCCACTTCAGCCTTCAGCAAGGACAGGACCGATGAACGAGCAGATCAACTCCGGCGACGCGCACGGGCACGGTGAGCTCGGCGACGCCGAGTACGCGGAGTTCATGGAGCTTGCCGCGCAGGAGGGCTTCGACACCGAGGACGTCGAGGGCGCCCTCGACGAGGCCGGTCACGGACCGCTGCCGGTGCTCGCCGTCGTCGGCCGCCCCAATGTCGGCAAGTCGACCCTGGTGAACCGCATCCTCGGGCGCCGGGAAGCCGTCGTGGAGGACCGCCCGGGGGTGACGCGGGACCGCGTCACCTACGAGGCGGAGTGGGCCGGCCGCCGCTTCAAGGTCGTGGACACCGGCGGCTGGGAGCAGGACGTCCTGGGCATCGACGCCTCCGTCGCGGCGCAGGCCGAGTTCGCCGTCGAGGCGGCCGACGCCGTGGTGTTCGTCGTCGACGCCGCGGTCGGCGCGACCGACACCGACGAGGCCGTGGTCAAGCTGCTGCGCCGCGCGGGCAAGCCGGTGGTGCTGTGCGCCAACAAGGTGGACGGGCCCTCCGGCGAAGCCGACGCCGCGATGCTGTGGTCGCTCGGTCTCGGCGAGCCGTACCCCGTCTCCGCGCTGCATGGGCGCGGCACCGGCGACATGCTGGACGAGGTGCTCAAGGTGCTGCCGCGGGCGCCCGCCCAGACCTTCGGCACCGCGCTCGGCGGGCCGCGCCGCGTCGCCCTCATCGGCCGGCCCAACGTCGGCAAGTCCTCCCTGCTCAACAAGGTGGCGGGGGAGGAGCGCGTCGTCGTCGACCCGCTCGCCGGAACCACCCGCGACCCGGTGGACGAGCTCGTCGAACTCGGCGGCAAGACCTGGAAGTTCGTGGACACCGCTGGCATCCGCCGGCGCGTCCACCTCACCGAGGGCGCCGACTACTACGCCTCGCTGCGGACGGCCGCGGCGCTGGAGAAGGCGGAGGTCGCCGTCGTCCTCGTCGACGTCAGCGAGTCCATCAGCGTCCAGGACCTGCGCATCATCACCATGGCGGTGGAGGCGGGGCGCGCGCTCGTGCTCGCCTACAACAAGTGGGACACGCTCGACGACGAACGCCGCTTCTACCTGGAGCGCGAGATCGAGCGCGACCTGGTCCAGGTGCAGTGGGCGCCGCGCGTCAACATCTCGGCCCGCACCGGACGGCACACGGAGAAGCTCGTCCCGGCGATCGAGACGGCCCTCGCGGGCTGGGAGACGCGGATTCCCACCGGGCGGCTGAACGCCTTCCTCGGCGAGCTGGTGGCCTCCCACCCGCACCCCGTGCGCGGCGGCAAGCAACCCCGCATCCTCTTCGGCACCCAGGCCGGGACGCGCCCCCCGCGCTTCGTTCTGTTCGCCTCCGGCTTCCTTGAGGCCGGCTACCGGCGCTTCATCGAGCGGCGGCTGCGGGAGGAGTTCGGCTTCGAGGGGACGCCGATCCACATGTCCGTGCGGGTGCGGGAGAAGCGCAAGAAGCGCAAGTGAGCCGCCCGCGGGGCCGACGCCGCTGATGCGGTGCCGGCCCCGCGGCCGTCACCGGCCGCCCCTAACTGCCCGGGGGCAGAGCCGGGAGGGCGGGGGCGCGGTGGGCGCCGCCCCGCCGGCGCTCCTGGGGCACCGGCGTGAAGTCCGTGCCGTAGCGGGAGCCGAGGCCGTCGAATCCCCCGAACCGCAACTGCTCCTCACCGGACCGGTCCCCGGGCAGCGCCCGGAAGAGCCGGCGGTACTCCGCGTACAGCGCGTCGAAGATCGGTGTGGCCGACCGCCCGGTGCGGCCGGCCGCCGCTTCGTGCGGGGGACGCATGGCCGGGATCGAGCCGGAGTCCGGCTGTGGATAGCGGGCGTCGAGGTGAGGTTCGTAGGCGTGCACGTCTGCCCAACGACCGCACGGCCCCGCTGGATGCGGGGCCGTGCGGGGGAATCGGCGGGGCCGTGCCCGGTGCCGGCCTCAGGTACCGGCGAGCGGCATGGTCGCCGCCACCAGGACACCGCGCTCGGCGGCCCGCTCCAGGGCGTCGCGCATCAGGTCCTCGCGCGGCTGCTGGCCGATGGAACCGGCCGGAGCGGCGTACACGAGGACGGAGTTGGTCCTGTTGGCCGTGGTGCGCCACTCGTCGGTGACGGGCAGCGGCTGGTGCGCCTGCCACCAGGAGGTGGGCTGCTGGCCCTCCTCGGCGGGCTGCAGCACCGCGTGCAACTTGCCCATGGCCATGAGCACCGACCAGCCGGGCAGGGGCCCGGGCTTCTTGTCCAGCTCCGTGACCGGCATGAAGCCGGCCTCGATGAGGAGCGGGAGGAACTCGTCGCCGCCGCCCGTCGTACCGGGGCGGGCGATGGGGCCGGTGGGCTCCACGACGACGGCCGGGTGCAGCGTCTCGCCGACGAGGACCTGGCCGCAGGTCACGCCCAGGACGGCCTGCCGGCCGTCGGCGGGTACGGACGGGGACCCGGACTCGGCGGGGGCCGAAGCCCCGGCCGCCTCACCGGAGATGGTGCGCACGGCGCTCTGGATCTGCTCCTCGGAGACCCTGACGATCTGGGAGGGGACGCAGGCGGCGTGGGCGAAGGCCAGCACGGCGGTCTCGCTGCCGACGAACAGCACGGTGCTCGTGCGTTCGTCGGTGCTGCCGGGCGTGCGGCACGAGGTGCAGTCGTAGCGGTCCGGCACGGTGTCGCCGGCGATCAGCTTGGCGGCTTCGGCTTCGCCGATCTCGGCGCGGACCTCGTCACTGACGTCGAGCATGGGGGACACAGGAGGCTCCTGGCGTTCGGTACTGGTTCGTCTGGACAACGGGTCACCTGTGGTCACAGTCACGCAACTGGTGGTGCCGAGTCGTCCAGGCGAATGCGCTTGGTGAACAGAACGCCGAAAACGGTCACGGAAAGTCAATTGATGTGCAGACTGGTGAAGTTGCGTCGGTGAGGTGTGTCACCCGCCCAGGGTGTCCGGGATCGTCCATATCAGGACAAAATCTGACAAGTATGGACAGGGAAAATTGTCTGTTACTTGCGGTAACATTCAACTGACCTGCGCAAGCGGCCGGTTGGTTGTCCCCGGCCCCCGGTAGTCCCTAGATTCTCCGGCTGGTGCAGAGAGCACCACCCGGGGCAGTCCGTCGCCGCACCGGTGCCGCGCAGTACGACCGCGCGACACGGGTGCCGCACCACCGAGCAGTACCCGCGACGGACACCCGCCCGGCCCGACGGCGCAGCAGGCGCCGGACGGCCGACGCGGTACAGGGGAGCCCCGGGGCGTTCGAGAGGGATGAGATTTGTCCATTCGTCGTGGGAAAGCAGCACGTGCGGGCGCGGTCTCGCTGACCGTCCTGGCCCCGGTGGCGCTGCTCACCTTGACGGCCGGCCCCGCCAAGGCGGCGGACGGTGGAACCTGGGACCGCCTCGCGCAGTGCGAGAGTGGTGGCAACTGGCGGATCAACACCGGCAACGGCTACTACGGCGGCCTGCAGTTCTCCGCCTCCACCTGGGCCGCCTACGGCGGCACGGCCTACGCGGCCACCGCCGACACGGCCAGCCGGGCCCAGCAGATCGAGATCGCCGAGAAGGTCCAGGCGGCCCAGGGCTGGGGGGCGTGGCCCGCCTGCTCCGCGAAGCTGGGCCTGTACGGAAGCGACCCTCAGCCGACCCGTCCCGCCCCGTCGAAGCAGCCGGCCTCCCCGGCGCCCGAGGCGGGGTCGCACAGCGGGCCCGACACGTCCGCCCGCGGCTCCGGAGTGCCGGAGCGGACACCCCGGCCGCACACCGACCGCGGCCACTCCCGGGCCAACTACACCGTCGAGCCCGGTGACACGCTCAGCGCCATCGCCGCCGCGCACGACACCGACTGGCGCCGAGTCCACCGGGACAACGCCGAGGTCATCGGCGAGGACCCGGACGTGATCCTCCCGGGACAGCGGCTGCACGTCTGATCCGCCGCCAACCGCGTCCCGCCCCGGACTCCTTCCGGGGCGGGACGAACTGTCGGTCGATGTGACGTTTCTCCGAAGAAATCCGGTGAACGAACCAACCCGGGACGCCGCATCCCGGTCTTACTGGACGTAAGGCGGGCGGCCGCCAGCCGGCGGTGGCCGCCCGCGCCCAGAGACGGAACCGGGGACGCATGCACATACCCACCCTCCCGCGAGGCGGGCACGGCGCCGACGGCGTGCCGACGGGAGGGCGCCGCGGATGATGACCACTGCGGAGCCCCTGCCCGACCGGGTGCGGGTGCGGGCCCACTGCACCGCCGACACGGCGGGTGGGCTGACCTTCGACGTCGTCCGGCCCGAAGTGGTCGGGGAGTCCTGGGACGCCGCGCTGCTGCTGTGCCGCCGCACGATGGGGCCCGGAGCCGCCACGGAGGAGGTCCGGCTGCCGCTCGTGCCCGTCGGGGCCGGGGTGCTCCGGGCGGCCCTGCCGAGCACCATGACGCTCGCGGAGGGGGTGTGGAACGCCTACCTCTGCCTCGGTGGCGGCGAGCGCGCGCGGCTGCTCCCCGGCACCCACGACCTGCACTCCCTGACGGCACACAGTCCCCAGCCCGGGCGGACGTGGCTCGGGGCGCGCGTCCCCTTCACCACCCAGAAGGGCAACCTCGCCCTGCGGGCCTGGCAGCGCTGGCCGCACGCCGAGGCCGCGGAGCTGCTGGTCGCCGACGGTGCGCTGACGCTGCGCGGCCGCCTGTACGGGGCCGAGCTGACCCCCGAGGCCACCCTGGAGGTGACGCCCCGGCAGGGCCGCGGCCCCGTCGCGAGCGCCCCGGTGCGCCCGGAGGGGGGCGGCTTCCGCTGTGTCCTCCCGCTCGCGGGACTGCGCCCGCCCGCGCGCGACGGCTGTGCGCTGTGGCTGCGTCCGGGGGCCGGCGAGGCCGCCGTGCGCGTCGCCCGCATCCTCGACGACGTCGCGGACAAGCAGCACCGGCTGCGGCACCCCGCGGTGCCGCTGAGTGACGGGGACCGCCTCGTCCGCCCCTGCTACACGGGGGCCAACGAGCTGCTGCTGCGGTTCGAACCCGTGCGTCGCGGTGCCGGCCGAACCGGTCGCTGAAGGCGGTCGCACCGGAACTCCGCCCGCCTTTACCCACCCTCCGCACCGGGAATTCCCACACCGCTGAACCGTGATTCGGCGGGGCTGCCCCCGGGGAATTGCGGGTCCGTGGAAAAGAGGCGGAGAAGGCCCGGAGGGGCGGTCGCGGAGAGGGCCGAACGGAGGAGCGACTGTGACAGAAGTGTGGCACGCGCATGACCGCGCCGGGACTTCCTGGTGCGTGGGGCCGTGACGTACGGTGGCCGACATGGCACCCATACCCTTCGAGTCCAACGAGCCGGACGACGACCCCGAGGCCTACGCCGGGATGCCGGTGACGGCCGCCGAGGAGCGGGCGCGCAGCCGAGGCTGGACCACCGTGCGCGTTTTGCCGCCGGACGCCGTCGTCACCATGGAGTACGTGGCGGGTCGCCTCAACCTCACCGCCGAGGACGACACGGTCGTCCGCGGCTGGAAGGGCTGAGAGCCGACAGCGTTCTCGCCAGGCGGGCCCCGCACCGCGGCCGACGGCCGCGGTGCGGGGCCCGCCTGGCGTCGTGGCCGCCGTCCCCGGGAGCGTCCCGCAGGGCACGGCGCCCTGCCCGCTAGGCCCGTGGCCCGAGCGGCGTGGTACGGCCTCCGGGGCGCTCCGCGGCCGGTCTGCGGCTCCCCGCGGGCGTGACGGGAGTCCGTTCCGAGCGCACGGCGTGCGGCCGGGAGGCGTGGCCCGCGTGCCCCGGATGCGCCGCGTGGGCGTGCCGTATGGCGCCCCCGGCCGCCCCGGCCGGCGTCCTGCCCGACGCGGCCTCGGAGCCCGGCGTCGCCGCACCGCCGGGCGCGGTGGCGGCCGGCGCCGTCTCCGCCCCGGCCGCCGTGACCAGCTTTCCCGCGGCCCGCAGCCGTGTCCAGTACGCCAGCACGTGCTCCTCGACGCGAGCGGCCAACGGCTCGCACCACGGCAGCGCCAGCAGGATCAGCAGCCCCGCCACCCAGCCGAGCAGCACGTCGCTGACCCAGTGCGTGCCCAGGTAGACGGTGGTGGCTCCCACCCCGAGTGCGAAGACGGCGGCGACGACGGACAACCGGCGCCGGGCGCGCTCGGTGCTGGCCAGATACGCGAGGATGCCCCAGGTCACCACCGCGTTCGCGGTGTGCCCGGAGGGAAATATGTCCCCGGTGAGCCACATCTCGTTCGAGCCGAGGGTCGTCGCGTAGTGCGGCCCTTCCCGGGCCATGCCGAGCTTGGCCGCCCCCACGCTCACGTTCAGCAGGAGCAGGGCCGCCCCGAGCATCAGGAGCGGGCGGAGCGTGCGCTGCCGCCAGGAGCGCCAGCCCAGCCAGGCGGTCACCAGCACGGCCGTGGGCCCGCGCTGGCCGAGCACGACGAAGTAGTCGAGGAACGGATGCAGCTGGGGCCACTGCTTGTACGGGCGGAACAGCATGAGCTGCCAGTCCAGCCGGACCAGGTAGGAGGTCTGCACCACCGCGGCGACGATCGCCGCGTAGACGACCAGTGTGGCGGCGAAAAGCGACGTGCGGGCGACACTCATCGCCGGGGCCGGGTTCGGTCGCCGCGCGGGCTCCTGTTCCAGGCGGGCGAGGATTCGGTCGGTACGCACTCGGTCGACATTACAGCGGGTGACCTGAAGGGGCGCTCCCGCACCCGCCTTCGTAATGGCGATGTGATGTGGATTCCCTCCCAGATAGGCGGTCGCGGGTGGATTCCGTGGAAATCCTGGGGCCGGTTTTTCATATCCACGGCCTTTCCTGGGAATCCGCGAGTCCTGTTGCACCGGACTTCCGCTCGTGTCCACCTCGGCTTAATCTTCCCGCGGGAGGTGCGGCGGGACGTCGGGCCACGCGGCGGCGTGCCCGGGTGAACCGCGACACATGACCGATCGGCGGACTGGCGTACGCTACGGGGCACCGCCACCGCTCCGTCCGGGCCCGGCCACGCCGGTGGCCCGCACTGACCGCGGCACGTCAGCGCCTTCGGCGGGCAGCACGAGGAGGTAGTACATGCCAGGGACGAGTCCGGACCCCGCCGGATCCGACGTCCCCGCGCAGCGGACCCGCCCCCCGGCTCCCGTAGCCGGACGCTGGACCGTGCTCGTCGTCCTCTGTGCCAGTCTCCTGCTGGTCGCGCTGGACGCGACGGTGCTGCACGTCGCCGTGCCGGCCGTCACCGCGGACCTGCGGCCCGGGCCGGTCGAGCTGCTGTGGATCGTCGACGCCTACCCACTGGTCTGCGCCTCCCTCCTCATTCTGTTCGGCACCCTGGGCGACCGGGTCGGGCGCCGCCGCGTCCTGCTGTTCGGCTACGCGATCTTCGGGCTCGCCTCGGTCCTCGCCGTCCTGGCCCACACGCCCGGGGTGCTCATCGCCGCCCGGGCGCTGCTGGGCGTCGGCGGCGCCATGATCATGCCCGCGACGCTCTCGCTGCTGCGGCACGTCTTCCCTGACCGGCGCGAGCGGGCGCTGGCCATCGGTGTCTGGAGCGCCGTCGCCGCCGTCGGAGCGGCGGCCGGGCCCCTGGTGGGCGGGCTGCTGCTCGAGCACTTCTGGTGGGGCTCGGTCTTCCTGCTCAACATCCCGCTGATGGTGGTGGCGGTCCCGGTCGGGCGGCTGCTCGTCCCGGAGTCCACCGGCGGGGACAGCGGCCCCTGGGACGTGCTCGGCGCGCTGCTCGCCGCCACCGGTCTGTGCTGCGTCATCCTGGCCGTCAAGCAGGCGGGCGACGGGCGGCTGCTGCACCCCGGCACCGGGGCCCTGCTGGCGGCCGGTGCCGTGCTCCTCGGCTGGTTCGCCCACCGCCAGCGCCGCCGCCCGTTCCCGCTGGTGGACTTCACCGCCTTCGCCCGGCCCGCCTTCGGCACCGCGGTGAGCTGCATCGTCCTCACCGTGCTCTCCCTCGTCGGCCTCGCGCTGCTGGCCGCCCAGTACCTTCAGCTCATCCTCGGGCTCTCGCCGCTGCAGACCGGACTGCGGCTCCTCCCGCTGTCCCTCGCGGCCATCGCCGCCGGGCTCGCCGGGCCGCGGCTGCTCAGGGCCCTCGGCCCGCGCGCCATGGTCGTCGGGGGCTTCCTCCTCACGGCCGTGGCCGTCCTCAGCCTCACCGCGCTGGGCGAGCGGGACGATCCGGCCGTGTGCGTCGGCGCCTTCCTCCTCCTGGGCTTCGGTCTGCAGACGGTGCTTTTCGGCTGCTATGAGTCCATGCTCGCCGACGCCCCGCCCGAACAGGCGGGCAGCGCGGCGGCCATCGGGGAGACGGCCTACCAGCTCGGCGCGGGGCTGGGCATCGCCCTGCTCGGCACCGTCATGAACGGGACGTACGGCTCCGCCGTCGAGTCCGCCCCGGGGATACCGGAACGGGCCGCGGAGGCCGCCGGGCACTCGCTGGGCGAGGCGCTCGCGGTGGCCGACTCCCTGGGCGGCGCCGCGGGGGAGGTGCTGCGCGAGTCCGCGCGGCTCGCCTTCGTCCAGGGGATGCACGTGACGCTGCTGGTGAGCGCCGGCCTGCTGCTCGCCGGGGCGCTGGCCGCCCTGCGGCTGCCGCGCGCCGTGCACCGGGCCGATGACCGGGGCGGGTACGTCCCCGCGCAGCCGGGCCCCACGGAGGAGCCCCTCTTGCCCCAGAGTGTTACCAATCGGTAGCATCTGGCGGTTTCGACCACCTGGTGATCCGGAGGCCGCGCATGTCCAGCCGTTCCCTGCCGCCGTTCGACCCCGCCGATCCCCTCGGCCTCGACGACCTGCTCAGCCCGGAGGAGCTGGCGGTCCGCGACACCGTACGGTCCTGGGCGTCGGATCGGGTGCTGCCGCACATCGCCGAGTGGTACGAGAACGGGGAACTGCCCGGCATCCGTGAGCTGGCCCGCGAGCTGGGCCGCATCGGCGCCCTCGGCATGTCACTGGAGGGCTACGGCTGCGCCGGGGCCTCCGCCGTCCAGTACGGCCTCGCCTGCCTGGAGCTGGAGGCGGCCGACTCCGGCATCCGCTCCCTCGTCTCCGTCCAGGGCTCCCTGGCCATGTACGCCATCCACCGCTACGGCTCGACGGAGCAGAAGGAGCGCTGGCTGCCCGGCATGGCCGCCGGCGAGCTCATCGGCTGCTTCGGCCTCACCGAGCCCGACGTCGGCTCCGACCCGGCCGCGATGCGCACCCACGCCAAACGCGACGGCGACGACTGGGTGCTGAACGGCCGCAAGATGTGGATCACCAACGGCTCCGTCGCCGCGGTGGCCGTCGTGTGGGCCGCCACCGAGGACGGCATCCGCGGCTTCGTCGTGCCCACGGACAGCCCGGGCTTCTCGGCGCCCGAGATCAAGCACAAGTGGTCTCTGCGGGCCTCGGTCACCAGCGAGCTCGTCATGGACGACGTCCGGCTCCCGGCCGACGCCGTCCTGCCCGGCGTCACGGGCCTGCGCGGCCCGCTCAGTTGCCTCAGCCACGCCCGCTACGGCATCGTGTGGGGCTCGATGGGCGCGGCCCGCAGCTGCCTCCACGCCGCCCTCGACTACGCGGGCAGCCGCGAGCAGTTCGGCCGTCCGCTCGCCGGGTTCCAGCTGACCCAGGCCAAGCTGGCCGACATGGCGCTCGAACTGCACAAGGGCGTGCTGCTCGCGCACCACCTCGGCCGCCGGATGGACGCCGGGACGCTGCGTCCGGAGCAGATCAGCTTCGGCAAGCTCAACAACGTGCGCGAGGCCATCGAGATCTGCCGGACCTCCCGCACGATCCTGGGCGCCAACGGCATCTCCCTGGAGTACCCGGTGATGCGGCACGCCACCAACCTCGAGTCCGTCCTCACCTACGAGGGCACGGTGGAGATGCACCAGCTCGTCCTCGGCAAGGCGCTGACGGGCGTCGACGCCTTCCGCTGAGGCCGGGGGAGTCCCGCCCGGCCGGCGGGACTCCCCAGCGCGTGCGCCGCGAAGGGGCTCAGTCCACCGGCTCGCCGGCGCGCGCGCCGAACTCGTCCGGCAGCTGGAAGACCTTCATCCGGATCTTGTCGTAGACGCGGTCGGGCGCGTACTTGACGATGCCGGCCAGCGGGCGCGCCGACTTGCCGACGAGGTAACGCGCCTTCGGCGTCTCCGCGTTGAGGGCCCGTACCACCACCTTGCCGACCGCCTCCGGCGAGGTGCCCAGACGCCGGATGTGCATCGTCGCGTTCTTCAGCATCGAGCGGTACGCCTTCCCGTACAGGTTCCGCTCGTAGGCTCCGAACTCGTCGATGTTGCTGAGGCCCTCCTGTTCCAGCTTGTCCACCGCCGCCGTCTTGATGGAGGCGGGTTCCACCAGGACCACGTGGATGCCCCAGGGCAGCAGTTCCACCCGCAGCGCGTGGTTGACCGCGGCGAAGGCCCACTTGGAGGCGTTCAGCGGGGAGGCGAAGGGCATGACCACCCGGTTCCCGATCGAACCGATGTTGATCAGACGCCCGGTTCCCCTGCGCAGCTGCGGCAGGAACTCCTGGATGACCGCGAGCTGCCCGAAGAAGTTGATCTCAAAGCTCTTGCGCAGCCGGTCCATCGGGACGACCTCGGCGGGCGAGGTGATGCCGACGCCCGCGTTGTTCACGAGCGCGGCCAGGCCCCGGTCGCCGGTGGCCTCGCGGACCCGGCGCCCGGCCTCCTTGATGTTCGCCTCGTCGGTGACGTCCAGAATGAGCGGCTCCAGGCTGCCGCGGGCGGCCGCCCGCAGCTCACGGCCGTCGGACTCCTTACGGACTCCGGCGAAGACGTGGTACCCGTCGGCCGCCAGTCGCAGGGCACAGGAGCGGCCGATTCCCGACGATGTACCGGTGACGACCACCGTGCCCTTGCCTGTGTGGGAGACGTGCACGAGCAACTCCTCGTTTCGCTTGCAGGTGTCACGGGGTGCGGGTGCCGGCTCCGGATGTCGCGCGGCCGGCACCCGCCTGATGTCCTGGGGCGGAGCTCAGAAGATCTTCGAGCCGGACAGCCGCAGCCGGATGGCCTGTCGGCCGCTCTTCATGAGCATCTTGCGCACCTGCGGGTCGCCGTGGCGCGACAGCCACAGCGCCGACTTGGCGATGACCGGGGGCTTCGGGCTCATGAAGTGGACGGAGCGGTCCTGGAAGCCGAAGGGCTTGGGGAAGAAGTCGGCCGCCTCCAGCTCCGCCCACAGCGCCTCGGAGGCGTCGTGCGCGGCGATCTTGCCCGCCTGGAAGGCGTCCACCTGGGTGACCATGGTGTCGAAGAGGTGCCGGAAGCCCTCGTGGTCGGGCCAGTCGAAGCCGAGGTTCTGACCCTTCTCCAGGTCCTGGAAGTGGCTGTCCCGGGCGTCTTTCTGGTACTGCGTCAGCCCGGCCCGCGCCCGGAAGGTGCCGTAGTTGTTGCCCCAGACCCAGACCCGGAAGACGGCCTTCCAGAACTCGAAGTGGTCGAACGCCGTGAAGCCGGCGTTGACGATCTCGTCGTTGTAGTGAAAGCGGGCCTGTTGCCACTGCTCGAAGTCGTCGAAGCGCTCCGCCGAGAAGTCGTCGTCCTGGCAGGCCCGGATGAGTCGCCAGGCCAGCCGGTTGATGGCGTCCCCGGTGTTGGCGAGGCCGTAGCTGAACAGCGGGTCGATGAACGCCGCGGCGTGCGAGAGCAGGCACCAGCGGTCGCCGACCGTCTGCTTCGAGGAGTACTGCAGACGGTCTGTCGAGACCCACTCGCGCACCGGGGTGACACCGGCGTACTGCCGCTCGATGTCGGGGAAGCGCGAGGTGATGTCCGCGAAGTCCTCCTCGACGGACAGCTTCGGGTTCTTCGGGTAGACCCGCGGGTCGACCGTGAGGCCGATGGAACACAGCGGGTTCCGGGACAGCGGTGTGTTGTCGAAGCCGATCACCCACCCCCAGCCGCGGTTGAAGGTGTGGTGCACCGTGCCCTCGTACCACGGCACCGGCGGCGTGTGCTCCGGCTTGCGGTCCCACAGGTCGTCGGTGTGCGTGATGCCCATGACGTGCGTGAACATCGATCGCGACTGGTGCTTGTAGCGCGGGATCTCGTCGCGCAGACCGAACTTCTCCGCCAGCGGCGAGCTGTGGCCGCTGGCGTCCACGACGTACCGCGCCCGGTACTCGGAGCCGTCCTCGCCGTGCACGGTGACACCGGAGTCGTCGAAGTCGACGTCCGCGACCTTGTAGTTCTGCAGTGGTGTGCAGCCCGTCTTCACCGCGAGGTGGAACACCCAGGCGTCCACGTCCTGGCGGTAGAGGTGGTGGGCCTCGTGCAGCAGCCCGGGGGTGTGGAACTCGTTGGTTTCCCGCGGGTTCTGCGGCTTGCCCTCCTCGTGGCGGAGGAAGCCGAAGTGCGTCTTGGTGCCGAAGGTCGGACTGATGTTCTTGGCGCAGTCCTTGAGCGTGCACAGCGTCGTCAGCTCCGGCAGGTTGTACCGGGCGGCGATGATCCGCTGGCTGACGTTGGTGTAGGGGATCGTCGCCTCGCCGACGGCGAACCGCGGGTGGACGCCGCCGTCGATCAGCAGGACACGGACCCCGTTGCGGGAGAGCGCGGCGCCCAGCACGGAACCGCCCATGCCGGCCCCGATGATGGCGACGTCGTACCGGTTGGCCTTCACAGTCATGTCTGTTGCTCCTTGAATGCGTGATCGGGGCTCAGCGGGCGATCGACGAGCGCAGCGGCCGTCCCACCAGCGGCAGCCCGGCGACCACGTGCTTGAGTTCTTCCCGCAGGTCGAACTCGTCGGGCGACAGGCGCTTCTTGATGAAGAGCGTCAGGCCGTCGTCCACGAGCCTGCCGATCTCCGGGGGAGCGTCGTTGCGGGCCCACTTGATGGTGTCCATGACCTTCAGCGGACTGGCGTTGAACCACCGGTTGGTGGGGTCGGCCAGCCCGAAGGCGGGCGGTACGAAGTCGGCCTTCATCAGGGCGTTCATGATCGACGCGGCGGCCGGGCCCGGGCTGGTGCGGCGCTCGGCGACGTCCCGCACCTGGTCGCTGACGAAGGCCAGCAGCTCGCGGGCGGGCCCGTAGTCGGAGATGGAGCCCTCGGGGGCGATGCTCTCCAGATGCGCCAGGTCGGCCGCGTCGTGCGAGTCGAGGTACCGGGCGTAGGTGCGGTTGATCTCGAAGGTGGCGAGGATCTGTCCGAGCGACCACACCCGGAACCAGGTGTCCCACAGGCCGTAGTGGGAGAAGGAGGTGTAGGCGTTCGCCACCAGGTTGTCGTTGAAGTCGAGCAGCCCCTGTTCCAGCTGTTCGACGTAACTGAAGCGCTCGACGGTGAAGTCGTCGTCCTTGAGCGCCTCCAGCACCCGCCACGCCAGGGCGTTGATGATCTCGAACGAGTTGCTGAGCCCGCGGGAGAAGAGGGCGTCGACGAAGCCGGCCGCGTGCGAGGTCAGGCACCAGCGGGCACCGATCGTCGTCTTGGACGAGTACTGCAGCCGCCCGGTGCGCACCCACGGGCGGACGGCGGTGGCGTCGCCGAACTGGCGCCGGATGTCCGGGAAGCGGTCGATGAAGGCCCGGAACTCCTCCTCGGGGGTGCCGTCGAACTCCGGGTGGACCCGCGGGTCGAGGTTCAGCCCGACGCTGACCAGGGGATTCGTCGCCCGGGCGTGGTTGTCGAACGGGATGACCCAGGCCCAGCCACCCTCGAACAGGTGGTGCAGGGTGCCCTGGTGCCACGGGGTCGGGGCATCCTTCGAGCTGCGCGGCAGGAGGTCGTCGTAGGGCGTGACGCCCAGCATGTGGGTGAACAGCGAGCGCGAGTGGTGGCGCAGCCGCGTGGGCTCCTCGCGCAGGCCGAACTTCGTGGCCAGCGGGGAGCGGAATCCGCTCGCGTCCACGACGTACCGGGTGCGGTAGGTCTTGCCCTGGTCGTCGGTGAGGGTGCCGCCCTCGTCGTCGAAGTCGACATCGACGATCCGCGTCCGCTGCTGGATCCTCGCCCCGTACTTCACCGCGACGTTGAGCATCCAGGAGTCGACGTCCTGGCGGAAGAAGTGGTTCTCGATGTGCGTGATCCGCGGGATCGGGAACTGGTGGGTCTCGCGGTTGTTCTGCCGCTCGCCCTCGCGGTGGTACAGGAACCCGAAGTTCTTCTTGATGCCGGAGGTCGACGATATCTTGCCCTGTACGTTCTCGAACGTGGTCAGGTACTTGATCTCCGGGACGTCGTACCGCTCGCTGACCAGCCGCATGAGCATCGACGTGTACGGGATGGTGGACTCGCCGATGGCGAAGCGCGGGTGGCTGCCCGCGTCCAGGACGAGGACGTTGGCACCGCCGCGGGCCAGGACGGCGGCCATGGCGGCGCCGGCGAGCCCCGAGCCGAGGATGATGACGTCGGTGTCCGGACGCTCGGACTTCTTCCCCGACTGCTGACGGGGTGTGGTTGCGCGGGGCATCAGTGCCTCCAGAGGTGATGCGAAACGGAGTTGGGCTGCGTTCCCGGTCGTCGACAGGGAGAGGGCGGGCGGACGGGACGTCGCACGAGCCCGGTCGTCGCGCCCGTGGGCGGGCCGGTGAGGGCCTCCCTCCGGTGACGGGCGCGAGATCGGCCCATGGGTGTTCCTCCTGCGATCGCGGGCGTGCGGTATCGATCGGGTGAACCTTGGGGCGGGCGGCTGCGGTCCTTCCCCCAGGCAAACCGCGTGACGTATGGCCGAAAGACACCACACGGGGATGAGGGGTGACTCGAAGCCCGCTCGGGACCGCACTAAATTCACCAGCATGCGAAATAAAGCGACTCCGGGCGGCGGCGCGGTGCGGCTGCGGCGCCACGTGGCCCCGGTGCTGATCGGCCCGGTCACGATGGGTGTGGTGATCCCGGCGCTGGTGTGGACGGGAAGCGGCATGCGAGGGGTGGACGTTCCCCTGGCCGTGCGCGTCCTGTGCGCCGGCGTGGGCGTCGCGCTGGTCCTCGGGGGAGTGGCCTTCCTGGCCTGGACGGTGAGCCTGTTCCACCGCAAGGGCGAGGGCACGCTCTCACCGCTGGATCCGCCGCGGCACCTCGTCGTCACCGGCCCCTACCGGCACGTGCGCAACCCCATGATCAGTGGGGTGCTCGCGATCCAGCTCGGTGAGGCCGTCGCGCTGCGCTCGCCGTGGCTCGGCCTGTGGTTCGGGCTGTTCTTCCTGGCCAACGCGGTCTATCTGCCGCTGAGCGAGGAGCGGCGGCTGCGGGACCGCTTCGGTGACGCCTACGACCGCTACCGGCGGCACGTCCCGCGCTGGGTGCCGCGCGTGCACGCCTGGGACCCGGCCGGCTGACGCGGCGTCGGGGCTTGCCTGTGGTGGAGGTGCCGGGGCCGCCGCGGCAGCGGCCCCGGCACGGGGATGACGTCCCCGCTCACGGACGCCGGAAGACGGCGAACATGGCGGGCAGGTCGGAGGTCGACGCGTCACCGGGGAAACGCACGCGGATGGCCGAGTCCCGGATGGACTCCTCCTCCCACAGCGGGCCGAACGCCGCGCGGAGGTCGTCCGGCGCCAGCGGGCTCATCCGCGAGGTCACCTGCTGCGGAACGCCGATCGCGGCCATCCTGGCCTTGACCACCTCGCGCCCCTCGGCGCTGAAGGCGAGGACGAAGACGCGACCGCCGGGCCGGCAGGCGGCGTGCAGCGTCGTGGCGTACTTCCGCCGCTGCTCCGCGTCCAGCACGTGGAACAGCCCGCTGTCGACGACGGTGTCGAACCGGTCCGCGTAGGCGGACAGGTCGGTGGCGTCGGCGACGGCGAAGGTGGCGGTGACACCCCGTTCCGCGGCCCGCTCCTTCGCCTGCTGGATCGCCTCCGGAACGGCGTCGAGGCCGGTGACGGAGAATCCCTCGGAGGCGAGGTAGATGACGATTTCACCGGTGCCGCAACCGATATCGAGAACCTCGCCCCGAATCGCCCTGGACCTCACCAGGTCGACCACCTCGGGCTGCGGCTCTCCCATGTCCCACGGGGCCCGCTTGGCGAACTTCTTCGGGTCGCCGTACATCTGCTTGTTGTAGCCGATGACCTCGGACTCTCCTGCCTCTGATTCGCTCATGGCGGCCATGGTCCGAGGCTGCTCAGACCTTGTCAACAAGCGGGTGGGTCATGCGAATCAGACCTTGAGTGAGCGTCGAGAAGGGCTGGTTTTCCCAGCGCGGTACGAGTCGTTTTCGAGTGGCATTCGATCGAATCTCGGCCATCTGGCGAAATCCGTTCGGTTCGGCCTCGAGTCAGAAAGTACCGGGAAGCGAACCGGAATTCGGCCGAATGTTCGGAGAGGCGCGCGGTGGCGCGTGGGAACGGGAGGGGAACGGCGCCCGCCGGGACGCGCCGCCCGTCGCGCCCGGCCCCCGACGCGGCTGAGGGCGTTCGCGCCCGCCCTCAGCCGCGTCGTCAGCTCTGGTTGAAGAAGCCGCCCTCGGCGGGACGGCGGTCCTGTCCGCTGAGGATCTGGTAGGCGTTCGGCGTGAGCAGGAACACCCGGTTGGCCACCCGCTCGATGGAGCCGCGCAGCCCGAACGTGAGGCCCGCGGCGAAGTCGATGACGCGCTTGGCGTCACTCGACTCCATCGCCGTCAGATTGACGATCACCGGAACGCCCTCCCGGAACAGCTCGCCGATGTGCCGGGCGTCCCGGAAGCCGTCGGGGGTGATGGTGGCGATCCGGGTGCCCGCGTCCTGGGCGTCCGCCGCCGTCGCCCTGATCCGCGGGTCCGTGGCCCACGCGTCCCGCACGGCGTCACCCGGCTCCGGCTCCTGCCCCGCCTCTTCGGCGTAGTCGTCGTAGTACCGCATCTCGCTGTCGTCGACGAGGCCCAGCCAGGCACTCGCCTTGCGCACCGATCCCATGGACGCCTCCTCTCGCATGCGGTCGTACCGTCCGCACGCCTATCGTCGTCCATGATGCGGATGGTGCGCCAAGCGGATATACGTCGCGAGCATGTTTCGTGACAGTTCTGCTGCACACATCATGCCTTGTGGAGCTGCGGTTGTGCGGTATACGGGTGGTGAAAGACAGAAAGATCACGGACGGCCGCCGGGCGGGTGAGCCGACCGCCGGGCGGGTGAGCGCCGGAGCGCCGCAGAACTGATGCGCCGTCATGGGGACGGTGGCACATGCCGGCAGGGCGATGGCGTCTCCTTCGTCCGGCCGGCGGCGCCCCGGAAAGGCTCTTCGCCCACGGTGTGAGTGCGCGTCAACTCTGTGCGTGTGCTGTCCCGGGAGGGGTTCTGACGCCGCGTCGGTCCGAGGCCGGCCGCCAGGGGTCGTTGTGCGGCGGGCGGCGGCCGCGTCGAGCACGCGCGGTGGCTCACCGCCGCGCGGCCCGGTCTGTGGCAAGTTGAACGCATGAACGCCGAAATGTCATCGAACCCGTACAACACCGACCCGGACTCCGCGAACGTCGCGAATCCCATGGCGCCCGGATCCTCCGCCGTGCAGCAGTGGCAGGAGTGGCACCAGCAGCGTCTGGAGACGGTCGTGGCCCCTTACGGGCCGCTCTCGGTGACCGGCACGTACTGGCTCGCGCAGGCGGACGACGCGGGCTGGATCGAGGGGCTGCCGGGGCAGTGGCGCGAGACGCCCGACGGCTCCGGGGTCGTGCTGCACGCCGACGTCCTGGACGACCTGTCGGTCGCCGGGGAGCCGCTGATGGGCGAGCGCACCCTCGGCACGAGTGCCGGTGGTGCCGAGCACGCCCGGATCACCTGGGGGGACCGTCGGCTGGAGCTGCTGCGGAGGGAGGGGCAGTGGGCGGTGCGGGTGCACGACCCCGGCGCGCCCGCCCGGCGGGAGTTCACCGGCATCAGGACGAGTCCGTACGACGCCCGCTGGGTCCTGCCCGGCGTCTTCGAGCGCTACGCGGAGACGCGGCGCGTGATCGTGCCCAACGCGGACGGCCGGGAGCGCGGCCTGGACCTCGGCGGGGAGATCCGGTTCACCGGGCCGGACGGCGGTGCGCACACCCTGCGGGTGTCGGTCGTGGGCAGCGGGGCGCTGTGGGCGGTCTTCGCGGACGGAACCAGCGGGCACGGCAGCTACCGCTTCCGCTTCCTGCGCACCGGGGCCCCCGCGCCCGACCACTCCGTCACGGTCGACCTCAACCGCACGACGCTGCCGCCCTCGGCGTTCTCCGAGCACTTCCTGTGCCCGTTCCCGCCTCCGGGGAACACGCTCGGCCTCGACGTGGCGGCGGGGGAGCGCGACCTGGTCTCCTGACACCCTCGACCCCGGGTCGTGGACCGGATTACGGTGGAGTTGGCGTTTTCGACCGATATCGCCGTATTTTCTCCTGGCGGGAGGCAGCGATGGTCGTCGAGGTGGCGGCGGTGGTGGCAGCCGTCTGCGCGGTCTACTTCCTGGCCGCCGCGCGGGTCATCAGGCAGTACGAGCGCGGGCTGGTCTTCCGGCTCGGGCGCCTCCGCCCGGAGGTCCGGGAGCCCGGCTTCCGGATCATCGTTCCGGTGGTGGACCGGATGCAGAAGGTGAACCTCCAGATCGTCACCCTGCCCGTCCCCGCCCAGGAGGGCATCACCCGCGACAACGTCACCGTCCGGGTGGACGCGGTCGTCTACTTCAAGGTCGTGGACCCGGCCGACGCCATCATCCGCGTCGAGGACTACCGGTTCGCGGTCTCCCAGATGGCCCAGACCTCGCTGCGCTCCATCATCGGCAAGAGCGATCTGGACGACCTGCTGTCCAACCGCGAGAAGCTGAACCAGGGGCTGGCGATCATGATCGACAGCCCGGCCGTGGAGTGGGGCGTCAACGTCGACCGGGTGGAGATCAAGGACGTCTCGCTGCCCGAGGCGATGAAGCGTTCCATGGCCCGGCAGGCGGAGGCCGCCCGCGACCGCCGGGCCCGGGTCATCAACGCGGACGCGGAGCTGGAGGCGTCCAAGAAACTCGCGGAGGCGGCCCAGCAGATGGCCGCCACCCCGGCGGCCCTGCAGCTGCGCCTGCTCCAGACGGTGGTGGCGGTGGCCGCCGAGAAGAACTCGACACTCGTCCTCCCCTTCCCCGTCGAGCTGCTGCGCTTCCTGGAGCGAGCGCAGGGCGGGCCGCCGCCGGAGGCCGACGCGGCAGCCCGGGGCGCCGCGTCGGGCGGATCCGCGGAGGTGACGCGGGAGCCGGAGGCGCCGCGTCACGAGGCCGACGAGCCGGAGCTGCCGGAGGTGCCCGGGGTGTCGGAGCTGCCGGGTGTGCCGGGCGTACCGGAGGTGCCGCCGCCCGAGAGGCCGGAGGGCGGGTCAGGGGCCGACCGCTGACTCCCCGCCCCCGGCAGGGGCGCGGGGAACCGCGCGATCGGCCATGACACACCCGCACGCCCCGACATGCGGGGAACGGGCAGTCCGCCCAAGCCCGCCGCCGTGCCGTGGCGCTGGGCTGGCCGGCCCCGCGCCTCGGCGCTGGGCCGGCCAGCGCGCGGGGTCCGGCCGTCGGCCAGGCCTCAGCTCAGCTCGGCCGCGACCAGCTCGGCGATCTGCACGGCGTTCAGGGCCGCGCCCTTGCGCAGGTTGTCGTTGGACAGGAACAGGGACAGCCCGTTCTCGACCGTCTCGTCCCGGCGGATGCGGCCCACGAAGCTCGGGTCCTGGCCCGCGGCCTGCAGCGGGGTGGGGATCTCCGACAGGGCGACGCCCGGTGCCGCGGAGAGCACCTCACGGGCACGCTCGGGGCTGATCGGCCGCTCGAAGCGGGCGTTCACCTGGAGCGAGTGACCGGTGAAGACGGGCACGCGCACGCAGGTGCCGGACACCTTCAGCCCGGGGATGTCGAGAATCTTGCGGCTCTCGTTGCGGAGCTTCTGCTCCTCGTCGGTCTCCTCCAGGCCGTCGTCCACGATGGAGCCCGCGAGCGGGAGCACGTTGAAGGCGATCGGGCGCTTGAACTTGTCCGGCGCCGGGAAGTCCACGGAGGAGCCGTCGAAGGTCAGCTGGGCGGCGTCCGTCTCGACCGCCTTGCGGACCTGGCCGTCCAGCTCCGCCACCCCGGCCAGGCCGCTGCCGGACACCGCCTGGTAGGTGGCGACGACGAGAGCGGTGAGCCCGGCCTCGTCGTGCAGCGGGCGCAGCACCGGCATGGCCGCCATGGTGGTGCAGTTCGGGTTGGCGATGATGCCCTTCGGCCGGTCCACGGCGGCCTGCGGGTTCACCTCGGAGACGACGAGCGGGACCTGCGGGTCCAGCCGCCAGGCGGAGGAGTTGTCGATCACGACGGGGCCGGCCGCCGCGACCTTGGGGGCAAGCTCCCTGGAGGTGGCGCCGCCGGCGGAGAAGAGGACGATGTCCAGGCCCGAGTAGTCGGCCGTCGTGGCGTCCTCGACGGTGACCTCGCCGTCCTTCCAGGGCAGCGTGCGACCGGCCGAGCGGGCGGACGCGAACAGGCGCAGCTCCTCCACCGGGAAGTTCCGCTCCGCCAGGATGTCGCGCATAACGCTGCCGACCTGGCCCGTGGCTCCGACGATGCCGATCCTCATGGGGCTCCTTCGTTCTCGACTCGTGTCCCGACGCTGGCCCCTACCCTGCCCGAGGCGCCCTACGGCCTGCCAATCGTTTGACGTGCGTCACATCGGGTGAACACCCGGCGGACCGTGGTGCGGGCACACACCTCCTCCATGGTAGTCAGCGCCCGCGGGAATCCGTTGGTGGCGCCGTACGGACCCCCGCAGGGCGGGTGTTCCGCGGCATAACGCCGACATAGGATCGACGGTGACCGCTGGAACGCAGGGCCGACGAAGGGCCACGCCGTGAGGGAACGCAGCCAGCCCCAGCCGTACGACGCCGTCCCCCGCTCCGACTTCGGGCTGGGCCTCCACCACGTCCAGCTCACGCTGCCCCCGGGGGACGAGGAGCTGTGCCGTACGTTCTACGTGGACGTGCTCGGCATGACGGAGATCCGCAAGCCCCCGGAGCTCGCCGCGCGAGGCGGGCTGTGGGTGCGCGCCGACGGCCTGGAGATCCACCTCGGCGTCGAGGATGACTTCCGGCCCGCGCGCAAGGGCCATCCCGGAATCCTCGTCGCCGACCTGGACGCGCTGGCCGCACGCCTCACCGACAAGGGCGTCGTCGTCGCCTGGGACGACGCCTTCCCCGGCCGCCGCCGCTTCTACGCCGACGACTGCCACGGGAACCGCCTGGAGTTCCTCGGTCCCGAGGAATGACGCTCCGGGGCATCGCTCCGGGAGTGACGCCGAGGAGTGACGACACCCCGAGAGGGAGGACGAACGATGACCGAGCGCAAGCCCCCCGGAGTCTCCTTCGAGTCCTTTGTCGACCAGCAGATCCGTGAGGCCGCCGAACGCGGCGCGTTCACCGGCCTCACGGGTGCCGGCAAGCCGCTGCCCGGTGCCGACGAGCCCTATGACGAGAACTGGTGGATCAAGCGGAAGCTCCATGACGAGGGGGTGTCCGTCCTGCCGCCGGCGCTCGCTCTGCGCAAGGAGGCCGAGGACGCCCTCGCGGCCGCCCGCGCGGCCCGCTCCGACGCCGAGGCGCGGCGCATCCTGCGGGAGATCAACGTCACGATCGAGGCCGCCCTGCGCCGGCCGCTCTCCGGCCCTCCGCTGAACCTCACCCCGTTCGACGTCGAGCAGGTCGTCGCGGAGCGCCGCGCCCGCGACACCGGGGGCTGACCAGGCCCTCCGGGCCTCCGGAGCCGACCAGAGCCACGCCCCGGGCCGTGCCGCACGGCCCGGGGTTCTCTTCGCCCGGCCGTTCGAACGTCCATTCGAAAACGGGGTTAAGGTGGAAGGAGAGAGCCGGCGAGAGTCGTAGGCAGGGGGTGGCTGGTGTGGCGAGGAGACGCGGATGTCTGGGTTTACGCATCTGCACGCCGTGTCCGGTCTCTCCGTCCGGTACGGCGCCTCACACCCCGAGCGGCTGGCCGAGCGGGCCGCCGAGCGGGGCATGGACGCCCTGGCCCTGACCGACCGGGACACCCTCGCCGGGGCCGTGCGGTTCGCCGACGCCTGTGAGCGCGCCGGGGTGCGACCGCTGTTCGGCGTCGAGCTGGCCGTCGCCGA
This sequence comes from Streptomyces sp. JJ38, assembly GCF_019303475.1. Lineage (GTDB taxonomy): Bacteria > Actinomycetota > Actinomycetes > Streptomycetales > Streptomycetaceae > Streptomyces. The sequence continues at coordinate 27,433 of NZ_JABLSI010000038.1, forward strand.
GCCGCCCGGCGGGACCGGGGGCGCGTCGGCGCCCGGCGTCGGTGCGGTCCGGCGGCGTACCCCGGTGCGGGGCGGGGCCTTCGTGGCCGAGCCGGCGCACCGCGTGGTGTTCCTGGCCCGCGACGGCGCCGCCGGCTGGGCCGAGCTGTGCCGGCTGGTGAGCGCCGCCCACAGGGACACCACGGCGGGCGCCCACGCGGGCGCGGGCGAGCGTCCCGTGCTGGGCCCGGCGGACGTTCCGGCCCGTGGCGTGACGGTCCTGCTCGGCCCGGGGTCGGACGTCGGCCGGGCCCTGGCCGCCGGCCGGCCGGACCGGGCGGCCCGGCTGCTCACGCCCTGGCGGGACGTCTTCGGGGACGCCCTGCGGCTGGCGGTGGACGGCTCGGCGCCGCGCCGCGAGGCGGCCCGCATGCTGGGGCTCGCCGCCGAGCGGGGTGTCGTCCCGGTGCTGACCAACGCCGTCCGGTACGCCGACCCCGGCCTCGGCCCCGTCGCCGACGTGCTCGACGCGGCCCGCACCCTGGTGCCCGTCGACCCCGCCCGCGGGCTGGACGGCGGCGAGCGCTGGCTGAAGGGGCCGCGGGAGATGGCGCGGCTCGCGCAGGAGATCGCCGAGGCCGCGGGCTTCCGCCGCGACCTCGCGCACCGGCTGCTGGCCCACACCGAGGAGAGCGCCGCTCAGTGCCGCGTCGACGCCGGCGACGACCTGGGCGTCGGCAGTGCCCACTTCCCCGAGCCGCATCTCGTCGGGGCCGGCGCCCGTACCGCCGACCGGGTGCTGCGCTCGCGCTGCGCGGCGGGGATGGTGGCCCGCCGCTACGACCGGGACCGCCGCCGCTGGGACCGGCTGGAGGAGGAACTGCGGGTCATCGAGCGCCACGGTTTCGCCACCTATTTCCTCACCGTCGCGCAGGTCGTGGACGACGTCCGGGCCCTGGGCGTCAGGGTGGCGGCCCGCGGCTCGGGGGCGGGCTCGCTGGTCAACCACCTGCTGGGCATCGCCGCCGCCGACCCGGTGGAGCACGGCCTGTTGATGGAACGGTTCCTCTCCGAGCACCGCGCGGCCCTCCCGGACATCGACGTCGACGTCGAGTCGGCCCGGCGGCTGGAGGTCTACCGGGCGATCTTCGAGCGGTTCGGCGAACAGCGGGTGGCCACCGTCGCCATGCCCGAGACCTACCGGGTCCGGCACGCGATCCGGGACGTCGGCGCGGCGCTCGGCATGGACCCGGCCGAGGTCGACCGGCTCGCCAAGGCGTTCCCGCACATCCGGGCCCGCGACGCCCGCGGCGCGCTCGCCGAGCTGCCGGAGCTGCGCGGCCTGGACGCCGAACGTCACGGTGCCCGGTTCTGGGGGCTGGTCGAGGCGCTGGACGGGCTCGCGCGCGGGACGGCCATGCACCCGTGCGGCGTGCTCCTGTCCGACGCCGGGTTGCGCGCCCGCACCCCGGTGGTGCCCACCAGCGGCGAGGGCTTCGCCATGTCCCAGTTCGACAAGGACGACGTCGAGCGGCTCGGACTGCTCAAGCTGGACGTGCTCGGGGTGCGGATGCAGTCCACGCTGGCCTACGCCGTCTCGGAGATCGAGCGGGCCACGGGCCGCCGCCCCGACCTGGACGCGCTCGACGTCGCCGGGCCCGGCGACGAGCGGACCTACCGGCTGATCGCCGCCGCCGAGACGCTGGGCTGCTTCCAGATCGAGTCACCGGGCCAGCGCGACCTCATCGGCCGCCTCCAGCCGTCCACCTTCCACGACCTGGTCGTCGACATCAGCCTGTTCCGTCCCGGCCCCGTCGCCGCCGACATGGTCCGGCCCTTCATCGCCGCCCGGCACGGCCGCACCCCGCCGAAGTACCCGCACCCGGACCTGGCGGACGCCCTGCGCGAGACCTACGGCGTGGTGGTCTTCCACGAGCAGATCATCCGGATCGTCGACCGGATGACGGGCTGCGGGAAGTCCTTCGCCGACGAGACCCGGCGGGCGCTGGCCGATCCGGACCTCCAGCCGCGCATCCGGGCCTGGTTCGAACGGGAGGCGGCGGGGAACGGCTACTCCCCGGAGGTCATCGCACGCACCTGGGAGATCGTCGAGGCGTTCGGCGCCTACGGCTTCTGCAAGGCGCACGCCGTCGCGTTCGCCGTCCCCACCTACCAGTCCGCCTGGCTGAAGGCCCATCACCCGGCAGCGTTCTACGCCGGGCTGCTCACCCACGACCCCGGCATGTACCCCAAGCGGCTGCTGCTCGCGGACGCCCGGCGGCACGGCGTCCCCGTCCTCCCGCTGGACGTGAACCGCTCCGACGTCACCTATCGGATCGAACTGGAGTCCGAATCACGGCGTTGGGGCGTGCGCCTCGCGCTCGGCGAGGTGCGCGGCATCAGCGAGGCGGACGCCGCCCGCATCGCCGCGGGACGGCCCTACCGCTCCCTGCACGACCTGCTGGAACGCGCCCACCCGCCCCGCCCCGTGGCCGAGAACCTGGCCAGGGTCGGTGCGCTGGACGCCTTCGGGCCCAACCGGCGCGATCTCCTCCTGCACATCGCCGAGCTGCACCGGGGCGGCCGCCGCCCGGGGAGTGGCGCCGGGCAGCTGCCCCTCGCCCTGGACGTCCGGGGCGGGGACGGCGAAGGGGGCAGCCCGCACGAGGCGGGGCCGCCCCCCGCGGGACTGCCCGACCTGGACCGCGACGAACGCCTCGGCGCCGAACTCGGGGTGCTCGGCCTGGACGCCTCCCGCCACCTCATGAGCGACCACCACGCCTTCCTCGGCGAGCTCGGCGTCCGCCCCGCCCAGCGGCTCACCGCCGCCCGGCACGGGGAGACGGTGCTGGTCGCCGGAGCCAAGGTCGCCACCCAGACCCCGCCCATCCGTTCCGGAAAGCGCGTCATCTTCGTCACCCTCGACGACGGCACCGGCCTGACCGACCTCGCCTTCTTCGAGGACAGCCACGCCGCCTGCGCCCACACCGTCTTCCACTCCTGGCTGCTGCTGGTGCGCGGCGTCGTCCAGCGGCGCGGACCGCGCAGCCTCAGCGTCGTCGGCGCCGCCGCCTGGGACCTGGCCGAGCTGGTCGAACTGCGCCGCACCGGCGGTCTGGACGCCGTCGCCGCCCGGCTCGCCGAACAGCCCGGTACCCGCCCCGCTCCCGGCGACCGGCCCACCGCCCCGAACGAGGACGCCCCGAACGAGGACGCCCCGAACGAGGACGCCCCCGCGGAGGCCGCGCCCCGGCGCCGCATCCGCCTGGCGACCGGGTACGAGCTGCACCCCTGGGCCGACCTCCAGCCCGCCGGCGAGTCCCCCAAGCACGCGGGCCCCGGCACACCCGCGGGCCCCGGCCGCAAGTTGTGGCACTCCAGTCCCGGAAGCGCGGGGTGATCCGCCATGGGCGACGTGCTGTACGTCCACTTCGGTCCCGGCTGCACCGAGGAGCGCTACCCCCTCCTCCTCGACCTGCTCGCCGACATCACCCCCGTCGTGCAGGCGCTCCCCCCGGACGCCGCGCTCGCCGACGTCCGCGGTGCCCTGCGCTACTTCGGCCGCACGGCGACGGAGCTGGCCGAGCTGGTCCGCGTCCGCGCCCTCGCCCTCCACGCCGTCCCGTGCACCGTCGGAGTGGCCGGAAATCCGCTGCTGGCCCGGATGGCGGCGTACGACGGAGAGCCCGGCCGGGTCCGGTCGGTTCCCGACGACCCCACCGCCGTCGCCGACTTCCTGGCGGCCAAGCCCGTCGCGGCCCTCTACGGCGTCGGCCCCGCGACGGCCCGGAGCCTCGGCGCCTACGGTCTGGACACGGTGGGCCGCGTCGCCGCCGCGTCCCCCGCCACCCTCCAGCGCATCCTCGGCGCGACCCCCGCACGCCGGCTGCGGGCCCGCGCCCGGGGCGAGGACCCCGTCCCGGTCGTTCCCAGCGCCCCCGCCCGCTCGGTCGCGGCCGAACACCGCTTCGGCCGCGACGAGCTGGACGCCGACGTCCGCCGCCGCGCACTGCTGACCCTCGCCGACGACCTCGGCTACCGGATGCGCGCCGACGGCCAGGTGGCGCGGGCCCTCACCCTCACCGTCCGGTACGCCGACCGCTCCACGACGACCCGCACCCGCGCCCTGCCCGAACCGACCGCCCACACCCCCGCGCTGACGGCCCTGGCCTACGCGCTGCACGACGCGCTCGGCCTCCAGCGGGCCCGGGTGCGGGCCCTCTCCCTGCGCGCCGAGGACCTCACGGCGGCCGACCTCGCCTCCCGGCAGCTCTCCCTCGACCCGCGGGAGGAGAAGGCGCACCGGGCCGAAGCCGCCGCCGACCGGGCCCGGCACCGCTTCGGCGCCACCGCCGCTCACCCGGCGAACCGGCTGGGCGACGCGGCGTGAGCGGTGCCGCCGACGCACCCGTCGTGCGCCCTCTGCGGGCCCCTACAGGGCGCCCTGGCGCCAGGGGCCGGTGATGGCCAGGGTGATGCCGGGGCTCTGGACGTTGACGAACAGCCAGTTGCCGTTCTTCGGCTCGAAGCACGCACCGGCCCACTCCGAACTCCGGTAGTCGCCCGGCCGCACGTCCTTGCCCGCCGTGCCCCCGCGCAGGTCCACGGCGTTGGCGGCGAAGCGGAAGATCTCGCCCTCGGTGGTGAGGCCGTGGACATACTCCGTGCCGCCGCCGTCCTCGCACAGCACCAGACCACCGCGCGGGCTGACGCACATGTTGTCGGGGGCGTTCAGCACCTCGGCACCGGGCGACGCGAACAGCACCCGGAACCGGCCGGTGGCCGGGTCGAGCTCGAACACCTGGCCCTGGCCCGCCGGGCCGCCGTTGGTGGAGATGACATAGATACGGTCGTTGCCGTACCAGGCGCCCTCCAGTCGGCCGAACACCGCCGCACCGCGGGCCTGCGCCTGCCTGCGCACGGTGTCCTCGGCCGGGTCGGCCTCGTCGACCGGCACCCAGGAGACCGTGCCGTAGGAGCGCTCGCCGTCCCTGCGGGTGTCGTAGGCGGCCTCACCGATGCTCAGGGCCTCCAGCCGGCCGCCCTTGGCCAGGTCGCCCGGCACGGTGGGCACGAAGCGGTACAGGCAGGCGTCGCCGCGGTCCTCGGTCTCGTAGACGTGGCCCGTCGCGGGGTCGACAGCGACGGCCTCGTGGTTGAACCGGCCCATCGCGGTCAACGGCCGCGGGTCGCCCTTGCCCTCGCAGGGCACCTCGAAGACGTACCCGTGCCGCTTGCCGGCCCGGGTCTCGAAAGTCTCCTCGCAGGTCAGCCAGGTGCCCCACGGGGTCGGGCCGCCCGCGCAGTTGCGGACCGTGCCGCCGAGGCTGCCGTAGGACTCCAGCCACCGGCCCGCGTCCGGGTCGAAGACCAGGTTCGAGGTGCCGCCTCCTGCCTCCGGGTTGTACGCCGGGGACGTGAACGCCTCGCCGTCGCGCCGCTCGTGGTTGCGCACGAGGTGCACGCGGTCGCCACGCCGGAACGCCGCCATGCCGTCGTGCGAACCCGGGGTGCGCACCCCGTCGTCCATCAGGTCGTTGGTCCACCCGTAGGAGATGTACTCGAAGCCGCGCGGCAGCATGAGCAGCTCCAGGCCGGTGGCCTGGTCCCTGACAGGCCGCAGTGGGCCGTAGCCGGGGTCGAACTCGAACTTCGCCGGAGCGGCCGAGGCCGTGCGGGCGGAGAGCGCCGAGAAGGCGACGCCGGCCGCGGCCGCCCCCGCCGCGCCGCGCAGGAAGCCACGCCGCTCGATGCCGTCTTGGGCGGGCTGCCGGTCGAGGTGGTCCGTCATGAGAGATCGTCTCCTAGGGTCACACGGTGGATCCGCGGGGGGCGGTGGCCTCACCCTAGGAAGGGGCCCACAGCCCTGTGCCCCAACGGAAGAAGGCCGTTGTGCGAACCTTCCCCGACTCCCCGGTACCGCGCCCTCCGCCCGTCGGGGCCCCGCCGCACGGGGCGCGGTGTGCGAGGCTGCCGCCATGACGACCAGGCACATCGCCCTGCTCCGCGGCGTCAACGTCGGCGGCCGCCGCCGGATCTCCGCCGTCCGGCAGCGTGAGCTCGCTGAGGCCCTCGGCTACACCGACGTCCGGGTCCACCTCCAGACCGGGAACATCGTCCTGTCCGCCTCCGACGAGCACACGCCCGCCCGGGTCGCCCAGGAGCTGACGGCCGCGATCGAGGCCGAGCTCGGCACCGCGGTCCCCGTGGTCATGCGCACCCCGGAGGAGCTGTCCGCCGAACTCGCGGCCAACCCGTACCCCGAGGCCGTGGCCCGTCCCGCCTCGCTGCACTGCCTCTTCCTCTCCGCCGCCCCGCCCGGCCCCGCGCCCCTCGCGGACCTCGACGCGTCCGCTGACGCCCCCGACTCCTTCCGGCTCCTCGGCCGCACGGTCTACCTGCACTGCCCGGGCGGCATCGGCCGCTCCCGCCTCGCCTCCAGGGTGACGCGGACGGTGGAGCGTGCCGGCGTCGTCGCCACGGCCCGCAACTGGAACACGGCGACCAGGCTGCTCTCCCTCGCCCAAGGCTGACCGGGTCACCACAGGGCCGCCGGGATACTCCATCGGGTCTGCCGGGCTCGCTCGGGCGGGTGAGGTATCGGAATGGCGCCCGGAAGCGCGCGCCGTCGTCCCCCCATGCTCGTTGCGGCGCATGAGCCCGGGGTGACCGGCGACGGCCTTCACCCAGGCCCGCTCCCGGAGCCGTGCGCCGATGACCGCTCACATCGGAGGAGAGACCGTGTTGAAATCCGTGAAGACGACCGTCGCCCTGACGGCCGGCGCCCTGACGCTCGGCGTGCTCGGTGCCGGGCCCGCCCTGGCCGGTGACGAAGAGGCGAAGGCGACCGCCCAGACCGTTCCGACGGCCGCCGGAGCGGTCGAGGAGACTGCCGACCACACCGCCGAGGCCGCGGCCCACGCCCGCTGGGGCAAGGTCATCGCCCGGACCGGCCTGAACATCCGCAAGAGGCCCACCACCCACTCCAAGATCGTCGGCGGCCTCCCCTACGGCGCCAAGGTAAAGATCATCTGCAAGGTGAACGGCCAGACCATCAAGGGCAACCCGCGCTGGTACAAGCTCGCTCACCACAAGGGCTGGGTGACCGCCCGCTACGTGAAGAACCTCAACTACATCCCCTGGTGCCGCCACTGACCGGTGGGCACACCGGCCGACGGGCCCGGGAGACGCGGCATCGCGCCTCCCGGGCCCGTCGCCGTCCCGCCCCGTCGCCGGCCCCGGCGCTCTCCGGGAGCCATGCGCGTATCCCCGGTGTCACGGACGGGAGTTAAGGTCGTGGGCGAAAGCCCAGGCACCGCGACCCGGCGCCGCCCCGGACCGCCGTCCCCGAACACCGCCCGCTGGAGAGCCCCTTGGCCCTGCACGTCACCATCGACCCGTCGTCGGCCGCCGCCCCCTACGAGCAGCTGCGCGCCCAGATCGCCGAGCAGGCCCGCTCGGGACGGCTGCCCGTCGGCTACCGGCTGCCGACCGTGCGCGGCCTGGCAGCCGAACTCGAACTCGCGACCAACACGGTGGCCAAGGCCTACCGCGTCCTGGAGAGCGACGGCGTGATCGAGACCCGCGGCCGGGCGGGCACCTTCGTGGCCGCCGCCGCGGACGCCGCAGCCCGGGGCGCGGCGAGCGCGGCCCAGCGGTACGCCCACGACGTCCACCGCCTCGGGCTGGACCACGACGCCGCGCTCACCGCCGTCCGCGACGCGCTCCGCGCCGTCTACGACGCCGACTGACCCACCGCCCGGCGGCTCACAGGTACAGACCCGCCCCCGCGGGGCCGCTCTGCACGGGGACACCGGCCGGCGCCGAGCCGCGGCGCAGGGCGTACAGCTCGGCGAGCGTGGCGCCCTCCGGGCCGACCCCCTCGGCGGTACCCAGCCACCCCACGGCCTCGGCGCGGGTCAGCGGACCGACCTCGACCCGGGCGAGACAGCGTCCCGGCCGGACGACGGCGGGGTGCAGCCGCTCCAGGTCCTCGTTGGTGGTGATGCCCACCAGGACGTTGCGGCCCTGCCCGAGCAGGCCGTCCGTCAGGTTCAGCAGCCGGGACAGCGCCTGCCCGGCCGCGTGCTTGGCCTCACCGCGGATCAGCTCGTCGCAGTCCTCCAGGAGCAGCAGCCGCCAGCGCCCCGGGCCGCCGTCGCCGTCGTCCTCGCCGATGGCGATGTCCATCAGGTAGCCGATGTCGTTGAACAGCCGCTCCGGATCGAGGACGCAGTCCACTTGGCACCAGTCGCGCCAGGCGCGGGAGAGGGTGCGCAGAGCCGAGGTCTTCCCGGTGCCCGGCGGGCCGTGCAACAGCAGCAGCCGGCCGCTGATGTCGTCGGGGGTGAGCTTCATGAGGTCGCCGAGCGCGTCGGCGACGGGCGCGGTGTAGTTGCCGCGCACCTCCTCCCAGGAGCCGGCCGAGATCCGGCGGGTCGTGCGGTAGGCGCCGCGCAGCGGTGAGACGTACCAGAAACCCATGGCCACGTCGTCGGGCTGCGGTTCCGGTTCGTCCTCGGCGCCGTCGAGCGCCTGGCGCAGCCGCTCGTCGGCGAGTTCCTGACTGACGGCCGTGACGGTCACGTCGGCGCGCCGGGGCCAGCGGGAGACGAGCACCGTCCACCCCTCGCCCTCGGCCAGCGTGCAGCGGCGGTCGCCCTCCCGGAAGGACCGCAGCACCCGGGCGTCCGGCGGCATCAGCGTGCTCGTCTTCTTCGTGCGCTCGACGGAACGGCCCTGGGCGAAGGGCTGGGCACCGGTGACGAAGCGGGTCAGGAACAGCGCGTCGATGACGTCGGCGGGGGAGTCGGCGTCGTCCATGGTGAGCCGGACGGGCAGGCCCGCCTCCGGCGGTTGGGCCGCGGGCAGCCCGGCCCCGCCGGGCCGTGGCGCGGGCGGGCGGACGTCGGTCGGTGCGGCGTGGGGCTCCTCTGGCGCGTTGGGCATGCCGCCCATGATCCGGCACCCGGCCGTCCCGCGCACGTGTGTTTCCGAAGCGTTCCCCGCCCCCGCCCCCGTCGGTCGTCGTTACGCTGAGGGAGTGGCAGAACACGCAGCGGTAGGCCAGTTGGTCCGCAGAAGGCTGTTCGGGGTCTCCGCGGCGGGAGCCGTCGCCCTCGCCCTGTCGCTGGCCCTGTGCGCCGCGCCGCCGGGCCAAAGTGACGACGGCGGACCGCCGGGCGCGACGTCCGGCGCCCCGGGGCCCGCCCGGCCGGAGCTCGGCTGGGGCTTCACCCACACCCGGTTCAGCGCGGACGCCGGGGAGGAGGAGGCCGTCGGCCGGGTCACGAAGGCCCTCGCCCCGCACCGGCTGCCACAGGTCCAGCACCTGATGGGCTGGGGCGCGGAGAATCCCGAACCCTCTCCGGGACGTTACGACTTCGAGGCGCTGGACAGCCGTATGGCCTTCGTCGAGGAGTCCCACGGCGTGCCGGTGCTCACCCTGTGCTGCGCCCCCGACTGGATGAAGGGCGGCCGCCCCGGAGAGACGGACTGGAGCCGGCTGGAGGAGGCCCCGGAGCCGGAGCACTACGCCGACTTCGCCCGCCTCGCCGCCACGGTGGCCAGGCGTTATCCACGGGTGCGGCACTTCCTGGTCTGGAACGAGTTGAAGGGCTTCTTCGACGACACCAAGGGCCGCTGGAACCACGAGGGTTACACCGAGCTGTACAACCTGGTGTACGACGCGGTGAAACGGGCCCGCCCCGACGCGCTGATCGGCGGGCCCTACGTCGTCCTGGACACCGTGGATCCGGACGACAGCCCCCACGCCTCCCCGCTGCGGGGGCCGTGGGGCAGCGTCGACCGGCGGTCGACGGCCGCGCTCACGTACTGGAACACGCACAAGCGCGGCGCCGACTTCGTTGTCGTGGACGGCTCGTCCTACACCAAGGACGGTCGCTTCCTCCCCGACGTCTTCGGCGCCACGGAGATGTTCACGGACGTGACGCGCTGGGTGCGCCGGGAGACGGGGCTGCCGGTGTGGTGGGCCGAGTGGTACGTCGAGCGGGGGGACGAGCGCGACCGCCGCGACGGCTGGAGCGAACCCCGGCGCGTCGCCGCCCACGCCTCCGCCCTCGTGGCCATGGTGCGCGGCGGCGCCACCACCGGCTTCTACTGGAACCCGCAGACGTGGCGCGGCCGCTGCCCCGGCTGCCTGTGGACGGGGACCGCCGACGCGGACGGCGGCGGCACCCTGCCCATGTTCGACCTGCTCACCCGGTTCGCCGCCGCCTTCGGGCCGGGGGCCGAGCTGCGCGGACTGCCGGACGAGCAGCCCGAGGGCGTCCTGCTGCTCGCGAGCGAGCGGGCCGTCCTCGCCGTCAACCAGCGGCCCGGCCCCGTGCGGGTGAGCGTCGAGGGGCGGGCGCTGACCCTCGACGGCTACGAGGTGCGCTGGCTGGAGAGCTGACGGTCCGCTCCGCGGCTCACACCAGCGTCACGAGCCGCAGCAGCAGCGAGCCGAGGGCCACCCCGAGCAGCGGCATGGTGAACCACCACAGGGCAGACAGCCGAGCCGACCGCGGCGGACCGGGCGGCAGGACGGTCCGCCGCACCTCCCGCCAGGCCAGCAGGCCGAGCGCCAGCACGGTGCACAGCGCTCCCGTCACCGACCAGTTGTCCCAGGTCACCAGTGGACCCGGGGCGCCCGCCCCCGGCCCGGCCACGGCGGCCGGCGCCTCCCGGGGCGGATCGCGCAGCGCGTAGAGGACGGCGTCCGGATCGCTGAACACCCGGCGCAGCTCTACCCGTCCGTCCAGCGCGGCGCGCAACTCGGCGGACCAGCTGGCCGGATAGCCCGCGTCCAGCCGCAGATACTCCGACTGGCCCGCGTTCACCACCAGCCGGGCGCGCGGCCCGGCCGTCCGCAGGGCGGCCACGAGCGCGTCCGTGCGTCCCGGGTCCCGGGGCGCGAGCAGTGGCACGTAGCGCACCCGTTCCATGTCCCGGGCGCCCCATGGCAGCGCCGGGGTGACGTTGACCTCCGGGTCCGTGCTCAGCCACAGCAGCGCGGCCGACGGCCGGTCGTGCGCGTACACGTACTCCATGGCCGCGACCTCGCCCGGACGGACCCGCTCGAAGCTCTCGTTCCCCCACCGGGCCACCAGGAAGCCGCCCATGAACAGCAGTCCGCACAGCAGCACCGCGCCCGGTGCCGCCCATCGCCCGCCCCCGGGCCGCCCGCCCCCGGGCCGCCCGCCCCCGGGCCGCCCGGTCTCCGGGTGCGGGAAGAGCGCCAGCGCCGCCAGCACGCACGCGCCCGGGGCCGCGAAGAGGAAGACCCGCAGCGCGATCTCACCCCCGTAGGACTGGAGGGCGAAGGCCAGGAACGGCACCGCCGTGAGCACCGGCAGACAGCGGTCGGCCCAGCCCGCCCGGCGGCGGCGCAGCAGCCCCGCCACGGCCAGGACCATCAGCCCGGCGGCCAGGCCCACCCGGGTGTGCAGGACGAGCCGGTGGAGGCCGCTGCCGCCCTCGATCCGCCCGGCGACGGAGGAGGACACGTTGTCGCCGAAACCGCCCAGGCCGCCCAAGAGTTCGTCGAAGTGACCGACCCAGTACGGCTCGGCGAGGAAGCCGACCCAGCTCACCACCAGCAGCGCCGCGAAGAGCGGCAGCCCGCGGGGCGCGAGCCGCCGCGCCGCCAGCAGCCCGCACAGGAGCCCCAGCATCACGAACGGCGTGAGCTGGTGAGCCGAGACGGCGGCCGTGAACAGGGCGAGGAGCACGCACAGCAGCACGGCCCGGGTCGGGCCGGGAAGGGCCGGGACCGTCGCCTCGCCCGGTCTCCGGCCCGCCGGGCCCGTCCGGCCCGGGCCCGGCGGGCGCGCCGTGTCCCGCCCTCCCCCCGCGTCGGGCCGGAACCACACCAGCAGGATGGCGGCGAACGAGAGGTAGAGCAGGTAGGTCAGGCTCTGCGGAGAGAAGTAGTCCTGCCCCACCCAGCCGGTCAGCACGAAGAACCAGACCGCGCACCACTTCGCCCGCCAGTGCGCGCGCACCGCGCGGAGCAGCAGCGCGAAGGGCGCGAGGCAGAGGAGTTGCACGGCGGTCGGCCACCAGCGCAGTACCCCGGTCAGGTCGTCGACGCCGCAGGCCTGGGCGAGGAAGGCCGCCAGCGCGAAGAAGCCGGGCCAGCTCCACCGGGCGTCCAGCTCCGGGGCGGCGGCGCCCGTCCGGTCGATGAGGTCGAGGAAACCCAGGTGCTGCCAGGCCGTCGCGAAGCGGGGCTCCGCCTCCACGAGGGCGGGGACGGCGTGCAGCGAGACGACGGTGAGCAGCAGGACGAGGGTGAGCAGGGCCCGGTGCTGGCGCGGCTGGACCAGCGTGAGGGCGAAGCAGGCGACGAGCGCCGCGGCGCCCAGCAGTGTCGCCCCGGGCAGGACCGAGACGAGGCCGAGCCCGCCCATGGCGTCCAGCTCGGGGGTGCCCAGCTCGCGCAGCGGGACCCAGTACAGGCCGGCCGCCGCGACCGGAGCCGCCCACAGCAGCGTCGTCCACGGGCCGGGGGTGGGCAGGCGGCCGCGCCCAGGGAGCCGCCACCGGTGGCCACGCGGCAGCAGGGAGGTGGGGAGGTCGGCCAGGTCGCCGTCCGGCGCGGGCGTCGTGGCGCGCGGCCTCGCGCGGCCACGGACACGGGTGCCGGGACCGGAGCCGGAACCCGAGCCGAGCGTGCTCCGGAGCCGTACCAGCGCCACCAGCGCGACGGCCCCGAGACTGATCAGCTCGGCCAGGCCCGCCCCGACCAGCCCCAGCGGCGGCAGAAGCACCACCGTCAGCACCAGCACCAGCGCGCACAGCGCCCCCTGTAGCCAGGCGAGCCCGGCCGTGCGGCTACGGGCCCGCAGGACCGCGAAGTACACCTCGATCACCACCCGCAGCAGGGCTCCGACGGCGTAGCAGCGCAGCAGCCCGGTGGCCTCGGCCGCGTATCCGGGGCCGAAGACGCCGAGGATCCGCGGCGCGAAGACGAACAGCCCCGCGCAGACCGGGACCATGATGCGCAGCATGCGGCGCAGCGCGGCCCGGCAGTGGGCGGCGAGCAGCGCCGGGTCGTGCGCGCCCTCCACGGTCAGCGAGGCACCCATGTTGACGGCCAGGAGGTTCACCGTGCCGGCGATGGTGATGGTGATGTAGAAGTACGCGTTCTGCGCCGCGTCGACCCGCGCGGCGACGAGCACCGGCACCAGGTAGACGACGGCCAGCGAGAACAGCGCGCCCGTGGAGTCCCCGGCCAGGAAGCGTCCCATCTCCCGCCAGGAGGCCGGGCGGGCGCCGGCCGCCGTGGCGGCCACGTGCCGGGGCACGAGCCGGTACAGCACCAGCCAGCCGAGGGGGAGGACGGAGACGGCGATGGCCGCCGCCCAGGAGACGAACACCCCCGCCGTGGGGACCGCGGCCGCGAGCACCACCAGCAGGGCCAGCTTGGTCACGGAGAAGGCCGTATTGCCCACCGGTACCCAGGCGGCGCTGCGTAACCCGGTCAGCACCCCGTCCTGGAGGGTGAGCAGCGACCAGGCCACGACGGCGAGGACGAACCCGAGCCCGGGCAGCCAGCCGTCCAGGAGCCGGAAGGACGGCCCCCACAGGTCCAGGGTGAGGACGAAGAGCACGGCCGCGGAGGCGACCACCGCCGCGCCGCCCGCGTAGACGCGCACGACCAGGGCGCGGGTCGTGCGGCCCGCCACCGGGACGAAGCGGGCCAGAGTGCCGAGGAGGGTGACGGCGGTCAGCCCGGCGAGCAGCTTCATCGCGGCGATGGCCGCCGAACCCTGGCCGACGGCCGCGTCCGTGTAGTAGCGGGCGGCCACCAGCCAGTAGCCCAGGCCGAGTACCGCGCTGACCCCGGTGTTGAGCATCAGGGCGTAGGCGTTGCGGAAGAGGTGGCGTCCGGGCTCCGCCGCGCCCCGCGGCGGCGGGCCCGGTCCGTCCTGCGGGGAGGGCGGGCCGGGGTCCCCAGCGGTCTTCGTCGCGGCGTCAGCCACCGGTGAGCCGTGCCTTTCCGGCCGCCGCGCGGGTCCGGCGCACGACCGCGTAGCCGCGGGTCAGCAGCCGGTCCCGGGCGAAGCCGCGGCCGAGGCCGACGCCGTCCACCATGCGGGTGAACTCCGAGAGTGTCGTGGTGCGTCGGACGGTGAGCCGGGCGAGCGCGTACGGGCCCTGCCGCCGTGGATCGGCCAGCGCGTTCCGCACGGCCAGCGCCTGGCCGAAGCCGGCGGAGCGCACCGCCTCCCGCACCCGGCGGCTGGAGTAGCCGAAGGGGTAGGCGAAGGAGACCGGCGACTGCCCCAGGGCCTCGGCCAGCAGAGCGCGGCAGTGCCGCACCTCGTGGCGCAGCCGGGCGTCGGGGAGCTGGTCGAGTTGTGGGTGGGAGTGGCTGTGGCCGCCGATCTCCACCCCGCCGGCGGCCAGTTCCCGCAGCTGCGGCCAGCTCAGCATCGCGTCCGGCACCGCCTGGGCCTGCCGGGGGCCGCGCAGCCATCCGGTGGCGGCGAAGAGCGTCGCGGGGAAGCCGTGGCGGCGCAGGGCGGGCAGGGCGTAGCGGTGCACTCCCGCGTAGCCGTCGTCGAACGTGATCAGCACGGGCCGTTCGGGCAGCGGACGGCAGGAGCGCCACGCCGCCGCCAGTTCGGCCGCCGTGAGGGGAGTGTGCCCGCGGTCGGCGAGGACCTCGACCTGGGCCGCGAACGCCTCCGGGGACACCGAGAGCCGCAGCGTCTCGGTGGTGGGGAAGCGGGCCACGTTGTGGTACATGAGGATGGGTACCGGGCCGTTCACCGTGGCTCCTCCTCCCGTGCGGCCCGGTCCGCGCCCGGCGGCCCGGCGTTGCCGTGGGCCCGCAGGGTGCCCACGGCGTAGCCGGCCGCGGCGGCTCCGAGACCGGTGAGGAGGGCCAGGGCGCGGCCCGCTCCGCCCGGCCGGGCGGCCAGGAAGTCCCGCACCCCGCGGCCCAGGGCCGCCGGCAACACCCGGGTGGTGTAGCGGCGTTCGGTGGCCAGCCCGTCCCGGGCCCCGACGCTGCGGGTGACGAGCGCCTTGGACAGGCCCTCGGCGTAGGCACGGGTGCGGACGTAGCCCAGGCGCTGCCGGGCGGCGGGCACGCGGTGCCGGATGACGGCCCGGTCGTCGACGAGGAGGACGGCCTCCGGGTGGGCGCGGGCCAGCCGGAGGCACAGTTCCGTCTCCTCGCAGCCGAGGGGCAGTCGCCGCCCGTCCCGGCCGATTCCGGTGGTGAAGCCGCCCGCGGCGGTCAGCGCGGAGCGGCGGAACGAGGCGTTGCCGCCCAGGACGTTGCGGACCCGTACCAGGCCGGGCGGGTGGCCGCGATAGGTGCAGCCGACCGTCCAGTCCAGCTCCTCGGGGAACCAGGGCGGCCGACGCCCGGAGGACCACAGCGGTTCGGTGCGGCCGCCCACCGCCAGGACGGCGGGGTCTGCGTAGGCGGCGGCGAAGTGACCAAGCCAGGCGGGCTCGGCCACGGCGTCGTCGTCGAGGAAGGCGACGAACTCGCCGTTGGCGGCGGCGATCCCGGTGTTGCGTCCGGCGGACAGGCCGCGCGGTCCGGCGTTGGCCAGGACCCGCACGGCGGCCGTGGCCGCGTAGTGCAGGGCGAGGCGCTCCAGGAGCGGCCGGTTGTGGTCGACGACGAGGATCAGCTCGTGGGCGGGCAGTTCCTGGGCCCGCACGGAGTCGACGGCGGCCAGGATGTCGTTCCAGCGTTCCTCGGTGTAGACGCAGATCACCACCGAGAACCCGCCGGCGACCGTGGAGTGGGCGAATCGGTTCACCGGTCTGCTCACCCGCGGCGCTCCCGGGGGCGGACCGCCGGGCCGCCGCGCGGCCGGGCGCCGCGCTCGCGCAGGATGACCGAGAGCACCCGCAGCCCGTCGCGGACCGCGCGCAGGTTGCTGGCGCCGTGGATGCGGGCGTACTCGTGGCTGGGTACTTCCTGGACCCGCAGGCCCGCCTTGACGACGCGGATGTTCATCAGCGTCTCGACCTCGAAGCCCGAGCAGTCGAGGGCGATGTCGTCGAGGCAGCGGCGCCAGAAGGCGTTGTAGCCGTAGCACAGGTCGGTGTAGCGGGCTCCGAACGTGGCGTTCACGGCGGCGGTGAGCGCACGGTTGCCCAGCCTGCGCAGCGGTGTCATGTCGTCGGTGCCGCCGCCGTTGGCGAAGCGCGAGCCCTTGGCGAAGTCGGCTCCGCCGACGAGGGCGGAGACGTAGGTGACGATCTCCGCGCCGTCGGCCGAGCCGTCGGCGTCGACCATCACGATGATCTCGCCGGTGCAGGCGGCGAATCCGCTGATGAGCGCGTTGCCCTTGCCCTTGCCGCGCTGGGGTACGACGACGACGTCGGGGCGCAGCTCGCGGGCGACGGCGACCGTGTCGTCGGTGGAGTTGCCGTCGACGAGGACGACCTCGTGCACCCAGTCGGGCAGGGACTTGAAGACGTAGGGGAGGTTCTCGGCCTCGTTCATGGCCGGGATGACGACGCTGACGGGTGGTGCGATGGCCAGATGCGAGCTGACGGGCCGATAGTGCGCCAGGGGCGGATCGGTGGGTGGAAGTACGGAGACATTCATGAGCGGTGTAGCCCTCTCGTCCGGTGGACCGGCCGCCGTGGCCGGTCCGAGCGGTTACCCGAGGCGAAGGGGGCGGGTGCCGGGCCCGCCGGTGCCGCCGCTCCGCGGGAGCGGACGGGCGCCGGGCGGGTCCGGCACGGGTGGGCGGTGTGGCTGGGCCGCCGCGGTCCGGGCGCTGTACGGGACCCCGGACCTGACCCCCGACCGCCGTCCGCGCTGTGTGGACTCGCGGCGCGCCCCCTCCCTGGGGCGGCACCGCATCGCCGCGCGGATGGCGGTCCTCTGTGGTGTGTGTGGTGGTTGGTGTGGCTGTGTGGCTGGATGATGCGAGCCGAACGGTTCGCGGCGGTCGTTGGGTGCGGCCGTGTGACGAACCGAGCGTGTGGCAGAAGCTGACGTTCTGTGACGGCTTGGAGTGTAGGGCACCACTTGCGGCATCCAGCCACGGATCAGCGTAAATATGCTTAGTTTCGCCCTTTCGGGCGAAAGCTCCCCAGTCGCTTGAGCAATCTGTCGGCAGGGCCGAACAGTTCCGGTCGTGAGACGACGGCATTGCGCAGAGCGCGGACCGGGGCCCGGTGCATCCGACGACCGAGGGCCACGGGGTGGCGCCGCGTCACCCAGCCCTCGTGCACCGTCAGCTCCCGGGACTTCAGCGCGTCCTTGTAGGCCTTGGCGCCACGTCCCATGTCCACCGAGGCCAGCCCCTGGGCCGCGGAGGCCTCCGCCATGCGCAGATGCAGCAGCAGCCCGGGGGAGTACTTGCCGTAGGCCGGGTCGTAGGCCGGGAACCAGGTGGACAGCACCCGGTCCGAGCGCAGCCCGAAGTGGGCCGCGACCGGCCGCCCGCCGGCGTACAGCACCGAGAGCTGACCGGCGAAGCGGTCCGTGCGGGTGTGGAAGAGACGGTCCACCAGTTCGACGATCCAGGGTCGCGCGAAGCGGTCGCCGCGGCCCGTGCGCCGGTACTGCGCCGACTTCCACCCCCGCAGCACCTCGAGCATCCGCGGATCGCGCTCGTCGTGGACGTAGACGAGCTCCCCGGCCTCGCGGCCCAGCTTGCGCCCCTTGCCGAGTGTGCGGCGGGTGAAGTTGGGGGAACGGGCGCGCAGCGCCGACCAGAACGCCTCCGGGCCGTCGGCGACGTCGATGACCGGGGAGGCGAACGCGCCCGAGGCGTACCCGGCGAACGGCTGCGGCCCCGAGACGAGATGGTCGAACTCCCACACCGCGAGCCCGCAGGCCCGCAGCAGCCCGGGGCCGTCGCAGTGGAAGCCGGGCGCCGCCACCATGCCCTGGCAGTCCGACAGGCCGAGCCCGACGGCGCGTCCCACGCCGAACCGTGAGCGTTGGAAGGGCAGGAACGCCGCCGGGCTTCCGGTGTCGGTGGAGCCCCCGCCGCGTACCACGGCCACCCGTGTGTCCCGCCGCACCTGGCCGACGGCGACCGTGAACTCGGGGGCCAGGAAGGGGTTCGCCAGCTCGGGTAAGCCCTGCCCGGCGGCCGCGGCCTGGAGTGCGCTCCAGGCCTCCCGGTCGGCCCGGGTCAGCTCGCCGGGTCTGCAGACGTCGGTATCCATCGATCCTCTCTCGGGCGTGGGCCGGTGCCCGCGGCGGTGGCGCCGCCCGCGCCGCGCCGCCGGGCGCGGGCCCACAGGGCGGCGGTCAGGAGCGCCAGCGTGCTGAGGACGGCGATCGCGGCCACGCCGCCGCGCACCGACCAGCTCCTGGTGGCCAGCATCACCTGGGCGACCAGCAGGTTGACGGCGATCGAACCGACGAGCGCGACCACCGACCGGCTCAGTGGGTCCAGCCCGCGCAGCGCGGCGGCGAGCCCCGCGCCGGGGGCGGCCAGCAGGAAGAAGGAGGTGAGCGGGGCGCGCAGCGGCGGACCGGGCTCGGCGAACGTCAGCACGGCGCCGGTCACGCCGACGGCCAGCCCGGCGAGGAGCGCGGCACCGGCACCCGAGCGCGGCCCGCGCGGGCTCTGGCGCGCGCTCGGACGGTGGTGTGCGCTCGGGCCGGGGCGCGCACGCGGGCTCTGGTGTGACGTGGTGTGCATGATCGGCTGTGCCCCCGAAGCGCCGGATGTCGTGCCCCGCGTTCCGGCCGCGCCTGGTGGCCTCGTCACGGGCGTTCCGACCATGCTGGCCGGTGGGGGAGGGGGTGGGGAACCGGCTCACGGGAGCCCACGCCCGGCGCGCGGGCTCACGCGCGGGCGTGAAGTATCACGTCCGAGTGTGCGCGACATCAGCTGACGACATGTGAAAAGCTTCGCCAACGCCCTTGCGGGGCAGGTGGATCCCATGGCCGGGATACCCGCCGGTCCACTCCGGGCGATAGGCTTGGGCCTGCCCGGGCCGGGTGCCGTCGTACGGGTGGGGAGTGTCATGGATCAGATAACAATGCGCAGCAGGGCTCGGGTGCCCGCGATCAACTGCCGCACGGGTGCGTCCGGTTCCCGTCTGGACCGGCATCTGAGCGTCATCGGAGGCCCGGCCGTGCCGCCGGGCAAGGCCGACGAGGCCCTGACGCTGATGCGGGAGCTGACCACGCACGACGCAGGCAGGAGCCGCAGCAGCCGTGGCGGGCGGGTCTCCCTGCTCGCGCCGCTGCGCCGGCTGCGTCGCACGCTGTTCGGCGGCCGGGGCTGAGCCTCCCGGCCCGGCCGGGCCCGCGTGGGCCCGGCGCCGAGCGCCCGCACCCGGCGTCCGACGGCGCCCACCCGACACCCCTCAGCCGACCTCCGTTCAGTCGACGACGTTCTCCACGGTGACCGAGAAGGAGAAACGGTCCCCCCGGTAGTGAATCCGGGCCACGTCCACCACCCGCCCGTGTTCGTCGAGCGTGACGCCCGTGTAGTGCAGGATCGGGCTCAACAGCGGAACCTCCAGGAGCCTGGCCGTCTCCGGGTCGGCCAGCCTGGCCTCCACCGTGTCCGTGATGCGGCTGATGCGGATCCCCACCTCGTCCCGCAGCAGCTTGGTCATCGGCATGCGCCGCAGCGCCTCCGGGTCGATGCGTGCCGCCGTCGCCGGGGGGATGAGGTTCTCCGCCCAGTTCGTCGGCTCGCCGCTCACCCGGTCGCGGCGCAGCCGCCGGTAGGACACGGCCTCGGCGCAGTCCGGGAAGTACTCGGCCAGCTCCGCCGGCACCGGGGCGGGGCCGTGACCCAGCAGCGTGGTGTCCTCGCCGGACTGCTGGGCCACGATGGCGTCCACCGAGCCCAGCAGCCGCACCGGCCGGCCCCGACGGGCTTCGGGCTCGATGAACGTGCCGCGCCGCCGGTGCCGGGAGATGAGCCCCTCCGTCTCCAGCTCCTTGAGCGCCTGGCGCATCGTGAGCACGCTGACGCCGTAGTGCTCGGCCAGGGCCTCCTCCGTCGGCAGCCGTAGCGGGGCCTCGGGCGGGCGCCCGAGTATGGAGGCCCGCAGGGACTGCGAGACCTGGTACCACAGCGGCAGCTTGCGGTTGAGCTCGACGGAGTCGGGGGCGAAGAGGGTCACCGTGCCTCCCGGCCGCTCAGGGCCGAAACATCAGTTGCGGAAGTGTCGTTCCAGACCCTGCCACACTTCGTCGTAGTCGTGCTGCCGGTGTCCAGCGTCCATCGCCTGCCCGGTCGCCACCACCGGCCAGCGGGTCTCGAACATGAAGGCCAGCCCGTCGTCGATCTTCTGCGGGCGCAGCTCGGCCGAGCTGGCGGCCTCGAAGGTCTCCCGGTCCGGGCCGTGTGCCGACATCATGTTGTGCAGGGAGCCGCCGCCGGGCACGAAGCCCTCGGCCTTCGCGTCGTAGGCGCCCTCGACCAGCCCCATGTACTCGCTCATCACGTTGCGGTGGAAGTAGGGCGGGCGGAAGGTGTCCTCGCCGACCAGCCAGCGCGGCGCGAAGACGACGAAGTCCACGTTGGCCAGGCCCGGGGTGTCCGTCGGGGAGGTCAGCACGGTGAACAGGGACGGGTCCGGGTGGTCGTAGCTGATCGTGCCGAGCACGTTGAAGCGGCGCAGGTCGTAGACGTAGGGCACGTTGTTGCCATGCCAGGCGACGACGTCCAGCGGCGAGTGGTCGTACTCCGCGGCCCACAGGTGTCCGCAGAACTTGTTCACGACCTCGACGGGCCGGTCGGCGGCGTCGTAGGCGGCGGTGGGGGCCAGGAAGTCCCGCGGGTTGGCGAGACCGTTGGCGCCGATGGGGCCCAGATCGGGGAGGGTGAACGGCTGGCCGTAGTTCTCGCAGACGTAGCCGCCCGCGTGGGCGTCCAGCAGCTCGACGCGGAAGCGTACGCCGCGCGGGATGAGCGCGCAGTGGCCCGGTTCGGCCCGCAGCGCGCCGAACTCGGTGTGCAGCAGCAGTCCGCCGTCCTGCGGCACGACCAGCAGCTCGCCGTCCGCGTCGCTGAAGACCCGGTCGGTCATCGAGGCGGTCGCGGAGTAGAGGTGGACGGCCATGCCGGTGCGCTGCGCGGCGTCCCCGTTGCCACCGACCGTCCACAGCCCGTCGACGAAGTCGGTGCCCGCGGCCGCGCGTGGCAGCGGGCCCCAGCGCAGCCGGTTCGGGTCCGGGACCTCGGTGAACGGCGCCGTGCGCAGGGCCGGGTTCGCGCGGGGCCCCGCCAGCCGGGTGAAGGCGGGGTGCGCGGCCGAGGGCCGGATGCGGTAGAGCCAGGAGCGCCGGTTGTGCGCCCGGGGCTCGGTGAAGGCGGTGCCGCTCAGCTGCTCGGCGTACAGCCCGAGGGGAGCGCGCTGGGGCGAGTTGCGCCCCACGGGCAGCGCGCCGGGTACGGCCTCACTGCTGTGCTCGTTGCCGAATCCGGAGAGATAGGACAGCTCGTCCCCCGTCGTGCGGGTCTGGTCCCCGTCGCTCATGTCGCTCTCGCTCCTGCCGCGCTCGATTCCTATGGTGAATCATAGGAATCCCTTCGCCATGCGCAACACCCGAACGCGGGTCGCCCGGTGGTGCGGCGTGTCGCGCGAGTGAGTCACGGCACGTCGGCGAGTGGCTGACAGCCGTAATCTAGCGGCGATAGGTTGAGGTCATGGCACACGACGCTCACTACATCGGCGGCGCCTGGGTTCCGGCCCGAGGTGACGGGATCGACGTCCACAACCCGGCGACCGAGGAGGTCATCGCCCGGGTCCCCGCAGGCGGTGCACCCGAGGTGGACGCGGCCGTCCGCGCGGCCCGGGCCGCCCTGCCCGGCTGGGCCGCGACCGTGCCCGCGGAACGTGCCGCCCGGCTCGCCGCGCTGACCGGCGCCCTCGACGCGCGTCGCGAGGAGATCGCCACGACCGTGACCGCCGAACTGGGCGCGCCCCTCTCCTTCTCCCGCGCCGTCCACGCCGCGCTGCCCGTCACCGTCGCCGGCTCCTACGCCGCCCTGGCCACCGAGTACCCGTTCGAGGAGCGCATCGGCAACTCCCGGGTGCTGCACGAGCCCGTCGGCGTCGTCGGCGCCATCACGCCGTGGAACTACCCGCTCCACCAGATTGTGGCCAAGGCGGCGCCCGCCCTCGCCGCGGGCTGCACCGTCGTCCTCAAGCCCGCCGAGAACACCCCGCTGGTGGCCCAGCTCTTCGCCGAGGCCGTGGCCGAGGCCGGCCTCCCCGCGGGCACGTTCAACCTGGTGACCGGGTACGGCCCGGAGGCCGGGGAGGCGCTGGCCGGGCACCCGGGCGTGGACCTCGTGTCCTTCACCGGCTCCACCGCCGTCGGGCGCCGCATCGGCGCCACCGCCGGGGCCGCCGTCAAACCGGTCGCCCTGGAGCTGGGTGGCAAGTCGGCCAACGTCGTCCTGCCCGGGGCCGACCTGACGCGTGCCGTCAAGGCGGGCGTGGCCAACGTGATGGCCAACTCCGGGCAGACGTGCAGCGCCTGGACCCGGCTGCTGGTCGACGGCGACCGCTACGAGGAAGCCGTCGAGCTGGCGGCCCGCGCCGTCGCCAGGTACGTGCCCGGCGACCCGGCGGACGAGGCCACCCGCCTCGGCCCCGTCGTCAGCGCCCGCCAGCGGGAGCGCGTCACCGGATACATCGCACGGGGCGTCGAGGAGGGCGCACGGCTGGTGGCCGGCGGCACGGAGGCCCCCGAGGGCCTGGGCCGCGGCTGGTACGTGCGGCCCACCGTGCTCGCCGACGTCACACCGGAGATGACGGTCGCGCGCGAGGAGATCTTCGGACCGGTCCTGAGCATCCTGCGCTACCGGGACGTCGACGACGCCGCCCGGATCGCCAACGACACCGACTACGGACTGGCCGGGGCCGTCTGGGCGGCCGAGGAGGACGAGGCCGTCGCCTTCGCCCGCCGGCTGGACACCGGGCAGGTGGACATCAACGGCGGCCGGTTCAACCCGCTGGCCCCCTTCGGCGGTCACAAGCGCTCCGGAGTCGGCCGGGAACTGGGCCCGCACGGGCTCACCGAGTACCTCCAGACCAAGTCCCTGCAGTTCTAGGCCGCGACCGCCGAAGGCCCGCACCCCGCCCCGCCCCGCACCCCGCCCCGCCCCGCGGCCCCTCCGAAGCCGTACCCGCCCGTGAACCGCGAACCGTGAACCCGTGAACCGTGAACCCGTGACCGTGAATCCGTGACCGAGGAGCCGAACGCCGTGGTCCGAGCCGCCGTCCTGCCCGCCGTCGACGCACCGCTGGAGATCACCGAGATCGCACTGCCCGACCCGGGGCCGGGTCAGGTGCGGGTCGCCGTGGCCGCGGCCGGGGTGTGCCATTCCGATCTCTCCCTGTCCAACGGCACGCTCCGGCAGCCCGTCCCGGCCGTGCTCGGCCACGAGGGCGCCGGAACCGTGACGGCGGTGGGGGAGGGCGTCACCGCCGTGGCCCCCGGCGACCGTGTGATCCTCAACTGGGCACCCTCCTGCGGCCGGTGCCGCTTCTGTGCCGAGCGGGCCGAGCCGTGGCTGTGCCCGCACGCCAACGCGGCCACCACCGTGCCCTACGCCCGGACCACCGACGGCCGGGAGCTGTACCCCGGGCTGAGCGCGGCGGCCTTCGCCGAGGAGACGCTCGTCCCCGAGCGGGCCGTGCTGCCGCTGCCCGACGGCATCCCGCTCACGGACGCCGCCCTGCTGGGCTGCGCCGTGCTGACCGGCTGGGGCGCCGTCCACCACAGCGCCCGGGTCGCCCCCGGGGAGTCGGTGGCCGTCTTCGGCGTGGGCGGGGTGGGGCTCGCCGTCCTGCAGTCGGCCCGGATCGCCGGTGCCGGGCCGATCGTGGCCGTGGACGTGTCCCCGGCCAAGGAGGAGCTGGCCCGCGCGGCCGGAGCGAGCGACTTCCTGCTCGCCGGGGAGGCCACGGCCAAGGAGATCCGCGCGCTGACCGGGGGCGACGGTGCCGATGTCGCCGTGGAGTGCGTCGGCCGGGCCCAGACCATCCGCACGGCCTGGGCGTCCACTCGGCGCGGCGGGCGGACGACGGTCGTGGGCATCGGCGGCAAGGCCGAGCAGGTGTCCTTCTCGGCGCTGGAGATCTTCCACTTCGCCCGCACCCTCTCGGGCTGCGTCTTCGGCAACAGCGACCCGGCGAAGGACGTGCCGGTGCTGGCGGAGCACGTGCGCACGGGACGGCTGGACCTGGGCGG
>NZ_JABLSI010000039.1:0-2500 GCF_019303475.1 Streptomyces sp. JJ38
CTACACAGTGGACGCAAGCAACTATGGACAAGCCCTCGGCCTATTAGTACCGGTCAACTCCACCCATCACTGAGCTTCCATATCCGGCCTATCAACCCGGTCGTCTACCGGGAGCCTTACCCTCTCAAGGAGGAGGGAGCCCTCATCTCGAAGCAGGCTTCCCGCTTAGATGCTTTCAGCGGTTATCCTTTCCGAACGTAGCCAACCAGCCATGCCCTTGGCAGAACAACTGGCACACCAGAGGTCCGTCCGTCCCGGTCCTCTCGTACTAGGGACAGCCCTTCTCAAGACTCCTACGCGCACAGCGGATAGGGACCGAACTGTCTCACGACGTTCTAAACCCAGCTCGCGTACCGCTTTAATGGGCGAACAGCCCAACCCTTGGGACCGACTCCAGCCCCAGGATGCGACGAGCCGACATCGAGGTGCCAAACCATCCCGTCGATATGGACTCTTGGGGAAGATCAGCCTGTTATCCCCGGGGTACCTTTTATCCGTTGAGCGACGGCGCTTCCACAAGCCACCGCCGGATCACTAGTCCCGACTTTCGTCCCTGCTCGACCCGTCAGTCTCACAGTCAAGCTCCCTTGTGCACTTACACTCACCACCTGATGACCAACCAGGCTGAGGGAACCTTTGGGCGCCTCCGTTACCCTTTGGGAGGCAACCGCCCCAGTTAAACTACCCACCAGACACTGTCCCTGATCCGGATCACGGACCCAGGTTAGACATCCAGCACGACCAGAGTGGTATTTCAACAACGACTCCACCACCACTAGCGTGATGACTTCACAGTCTCCCACCTATCCTACACAAGCCGAACCGAACACCAATATCAAGCTATAGTAAAGGTCCCGGGGTCTTTCCGTCCTGCTGCGCGAAACGAGCATCTTTACTCGTACTGCAATTTCACCGGGCCTATGGTTGAGACAGTCAAGAAGTCGTTACGCCATTCGTGCAGGTCGGAACTTACCCGACAAGGAATTTCGCTACCTTAGGATGGTTATAGTTACCACCGCCGTTTACTGGCGCTTAAGTTCTCAGCTTCGCCACGCCGAAACGCAGCTAACCGGTCCCCTTAACGTTCCAGCACCGGGCAGGCGTCAGTCCGTATACATCGCCTTACGGCTTCGCACGGACCTGTGTTTTTAGTAAACAGTCGCTTCTCGCTGGTCTCTGCGGCCACCCCCAGCTCACCCAGCACGTGGGATCACCAGAAGAGGCCCCCCTTCTCCCGAAGTTACGGGGGCATTTTGCCGAGTTCCTTAACCATAGTTCACCCGAACGCCTCGGTATTCTCTACCAGACCACCTGAGTCGGTTTAGGGTACGGGCCGCCATGAAACTCGCTAGAGGCTTTTCTCGACAGCATAGGATCATCCACTTCACCACAACGGCTCGGCATCAGGTCTCACCCCTATAACGAGAGACGGATTTACCTACCTCTCGGGCTACACCCTTACCCCGGGACAACCACCGCCCGGGATGGACTACCTTCCTGCGTCACCCCATCACTCACCTACTACCCCCTCGGGTCAGCGGCTCCACCACACCCACNCAGGGGGCTTCACGGCCTTAGCATCAGAAGATTCAGTGTTGGACGCTCCACAGCGGGTACCGGAATATCAACCGGTTATCCATCGACTACGCCTGTCGGCCTCGCCTTAGGCCCCGACTTACCCTGGGCAGATCAGCTTGACCCAGGAACCCTTAGTCAATCGGCGCAAGAGTTTCCCACTCTTGTATCGCTACTCATGCCTGCATTCTCACTCGTGAACCATCCACAACTACCTTACGGTGCTGCTTCACCCGGCACACGACGCTCCCCTACCCACCCACACACCCGTTAAGGCACTNGTGTGAGTGACACGACTTCGGCGGTGTACTTGAGCCCCGCTACATTATCGGCGCGGAATCACTTGACCAGTGAGCTATTACGCACTCTTTCAAGGATGGCTGCTTCTAAGCCAACCTCCTGGTTGTCTCTGCGACTCCACATCCTTTCCCACTTAGCACACGCTTAGGGGCCTTAGTCGATGCTCTGGGCTGTTTCCCTCTCGACCATGGAGCTTATCCCCCACAGTCTCACTGCCGCGCTCTCACTTACCGGCATTCGGAGTTTGGCTAAGGTCAGTAACCCGGTAAGGCCCATCGCCTATCCAGTGCTCTACCTCCGGCAAGAAACACACGACGCTGCACCTAAATGCATTTCGGGGAGAACCAGCTATCACGGAGTTTGATTGGCCTTTCACCCCTAACCACAGGTCATCCCCCAGGTTTTCAACCCTGGTGGGTTCGGGCCTCCACGACCTCTTACAGCCGCTTCACCCTGCCCATGGCTAGATCACTCCGCTTCGGGTCTAGGGCACGCTACTCAACGCCCTCTTCGGACTCGCTTTCGCTACGGCTCCCCCACACGGGTTAACCTCGCAACATACCGCAAACTCGCAGGCTCATTCTTCAAAAGGCACGCAGTCACGACNGCGACGCTCCCACGGCTT
>NZ_JABLSI010000039.1:5000-55425 GCF_019303475.1 Streptomyces sp. JJ38
TCACACAACCGTGAGGCCGGGGGTATCAACAATCTGGCGTTGACTTTTGGTGCACTGTTGAGTTCTCAAGGAACGGACGCTTCCTTCGGATTCCCTTTCGGGCTTCCTCCGGGCGCTTCCCTTCGGTGTCTCCGACTCTATCAGATCCTCGTCCTTGCCGTTTCCGGCCGGATTCGCATCCGAATTCCCCTGTCGGCGGGGCCGCCTTCCGGCGTGACCGCTACTTTAGAGGATTCCCACGGCCACTCAAAATCGAGCAGCCCCGAAATTGTTTTCGGCATACCGAAAACAACCCCGAAGGGGTGTCGCGCTTCAGTAGGGTTTGCCACCGGTCGTGGCGGAGGTGCTGTCCGGCGAAACCGTGGCGGCTCGCTGACAACCCGAAGAACTGTACACGACGCCCCGGCCACCTCCAAACGCGCTCGTCGGCCCGGGGCCGGAGACGGCCTCCGGGCCGTGGCGGTGGGGTCCCGGGGCTTCAGCCCTGGCCGCTCGCCAGCTCGCGGCTGCGGTCGCGGGCGGCTTCCAGAGCGGCGATGAGGGCCGCGCGGACCCCGTGGTTCTCCAGCTCCCGGATGGCGTTGATCGTCGTACCGGCCGGGGAGGTGACGTTCTCCCGGAGCTTCACCGGGTGCTCACCGCTGTCCCGGAGCATGACGGCGGCGCCGATGGCCGCCTGCACGATGAGGTCGTGCGCCTTGTCCCGGGGCAGGCCGAGGAGGATGCCGGCGTCCGTCATGGCCTCGACCAGGTAGTAGAAGTACGCCGGACCGGAGCCCGAGAGCGCGGTGGCGGCGTCCTGCTGACTCTCCGGGACCCGCAGGGTCTTTCCGACGCCGTTGAAGATCTCCTCCGCGTGCCGCAGGTCGGACTCGCTGGCGTGGGTGCCCGCCGAGATGACGGACATGGCCTCGTCGACGAGGGCGGGGGTGTTCGTCATGACGCGGATGACGGGGGTGCCCTCGGCCAGGCGGGCCTCGAAGAAGCCGGTGGGGATGCCTGCGGCGCCGCTGATCACCAGGCGGTCGGAGGGCGTGTGCGGGGCCAGCTCCTCGAGCAGTGCGGCCATGTCCTGCGGCTTGACCGTCAGGATCAGCGTGTCGGCGGCCTTGGCGGCCTCGGCGTTGGTGACCGCCTCGACGCCGTGGCGGGCGCGCAGTTCGGCGGCGCGCTCCTGGCGACGGGCAGTGACCAGCAGGTCGTCGGGTGACCAGCCGCCGCGAATCATGCCGCTGAGGAGGGCTTCACCGATCTTTCCCGTGCCGAGCACGGCGACTTTCTGGCTCATGCGTCCCATCGTGGCAAAGCCCG
The DNA here is from genome assembly GCF_019303475.1 of Streptomyces sp. JJ38. Classification (GTDB taxonomy): domain Bacteria; phylum Actinomycetota; class Actinomycetes; order Streptomycetales; family Streptomycetaceae; genus Streptomyces. The sequence goes on from NZ_JABLSI010000039.1 coordinate 6,312, forward strand.
CTCGAGACGTGGCGGTGCCGTCCGGGTGCTGGTACGTCCCGCGGCGTGTCCCTCCGGCGTCTCAGGCGGTGCGACGGCGCAGGGTGGCGGCGCCGAGGGCGAGGACGAGGAGGGCCGTGCCGCCGACGACCAGGACGTCGCGGACGTAGTCAGCGGTGACGTCCGGGTGCGCCAGGACCTCGCGCATGCCGTGGACCGCGTAGGACATGGGCAGGACGTTGGAGACGGCCTCCAGGACGGGCTGCATGCTGTCGCGCGGCACGAACAGCCCGCAGAGGAGGAGCTGGGGAAAGATCACGGCCGGCATGAACTGGACGGCCTGGAACTCGGTGGCGGCGAACGCGGAGACGAAGAGGCCGAGGGCGGTGCCGAGGAGGGCGTCGAGAAGGGCGACCAGGAGGAGCAGTCCGGCCGGTCCGGCGAACTCGAGGTCGAGGAGCCAGACGGCGACGGCCGTGGCGAGGCTGGCCTGGAGGACGGCGAGGGTGCCGAAGGCGAGGGCGTAGCCGAGGATCAGGTCGGCCTTGCTCAGGGGCATGGACAGCAGGCGTTCCAGCGTTCCGGAGGTGCGCTCGCGCAGGGTGGCGATGGAGGTGACGAGGAACATCGTCGTGAGGGGGAAGATGCCGAGGAGGGAGGCGCCGACGCTGTCGAAGGCCCTCGGGTCGGCGTCGAAGACGTAGTAGAGCAGCACCAGCAGCGCGACGGGCAGCAGGAGCAGGAGCGCGACGGTGCGCGGGTCGTGGGAGAGCTGGCGCAGCACACGGTGGGCGGTGGCCAGGACGCGGGACGGCGAGAGCGGCGAGGTGGAGGCGGGGGCGGTGCCCTGGGTCATGGGGTGCTCCCGGACTCGACGAGGTGGAGGAAGGCGTCCTCGACGGTCGCGGTGCCGGTGCGTGAGCGGAGGGCCTCGGGGGCGCCCTCGGCGAGGAGGCGGCCTTCACGCAGGAGGAGCAGCCGCTCGCAGCGGTCGGCCTCGTCCATGACGTGCGAGGAGACGAGGAGGGTGGTGCCGGTGCGGGCGGCGAGGCGGTGGAAGAGGTCCCACAGGTCGCGGCGGAGGACGGGGTCGAGGCCCACGGTGGGTTCGTCCAGGACGAGGAGCTCCGGCTGGCCGAGGAAGGCGACGGAGAGGGAGACGCGGGAGAGCTGGCCGCTGGAGAGGGTGGCGGTGACGTCGTCGGCGTGGTCGGTGAGGTCGACGTCGGTGAGGGCGTGGTCGACGACGCGTGCGCGCTCGGCGCGGGGGATGCCGAGGACGGCGGAGAAGTAGTCGAGGTTCTGGCGCGGGGTGAGGTCGGTGTAGACGGCCGGGGCCTGGGTGACGTAGCCGACGCGGTGCCGGAGGGCGCGGTGGCCCGCGGGGTGGCCGAGGACGTCGAGGGTGCCGGTGACCCGGGCCTGGGCGCCGACCACGGCCCGCATGAGGGTGGACTTGCCGGAGCCGGAGGGGCCGAGGAGCCCGGTGACGCTGCCGGGCTCGACGTCGAAGTCGAGGCCGTCGAGGACGGTGCGTGCTCCTCGGCGGACCCGGAGGCCACGGGCGTGTACGGCGCCGGGCGGGGCGGCGGGCTCGGTCATGCGCTGAACGTGCGCCGGGCGGGGCGGCCGCGTCAAGCGCGCAACGCCGGAGGGCGGGTCCGGGTCAGCGCTTGCGCCCCTTGCGGGCGCGGCGTGCCGCGGGATTGCCGGTGCGGGCGCCACGGCGGCGTTCGTACAGGGCGACGGCCTGCTCGTACTCCGTGCGGTGGAGGCGCTCGCCAGGAGCTTCGACGAGGCTGCGGACACCGTAGGCGAGAAGCACGCCGAGGAAGCCGATGAGCTTGATGCCCTGGCTGCTGGGCGCGGCGGAGGCGGTGGCGCCCGGGCCGTGGCCCTCCGGGCGCTCGGGGCGTCGGGTGTAGCCGGCCCAGGTGCGGGAGAAGGCGAGGGAGCTGCACATCGCGAACGCGACGATGAGGAGGATGTTGATCAGGCCGCCGGTCTCGGCGAGGGCGAGCCCCTCGTGGGCCAGGCGCAGGACGAGGACGCCGAGGGCGGCCGCGGAGAAGGCGGCGAGGGCGAGCCCGGCGCGGCGTGCGGCGTAGCCGCCGGAGCGGTCCACCCAGGTGGTGCCGTAGAAGCGGATGGGCTCGGGCGCGGGACCGGAGCGCTCGCGGGAGCCGGATCGCTCACCGGCGTCGCGGTCGCGGCCGGGTCCACGGTCGCGGTCGGATCCACGGCCACGGTCGCGGTCGCGGGGCGTCGGGAGTTCGTTTCGTGCCTCTTCCACATCTGTGATTATCGCTACCGCCTCTCCTCGCCTTGTGCTAGAGGCGGTACTCTGCGGAACGCCTCCGCGGGGGAAGCCGGTCGAAGTCCGGCGCTGACCCGCAACGGTAGACGGAGCCGCCCGCGGCCCCGTGAGCCCGATCACCCGTGGTGGCGCGATGTTCCTGTTCAACTCGTCGTGGACTGCGAGAGGGAAGCCGCGCGGTGGCACCGCGTGCGGGGCCCGGGGCCCGGCACGTCGGCTCCTCGGGCCGCTTGTTTCCAATGCTCACGGCCCGAGGCGAAGGTGATGCGCCCGTGGCCACAGAGGTCATACGCCATACCGACGCGGCGTCGGCCGCGCCCCCCGAGGGGGAGGCGGATCGACCCCGCGCTTCCCGTCGGCTTCCTCTTCTGCCGCTGGTGTGCGGGCTGTTGCTCGCGCTGCTCATCTCGGTCCCCGCCGCGGTGGGCGTGGGCGCCTCGGGAGTGCCGTTCGGGGAGGCGATGGGGTTCCTGCGAGCGGGGCTGACCGGCGGCGTGGTCGCCGCGGACGACGTCCCGGCCTACACGATCGTGTGGGAGCTGCGGCTTCCCCGCTCCCTGCTGGCCGCGGTGGTCGGTGCGGGACTCGCGGCGGTGGGCGTCGCCTTGCAGGCCATGGTGCGCAACGCGCTCGCGGACCCGTTCGTCCTGGGGATCTCCTCCGGCGCGGCGGTGGGCGCCAACGCGGTGATCATCTTCGGTGCGTTCGGGATGCTGGGCGTGTGGGCGCTGTCCGGCGCGGCGTTCGTGTCGGCGCTGGGCGCGATGGCGCTGGTGTACATGGTGGCGCGGAGCGCGCAGGGGCTGACGCCGCTGCGGCTGATCCTCACGGGCACGGCGATGTACTACGGCTTCTCCTCGATCACCACGCTGATGGTGTTCGCCGCGGAGCGCGGTGAGGCCGCCCGCTCGGCGATGATGTGGCTGATGGGCAGCCTGGGCGGGGCGACGTGGCAGTCGGTGCCGATCGCGGCCGGTGCGGTGTTCGCGGGGCTGGCGTATCTGGCGCTGTCGACTCGGCGGCTGAACGCGCTGGCGATGGGGGACGAGACGGCCGCGGCGCTGGGCCTGGACGCCGAGCGGTTCCGCCGTGAGCTGTTTCTGCTGACGGCGCTGGTGACGGGCGCGCTGGTCGCCGTCAGCGGGACGATCGGCTTCGTCGGGCTGATGGTGCCACACGCGGCACGGATGGTGGTGGGCGCCGATCACCGGCGGCTGCTGGCGGTGGCTCCGCCGGCGGGTGCGCTGCTGCTGGTGTGGGTGGACGTGGCGTCCCGGACGGTGATGGCTCCGGTGGAGCTGCCGGTCGGGGTGCTGACCGCCGTGATCGGGGTGCCGTCGTTCCTGCTGCTGATGCGGCGCCGTGGCTACTCGTTCGGAGCCGCCTGATGCGTGTCGACGTCGAAGACCTGAGCGTGGAGATCGCCGGGGCCAAGCTGGTGCGGGACGTGACCGTGCGGGCCGGCAGCGGGCGGCTGGTGGGGCTCGTCGGGCCCAACGGCAGCGGGAAGTCGACGCTGCTGCGGTGCGTCTACCGGGCGCTGCGGCCGACGGCCGGGACCGTGCGGCTGGACGGCGACGACCTGTACGCCATGACGCCCCGCGAGGGCGCGCGGCGGCTGGCGGCGCTGCCCCAGGAGGTGGTGACCGAGTTCGCGTTCACCGTGGCCGAGGTGGTGGCGATGGGCCGGCTGCCGCACCAGAAGGCGGCGGCGCGGACCTCGGCCTCGGACCGGGAGCAGTGTGCCCTCGCGCTGAAGCGGGTGGGCGCGGAGCACCTGGTCGACCGGACCTTCCAGACACTCTCCGGGGGCGAGAAGCAGCGGGTGCTGATCGCCCGGGCGCTGGCCCAGGAGCCGCGGGTGCTGGTGCTGGACGAGCCGACGAACCACCTGGACATCGCGCAGCAGTTGGAGGTGCTGTCCCTGGTGCGCGACCGGGCCGCCGGGGACGCCGCCGACGGCATGACGGTGCTGACGGCGCTGCACGACCTGAACCTGGCCGCCGCGTACTGCGACGAGCTGTACGTCATCGCCCGCGGGGCGATCGTGGCGTCCGGCCCGCCCGGCGAGGTGCTGGGCGAGGAACTGCTCGCCGACGTCTTCGGGGTGCGGGCGCACCGCGTGACGCATCCCGAGTCCGGCTCGGTGCGGCTGCTGTTCGACCGGCTGCCCTGAGCCGCCGCGCTCCACACCCCCCACGTTCCCGCCGACCGTCCCCGACTCTCCCTCAACCGCTTCCGTTCCAAGGAGTTCCCGTGCGTCATCCGCTGCGTTCCGTGCTGCCCGCCGTCTCGGCCCTGTCCGCCCTCGCCCTCGTCACCGGTTGCGGGGCGGAGGTCGGGCAGAAGGACGGCAAGGCTGCCGAGGCCGACGGCCACTACCCCGTCACCATCACCAACTGCGGGGAGGAGCAGACGTTCGAGTCGGCCCCGGAGCGGGTGGTCACCAACGACGTCGGCATCACCGAGATCATGTTCTCCCTGGGGCTGACGGACCACATGGCCGGGTACGTCATGCCGGACCGGCACGGCGAGACGACGGACGTGCCCTGGGCCGACGGCTACGAGAAGACAGAGTGGCTGAGCAAGGGGTACATCACCAAGGAGATCGCCGTCGAGGCCAAGGCGGACCTGGTGTTCGCCGGCTGGAACTACGGGTTCAACGAGGCGCAGGGCTTCACCCCGGCCACGCTGGAGAAGCTGGGCATCGACTCCTACCTCCTCACCGAGTCCTGCCGCAACGGTGAGGGCAAGGCGCGCGGCGTCATGTCACCGCTCGACGCGCTCTACACGGACCTGCGGAACCTGGGCAGGGTCTTCGACGTCGAGGACCGGGCGGAGAAGATGATCACCGACTTCCAGCAGCGGATCGAGGACGTGCAGGAGCAGGCGCCCAAGGGCGAGGACCGGCCCCGCGTCTTCCTGTACGACGCCGGGCAGGACAAGCCGCTGACGTCCGGCCGCTTCGCGGGCCCGCACGACATCATCACCAAGGCCGGCGGGGACCACGTCATGAAGGATCTGGAGGACTCCTGGGTGACGGTGGGCTGGGAGACCGTCGTCGAGCGGGACCCGGAGATCATCGTCATCAACGACTACGGCGACGTGACGGCGGAGCAGAAGGAGAAGTTCCTGAAGTCCTTCGCCCCGCTGAAGAACGTCTCGGCGGTGAAGAACGACCGGATCCTGGTGCTGGACTACGTGGACCTCGTGGAGAGCCCGCGCAACGTGGCGGCGGTCGAGACGCTCGGTGAGTACATCCGCGGCAACGGCTGACGCGCACGCCACCGCGTCCGGGGGTCGGGGGGCCTCCGGACGCGGTCCTCGCGCCCGGAGGCGGGGCGCGGGGCCGGCTCAGGGCTCGACGACGACCTCCTGGGCGGCGGCCGTCCCGGCGCCCGCGAGCAGCTCGGCGTCGACGGGGACGTTGCGCTTGACCAGGGCCAGGGCGATCGGGCCCAGCTCGTGGTGGCGGGCGGAGCTGGTGACGAAGCCGACCTGGCGGCTCTCGACGCCGTCGGCGGCGAGCCGCACCGGCTCCCCGTGCCCGGGGATGTGGACCTCGCTGCCGTCCAGGTGCAGGAAGACCAGGCGGCGGGGCGGGCGGCCCAGGTTGTGCACGCGGGCCACCGTCTCCTGACCCCGGTAGCAGCCCTTCTGCAGGTGGACGGCCGAACCGAGCCAGCCCAGCTCGTGCGGGATGGTGCGGTGGTCGGTCTCCAGACCGTGCCGGGGCCGGTGCGCCTCGATGCGCAGTGCCTCGTGGGCGAGCACGCCGATGGCGGGGCCGTGCTCCTCCGCGAAGGCGGTGAGCTGCTCACGGGGCAGGAAGAGGTCGCGCCCGTGCGGGGTCTCGCGGACGACGACGCCCTCGGGCGTCTGGGCGATCGAGCCCGCGGGCAGGTGCACGACGGCGAACTCGCCCGTGCGGTCGGCGACCTCCACCCGGTAGAAGAACTTCATCGACTCCAGGTACGCGATCAGCGCGTCCTGGGCGCCCGGCTCGGTGTGGGCCCAGACCGTCTCGCCGTCGTCGACGAGGTAGAGCGCGTGCTCGATGTGCCCGTGCGCGGAGAGGATCAGGGCCTCGGTGGCCTGGTGCGGGGGTAGCTCGCTGACGTGCTGGGTCAGCAGCAGGTGCAGCCAGCTCAGCCGGTCCGTGCCGGAGACGGTCACCACCCCGCGGTGCGAGAGGTCCACGAATCCGACGCCGTCCGCCAACTGGCGCTGCTCCCGGAACAGGTCACCGTAGTGGGCTGCGACACCTTCGTCCGGCTCTTCACCGGCCACGGCGCCGGGCAGGGACAGCAGAGGGCTCACGTAGGACATACGCCAAGCCTACGGCGCCTCGTTCTCCTGTGACCGACCGCACTCCGCGCAGCGCCCGAAGATCGCGAAGTGCTTCATGTCGGTGTCGAAGCCGAAGCGCTCGCGCAGCTCGCCGGTGAACCCGGTGGCCATCGCGACGTCGACCTCGATCACCGCCGTGCAGTCCCGGCAGACGAGGTGCATGTGGTGGTGGCGGTCGGCCAGGTGGTACGTGGGCGCGCCGTGGCCCAGGTGGGCGTGGCTGACCAGGCCCAGCTCCTCCAGCAGCTCCAGGGTCCGGTAGACGGTGGAGATGTTGACGCCGTGGGCGGTCTTGCGGACCTCGGTGAGGATGTCGTCGGGAGTGGCGTGCTCCAGCTTGTCGACGGCTTCCAGCACGAGCTGGCGCTGCGGGGTCAGGCGGTAGCCCCGTGCGCGCAGGTCCGTCTGCCAGTCACTGCTCACCACGGCCCCAGTGTATGGGTGCCGCCGGGGCGCCGGCGGGCGTGCGGGCGTTCACACCTCCAGGAGCACGGTGAACGGGCCGTCGTTGAGGAGCTCGACCTTCATGTCGGCCCCGAAGCGGCCCTCCGCCACCGTCGCGCCCAGCTCGCGCAGGGCCGCGCACACCTCGTCCACCAGCGGCTCGGCCACCGGACCGGGCGCCGCCGCCTGCCACGTCGGACGGCGGCCCTTGCGCGCGTCCCCGTAGAGGGTGAACTGGCTGATCACCAGCAGCGGCGCGCCCAGGTCCGAGCAGGACTTCTCCCCGGACAGGACGCGCAGCCCCCACAGCTTGCGGGCGAGCTGCGCCGCCTGCCGCGAGGTGTCGTCGTGGGTGACGCCGACGAGCACGCACAGCCCCTCGCCCACGATCTCCCCGACCGTCTCGCCGTCCACCGCCACCCGGGCGCCGTTCACCCTCTGAACTACTGCTCGCATACGGCCATCATGCGCCGGATGGGTGGCAAGGCGCTGCGCGCGGTACGCACCAAGTGGCACCATGCGGGCACGAACCGGTGCACAACGCCACGAGTGGGCCGGGGACAAGGGGACGACGATGAGCACAGCCGCAGCCGGCCGCACCAGCGCGGGCGCTCCCACGACCGGAGCCGGCGGAGCACCGCCGCGCCCGCCGCAGCAGCGCGGCCCGCTCGGCGGCGCACGCGCCGAGCGGGCCGACGGGCACGGCGACGGGCCGGGTGACGCGCCGGGTGACGCGCCGGGTGACGCGCCGGGTGACGCGCCCACCGATGTCGAGCGGCGCCCGCCCACCCCGCTTCCGCAGGCCCCGGAGACTGCCGGGGCGGCGGAGATCGCGCGGCTCGACCTGCCGCGGCTGCGCACCCTGCGCCGCACCGCAGTGCGCGAGGAGGCCGACCTCAGCTTCGTGCGGCGGCTCCTCCAGGGCCGCATCGACATCCTCCGCGCCGAGCTGGCCGGGCGCTCCGACACCGCGGAGCCGCTCGTGGAGCGGCTCGCGCAGATCCTGGCCGACGGCCCCTCCCGGCAGCGCTCGTCCCGGCACGTGACGGTCAGCACACCGCGCGGCGAGGAGTACCGGGCGCTGGCGGAGTCGATGCTCGGGGAGATCGCCCTGTCCGACCTGTCGGCCCGCACGGAGGCCGAGCTGCGGGACGCGATGGGGCGGCTCGTGCGCTACGAGGCGGAGGTCTCCCAGCGCCGGCAGGGCGTGCAGCGCACCGCCGACGACTGCAGCGCGGAAATCGCCCGCAGGTACCGTGAAGGCAGAGCACACGTCGACGACCTGCTCGCCTGAGGAAACCCCTGGGGGCGGCGCGGTCGTCCCAGCAGCATCGAGGGGTCGTTGATGCCGTCCACGCCGCCGTCCAGCGCGTCGTCGCCCGTCACCGGAGCCATACCGGGCCACACGTCCGGGGCCACGTCCGACGGGCCGGCGCCCGCGCCGCCCGTCCTCGCGGAGATCGTGCGCTCCGGGTTCGTCGAGGGGCGGCACCGGGGCTCCCTCGTCGTCCTGGCGCCGGACGGTGCCGTCGAGTGGGCGCTCGGCGACGTCACCGCGCCCATGTTCCCGCGCTCCTCGAACAAGCCCTTCCAGGCCGTGGCCTGCCTGCGCGCGGGCGCCGAGCTGGACGGGGAACGGCTCGCCCTGGCCGCCGCCAGCCACTCCGGGGAGCCCTTCCACCGCGAGCTGGCCGAGAAGGTCCTGACCGAGCACGGCTTCACCGAGGACGATCTGCGCTGCCCCGCCGACCTCCCCATGGACCCGGCCGAGGCCGAGACCTACCTCGCCGCCGGACTCGGCCGCGCCCGGCTGACCATGAACTGCTCGGGCAAGCACGCCGCCATGCTGGCCGCCTGCCGGGCCGCCGGCTGGCCCACCCGCTCCTACCTCGACCCCGGCCACCCGCTCCAGCGGCTCGTCGCCGAGGTCGTCGCCGAGGCTGCCGGGGAGCCGGTGGCCGCCACCGGCGTCGACGGCTGCGGCGCACCGCTGCTCGCCATCTCCCTCACCGGGCTCGCCCGGGGCTTCCGCTCGCTCGTCCTGGCCGAGCCGGGCACCGCCGAACGCCGGGTGGCCGACGCGATGCGGGCCCACCCCGAGCACGTCGCCGGGACCCGCCGCCACGACACCTGGCTGATGCGCGAGGTGCCCGGGGTGCTGTCGAAGCTGGGTGCCGAGGCCGTCCAGGCGGTGGCGCTGCCGGACGGCCGCGCGCTGGCCTTCAAGCTGGACGACGGCGGCGTACGGGCCCTCGGCCCGGTGCTGGGCCGGGCCCTGGAGCGGCTCGGCGTGGACGACCCGGTGGCGGCGCGCATCGCGGAGCACCCGCTGCTCGGCGGCGGCGTGCCCGTCGGCGCGGTCCGCGCCGTGTTCTGACCGCGAGGGCGGCCGTGCATAGGGTGACGGGGAACGCAGCACGCACCCCGCGTCCAGGAGGTTCGCCATGACGGAAGAGGCCGCGCACGACCCCGAGGTCCTGCAGCTCGCCGCGAAGGTCTTCGACCTGGCCCGGCGCGGCGAGACGGACACCCTCGCCGCCTACGTGGACGCGGGCGTCCCGCCGAACCTCACCAACGACACGGGGGACTCGCTGGTCATGCTGGCCGCCTACCACGGGCACGCCGCCGCCGTCCGCGCCCTGCTGGAGCGGGGCGCGGACGGCGACAAGCCGAACGACCGGGGTCAGACGCCCCTGGCCGGTGCCGTGTTCAAGGGCGTGGACGACGTCGTCCACGCCCTCCTGGACGGCGGCGCCGACCCGGCCGCGGGGACGCCCAGCGCGATCGACACGGCGCGGATGTTCGGCAAGGAGGACCTGCTCAAGCTGTTCGGGGCCGCCTGAGCTAGGCCGGTTCCGGCGCGGGGTCGGCGTGCGGCGCCGCCCCTGCTGCCGTCGCGGGCCCGGTGCTCGTCGGGTCGTGGCGGTCCGGCACTTCGGGCTCGGCACCGTGTCCGGCGCCCTCGCCGGGGCGCACCCCGCGCAGCATGACCGTCGTCACCACCGCGAGCACGGTGACGACGACGGCGCTGACAACGGCCGTCGTCCGCAGCCCGGTGACGAACGCCTGACCGGCGGCGTCCATCACCGCGGCGCCGAGGGACGCGGGCAGCTCGGCCGCGGCACCGGCCGCGCCGCCGATGGTGTCGCCCGCGGTGTCCGCCGCCGCCGAGGGCAGGCCCTCCGGCAGCAACTCCCCGACCCGGCCCCGGTAGACGGCCGTGCCGAGGCTGCCCAGGACGGCGATGCCGAGCGCCATGCCCATCTCGGTCCCGGTCTCGGAGATCGCCGAGGCCGCGCCCGCCCGCTCGGGCGGCGCACCGGCGATGATCATGTCCGTCCCGAGCGCCATCATCGGGCCGAAGCCGAGGTGCAGGACGACGAGCGCCGTCACGGCGAGCCCCTTGCCGGACTCCGGCGTGATGCCCGCGAGGAGTGCGACGCCGAGCGCGGCGACCGCCAGCCCGCCGCCCATTAGGTAGGCCGCCGGTATCCGCTGGACGAGCGCCGGGGCCGCGAGGATGCCGACCATCCCGGCGACGACGCCCGGCAGCGAGTACAGCCCGGCGGTGAACGGGGACATGCCCAGCACCATCTGCAGGTACTGGCCGACGAAGAACATCACGCCGCCCATCGCGAAGACGGACAGGGCGACCGTGCTCAGCGAGACCGTGAAGCCGCGGCTGCGGAACAGCCGCAGGTCCAGGAAGGGTTCGGCCAGGGTGCGCTGGCGCCGCACGAACACCGCGCCGAGCAGGAGGCCGGCCAGGACGGCCAGCACCGGTACGAGGCCGGGGCCGTGCTCCGCGGTCTGCTTGATGCCGAAGACGACGGAGAGCACGGTGCCCAGCGAGAGCAGGGCGCTGAGGATGTCGATCCGGCCGGCCGCGGGGTCGCGGAACTCCGGCAGCAGGAAGGGTCCGGCCACCAGCAGCAGGGCCATGACCGGCACGCCGAGCAGGAACACCGAGCCCCAACAGAAGTGTTCCAGGAGCGCGCCGCCGACCAGCGGTCCGGCTCCGGCGCCCACCATGAAGCTGGACATCCACACGCTGATGGCCACGGTGCGCTGCCGTGGCTCGTGGAACATGTTGCGGATCAGGGACATGGTGGAGGGCATCAGCGTCGCGCCGGCCAGGCCGAGCACCGCGCGCGTCGCGATGAGCATGCCCGGGCTGCTCGAGAGGGCGGCCAGGACGGAGGCGAGGCCGAAGGCCGCGGCGCCGGTCAGGAGCAGCCGCCGGCGTCCGATGCGGTCGCCCAGGGTACCCATGACGAGGAGGAAGCCCGCGATGAGGAAGCCGTAGATGTCGACGATCCACAGCAGTTGGGAACTGCTGGGCTCGAGGTCGGCGCTGAGCTTCGGCACCGCGAGGTGCAGGACGGTCAGGTCAAGGGAGATGAGGAGTGTCGGCAGGGACAGAACGGCGAGACCGATCCACTCGCGTCGCCCGGCGACGCGTTCCCCCCGCGTCTCGTGGGATGTCATACCGAGAAACTAGAAGCTGAACTCAAGTTGAGGTCAACCGCTTTTCCGGCGCCCGGAGCGCGTGGGACGTGAGCCACCTCACCCAGCAACTCCGTTACCGCTGAGGTACGTTCGAGCAAATTCGAACTTCCGGTGAAGGAGCTCAGATGCGCTACGCGGACGGCCCGACGACGGGCGGCGAGGTCCGGATCGACGCCTCCCCCTCCACGGTGTGGGCTCTGGTGTCCGACATCGCGACCCCGGCCCGCTTCAGCCCCGAACTCCGGCGCGTCGAGTGGCTGGACGGGGCGCAGGGCCCCACCCCCGGCGCGGTGTTCGCCGGGTACAACGAGAACGAGCGGATGGGCGCCTGGCGGACGACGAGCCGCATCTCCGAGGTCGCGGAAGAGCGCGCCTTCTCCTGGGACGTCGTCGACCTGGCCGGGACCTTCGGACCGCCGAGGACGGCCGAGACCGCGGTGCCGCTGGCCACCTGGCGCTTCGACCTCACGGCGGCCGAGGGCGGCGGCACGGTGCTCGGCCACTCCGTGCGGATCGGCCCCGCGCCCTCGAAGATGACGTCCTACATCGAGAAGATGCCGGACCGGGAGGAGGAGATCATCGCCCACCGGCTGAAGGGCCTCCGCCAGGGCATCGAGGCCACCCTGGAAGGCGTCAGGAAGCTCGCCGAGACGGACGGCGCCGGACCCTCGACGGAGGCCTGACGCTCGGGCCGCGGCCCGACGGGCGCGTGACCCTCGGTCGCCCGACACCTCCCGCGCCCGACACCTCCTCCGCGCGCCGCCGGAGCCGCCGGGCTCAGCCCGGCGCCCAGTCGGCGAACTCCACGGTCGCCCGGCGCCGGGACGCGGCCGTCATGAACAGTCCCGCGTCCTGGCGCGGCGCGGCCCCGGGCACGTCCACCGAGGCGAGAGTCCGCCACGTCGCGCCGTCGTCCGTGGAGAAGGCCCCGGTGAACCGCGTCCCGGCGCGCGCGAGCCGCAGCCGCACCGGGGCCCGCACCCCCGTGTGGCGCCGGTAGTGGCCGAACCGGCCGTCCCCGTCGGCGTCCCAGGACAGGACGACGCCGTTGCCCGGGGTGACGGCGAGGTTCACCGCCCCCCGGCCGCCCGCCTCGTCCAGCCGGTTCCGGACGAGGACGCCCGCGCGAGCCCACGGCCCGGTGTCCGGCTGCGCGGTGACCGTCACGGCCGCCGAGCCGCCGTCCGCGAGCGCGCCCGGGCGGTACAGCGCGCCGAACTCCTCGGTGCGGCCCCACAGGTCCGCCCCGGCGCCGTCCACGGCGTACCGCTCGTCCAGCTGACCGAAGACGGCGCCGTTCGTGCTGTGGGTGCGCCACGCCCCGTCCAGCGGCCCGGCCACGAAGAGCGTTCCGCCCGCCGTCGAGCGCACCCGGGGCTCGCCCTGCGGCCCGTAGACGGCGCTCACCTCGTACGGCACCGGCTCCAGCGGGTGCCGCGGGCCGCCCTCGGGGGCGGCGACGCGCCACCGGGCCCGGACCCGTCCCCCCGGCGGCACCCGCGGCCAGGCCGTGCCCTCCCCCGGCCCGGCCTCCGCCCGCCCCTCCAGGACGAGGTCGACGGCGCCGGTGGCGCGCAGCCCGTTCTCGTTGCGGAACTCCGCCGTGAGCACGGCGCTTGTCCCGGGCCGCAGCGCACCGGGCTCGGCGCGTACGGCGAGGCTGCCCTGGTACGGCGCCCGGGACAGCACCCCAAGGGCGCGCTCGGCGGTGCGGTGGGCGTCGTGGACGGCCCGCTGCGGGTACGGGTCCCGGCGCCGCGTCCACGCCTCCTCGCGGGCATACCAGTCGATCTCCCGCGGCGGCCGGCCGGCGGCGAGCGCGTCCTCCAGCTCGTCCAGGTAGGCCCGCCAACGGGGCAGCTGGTGGTCGGCGATGAGGCCGTGCCAGTCGCGGTTGGCGTAGTCGGCGAGCCGTCCGCCGTTCGCCGTCCGGCGCTCCGCCCACGTGGTGAGCAGCACCCGCGCGGTGCGTTCGAGCCGCGCCCGCTCGGCGTCGTCCCCGCCCAAGCGCCGGGCGTCCGCGAGCCAGGGGCCCAGGAGGAAGCGGGGATGGGACCCGGCGACGTCGTCGGCCAGCCGCATCAGCTCCAGCCACAGCCGGGCGAGCCGCCCGAACGTCGCGCGGTCGGCCGCCTCGTACGCCCGCTCCAGCTGGCCGATGAGCAGCCACGAGCGGTTGGCCACGGCCTGCCGGGCCAGGTCGGTCAGGTCGTGCCGGTAGGCGTCGCTCCCGCGCAGCGGCTCCGCGACGTCCAGCAGCGCGGCGAACGCGGCGTCGAAGGCGGGCGGGTCGAACGCCGGTGTGTGCGTGGCGTAGTGGGTGCCGGAGCGGGCGGACAGGCTGGGCCGGGCCGCGAAGACGCTGTCGTGCGGACGGCCGTCGGCCGAGCCGATCCGGTACGCCGTCTCCCGCAGGACGCCGAACGCCTCGGCCGCCGCCCGGTCCACCGCGCCGTAGCGGAAGGCGGCGTACTCGGTGAACCAGGCCGCCCGGTCCACCGGCTCCCGACGCCAGGCCAGCTCGCTGAACAGCTCGAACGCGGCCGGGTCCCGCTCGGCCGCCTCGGGCATGAACGCGGTGCCGCGCAGCGCGCTGCCCGGCCGGTCCCGCCAGCGGGTGAAGCGCTCCGTCCACCGGTGCGTCTTGGCGCCCAGCGTCGTCCGGCCGCCGAAATTGGGAATCGTGCCGAACGCGTACGGCACCCCGCCCCAGTCCGCCTCGCGGTCCGTGACCGCGTCCAGGTCGGACAGCCCGTCCACGACGAGCATGCGCTCCGGGTGGGCCAGCCCGTCCAGCAGCTCCCGGCGCGGGTTCTCCCGCCAGCCGAGGATCACCCACGTCGCGCCGGGACGGGCCGCCGCCAGGGCCCGCTCCACCGCGCGCGCCGCCTCCGGCACCGGGACGTCGCCCGGGTCCCCGCCCTCGTGCAGCAGGTCCATCTTGACGAGCCCGCCCTCGCCTTCGGGCACGCCGAACAGCTCCCGCTGGTGGGCGTAGAACGCGGCGGCCACCTCGCGGAAGGCGGCGGTGCGCGGGTCGAGCCAGTCCGGCCGGGGCAGCCCTGCCCACCTGCCCTGCGGCACCGTGCGGGCCCCGGGGTTCCGCTCGGCGAACCCGCGCGGCACGGTCCCGAAGTAGCCGGGCAGCACGGGGGTCATGCCCAGTGCCCGCAGCCGCCCGGTGATGCGGCGCCCCAGCTCCGTGCGTCGGGCCAGCAGCCCCGGGCTCACCGGGCCGCCGTACGCCGCCATGTTCTGCAGCAGCCACCACGGCTGGTGGGACGGGGCCGGCAGCCAGGCCCGCGCCTCGGCGTCGTCGTACCCGAAGTCGAGCAGCAGCCGGTGATAGACGGCCTCCGCTCCCGGAGTCACCAGCACCTCGTTGACGCCGTGCAGCGCCAGCAGGTCGATGAGCCGCTCCCAGCGCGACCAGTCGGCGTAGGGCGCGGTGTAGCCGTCGTGCGTGTCGTTGAGCGCGAAACGGTGCGGCACGGTGGCCCGGCGCTCCTCCGCGGCGCGCGGCGCGGGCAGCCGCTCCGGCAGGTCCACCTGCGAACCGGCCCAGCTCAGATGCGCCCCACAGGTGTACTTCAGGTACCAGTGGAGGCCCGTGAGCAGCACCGCCGGGCTCGTGCCGCCGACCTCCACCGCCCCGGCGCGCCCGCCCAGGGTGAACCGCTCCGGGCCGTCGAGCGAGCTGAGCGCGAACTGCTCCGCGTGCTCCGGCAGCAGCCGTTCCAGGGCGGCCCGCGCCGCCGCGAGCCCGGCCTCGCTCCTGCCGCCGTCCGGCTCCCCGCCGGTTCCGCCGTCCGGCTCCGCGCCGGTTCCGCCGTCCGGCTCCCGGCCGCCGTGCGGCGGGGTGCGTCCGTACGTGCTGCCCGTCAAGGCCACTCCCGCGCCCAGCGCTCCGGCCGTGCCCAGCAGGGCCCGCCGGGTGGGCGCGCCCGGCCCGCCCGCCTCACCCGGCCCGTTTCGTCGGCTCACCATGCTCCCCACGCTGTGCGGTGGTGTTGACCGTCGTCCGCACGGCACGTTAACGACCGGGGGCGGCGCGGCCACCGCGCCACCCCGGCCGTCCGCCCGCCGCTACTCCGTTCGCCGGGTTCAGGCCGCCGTGACACGCGCGGCCACCGGTGCCCGCGCGGCGCCCCCGGCCACCGCGGAGTGCTGGGGCCGGAGCCGTCGGAGGGCGAGCAGCGTGACGACGAGGGCGGCCACCATGAGCCCGGCTCCGGCGGCGAAGGCGAACGTGTAGCCGCCCGTCAGCGCCTCGGCGCGGCCGTGCCCCGCCGCTCCCAGGGCCTCGCCACGGGCTGCGGCCAGGGTGGAGAGGACGGCGACCCCCAGGGCCATGCCCACCTGCTGGGTGGTGTTGAACAGCCCGGAGGCCAGTCCCGCGTCCTCCGCCCGCGTCCCGGACATCCCGAGCGCGGTGAGCGCGGGCAGCGCGAGCCCGGACCCGGCGACGAGCAGCATCACGGGCAGCAGGTCGGTGACGTAGTCGGCCCGGGCCGGCGGCCGGGTCAGCAGGTTCAGGGCGCCGACGAGCAGCACGAGGCCCGTGACCAGGACGTTCCGCTCGCCACGAGCGGCGTCCTCGCCCGCCGGTGACGAGGACGGCGCCGAGCGCGTCGACCCCGGCGCCTCAGCTCGGGGGCCGTCGCATGGCCGCACAGGTCATGGAAGTTGCGCAGCCGCTCGAAGCGCACGTGTCCATCCACGCGCGGCAGCCTGCGCGCCCGAAAGGTGCGGCTCAGCGCAGCAGTTCGTCCAGAAGGGGGGCGCTGAAGACGCGGTGCGGGTCGTGGTGGTCCAGGGCGTCGACGGCCTCCGACCACGCCGGAAGGCTCGCGGGGACGACGCGGCCCAGCACGTCCGGATCAGCCCAGGCGGCGTCCTCGGTGTGGGCCCAGCTCTTGGACCACTCGACACGCAGCCCCGCGCGGGTGCCGTCGAACGTTCCCAGCAGCGCGCGTTCGAGGTCCCGGTAGAAGGCGGGCAGCGTCGGCGTTCCCGGGAGGCTGAGGACGTTCAGCCACAGGGCGGTGTCCCACTCCGGGTGACGCCGGTCCGGGGTCAGGGGCGACAGCGACGGCGGCCGGGCACCGGGCACCTCGCACCACGCGGGGACGTCGAGCCCGCTCGCCCGCACCTCGACGGCGCCGTTGACCGGGTAGGCCCCCCGCTCGCGGTAGCGCGTGAGGAGCCGCTCGTAGTGCTGGTGGAAGCGGCTCAACGCCCACTGCACGTCCGCCCGGCGGACGAGGACGGCGTACCCGTTGGTCGTCACCCGCAGCGTGCTCGGCCGCACGTAGTGCAGCAGGAACCGGGACGGGCCCCACAGGTCGGAGCGCAACCCGCCGGCGAGCAGGTGCTCCAGCAGCTCACCGGTGAGCAGTTCCCGCAACAGGCCGCCGGAGAGCAGGACGTCGCTGATGTCGCCGGTCAACGCCACCTTCGCGATGAGGAACTGGAGACGCCCGAAGAGCGGGGCCAGCTCGGGACGGCCCTCGATCAGCTCGGCCGCCAGCCGGGCCACGGGCTCGGGAACGCGGTCGGAGAACGGGTAGTTGTACGGCTCGTCCACGCGCCGCGAGCCGAGCGGACGGTGTGGGCTGCGGCTCCACACCTTCACCCACGGGTGGGAGGTGAACGCGAACCAGATCGCCTCCACCCGGCCGTCGGCGTCGAGGAGGTCGGCGAACGTGCGGCCGGAGCCGGCCTCCGGGGCGAAGAGCCGGGTGGCCGGGATGTCGAGGCGGCTGACGCAGCGCAGCGTCTCGTCCGCTCCCACCCGCAGCACGACGTCGACCACCGCCGCCCGCCCGAGATGCGCGAGCAACGCGGCGGTTCCGGACTCGGAGCGGTGGAACTCCCGCACGACGTGACCGCCCCGGCCCCCGCGCGCCCGGCGGTCCCACACGACGGCCGTGAGGGACACGACCTGGTTGCTCAGCGAGCCGTAGCCGTGGCCCGGCGCGCGCACCTCCCCGGCCGCGGGAACCGCCGTGCCGTGGCCGCCGACGGCCAGGGCCCCGCCCACGGTGAGGGCACCCGGCGCCGGGCAGGCGGTGACGCCTAGACCGCGGCGCCCGAGGAACTCCAGCAGCTCCTCCATGGAGTTCCCGGCGCCCACCCGGACGGCGTTGGGGGCGAGCAGGCGCAGCCCGGTCAGGTGCCGCCGGGTGTCGAGCATGAGCACGCGCCCGGCGGCGGGCGCGCCGTCCGCGACGGTGAGCGGCGCCCAGGTGTGCCGGAAACCCTGCATCCGCAACCGCCAGCCGTTGTCGGCCGCCCAGTCGGCGAGGGCGCGCACCTCTTCGGGGCCGCGCGGGGCGCACGTCCACAGCGCGTCGGCGCGGATCTCGCCCGACCAGTTCCGGTACACCCGCTGGTACACCTCGACGCCGTCCGGCAGCCCAGGGGGCGCGGCCCCGACGGCGTGTGCGCTGCCCGGCGCCACGGCTCCGGCCGGCCGCCAGCCCGTCGCCGCGAGCGCGGCGGCCGACGCCGCCAGCACCCGTCGTCTTCCCACTGCCACAGCCGTCCCCCTGACGCCGTCCGGAACACCATGCCAACGACGGCGGGGCGGCCGTGGTCACGAGGGCGGGGGTGGTGTCACGGGTTGGCTGTGAGGGCCCGGGGCACGGACCGCGCGAACGCGGTTCTATAATGAAAACCGTTTTCCCATAGATCCGGACCGCCGCCCGTCCCACCGTCGGCCGGCGCCCGCAGAACGAGGAGTCAGCCGATGGCCGTTCCCAAGCGGAAGATGTCGCGCAGCAACACCCGTCACCGCCGGGCCCAGTGGAAGGCCTCAGCACCGCGCCTGGTGCCCGTCACCGTCGACGGCTCGACCTACCTCGTGCCCCAGCACCTCGTGAAGGCCTACCAGCGCGGCCTCCTGGACCCGGAGGGCTGACCCGCGCGACGGTGTCGTCGCCCTCACCGCGGCAGCTCCACGAGCGGTTGCCGCCGCACCGCCCGGTACCCCCGCACCGCCCGGTACCCCCGCACGGCCCGGGCCGCCACCTCACTCAGCGGCGGCCGAGGACCTCGGCGATCCGGCTGAAGCCGTCGGTGCCGTGACCCAGCCCGATGGTGCGCTGTGCCAGTCCCTCGGCCGCTCGCATCACCCCCGCGTCGATGCCGTGGGCCTCGGAGGTGTGCACGATGTGGGCCATGGAGGACGCGGCCGAGGTGATCGGGTTGTCCTGGCCCGAGAAGCCGCCGCTCGCCACCTCCTCCGCCGTCTCCTCGAAGATCGCCGGGAGGATCTCGCCGATGCCCCTGGCGAAGGGCGCCAGCTCCCGCGCGGTGATGCCCTCGGCCCGCGCCACCGCCAGGGCGTGTGCGTAACCGGCCATCGCCGTCCAGAAGATGTCGAGCAGCACGACGTCGTAGGCCGCGGCCCGGCCGATCTCCTCGCCGAGGTGCGTGTGGCTCCCGCCCAACGCGTCGAGCACGGGCCGGTGTTCGCGGTAGAGCTCCTCCGGCCCCGCGTGGATGAGCACCGCGTGCGGCGTGCCGATCGTCGTCGTGGGCGTCATGATCGCGCCGTCCAGGTAGCCGACACCGTGCCCGGCCGCCCAGTCGGCCAGGCCCCGCGCCCGGGCCGGGGTGTCGGCCGTGAGGTTCACGACGGTGCGCCCCTTGAGCGCGGCGGTGACCGCGTCACGGCGCAGGATGCTCTCCGCCGCCTCGTAGTTCACCACGCAGACCACGGTCAGGGGGCTCGCGGAGACCGCCTCCTCCGCCGACGCCGCGCTCACCGCCCCGCGCTCGACCAGCTCCCGGTCCCTGCCGGGCGTCCGGTTCCACACTGTCGTCCGCAGACCGGCGTCGACGAACGCACCGGCCAGGGCACGGCCCATCGGCCCCAGGCCGAGCACGGTGACGGCAGACTGTTCGGTGTGCTTGGTCATGATTCAACTCCTGAATATGGATAAACGTAGCGAATGGGATGGAAATGACGCGCAGTCGTGCCCAGGATCTGAACGTCTGCGGAGTGACCGCCGCGATCGCCGTCATCGACGGCAAGTGGAAGACCGCGCTGCTGTGGCTGCTGGAGTCCGGCCCGCAGCGCCCCGGTGAGCTGCGTCGACAGCTACCGGGGCTCAGCGAGAAGGTGCTGACCCAGGCACTGCGCGAGATGGAGACGGACGGACTCGTGCACCGGGACGTGCACGACGTGCTGCCGTTGAAGACCGTGTACTCGCTGACCGGCTTCGGCCGCGAGCTCTCCGAGGCTCTCGCCCCGCTCTCCGACTGGGGCCACCGCCGCCTCGAGAAACTGGCCGCGACCCGGTCGGCGTCCTGACTCCCGCCACCTCCGTCTCACCCGGACCGGGAGGCCCTCCGACCACCCGCCACCAGGCTCTCCCCACCGCCGCCCGCTGCCAAGTACCCACAAAAAAGTGGGTACTCCGGCCACCCGCACCGACGCCGGGAGCGCGGCCGGTTGAGGGTGTGGCGGGGGTCAGGTGGGGTCGCGGCGCAGGGTGTCGCGCAGCCGCAGCAGGTCGCGCCGCCGGGACCGGGCCCGGGCCAGGACGAGACCGGCGACGAGGACGAGCGCGAGGCCGGCCAGAGCGGTGGCCAGGGCAGCGGCGGGAGTGGCGCGCACCGCGGCCAGCGCCGTCCCGCCGACACAGGTCACCACGGTGACGAGGAGGGCGAGCCGGGCCCCCAGCACGCGATCCAGCGCGAACAGCGGTCGCCGTCTGCTCAGCACCCAGCCGGCGAAGGCCGCCCAGGCCAGCCCGACGGCGATCAGCCCGGCGAAGGCGATCCGGGTGCGGACGGGAAGCGGGTGGGGCTCCGTGGCCCACAGCACCGCGATGAGCGCCGCCCCGCAGCCCCCCGCCAGGCCCACGGCCACATACCGCAGCCGGGAGGCCAGCGAGACCTCGGCGGCCAGCGCTCGTTCGAGTTCCTCCGGCACGTTCCCGTGCCCTGCCGTGGGGCCCTGCTCGTGTCCGCTCATGCCTCGAATCCCCTCTCGGACAGGATGTCCGCCAGCATGCGGCGCGCCCGGTACAGCCTGCTCTTGACCGTGCCGGGCGGCACGCCGAGCACCTCCGCGCAGGAGGCCAGGGGCAGATCCTGGAGATGGAACAGGATCAGCACCTCGCGCTCCAACGGCGGCAGCCCGGAGAGACCCGCCTCCACCTGGAGCGTGGTCAGCACGCCGCCGAGCGGGTCGGCCTCGTCGACGACCGCGTCCGCCTCCTCCACGGGCCGTCGCGGGGCCCGGTACACCTGCCGCAGGTGGTCGGCGATCGTCCGCCGGGCGATGGTGAACAGCCACGGGGCGAACCGCTCGGGCTGTCGAAGCCTCGGCAGCCCGCGGAGCACGGCGATCCACGCCTCCTGAACGAGATCGTCCGCGAGATGCGGGGAGTCGACCATTCCGCGCACGTAGCGCCACAGCGGGTCGTGCCAGACGCCGACCAGCTCGCGGAAGGCGTCCCGCTCCCCGAGCTGGCAGCGCACCACCAGCAGCCCGTCGCGTCTCCCGTCCCCGCTCACCGCACCTCCCCGCGCCGCACGTCTCATGTCACCGGGACAGTCGGTGCCCGGGGCGGAAAGGTTCACGAGGGCCCGGTTTCACGGGGGCCCGGGTTCACGAGGGCCCGGGTTCACGGGGGCTCGGGTTCACGGGGGCTCGGGTTCACGGCGGCTCGGGTTCACGGGGGCGTGGCGCGCAGGAAGTCGCGGGCGCCCCGCAGACGGGTGCGCAGGTCGCGTCGGCTTCGGCTGCCGTCCAGGCGGACGTCCAGCGGGCCCTGTGGGCCGGTCTCGGCACGGCGTGCCGTCCTCAGCGCGGCGACGTCCAGGCCGTCGCGCTCGGCCACCAGGACGCCGAGCTCGTGGCGGCTGACCGCGTCCGGGCCGGAGAGGTGCCACACGCCCGCCCGCGCGGAGGCGGCGAGCTCCAGCAGGGCCCCGGCCAGGTCGGCGACGTGGACGGGGCACCGGATGTCGTCGGTGAACAGGGCACCGTCCCGGCGGCCGGTGGCCAGGTCGTGGACGAACGCCTCCTGCGGGGAGCCGCCCTCACCGAGGATCAGCGACGTGCGCGCGATGGCCGCGTCCGGGGCGAGCAGCCGGATCGCCGTCTCGGCCGCGGCCTTGGCCGCCCCGTACGGGGTGATCGGGTCCGGCGTCGCGGACTCGTCGTAGTGGACGTCGGCGCCGGAGAAGACGACATCGCTGGACACGTGCACCAGCCGTGCGCCGCACCGGACGGCGGCCATCGCCAGCTGGATCGCACCGTCGGCCGTGATCGCCCAGTCGGCCTGCCGGTAGGCGGTGTTGACGACGACGTCCGGCCCGGCCTCCGCGAGCACCGCGGTGACCTCCTCGGCGCGGCGCAGGTCCATCGGCAGCCAGCGGACCCCGGGGACGTCCGCGGGGCGGGTCGCGAAGGTCGCCGTCACGCCGTGCCCGGCCTCCCGGGCGCGGCGGGCCAGCTCACGGCCCAGGAAGCCGCTGCCGCCCACGATGAGGATGTCCACGACTCGTACGGTACGGCCACGGAGTTCGGCACGTCACGCCCTCGGCCGGGCCGTGGCCTCCCGACCACGCGGCGACGCCGCCCCGCTCAGTCCCGCGGCAGGTGACCGCCGCCCTTCGGATCCCCGGTGCCCTTCGCACCCTTGGCGTGGCCCGGCGGCCCCGCGTACGCGTCCTCGTCACCGCCATCGGCCGTGCCGGGCTCCGCCTCGGCCCCGGGGGCCTCCTCCGGCGACTCACCGTCGGCTGAGGGCGTCTGGGAGCGGTCGTCCGCCACCGGGCCCGCCTCCGGCGCGGTGTCCGTTCCCGGCGCCGGGTCGGCGCCCTCGCCGGAGGGCGTGCCGGACTCGCCGTCGTCCGCCGTGGGCGCCCGCCCCGCGGCCAGCCCGCCCTCGTCGGCCCACTGCGTGCCCGCGGCCGCCGGCCCGGTGCCCTCCGGCGCCGGCGAACCCGCCTGCGCCAGCCCCGTCGACGGCCTGTTCTGCAGGGTGACGGCGGACACGCCGCCGCCCACCAGGGCGATGGCCGTGGCCACCAGGGCCCGCCGCTGGTACTTCCGCTGCCGCGCCAACTGCCGGCGCCGGGCCGCCCGCCCGCCGACCGGTACGGGGGCGCTCAGCCCCTCGGCGGGCTCGGAGACGGCCTCGGCGCCCGTGGGACGGCCCTCCCGCCCGGCGGGTGTCACGGCCCCCTCGGCGGGCGGAGCCACCGGAGCGATCCGCTGCGCAGCCGCGCCGCATCCCGGACACGCCAACGCGCCGTTCACATGCCGACGGCACAAGGAGCAGTAGTCCATCCGCGATCTTTCTGTGCTGGCAGCACCACCCGGAGAGCGCCGGGGCAACCGTTCGGGTGGGCTTGGACGTTCCGTCCCCCGCTGTCACACGCGCCCCGGGGCAGCGTACAGCTCACACCCACACCGGTGAAGATCCTGTACGCAAGCCCCGGACCCGACCCGCCCCACACCGGTGGACCGCCGGTCAGCCCTCGGTGACGCGCCAGGCGCCCACCCCCCGGTACTCCGAGTCGTACACGGGCTGGCCGGAGCCGGGCCCGAGCGGGCAGTGCCTCAGGCTGCCTCCCCAGTAGCGCAGGATGCGGCCGAGTTCGTCGGCGGCGTTCCCACGGACGGCGGCGTCGGTCATGTCGACCTCGAGGACGAATTTCATACCCTCAAGGCTCTCACTGAACTGCTATGTGAGGGTTGACGGCAGATTTGCCGTGCTCGGGTGGGAGAACCCTCAAATCGAGGTGAGGCGATGCGTGCAGTGGACGTGGCCCGGACCGCGGGCATCTCCGCCCAGCAGGTCCGCAACTACGTGGACGCCGGCGTCCTGCCCGAGGTGACGCGAACGGCAGCCGACTACCGCGTCTTCACACAGACGCACGTGCGCGCGCTCCGTGCCGTCCGGGCCCTGGCCGCCGGCCACGGCTGGGCGGTCGCACGCACGGTGATGCGCGCCGTGCACGCCGGCGACGTCCCCGCCGCCCTGGCCGCCCTCGACGCCGCCCACGCCGAGCTGGACCGCGAACGCCTCTCGCTGACCGCCGTGCTGGCGGCGCTCGACGACGTCCTGAAGGAGGCGGAGCCGACGGCTACGGGAGAGCGCAGGATCGGTGACGTCGCCGCCGCCGTCGGGGTCAAGCCGCCGGTGCTGCGCCTCTGGGAGGCCCACGGACTGCTGCGACCGGCCCGGGAGCGCGGCACCGGCTACCGCGTCTACTCGCCCGCCGAGGCACGCCTCGCACACGTCGTCGCGCTGCTGCGCCGCGGCTCCTATCCGCTGCCCCTGATCGGCACCGTGCTCGCCGAGCTGCGTGCCACGAGCAGCACGGCGCGGGTGCGCGCCGAACTCGCCCACCGTGAGCGGGAACTGCACCGCCGCAGCCTGAACGCGCTGCGCGGCGCCGCCGCGCTGCAGGCGTACCTGGACCACCTGGGCACGGAGGGGGACGTTGCTTTCGGGCGATGAGTTCGCCCCGGAGAGCCGTCTTCCGTAGGGCCGCCCGTGCCAGACGCCCGAACCGGCCCGGGAGCGACGTCGGAGCACGGTCCGTGACGGGAGACCTTCTCTCCATGACTGATCCGGCAGTGACAGCGGACCGCGGCCGCGGGTCCGGGGTCTGGCCCCTGGTCCACACCGAGCGAGCCGCGCTGGCGGCCGACCTCGCGCGGGACTGCCGCCGAGCGGTGGGATCAGCTCTCGCCGCGCACGGGCCTGACGGCGCGTGAGGTCCTCGCCCGCCTCGCCGCGGCCGCGAGCCTCAACGCCGCGTGCTGGATGGCGGGGTGATCCGTTGCCGGGCCGACGTCGGGAAGCAGGTGGGTCTGCGGCGGGCCGAGCAGTCGGGTGCGGGCCCGGCCGAAACCCTCGATCGTTTCCCGCACGTCACCCCGAGCGCCACCAAGCCTCTCCCGCCCGTGGTGGCCATGCTGGGCGAGACGAGCGGACGACGTGCACCGGGTGGTCGCGGCCGGCCGACGCGACGACAACCCCAGCAAGCGATGTGCTTGCAATTGTTAGCGCGATGGGGCACCGTGGGGGCATGGGTTCACTCAATCCTGGTGGCATCGGGGAGTTCCTGCGGGAGCAACGCCGCAACGCGCAGCTCTCGCTCCGGCAGCTGGCCGAGGCGGCCGGGGTGTCGAACCCGTACCTGAGCCAGATCGAGCGCGGCCTGCGCAAGCCGAGCGCCGAGATCCTGCAGCAGCTCGCGAAGGCGCTGCGGATCTCGGCGGAGACGCTGTACGTACGGGCCGGGATGCTGGAGGAACGGGACGGTCGCGAGGTCGACGTCGCGGCGGCCATCCTCGCCGACCCGTCGATCACCGAGCAGCAGAAGCAGGCGCTGCTCCAGATCTACACGTCCTTCCGCGCGCAGAACGGCGACGGCGCCGCTGGCACACGCCCATGACACGGCAGACAGACGCCCGGGAGGGACGCACATGCCGAGCAACACCGACTTCCGCAAGACGCTCACCGACCCGACGCCGCTGTACTTCGCGGCCGGGCTGATCGAGAAGGTCCGTACCGAGGCCCCGGAGCGGATCGCGAAGCTGCGAGAGGCCGACACGAAGGCGCTGCAGGGCCGGATGCAGGAGGCGCTGGCCTCGCTCGACTCCGACCTGCGGAAGTGGCGTGAGCAGGCGCAGCAGCTCGCGCTGCAGGGCGTCGGGTACGCCGCCGAGGCGGCGGTGAAGGCCAAGGAGAACTACGACACGCTGGCCGAGCAGGGCAAGGTCGCCGTCGACACGTGGCGCGGCCGCGGGCAGGACGACAGCGGCTGGGAGACGAAGGTCGAGCGGGAGCCGGTCGTGGCCCAGCCCCCGAGCCCGGAGCCGACCGGGAAGGCGAAGTTCTCCGAGCGGGCCCGCCCGGAGGGGCCGAAGGCCGACGGGCCGGGCACGGCGGACGGCGCCGCCGGGCCGGCGCGGAAGGCGGAGCAGCAGGCAGAGTCGAAGCCGGAGCAGAAGAAGGCGGCGCCGAAGGCCACCGGCAGGACGACGGCCAAGGCCGCGCCGAAGAAGGCGACAGCGACGCGTAAGGCCACGTCGCCCGAGGAGTCCTCGGACTCCTGATCCGCGCCGCGTACGGGACGGCCGGGGCGGGCAGGTGTCGCCTACGCCCTCGGCCGCCGTACAGGTAGCGTGGATGCAGGACCGGTTTCTTCCAGGAGGATGACGAGCGTGATTCTGAACGGCTTCGGCAGCGTCATGAGCTTCGTGTTCCTCGGGCTGCTCATCCTCTCGATCTTCTGCTTCGTGGACGCGGCCCTGCGCCGCGAGGACGCCTACCGGGCGGCGGACAAGAACACCAAGCCGTTCTGGCTGATCCTGCTGGGCATCGGCGCGGCGGTGCAGCTCTTCGGGGTGCCGTTCCTCGGCTTCCTGCTGCTGATCGTCGCCGTCATCGCCAACATCGTGTACCTGGTCGACGTCCGGCCGGCACTGATCCAGGTGACCGGCGGGCGGGGCGGGGGCGGCCGGTACCGGGGCAGCAGCAGCGACGGGCCGTACGGCCCCTACAACGGCGGGCGGTAAGACGCCCACCGCCCGCGAGCGGTGAACGCCCGCGGTCCCGGTCGTTTCCCCGATCAGTCCCGGTTGAGGAGCAGCACGGCGACGTCGTCGGCGAGCTCCTCGCCGTTGAGGTCGCGGACGTGGGTGAGGACCTCGTCCAGCAGCGTCTCCCCCGTGGCCCCGGCCGCCATGGCCTCGGCCACGATGCGCACCATGCCCTCCTGCCCGAGGCGCTGACGCGTCTGCGCGGAGACCCGGCCCTCGATCAGGCCGTCGGTGTACATCATCAGCCCCCAGCAGCCGCCGAGCTCAACGCTCATGCGGGCCCAGCGCGCCCGGGGCAGCAGCCCGAGGGCGGGCCCGGCGGCGTCCTCCGGCAGGAGCCGCGGCGCGGCGCCCGGGCGGGCGAGGAGCGGGGCGGGGTGACCGGCCAGGCAGACTCCGGCCCGGCGGCCGTCGGGCGCGATGTCGATCATGCACAGCGTCGCGAAGATCTCCTCGCTGCGCCGTTCGTGCTCCAGGACCTGCTGGAGCGTGGCCAGCAGCCGGTCGCCGACGAGCCCGGCCAGGATGAGCGCGCGCCAGGCGATGCGCAGCTCGACGCCGAGTGCGGCCTCGTCGGGGCCGTGCCCGCAGACGTCGCCGATCATGGCGTGCACGGTGCCGTCGGAGGTGCGGACGGTGTCGTAGAAGTCGCCGCCGAGAAGGGCGCGGGAGCGGCCCGGCCGGTAGCGGGCGGCGAACCGCAGGGAGCTGCCGCCGAGCAGCGGGGTGGGGAGCAGGCCGCGTTCGAGGCGGGCGTTCTCCTGGGCCCGCAGCCGGGACTCGGTGAGCTGCCGCTGGGCCCGGTCCGCCTGTTTTCGTTCGACGGCGTAGCGGATGGCGCGGCCGAGGGTGCGGGTGTCGAGCTCGTCGCGGTAGAGGTAGTCCTGGGCGCCGATGCGCACCGCCTCGGCGGCTCGCTCACCGTCGTCCTCCCTGGTCAGGACGAGGACGGCATGGCCGGGGGCCAGGCGCAGCACCTGCCGCAGGAGGTCGAGGTCGGACTGCGCGAGGTCGAGCAGGATGCAGTGGACGTCCTCGCTGAAGAGGCGCTCGGCCTCGGTGAGGTTGCGGGCGGTCCGGACGCGGACGCGGCCACCCCGGGCGTCGGACAGCTCGGGAAGCGGCGGGGAACCGGCCGGGTCGGCGTCGACGACGAGGAGGGTCTCGGCCTGGCGGGGCGGCCCGGCCTGGGCGGGCACGGTGGTGGCCGACGGCGCGTCGGACGGAAGCGGGGTGCCGGCTGCTCCGGCTCCCTCGCCCACGGATACGGGCTTCACGACGGACCTCTTCCCTCCCCCCGGGACTGACGGCGGCATCCGACGTGGATGCCGCAGGTGACACTAGCCGCCGCGCGGGTCGGCGCGGAACGGCTGCGCCCGCCGGACCTGGCGGTATGCCCGGAATCACTGGATCTCCGCCGGGTACCGTGATGGGACGGCCGGGGCGCGCCGGCGCTCACGCGTCCGGCCGGACGACACCGAGGATCGGCAGGGAGCCGGCACCCTCGACGCGGATCTGCCGGCCCGTGCGCGGGGCGTGTACTATCTCGCCGTCTCCGAGGTACATGCCCACGTGACTGGCGTCCTCCTTGTAGATGATCAGGTCACCGGGACGCATGTCGGCGATGTCGACGCGCTCCAGCTGCCGCCACTGCTCCTGCGAGGTGCGCGGGATCGGGACCTCGGCGGCCTCCCAGGCGCGCAGTGTGAGCCCGGAGCAGTCGAACGTCTCCGGGCCCTCGGCGCCCCACTCGTAGTCCTTGCCGAGCTGTGCCAGGGCGTACGTGACGGCCTTCTTGCCCCGCTCACTCGCTTCCCCGTTGATCTCCTCCAGAACGCCTGTTTTCAGCCAACGGAGCTGCCGGGCGCGGGCCGTCTGCTCCTCCAGCTCCCGAAGCCGCGCCCGTTCCTCGGCCGCGAGGGAGGATTCGAGCTTGCGCGCCTGCTTCAGCTTGGCCTCGATCCGCTTCTTCGCCGCGCCGCGCTTCTTGCGGGTGTCCTCCAGCTCGGTGTGCCGGTCGGCGGCGGCCTCGCGGTCGTCCGCCAGCTCGCGGCCGAGGCGGTCGAGCCGGCCGATGACGCCGGACGTCGCGCGCTGGCCCTTGCGCAGGAGGCCGAGCGAGCGGATGTACGCCTCGGGGTCGTCGGCGAGCGTCAGCCGCGTGGCGACGGGGAAGCCTCCGCCCCGGTATTGGGCCCTGGCCATGGCTCCGGCCCGGTTGCGCAGGTCCCTCAGGGTCGCCTCGTTGTCCTTGACGCGCCGGTTGAGGGCGTCGACGGCACGCTGCTGTCGACGAGCCCGCTCCGCGGCGGCGTTGTAGGCGTCGGTGGCCGAGCCGATCTGGTTGTGCAGGGCCTCGATCTGCCGCCGGACCTTCTCCAGCTCACCGCCCGCGGGCGCCTCGACGGCCTCCTCCCCGTCCACCGGATCAGCAGCGCCCTCGGTGTCGCCGTTCCCGTCGTCGCCGTTCCCGTCGTCGCCGTTCCCGTCGTCGCCGCTGCCGTCGTCGCCGCTGCCGTCGTCGTCACCCGGGGGAGGCGGCGAGGGCGGGGAGGGCTGTGGCGCGGGGGCCACCGTGGGCGGGGGCAGCGCGGCGTACGCCGTCGTGGCCGTCAACCCTCCCGTCACCATGAGCACGCACAGTGCACCGGCGATGACCGCACCCCTGCTCGGCTTCACGTCATCCCTCCCCTTCGCCCCACGACGGCCCGAAACTCCGTCCTGACACGCCCGCGGAGCCCTCGGACAGACGTCCGGCGAGCGCCCCCGGTTCCGTGGGATCGTGCCACGGGCTACCGGAAAGTAACAGGGTCACGCCCCGGCAACGAGCGGAATACAGGACGAACACGGACACCGCTCCGACCGTCGAGGTTCACCTTCCGTTCACTCTCGACGGTCGGGCGCTTCACCTGTCCTGCCTAATTTCAGCCGTACGGAGGGCGCCGCATGGCGACATACCGAGCGGGCCCCCATAGCTGATCACAGAGACACGCCCACTCCACGCTTGCCGCCCCACCGGCGGGCTCAGGAAGGAACTGAACCGAAGTGAAGCTTCAGCGCACGAACCGGCTTCGCGCCCTGACCGTCGGCGCTATGGCAGTCACCAGTGCTCTGGTCCTGACTGCCTGCGGATCGGACGACAACAGCTCCCAGGGGGGCGACAGCCCCTCGAAGAACGCCGAAGCCGGCAACATCGAGTGCAAGGGTGAGGGCAACCTCCTGGCCTCGGGTTCCAGCGCGCAGAAGAACGCGGTGGACGCCTGGGTGCAGGCGTACCAGCAGGCCTGTGAGAGCACCAAGGTGAACTACAACCCGACCGGCTCCGGCGCGGGCATCCAGGAGTTCCTGCAGGGCAAGACCGCCTTCGCCGGCTCGGACTCCGCCCTCGACGCCGACGAGGTGGAGGCCTCCAAGGAGGTCTGCAAGGACGGCAAGGCCATCAACCTGCCGATGGTCGGCGGCCCGGTCGCCATCGGTTACAACCTCTCCGGTGTCGAGGACCTCGTCCTGGACGCCGACACGATCGCCAAGATCTTCGACTCGAAGATCACCAAGTGGGACGACGAGGCGATCAAGAAGCTGAACCCGGACACGGACCTGCCGTCCACCAAGATCCAGGCCTTCCACCGTTCGGACGAGTCGGGCACCACCGACAACTTCACCACCTACCTGCAGCAGGCCGCCCCGGACTCCTGGAAGTACGAGCCCGCCAAGGCGTGGGCCGCCAAGGGCGGGCAGTCGGCCAACGGCTCCGCGGGTGTGGCCACCAACGTGAAGCAGACGGACGGCGCGATCGGCTACTTCGAGCTCTCCTACGCCACGGGCAACGAGATCGACACCGTCAAGCTGGACACCGGTGCCGGTGAGCCCGTCGAGGCCACGGTCGAGAACTCCTCCAACGGCATCGCCGCGGGCAAGATCGTCGGCACCGACGGCGACCTGGCCATGGAGCTCGACTACGCGACCAAGGAGGAGGGTGCCTACCCGATCATCCTGGTCACCTACGAGATCGCCTGCGACAAGGGCAACGACCCCCAGACCCTCGAGGCGATGAAGTCCTTCCTGACCTACGCCGCGAGCGAGGACGGGCAGCAGCAGCTCGCCGAGATCGGCTACGCCCCGATCCCGGACGACGTCATCACCAAGGTCCGTGAGCAGGTCTCGTCCCTCTCCTGACCTGACGCCGGTGCGGCCCTCGCCCATGGGGCCGCACCGGCATTCCGGCGTATCCGGCCCGCGGGCCGGATACCCGGCCACCGTTGGTACACCCACCACCCTTCCGGTGCACCGCCGCCAGGGACCGACCCCGCCGAACGGCCGGTCCCGCACCAGACCGGAGAAACCATGGACATGACGAAGACCGCCGCGCCTCCGCCCCAGGCGGAGCTGCCTCCCCGGACTCCCGGTGAGTCCGAGGACAGGAAGGGGAGCGCAACGCACCGCGGCGACCGCATATTCTCGGGCCTCGCCAAGGGATCCGGAATCACCCTGCTGGTGATCATGGCCGCCATCGCGGCCTTCCTGACCTGGCGCACCTTCAACGCCCTCTCCGTCAACGAGGGCAACTTCTTCACCACGTTCGACTGGAACGCCAACGCCGACCCGCCGGTCTTCGGCATCGCCGTCCTGGCGTTCGGCACCGTGGTGAGCTCCATCATCGCCATGGCGCTCGCCGTGCCCGTCGCCGTCGGCATCGCGCTGTTCATCTCGCACTACGCGCCGCGCAAGCTCGCCGGGCCGCTCGCCTACGTCATCGACCTGCTCGCGGCCGTGCCCTCCATCGTCTACGGCCTGTGGGGCGCCCTCTTCCTCGTGCCGAACCTCACCGGCCTGTACACGTGGCTGGACGACTACTTCGGCTGGACCGGGATCTTCGCCTACGACGGCGGCGCGGCGCGCTCGCTGTTCACCGTGGGCATCGTGCTGGCGATCATGATCCTGCCGATCGTCACGAACGTCTCCCGCGAGGTGTTCAAGCAGGTGCCGAAGATGCACGAGGAGGCCGCGCTCGCGCTCGGCGCCACGCGCTGGGAGGTCATCAGGATGGCCGTCCTGCCCTTCGGCCGCTCCGGCGTCATCAGCGCCTCCATGCTCGGCCTCGGCCGCGCCCTGGGCGAGACGATGGCCGTGGCCACCGTGCTGTCGCCCAGCTTCCTCATCAGCGCGAGCCTGCTGGACCCGGGCGGCGGCACCTTCGCCCAGAACATCGCCGCGGGCTTCAACGAGGCCGGCGACGTCGGCCGCGACGCCCTCATCGCCTCCGGCCTGGTGCTGTTCGTCATCACCCTGCTGGTGAACGGTGGCGCCCGTCTGATCATCGCTCGCCGCAAGGAGTACTCGGGGGCCAACGCATGAGCAACACCGTCATGGACCAGCGTCCCGTGGACGCCGCGGCCCCCCGCCCCGCCACGCTCCGGCACGCCCGGCTCCCCCGCTGGGCCCCGCTGGCGATCGCCCTCGTCTCGGCCGGCCTCGGCATCGGCATCGGCGTACTCGCCGACCTGAGCAGCCGAGCCCAGTGGGGCCTGATCGCCGCCCTGCTGTTCGTGCTGACGAGCTACGTCCTCACCTCCGCCGTCGAAGGCGTCCGGCAGGCCAAGGACCGCCTGGCCACGAGCCTGGTGTGGGTCTGCTTCCTCGCCGCCATCGTGCCCCTCGCCTCCCTGGTGTGGGAGACGGTCGCCCGCGGCGCCGAGATGTTCGACCTCTACTTCCTCACGCACTCCATGAGCGGGCTGCGCGACCTCCAGCCGGGCGGCGGTGTCTACCACTCGCTGATCGGCACCCTGGAGCAGGTCGGCCTCGCCACGCTCATCTCCGCGCCCATCGGTCTGCTGACCGCCGTCTACCTGGTCGAGTACGGCAAGGGGAAGCTCGCCAAGGCCGTGACGTTCTTCGTCGACGTCATGACCGGCATCCCCTCGATCGTCGCGGGTCTGTTCGTCCTGTCCTTCTGGATCATCCTGCTCGACTTCGGCTACTCCGGCTGGGCCGGGGCCATGGCGCTCGCCATCCTGATGATGCCGATCGTCGTACGCTCGACCGAGGAGATGCTGAAGCTCGTCCCGAACGAGCTGCGCGAGGCGTCGCTCGCCCTCGGTGTGCCGAAGTGGCGGACGATCCTGAAGGTCGTGCTGCCGACCTCGATCGGCGGTATCACCACCGGTGTGATGCTCGCCGTGGCCCGCATCGCGGGTGAGACGGCACCGATCATGCTGCTGGTTTTCGGCGCCTCGTCGATCAACAACAACCCGTTCGAAGGGCCGCAGGACTCGCTTCCGTACTTCATCTGGACGCAGTTCAAGGCCGGCAACCAGCACGCCTACGACCGGGCCTGGGCCGCCGCACTGGTGCTCATCGCCCTGGTGATGCTGCTCAACCTGCTGGCCCGAGGCGTCGCCCGCTGGAAGGCCCCCAAGACCGGCCACTGACGGCCAGGTACACAGACCCCATGAACGCGACGTACGCGGGTGACCGGAACCATCCCGGCAGGGCGTGTACGCGGATGTACGCAGAAAAGAAGTGATCCACATGGCCAAGCGCATCGACGTCAGCGGCCTGACCGCCTACTACGGCAGCCACAAGGCCATCGAGGACATCTCGATGACCGTCGAACCCCGTTCCGTGACGGCCTTCATCGGGCCCTCCGGCTGCGGCAAGTCCACCTTCCTCCGCACCCTCAACCGCATGCACGAGGTGACCCCCGGCGGGCGCGTCGAGGGCAAGGTCATGCTGGACGACGAGTCCCTGTACGGCCCCGGGGTCGACCCCGTCGCCGTGCGCCGGACGATCGGCATGGTCTTCCAGCGTCCCAACCCCTTCCCGACGATGTCGATCTACGACAACGTCGCCGCCGGGCTGCGCCTCAACGGCAAGTACAGGAAGAGCGCGCTCGACGAGGTCGTGGAGCGCTCGCTGCGCGGCGCCAACCTGTGGAACGAGGTCAAGGACCGGCTGAACAAGCCCGGCTCCGGCCTCTCCGGCGGTCAGCAGCAGCGGCTGTGCATCGCCCGCGCCATCGCCGTCGAGCCGCAGGTGCTGCTCATGGACGAGCCGTGCTCGGCCCTCGACCCGATCTCGACGATCGCCATCGAGGACCTGATCGGTGAGCTGAAGGAGCAGTACACGATCGTCATCGTCACGCACAACATGCAGCAGGCCGCGCGCGTCTCCGACCGCACCGCGTTCTTCAACCTCGCGGCGATCGGGCAGCCCGGCAAGCTGATCGAGATCGACGACACCGAGCGCATCTTCTCCAACCCCTCGGTGCAGGCCACCGAGGACTACATCTCCGGCCGCTTCGGCTGACCGAGACGTCTGCGGTGCTGCATGGCGGTGCCACCGCATGACGAGAAGGGCCCGCCCGACCCCCGTCCAGGGTCGGGCGGGCCCTCCTTTGCGTTTCCGGCACCGCCCGGGCGCGTGCGGCCCTTCCGGCGCGCTTGGAGACGGGCGCTTCGCTGGTCAGACAGGGCTGGAAGGTACCGAGCGGACCGGGGGCAGAGCGACGCCGAGGGCGCCGAGGGTCAGCCGACGACCAGGTAGGCGAGGCCGTAGCCGAGCGCGGCCACCGAGGCCGCGGCCGGCATGGTGATGAACCAGCCGACGACGATGTTCTTCGCGACGCCCCAGCGCACCGCCTTGACGCGGCGGGTCGCGCCCACGCCCATGATGGCCGAGGTGATGAGGTGCGTCGTGGAGATCGGGGCCGTGAAGACATAGGCCGTCGCGTACATGACGGAGGACGCGGTGGTCTCGGCGGCGAAGCCCTGGGGCGGGTCCAGGGCGATGATGCGGCGGCCCAGGGTCCGCATGATGCGCCAGCCGCCCGCGTAGGTGCCCAGGGAGAGCATCAGCGCACAGACGACCTTCACCCACAGCGGGATCGGCTCGCCCTGGTCCTCCACCCCGGCGATGACCAGGGCCATCACCACGATGCCCATGGTCTTCTGGGCGTCCTGGAGGCCGTGGCCGAGGGCCATGCCGGCCGCCGAGACGGTCTGGGCGATCCGGAAGCCGCGCTGGGCCCGGTTCGGGTTGGCGTTCCGGAACACCCACAGGATGCCCGTCATCACCAGGTAGCCGAGGCCCATCCCCACCAGCGGCGACAGGAACATCGGGATGACGATCTTCGTCAGCACGCCGTCCCAGTAGACGGTGGTCGCCCCGGCGAGCGCCGCTCCGACCATGCCGCCGAACAGCGCGTGCGAGGAGGAGGACGGCAGGCCGAAGTACCAGGTGATCATGTTCCACGTGATCGCCCCGACCAGCGCGGCGAACAGGATGAGCATGCCGTTGTCGCCGCTCGGCGTCTCGATCAGGCCCTCGCTGACCGTCTCGGCGATGCCGCTGCCCATGAACGCGCCGGCCAGGTTCATGACCGCCGCCATGAGCAGCGCCACGCGGGGGGTGAGAGCCCGGGTCGAGATGGACGTAGCGATCGCGTTCGCGGAGTCGTGGAACCCGTTGGTGTAGGTGAAGAAGAGCGCGACGCCGACGACGACGATCAGGGAGAACGTGTCCACGACAGGTCAGGACTCCTTGACCGCGATGGTCTCCACCGTGTTCGCGACGTGCTCGAACGCGTCGGCCGCCTCCTCCAGGACGTCCACCACCTGCTTGAGCTTGAGGACCTCGATCGCGTCGTACTTGCCGTTGAAGAGGTGGGCGAGGAGCTTCCGGTGAATCTGGTCGGCCTGGTTCTCCAGCCGGTTGACCTCGATCCAGTATTCGGTCAGATTCTCCATGGTGCGCAGGTGCGGCATCGCCTCGGCGGTCAGCTCCGCCGCCCTGGCCAGCACCTCGATCTGCTGCTCGACGCCCTTCGGAAGCTCCTCGATCTGGTAGAGGACGACCAGGTCGACGGCCTCCTCCATGAAGTCCATGATGTCGTCGAGCAGGGAGGCGAGGCGGTAGATGTCCTCACGGTCGAACGGGGTGATGAAGGAGGAGTTGAGCTGGTGGAAGATCGCGTGCGTCGCGTCGTCGCCGGCGTGTTCGGCCGCGCGCATCCGCTCGGCGATGTCGGTCCGTGCGGAGGATTCCGCCCCGAGCAGTTCCATGAGGAGCTTCGAACCGGTCACGATGTTGTCCGCTGACGCGGCGAACATGTCGTAGAAGCTCGTCTCCCTGGGGGTCAGACGAAAGCGCACAAGGGGTCCTCGGGTGTGCTCGGGCGACAGTCTCGTTGATGCTAGGCGCATCATCCGGCCACGGCGAACCGGTGGTCACCAGTGTCGCCCATGGGGGGTCGGCCGCAGAACCGGGGCCAAGGCAGGGCACTGTCGGCCATCGCGGGCCTCGGGGCACAATCGGTACAATATACCCAGCCGGGGTATGACCCGGAGAAGGATCAGGGGAGCACACATGACGACCGTCGAACCCACACACGCCGGGACGACGGATCCCGCGCCCTCGCAGCAGCCGCCCGGGCCGCACGGCTACAGCAAGCAGAAGGACGCCCACCTCAAGCGGCTCCGGCGCGTCGAGGGGCAGATTCGCGGGCTTCAGCGGATGGTCGAAGAGGACGTGTACTGCATCGACGTCCTCACGCAGGTCTCCGCCTCGACGAAGGCGCTCCAGTCCTTCGCGCTCCAACTCCTCGAAGAGCATCTGCGGCACTGCGTCGCCGCGGCGGCCGACGAGGGCGGCGAGGAGATGGACGCCAAGGTGGCGGAAGCCACCGCCGCCATCGCCCGGCTCCTGCGCACCTGAGCCGGACATCCCGCGCATCCACGCCATCATGGCCGGCCCCTCATGGCGGCAACCCCTGGCTGAAAACATGCGGTACGGCGTCAGTCCTCACGACACTTCGGATCAGTCGGAGCGTCCGGCTCCGGGGCGTTCCGCTGCCCGGTGCCCAGCACCTCGTCGATCCGGTCGTCGCTCAACCGCTCGTCCGGCTCGGCGGCAGCGGCGATGATGAGTTCTCCGTACAGCTCGATCTCGGCGAGCGCCTCCCAGTCCTGGACCGCCGACGGTTCCCTCGGCATCCGTGGCCACCTCCCTGCAGACTGAGCCGCGAACGGCCCGGCCCCACCGCGCGGACGGGCCGACCGCTCACCCCCGACGCCTCACAGTAGGACGGCCCGGGGCATTCCCGCATGACACATCCGGACTAGGACCACCCGGACGTGAGCCCCACGGGACGCCGGACGCCCCCCGGGGCGGGGGTCCCCGGGGCGGGGGCGCCCACGTCGTCCGCGCCCGCGCCCGCCGCCGTCGGCGTCACGCGGGCGGCGCGGGCGTGGTCGTGGCGATCCGGCCCGTGTAGACGTCCGCCCTCGGCGGCAGCTCCACCTCGACCGACGTCCCGAACGCGTACAACTCGGTGGTGGAGACGACGGCCTCGTCGTTCCCGAAGACGAACGTGTGCCGCACGCGACGCAGCCGCCCCTCCTCGTCGAGGTGCGCCTCGAAGGGCACGGCCCGGGTGGAGAACCCTTTCGCCGCCGCCGAGAGCTGGTCCCGCCGCCCCTGCGATGCCTCACCCGCCGCCGCCCGCACGTCGGTCGTTCCGCGGAAACGCCGGACCAGCTTGCCGTCCAGCCGCCGCGTGCCCACGTACCGCACCGAGCTGACCCCCCGGAGCAGCTCCACCGCGACGAGCGGATCCGTCACCCCGTTGGAGACCAGGTTGCCGTCGGGCAGCTCCGCCGGATCCACCCGCACCCACTTGTCCTCCGGCACCCCGGCGCCGCGGTTCTTCATGTAGAGCGCCCCCGGGGCGATGACCGCCGTGACCGGGTCCTGCCGCTCGTCGGGCAGGGTGACCTCGATCCGGCCCATGCGCCGCCTGAAGTCGAACCCCCCGGCCCCCCTGATGGTCAGCCGCGTGCCGCCGCTGCGCAGCTCCATCCGGCTGCGCACCCGCGACGTCCGCGCCTCCGCCAACTCGTCGGCCACCCGCCGCATCTGGGCGCGGGGATCATCGCCCGTCGACTCCTGCACCGCGACGGTGCGCCCCGAGCACCCGGTGCCCGCCACAGCCGTCAGCACGATCGCCGCGAGCACACCGGCCGTGGCCTTCCGCCTGTCCATCGCAACCAGACCCCCAACGGACCGTCCCTGGACTCGATCCGCTTAACGACGGCACCTGTGCAGCCGTTACGCCCGGGTAGCGTTGGCCCTGTGCCCGACCAGCGAGAGTCTCCCGACGCCACGGAAGAACACACCACGAGCCTGCGGGAGCGCGGTTCCTTCGTGAGCGCCCACTGCTCCTGCGGCTGGCGCGGCCCCGCGCGGCGCGCCCGGGCCCGGGCGCAGGCGGACGCGCGCGCCCACGACGAGGCGTAGCCGCCGCGCACGCCCGGAGAGGGGTGCGCGAGGCGGAGGCTCAGGCCGCCAGGTCGCGGCCGTGGGCCGCGGACACCGGCTCGCCGGAGGCTTCCTCGCGCTCGACGGCCCCCCGCGGCGGGGCGTGCACCAGCCGCCCCACGTGCGGCGACGCGGCCACGGCCCGGGTGAGCGGGGTGAGCAGGGCGGCCGCGAGCGGGGCGAGGAGCAGCACGACGGCGGCGCCCAGGGCCAGCCCGCCGATGACGTCCGTCGGGTAGTGCACCGCGGTGTAGACGCGCCCGAATCCCTGGAAGAGGGCCAGCGCGATGGCGAGCGCGCCGAGCTTCCGGTTGACGACGAAGATGCCCACGGCCAGGGCCATCACCAGCGCCGAGTGGTCGCTGACGAACGAGTAGCCGTCCTTCCCCGCCACCAGGACGTTGAGTCCCTCGTGATCGACGAACGGTCTCGGCCTGGCCACGAGCTCCCGGATCGGGTAGTTGACCAGGTAGGCGGCCGAGGCGCCCAGCGGGGCCCACATCAGCCCGGCGACGGCGGTCACGGCGTCCGGCCGGCGGCGCGCCGTCCACCACGCCCACAGGCCCAGCACCATGAGGCCGGCGATGACGCCGTACTCGCTGAGGAAGGCCAGCGCCGAGTTCGCCCAGTCGGGCAGGCTCGCCGACCAGCCGTTGACGCGGTAGAGCAGCCCGACGTCGGAGCTGTCCCAGTCAGACATGGCGCTGCGGCCTCTCGTTCGCTGTCACTCGCGTCACCCGTGTAACTCGCCCTGCATGGCTACCGGCCCCGTGTCTCGGAAGGTCATCCGATCCTGGTCAGGGAACGCGGCAGCCGGTCCCGGCGTTCCGCCATCCACTGAATGATCACGTCCACGTTATCGAAGAGTGACCGAACGCCGCCGCGTGCCCGGCGTCCGCGACCACGTCCCCGGGGTGTGGGGAGCCCGTCTCCGGCGTCCACGGGCCGTGTCCGGCGTCCGCGGCCCGTGTCCGGCGTCCGCGGCCCGTGTCCGGCGTCCGCGGCGTCCGCGGCGTCCGCGGCGTCCCACCCAGCGTAGGGCCACCGGGCGACCGGGGCAGCGCTCAGCCGGTCGGGCGGGTGGCCCCGAAGTAGTCGGGCGAGTCGATGGGATCGAACCGGATGACGGCCCCCGTGTAGGGGGCGTCGATCATGTACCCGCCGCCGACGTAGATCCCGACGTGGTGGATGGAACGGGGATCATCGAGGTCGTGGGCGAAGAAGACGAGGTCGCCGGGGAGCAGTTCGCCACGGGACGGATGCGGCCCGGCGTTCCACTGGTCGTTGGCCACACGCGGCAGCTCGATGCCCACCGAGGCGTAGGCGGCCTTGGTCAGCCCCGAGCAGTCGAACCGTCCGCCGTCCTCGGCCGTGCCGTCACCGCCCCACAGATAGGGCGTGCCCAGCTTCTCCTGCGCGTAGTGGATGGCCCCGGCGGCCTGGCGGGCGGGCGAGAGCCGCCCCTGGGCCGCCGCGAAGGACTCCTCCATCTTGCGGATGACCGCGACGTAGTTCCGCGTCTCCTCGTAGGGCGGCACCCCGCCGTACTTGATCACGGCGTAGGGCCCGGCGTTGTAGGCGGCCAGCATGTTCGACGTCACGTCGCCCGGCACCTTCGCCACGTTGCGGGCCAGCGTGCAGTCGTAGGACGCGGCCGAGGGGATCGCGTCCTCCGGGTCCCAGACGTTGGCCTCGCCGTCCCCGTTGGCGTCCAGCCCGTGCACGGCCCAGGTGCCGGGGATGAACTGCGCGATGCCCTGCGCCTCGGCGGGCGACTGCGCCCGCGGGTTCCAGCCGCTCTCCTGGTACAGCTGCGCCGCCAGCAGCGCGGGGTTCAGCGCCTCGCACAGGCCCCCCCACTTCTGTACGAGCTTCTCGTACTCCGCGGGCACCGAGCCCTTCGCCAGCCGTACCGGGCTGCCCCCGCCCGGACCGAACTGGGACGCGGACACGTACGTGCCCACCACCAGCAACGCCAGGAACGACAACACCAGGCCGAAACCGCACCCCGAAGCCACCCAAGCCTTCCGCACCCCCCAACCATCGCATTCCATGGCAGAATTCGAGAAGGCTGTACCGAGCCGATGACCGACAACCCACCTGTGGCGGTGAGTTCACATGTTCCTTGCGGCCGAAGAAGGCGACATCACCACCATTATCGGGGGAATCGCACCCGACTGGGGCCCGTTCGGCTCCCTGGGCACCGAGGCCCGCGTCATGATCGAGGTGGTCATGGCCGTCGCCATCCTCATCTGCCTCGGCATCGCGATCTGGGGTGCCGCCAAGCAGCGCATCGGTGCCACCGCCCTGCGCGACACGTTCAGCGCCGAACAGGGGAAGGGCCTGATCGTCGCGGGACTCACCGGCGTCTTCATCATCGGGTCGCTGGGAACCCTGTTCACGATCGTCTACGGTATGGCCGTCTAGCCGTTCGGGCGGTTTACGGCGCTTCTGCGGCTTTTCCCCTCTCCGTCCGCCAGGCCGCGCCGACCCCCGGGAGCGTCTCGTGCACATCGTCCACCCCAGCCTCGGGCCGTACCTCGTCGACCACAGCCGTCCCGCCGCGGACGACGTGCTGCGGGACCTCGCCGAGGAGACCCGCCAGGCCGTCCCCGACCTGGCGGCGATGCAGATCAGCCAGGACGAGGGCGCGTTCCTCACCCTGCTGACCCAGCTCACCGGGGCCCGGCTGGCCGTCGAGGTGGGCACCTTCACCGGCTACTCCTCCATCTGCATCGCCCGCGGGCTCGCCGAGGGCGGCCGGCTCATCGCCTGCGACCTCAGCGAGGAGTGGACGTCGATCGCCCGCCGCTACTGGCAGCGCGCCGGCCTGGACGACCGGATCGACCTCCGCCTCGGCCCCGCCGTGGAGACGCTGCGCGCACTGCCGCGCGAGGAGACCGTCGACTTCGCCTTCATCGACGCCGACAAGTCCGGCTACCCCGCCTACTACGAGGAGTTGGTCACCCGCCTGCGACCCGGCGGCGTCATCGTGCTGGACAACGTCCTCCAGGAGGGCCGCGTCGTCGACGAGGCCGAACAGGGCGAGACGGTGAAGGCCATCCGCGCCGTCAACGACACCATCGCCGCCGACACCCGCGTCACCTGCGCCATGCTGCCCCTGCGCGACGGCGTGACCGTCGTCCGCAAGCGCTAGGCACCGCCCACGCCTTCCGGGCCCCGCCTGGCCTTCCGGGCCGTCCGGCCCCGCCGTCGGCGTGCCGCCTCTAGGCTGAGACGCATGACGGACTGGGACAAGCTCGACTGGATCCGCTCGTCCGACGACCCCGACGAGGAGTGCATCGAGGTCGCGGTCGGCGAGGGCGATCTCGTCCACCTCCGCCAGACCGACGACCCCGAGCACGTCGTCACCACGACGAAGGCCAAGTGGAGGGCCTTCGTCCTGGGGGTCCGGAACGACGAGTTCGACCACTTCGCCCGGGGCGCGGGCTGAGAGCCCCTCAGTTTTCGTCCACAGGTGTGGACAGCCTGACGTGCGCCGTCCCGCGTGCCGCGGATCGCGGTCACATCGTCACACTCCGCCCGTGGACAACTCTGCCCCGCTACCGTCGTGTGAGGGGACAATAGGCGGAAGGCGGTTGACGATTGACGGCGACGGGTCGAGGGGCAGGCGTTCCATGAGCATCGGCGGCGACGGCTACGGAGACGAACGGGAGTACGCGGACACCCGTCGTGCGGGCACCCGCGTGCGCCTGCCCGAAGGGGAGAGCCCGGAGCCGGGCAGAACACCCGGCGTCCGCCCCGGGCGCAGCCTCGTCACCGTGGTCGGCGTCGTGGTCATCCTGATCGCCGCGATCGCGTTCGCGACCCGGGGCGGAGGCGAGAGCGAGGACGACGCCGAGGGCGGCGCCCAAGCCAACCCCACGGCACCCTCGGGCGTCGCCCCCGTCGACCCCCGCGGCCCCGGCGTCCCCTCCGGCTTCCCCCGCACCGAACAGGGCGCCCAGAGCGCCGCCGCCAACTACGTGGTGGCGCTCACCGGGGACGGTATGTACGACGCCAGGACGCGCACATCCATCGTGGACACGGTCTTCGCCCCCGACCTCTCCGCCGAGCGGCTGGCCTCTCTCGACAATGTGTACAGCGATCCCGACTTCCTGCGACGCATCGGGCTGAACGAAGACGGATCGGCCCCTGAGGGAAGCACGTTCGTCTCGCGAGCGAACCCCATCGGCTCGGATCTCGTGGCGTACGACGCCAGCGGCGGGACCGCCACCGTAGCTGTCTGGTACGTGACGCTGTTCGGCATCAGCGGCGAGGACTCGCGGAACCCGGTCACGGAAGCCTGGTACACCAACACCTTCGAGCTGCGATGGACCGAGGGCGACTGGAAGGTCGTCGAACTCGAACAACAGGACGGACCGACCCCGGTGGGCCGCGACCAACGCGCCTCCTCCGCAGAGGAGATGGCTGAGGCCCAGAAGCGCTTCGGAGGTTTCACCTATGCGCGGTAACCAGTCGGCCGTTCGCTCCGCCACGCTCAGGCGCCGCTGGCCAGCACTCCTCGCGCTGCTCGGGGGAGCTCAGGGAGCGGCGTTCCTGGCCTCGGGGTCGGCCGCGGCCGACCCCACGACACCTCCTGACGCCCCGGGAGCGAGCCCGAGCCCGGGTGAGAGCCCCAATCCGGACGAGAGCAACAATCCCTGTGACCTCGTCCGCGGAACCGCGCGGGAGTTGTGCGAGGGCGGCGAAGGGGGCGGCGGGGACGGCGGCGGAGGAAGCCGCACCCCGGAGGCGCTGGAGAGCCTCGACCCGCTGTCCTCCCTGGCCAACGGCTGCGCCGAGGCCGCCGCCTGGATCGTCGGCAAGCTGTCCGAGGCCGTCGAGGCCACCGCCGACGTGGACTTCACGAACGCCGCCTTCCTGCGCCAGTACGCCGTCGTCTTCGCCGCGTCCACGATCCTCACGCTCATCCTGTGGCTCCTGGCCATCACCAAGCGCGCCATCCGCGGCGTCCCGCTCACCACCGCGCTGTCCGAGGCCGTCGGCTTCCTCTGGCTCGTCGTGCTGGCCTCCGCCTTCACCCCGCTCGTCCTCTACACACTCGTCTCCGCCACCGATGCCGTCACCGATGTCATCGCCACCGGCACCGGCTCGCAGACGGACAAGTTCTTCGGCACGTTCTCCGAGGCCCTCCGCTCCGGTGAGGACATCGGCGGCGGGCCGATCATGCTGATCGTCGTCTCCCTCGTCTCCGTCCTCGCGGCGGGCGTGCTGTGGCTGGAATTGGTGATCCGGGCCGCCCTGCTGTACGTCGGCGCGCTGCTCGGCGTCGTCGTCTACTCGGGCCTCGTCGACAAGAACATGTGGTCCCACGTGCGCCGCTGGGCCGGAATCATGATCGCCGTCATCCTCGTGAAACCCGTCATCGTCATCGTGCTCGGGCTGGCCGGGGCGCTCGCCGCCGACGACGGCCCGAACGCGATGGGCGCCATCGTCTCCGGTCTCGCCATCATCCTGCTGGCCATCTTCGCCTCCGCGATGATCTACCGCTTCGTCCCCGGCTTCGGCGACGACATCGTCCGGCACCGCAACGCCTCCGCCGACCCGGCCTCCCGCAAGGCCGTCGCCGCCATCGCCACCCCGGCCGCCATGCTGCGGCAGGGCATCAGCGCCCACAGCGCCCGCGGCAGCGGCTCGGGGGGCGGGCAGCAGGGAGGCGGCGGTGGCGGCGGGGCCAAGCCCGCCAACCCGGTCGCCGGTGGTATGGCCGCGCACAGCACCCGCACCGCAGCGCCCCCGCAGCAACGGGCCAACCCGACCGCCGCGCCACGCACCACGAACGACCGCACCGGAGGTGACCGCAGGTGACGACGTCCCATACCGTCGCGCCGCGCCGCACGTACACCATCGGGCGCTCCCGCCCGAACGCCGTCATCGGCAAGAACCGCGAGACGGGCGAGATCGCCCTCATCGTCGTCGGTGCCTTCCTGGGCATGATGTGCGGTCTGCTGGTGCCGATGCTGTCGGTGCGGATCGTGCTGCTCGCGGGCTTCCCGATGCTCGCTCTGGCCGCCGTCTACGTCCCCTACCGGGGGCGGACGTTCTACCGGTGGATCGAGATCGACCGCTCCTACCGCAGGCTGCTGCGGCGGGGCGGGACGTACCGGTCGGAGGCCCCGGAGGCGGGCATCCGGCTCGACGGCCGGGAGACGGAGATCGGCGCGCCCCCCGGAATCGGCCGCATGACGTGGCTCTCCTCCCCCTTCGGGCCGGACGAGATCGCCGTCCTGCTGCACGCCGACCGACGCACCGTGACCGCCGCCATCGAGATCGAGGGACCCGGCGTCGGTCTGCGGGACAGCGAGGACCAGGAGGCGCTGGTCGACCGGTTCGGGACGCTGCTCAAGCACGTGGCCAACGGCGACGGCTACGTCACCCGGCTCCAGATGCTCGCCCGCACCCTTCCGGCCGATCCGGACGCCCACGCCAAGGACGTCGCCCAGCGCGGTGACGAGCGCGCCCCGCGATGGCTGCAGGCCTCCTACGACCACCTCCAGTCCATGGTCTCCACCTCCAGCGAGCAGCATCGTGCCTATCTCGTGGCCTGCATGCACCACGGCCGGGAACTGGCCGCCGAGGCCGCGACGATCGCCAAGGCCAACCGCTCCGGCGGTCGTCGGCTCTCCCGCGACGAGGGCCTGGCCATCGTCATGACGCGCGAGCTGACCGACATCTGCGCACGGCTCGCCGAGGCCGACATCCGGGTGCGGCAGCCGCTCGGCCAGGCCCGGCTGGCTTCCCTCGTGCACGCCTCCTACGATCCGGACCACCCCATCGACCACATCCAGGCGATGACCCAGCGCAACGCCTGGCCGGCCGAGTTGGACGCGACGCAGCCCGACTACCTCCAGGCGAAGACGCGCGAGTCCGCCACCCGCGAGCCCTGGTGCCATGCGACGGCCTGGGTGAAGGAGTGGCCGATGACGCCGGTGGGCGTCAACTTCCTCGCCCCCCTGCTGGTGCACACACCCGACGTCATCAGGACCGTGGCCGTGTGCATGGACCTGGAGCCCACCGAGCTGGCCATCGAGCGCATGCTGACCGAGAAGACGAACGACTCGGCGGAGGCCAGCCGGCAGGCGAAGATGAACCGCACCGTGGACCCGCGCGACATCGCCGCCCACGGCCGCGTCGACCAACGCGGAGAGGACCTGGCCAGCGGCGCGGCCGGAGTCAACCTCGTGGGTTACATCACCGTCTCCTCCCGCTCGCCCGAGGCCCTCGCCCGTGACAAGCGGACGATCCGCGCGGCGGCGGGAAAGAGCTATCTGAAACTGGAGTGGTGCGACCGGGAACACCACCGCGCCTTCGTCAACACCCTCCCCTTCGCCACCGGAATCCGCCGGTGAGGACGCATCGAGAGCTGAC
Source organism: Streptomyces sp. JJ38 (assembly GCF_019303475.1). GTDB lineage: Bacteria > Actinomycetota > Actinomycetes > Streptomycetales > Streptomycetaceae > Streptomyces. Next base: position 51,203 of record NZ_JABLSI010000039.1, read on the forward strand.
CACCAGATCAGTGATGAGGAGGCGCAGCCCCCATGGCCGCGTATGACCTGCTCTCCACCGTGACCGACGCCTTCACGAGCTTCCTCTTCGGCAGAACGGAGACGACGCGCCTGCCCGTCCGCACCTCCACGGGCCAGGCCCAGGCCGTCTACCTGCCCACCGCGGCCCCGGGCCTGGGGGACTCCGGCGTCATCATCGGCCGCGAGGTCTACAGCGGGAAGGGGTACATCTACGACCCGTTCCAGCTCTACGGCCAGCAACTCCCGGCCCCGCACTGGCTGGTGCTGGGCGAGTCCGGCAACGGCAAGTCGGCACTGGAGAAGACGTACGTCCTGCGCCAGCTCCGCTTCCGGGACCGCCAGGTCGTCGTGCTCGACGCCCAGGGCGAGGACGGTGTCGGCGAGTGGAACCTCATCGCCGAGCAGCTCGGCATCACCCCGATCCGTCTGGACCCGACGGCCGCGCTGGACCAGGGCATCCGGCTCAACCCGCTCGACCCGGCCATCACGACGACGGGCCAGCTCGCCCTGCTGCGCACCATCATCGAGGTGGCGCTCGGCCACGGTCTGGACGAACGCGCGGGCTTCGCCCTCAAGGTCGCCCACGCCTACGTCAACGCGACCGTCTCCGACCGGCAGCCCGTCCTCGGCGACATCGTCGAGCAGCTCCGCCACCCCGAGCCCGAGTCGGCGCAGGCGATGAACGTGGCGCTGGAAGACGTCCGCGCCTGGGGCCTGGACGTGGCCCTCGTCCTCGACCGCCTCGTGGACGGCGATCTGCGCGGCATGTTCGACGGCCCGACGACCGTCGGTATCGACCTGGACTCGCCGCTGACCGTGTTCGACCTCTCCCACATCGACCGCAACTCCATCGCCATGCCCATCCTGATGGCGATCGTCGGCGTCTGGCTGGAGCACACCTGGATCCGGCCGGACCGCAAGAAGCGTATCTTCCTGGTCGAAGAGGCCTGGCACATCATCAACAGCCCCTTCGTCGCCCAGCTGTTCCAGCGGTTGCTGAAGTTCGGCCGACGGCTGGGGCTCTCGTTCGTCGCCGTCGTGCACCACCTGTCGGACGTCGTCGACGGCGCCGCCGCCAAGGAGGCGGCGGCCATCCTCAAGATGGCCTCCACCCGCACGATCTATGCGCAGAAGGCGGACGAGGCCCGAGCCACCGGTCAGGTGCTGGGGCTGCCCCGCTGGGCCGTCGAGATCATCCCCACCCTCACCCCCGGCATCGCCGTCTGGGACGTCAACGGCAACGTGCAGGTCGTCAAGCACCTGGTGACAGAGGCGGAGAGGCCGCTCGTGTTCACCGACCGAGCCATGACCGAGGCCTCCGTACGCCCCGAGGACGCCGAACCGCACGGCCCCATGGACGAGCTGGACCACGCGCTGGAGACGGAGGCCGAGTCCCGCGCGAGCCGGTTCGACCGACTCACGCACGCGGATGGGACGGTGGCCTGACGTGCCGGGGCACGGACATCCGGGCACCGTCCCCGAGCCCGGCCGCAGGCCGGGCGGCGGCATTCCGGACGGCCTGCTGGTCGGCCTGCTCGCCCTGCTGCTGGGGCTCACCGTGCTGGCCTGGACGGCCGTCGGGCTGGCCGGGCTGCTCGCCCACGGTGCCTGGCCGCACGGCATCGGCTTCACCCACACCCCACTGGCGGTACGCGCCCTGGTGACCGACCCCGCGGACCTCGAGGCGGCCTGGCCCGACGCCGACCCCGCCACGCTGTCCGGGCCCGGCCTCTTCTGGGGCCTGCTGATCGGCGAGGTCATGGTCCTGTTCGTGCTGACCCTCGCGCTGCTGACGTCGCTCGCCCGCCGCAGGGCCAGGCGCCAGGCGCGTCACGTGGCCCGGCGCATCGCGGAGGACACCCGTGGGGAGGCGCCACCGGGACAGCCGTGGGAGGCCCAGGGGGCGGCCCGGTCACACGCCTCTGCGCGCGTGCGGCCGCCAACCCCGCCCCACCGTCTGCACGAGTCGGCGCAGGACCCGTCCCCGGCGAAGGCCTTCCCTCCGGACGCGACCCCGGGTTCAGCTCCACGTTCAACCCCGGCTTCGGCCTCGGCCTCGGACGAGCCGGGACCCACGTCGGTGACACGCTCCAACCTCACCGCCCACAGCCCCAGCACCGTAGGCCTCACCGGAGCTGCACGGCCCTCGCCGGGAACGGCGCACGGTCTGGTGCTGCGGGGCGCGGCCGACCCGGCCGAGGCCCTGGCGGCCGCCGAAGGCCCTTCCGTCGTCGTCACCGCCGATCCCGATCTGTGGCGCGTCACGGTCGGGGCCCGCGCAAAGTTGGGGCCGACGTACGTCTACGACCCCGGCCACCGCACGGACGCCCCCATGCGGGTGCGCTGGGCGCCGGAGCGGGGCTGTGCCGACCCGGCGGTGGCCCGGAGCCGCGCGGCGGCTTTGCTCGCACCGGTCCGCAGCCCTGCCACGGCCCACGCCGCCGTGCACGACGCCGCCGAAACCCTGCTGCGCTGCTGCCTCCACGCAGCCGCCGTCTCCGGCAAGCCGTTCCGCCTCGCGCACCGGTGGGCCACGGGCGCGTCCACGGCAGACGCCGTCCGCATCCTGCGCGGTGACACCGGAGCCGCCCCGGGCGCAGCGGGCGAGCTGGAGGCGACACTCGCCGCCCACCCGGAACGGCGAGAGGCCGCCGTCGCGTTGGTCGCCCACGCGTTGAAGGCCCTGGGACGCGTCCACGTCCGGGACGCCTGCGCGGGCAGGCGCACGGATTCCAGGGCGGTGGAATCCTTCGCCGCCGAAGTGGGCACGCTCTACATCGTGGGCGAGGCCGTGGAAGCCCCACGCCGTCATGCCGGCGTCATGCCCTTCGTCACGGCGCTCACCTCGAACGTGGTCGAGCACGGCCGGCGCATGGCCGAACGGTCATCCTCCGGTCGGCTCGACCCACCAATCACCCTGGTCCTCGACGACCCGGCTGCCGTCGCTCCCCTGCCCGAGCTCCCGTCGCTCGTCAACGAGGCGACGGAGGTGGGCATCCACACGGTCGCCCACCTGCGTTCCCAGGATCAGGCCCGCTCCTGGTGGCCCGAGCTGGTGCTCGGCCAGGTGCCCCGGACGGGCTTGGCTCGCTGACTCAGCGGTTCGTCGCTCAGCGGGTGGTGACTTCAGCGGGCGGCCGTCTCCGGGGCGGGCTCGGTGCCCTCGTCAAGAGCGGCCACGGGCCTCGGGCCTCCGTCCCCGGGCCGCCGACGGGACACGGCGACACCCACCAGGCACAGCACACCACCGACCAGGGCGAGCGGCCGCGGCACCTCGTCCAGCGCCATCCAGGACATGAGCACCACCAGCACCGGCACGACGTATGTGGTGGCGCTCATCCGCCCCGCAGGCGTCCGGGCCAGTGCGTAGGCCCACGTGGTGAAGGCCAGCGCCGTCGGAAAGACCCCCAGATAGACCATGTTGAGCGTGGCCGACAGCGGCGCCTGCCCCACCTCGGACGCCAGGACTCCGACGAAGGGCAGACAGGCGACCGTACCGGCCACACACCCGAAGAACGTCACCTGAAGCGGTGTCGCGCTCCGCAGAGCCGGCTTCTGCGCGACCACACCCGCGGCATAGGTGACGGCGGCCAACAGGCAGAGCAGCACGCCCAGTACGGACGCTCCACCGACGTCGGCCATGGAGAACCCGACCATGCCGGCCCCGAGGAAGGCCACCCCGATCCCCAGGAACAGCGCACGTGGCAGACCCTCTCCGAGGAACCGGCCGCTCAACAACACGATGAGGATCGGTCCGACGTTGACGAGCATGGCCGCGGTCCCCGCATCGACCTCCTGCTCCCCCCAGTTCAAGGCCACCATGTAGACGCCGAACCAGAGCACCCCCGCGATTCCGATCCAGGGCAGCGCCTGGCGAGGCGGGAGGCCGTCCCCACGTATCAGCCAGATCGCCCCCAGCACCAGGGCAGCCGTCAGTAGCCGCCCCAGCGCCAAGGCCGCGGGAGAGTAGGAGGAACCCGCGCTCCTGATGGAGACGAAGGCGGAGGCCCACAGGAGCAGGGTGATGCTCACAGCGATCAGCGCGGGCCAGTCTCGTTGACGGTCCGCGTTCAGGGTCTGTGTCATGGGCCGACGGTAGACCAAGACCACTTCGACGCTCACCGAATTATCCGCAGCATCCCGGCGGCGCCGTGTTGTCGGGTGCGCAGACCCGGAACACAAAAAAGCCCGGGGCCCTGGACA
>NZ_JABLSI010000003.1:0-162421 GCF_019303475.1 Streptomyces sp. JJ38
CCTGCCACGGCCCCGGCTGGCCCGGCTGCTGCCCGGGTGCGGAGGGTGCACCACCGCCCCAGCCCCCGGTGGGCCGGCCGCCGTGGGGAGCGCCGTGCGGGGCGCCCTGCGGCGGCAGGGCCGGGTGCCCGGGACCGGCGGCCGCCGCGGCGTAGTCGACGGCGCCCTGGGTCATGAGCATGTAGGCCTCCTCCAGGGAGGCGTGGTGCGGCGAGAGCTCCCACAGCCGGACGTCGGCGGAGTGCGCGACATCGCTGATCCGGGGGAGCGGCAGCCCGGTGACCTTCAGCGCGCCGTCCTGCTCGGGCTCGACGCGGCCGCCCGCCTCGGCGAGCGCGGCGGAGAGCTTCTCCCGGTGCCGCGGCGAGTCGTCCGGGGTGCGGACGCGGGCGAACTCCGCGGAGTTGGCGGCGATGAACTCCTTCACCGACTGGTCGGCCAGGAGCTGGCCCCGGCCGATGACGATGAGGTGATCGGCGGTGAGGGCCATCTCGCTCATGAGGTGGCTGGAGACGAACACGGTGCGCCCCTCGGCGGCCAGCTGCTTCATGAGCTGCCGCACCCAGCGGATGCCCTCCGGGTCGAGGCCGTTGACGGGCTCGTCGAAGAGGAGCACCCGCGGGTCGCCGAGCAGCGCGGCGGCGATGCCGAGCCGCTGGCCCATGCCGAGGGAGAAGTCCTTGGCCCGCTTGCCCGCGACGGACCGCAGGCCGACGATGTCCAGCACCTCGTCCACGCGCCGCTTCGGGATGCCCGACAACTGCGCCAGGCACATCAGGTGGTTGCGCGCGCTGCGGCCACCGTGCAGGGCCTTCGCGTCGAGCAGCGCCCCCACCTCGCGGGCCGCGTTGCCGTGCTGGCGGAACGACCGTCCGCCGATGGACACGGTCCCGCTGCTCGGTGCGTCCAGCCCCAGGATCATCCGCATCGTCGTGGACTTCCCCGAGCCGTTGGGCCCGAGGAAGCCGGTGACGACACCTGGACGTACCTGGAAGGACAGGTTGTACACGGCTGTCTTGGCACCGTAGTGCTTGGTCAGCCCGAAAGCCTCGATCATGCAGTTCGCCCCTGGCCGTACGTGCGTGCGGGGCTTTGGTCAGCGCCCCCGTAGGCTAGGAGGCTACCGTCGCTTGAACGGTTCCCGTCAGACGGGTGGGCCAGGGGCGGTCCGGGACGGGCTCAGGCGTCCCGCTTCCTCAGCGTCAGATAGCCGGCGACGAGGGCCACCGCCGTCCAGCCCACCATGATCAGCAGCCCGCCCCACGGGCCGTAGGGCCGGTCACCGGTGTCCACGACGCTCATGATCCAGCCGCCGGCCTGGTCCGGGAACCAGTACCCGACGTCGCGGGTGGCCTCGATGTTGGCCAGGATCGGCGTGACCAGGAAGAACAGCGGGACGAGGATGGAGAACGCCAGCAGCGCGCTGCGCAGGATCCAGGTGACCCCCATCGCGAACAACGCGATGAGCGTCATGTAGAGACCGCCGCCGATGACGGCGCGCAGCACGTTCTCGTCGCCGAGCGAGACCGACAGGTCGCCGAGCATCGCCTGTCCGAGGAAGAACGACACGAAGCTGGTGATCATGCCGACGACGAAGACCAGCGCCGTGCCGACGACCAGCTTCGCCGCCATGAACGTCCCGCGCTGCGGAACCGCGGCCAGCGAGGCCCGGATCATCCCGGTGCTGTACTCGCTGGAGACCAGCAGGATGCCGAAGGCGATCATCGCGAGCTGCCCGAGCGACATCCCGGCGAAGCTCGTCAGCACCGGGTCGAAGTTGAGCCGGTCCCGCTCGGGGAGGTCCTCGAAGCTGTTGTTGATCACCAGGCTGATGAGGACACCGATCGCGACCGTGACGAGGAACGCGATGCCGAGCGTCCACACCGTGGTCCGGACGGTGATGGCCTTGGTCCACTCCGAACGGAGGACCTGAGTCGTGTGAGCCATGATCAGGCCCCCTTTCCGTGACCGTCGGCCGCCGCGGGCCCTTCCGGCCCGCCGGGCGCCGTCGTGGCTGCGGGCCCGCCCGGGGCGCCCGGAGCCGCGGGCGCCGCGGGCACCCCGGAGCCGTCGGCACCGGGGTGCCCGCCCGGCGCCGGCGCGGCACCGTGCGCGTGGTACTGCACCGAACCGGCCGTCAGCCGCATGAAGGCCTCCTCCAGCGAGGCCTGCTGCGGGCTCAGCTCGTGGAGCACGAGCCCCTCGCCCGCGGCCAGCTCGCCCACGCGGTCGGACTCGGCGCCGTCCACCTCCAGCGCGCCGTCCGCGGAGTCCGCGGCCGTCAGCCCGGCGCCCGCCAGGACGTCGCGCAGCCGCTCGGGCTCGGGCGTGCGCACCCGCACGTACGAGCGGGAGTTCTCCCGGATGAACTGGCGCATGGAGGTGTCGGCGAGGAGCCGGCCCTGGCCGATGACGATGAGGTGGTCGGCGGTGAGGGCCATCTCGCTCATCAGATGGCTGGAGACGAAGACCGTCTTGCCCTCGGAGGCCAGGTACTTCATCAGGTTGCGAATCCAGTGGATGCCCTCCGGGTCCAGTCCGTTGACCGGCTCGTCGAACATCAGGATCTTCGGATCGCCCAGTAGCGCCGTGGCGATGCCGAGCCGCTGGCCCATGCCCAGCGAGAACGCCTTGGGCCGCTTCTTCGCCACCGAGGTCAGCCCGACCAGGTCCAGCACCTCGGGCACCCGGCGCTCGGGAATACCGTTGGACTGGGCGAGGACCTTCAGATGGTTGTACGCCGTCCTCCCCGGATGGACGGCCTTCGCCTCCAGCAGCGCGCCGATGCGCTTCAGCGGATCGCGAAGCCGGTCGTAGTGTTCGCCGTCGATGCGGACGTCGCCCGCGGTCGGCCGGTCCAGGCCGAGCATCATGCGCATCGTGGTCGATTTGCCTGCCCCGTTTGGACCCAGGAAGCCGGTCACGACGCCGGGCTGGACCGTGCAGGTGAGCCGGTCCACCGCGACGGTGGTGCCATAGCGCTTCGTGAGCCCGTCAAGCTCGATCATGGTCCGAACCTAAACGGTCCGGGCGGCGCACGCCAACTTGCGTGCGCCGCCCGGACCGGTACCGGCCACGGAGGCCGGCCGAGGCTTCGGCCGCCGCCCCGCGGGCCTCAGCCGGGCCCGCCGGGCGTCGGCGGGGCGTCAGCGGGACTGCTGCGCCGGGACGTTCTTGGCCACCTCGTCCTCGTCGACCGGCTGCCCGGAGGCCGCGACGGCCGCGCCCGTGAGGGTGGCCAGCATCTCGCGCACGTTCGTGAGCTGCGCGTTGATGCTGTCGCGGCGGTTGGTCAGCGCGGCCAGCTCACGCTCGGACTCGCTGCGGACGCGGTCGGCCTTGGCGTTGGCGTCGGCCACGATGTCCTCGGCCTGCCGCTGAGCCGTCTCCACCGTCTGGCGGGCCCGGCGCTCGGCGTCGGTGCGCAGCTTCTCGGCCTCCAGCCGGAGCTGCTCCGCGCGGTGCTCGATCTCCGCCAGCCGCTTCTCGGCCTTCGCCTGACGGGAGGCCAGGTCGCGCTCGGACTGCTCGCGGCGCTTGGCCAGGTTCGTCTCGAAGTCGGCGGCGGCCTGAGCGGCCTTCGCGCGGGTGTCCTCGAAGAGGGCGTCCGCCTCCTCCCGCTTGGACTGCGCGTCCTTCTCGGCGTCGGAGCGCAGCACCTCGGCCTCGCCCTTCGCCTTGTCGACGATGCGGACGCCGTCTTCCTCGGCCTTCTGCTTCCGGTCGGCCGCGAACGCCTCGGCGTCGTCCCGCACCTGCTGGGCGGCGCTCTCCGCGAGCTCCCGGTGCTGCTCGGCGGCCCGACGGGCCTCCTCGCGCAGGTCCTTGGCCTCTTCTTCGGCCAGCCGCAGGATCTTCTCGACCCGCGCGCCGAGCCCGGCATAGGACGGTTCGGAGTCATTGACCTGGGCCTGGGCGTTCTGCGTCTCGAGGTGCAGCTCCTCGATGCGCTTTTCCAGCGAGGTGATGCGGGCCAGGGCGCTGTCACGGTCGGCGACGAGCTTCGTGATGCGGTCGTCCACCTGTCCGCGGTCGTAACCACGCCGCACGAGCTCGAAGCCGAAGGGGGAGGAAGTGTCGCTCATGGGGTTCCTGTCGAAAGAGACCGGTGAGGTGTTAAGCGGAATCCTAGGGGCCCAAGCGGCGTGTCATCGAGCGGATGGCCGATTCATGGGGTTTGCTGAGGACAATGTGCGCTCTTTCGGGTGGCTTTCGGATGGGCGGCCCGAACGCCCGACGGCCCGGACCGCTGACGGCCCGAACCCGAGGGCCCGAGCCTCCGACGGTGGGCGCCGCAGGTCACGGCCCGCTCACGCCTTTCCGTTGCCGCGCTGGCCGCCCGCCCCCGCACCGGCCTTGACGCCGTCGCCCTTCCCGCCGGCGCCGCCCTCGTCGGCGTCCTCCGCGTCCCGGCCGCCCTTGCCCCCCTTGCCGTCTTTGCTCTCTTTGGCGGACTTGCCCTCCTTGGCGGGCTTGCCCGACCGGCCCGGCCTGCCCCCGTCCTCGTCCCGGCCGCGCCCGCCGCCACCGCCCGGCATCTCGAAGGACTCCAGCGCCTCCAGCACGTCCTGCACCCGGGAGATCTCGGCGTTGATGTCCTCCTGGCGTCGCACCAGGGCCTCCAGCTCGCTCCGGCCCTCGTCCACGATGCGCTGGGCCTCCGCCCGGGCCTCGCTGCGCGTCTCCTCCGCCTCCCGCAGGACGGCGGCCTTCTTCTGCTCGGCCTCCTTCAGCAGCGACTCGGCCTTCTTCACCGCCGAGATCCGCACACTGCTCGCCTCGGACTTCGCGTCCGAGATCAGCTCGGCGGCCTTCTCCTTCGCCTCGGTGAGCTGCTCCTCGGCCGCCCGGACCAGCTTGTCCGTCCGCTCACCGGCCGACTTCATCGCCTCGGCCGCCTCCCGGCGGGCCCGGTCGTGCAGCTCCTCGACCTCGCTCTCCACCCGGCTGCGCCGCTCCTCGGTGCGCTCCCGGATAGCGGCCGCGTCCCTGCGGGCCTCCTCCAGCATCGTGTTGGAGTCCCCACGGGCCTGCTCGACCAGCTCGTGGCTCTCCGCCCGGGCCTCCGCGACCAGCCGCTCGGCCTCGGCGCGCGCCACACCGATCATCGTGTCGGCCTGCTCCTCGGACGCCGTCGCCGTGCGCAGCGCCTCCTTGCGGGCCTCCGCCAGCAACTCGTCCGCCTGTTCGGCGGCTTCGGTGACCTTGCGGGACGCCTCCGCCCGGGCCTCGTCCCGGACCCGGTCCCCGTCGGCGCGCGCCTGCTCGGACTCCTGCTGCGCGGTCGAACGCAGCCGCTCGGCCTCCGCGATGGCGTCCGCGACGGTGCGCTCCGCCAGCGCCTTGGCCGCCGCCGACTCCTCGCTCGCCTCCCGGCGCAGGGTCTCCGCCGCGTGCTCGGCCGCCGAGCGCAGCCCGGCGATCTCCTCCTCGGCCTCCTCCCGCAACCCCGAGACCGAGTCCCGGACCTGCTGGGCCTGCTCCTCGGCGGAAGCCACGAGCCCCGCGGCCCGTTCCTCCGCCTCGGCCACCAGCCGGGTGGCCTCCGCCTGCGCCTCCTCCACCCGGCGGCGGGCCGAGGCCAGCAACTCCTCGCTCTGCTCGCGCGCCTGGGTGCGCTCGCGGTGGGCCTCCTCGCGGGCGTCGGCCAGCAGCTCCTCGGCCTCCCGCCGACGCCGGGACGCCTCCTCCTGCGCCGCCGACAGCGCCTCGGCGGCCTCGGCGCCCAGCCGCTCGGCCGCCGCGTCCGCCTCCGACCGCACCCGGTCGGCCGCCTCCTGCGCCTCCGCCCGCAGCCGCTCCGCCTCCGTCGCCGCCTCGGTGCGCAGCCGGACGGCGACGGCCTCGCCCTCCGCCCGCGCCTGCGCGGCGTCCGACGCGGCCTCCGACCGCAGCCGCTCGGCCTCCTCCTCGGCCTGCTCGCGCAGGGCCCGGACCCGCTCGGCGGCCTCGGACCGCAGCCGCTCCGTCTCGGCCCGCGCCTCCTCGCGCAGCCGCTCGGCCTCCGCGCGTGCCGCGGTCAGTTCCTCCTGGGCGGCCGAGAGCTGCTGCTCCGCCTCGTCCCGCCGCCGTGCGGCCGCCTCCTCCGCCTCGGCCGTCGTCTGCGCCGCCTGCTGCTCGGCCTCCTCACGGGTGCGGCGCACGGCCTGCTCGGCCTCCGCCCGCGTCCGCTCCGCCTGCTCCTCGGCGTCCCGGCGCAGCTCCTCGGCCTCGCCCCGGGCCCGCTCCAGCAGCTCGTCCGCCTGCCGCCGCAGACCCGTGGCCCGCTCGATGGCCTCGCCGCGCAGCCGTTCCGCCTCGGCGCTCGCCGAGCCGCGCGTCTCCTCGGCGTCCGCCTTGGCCTGGCTCAGCAGCCCCTCGGCCTTGGACGCCGCCTCCTCGATCTGCTGGACGGCGTCCTTGCGGGCCTCGGCCCGAATGCGCTCGCCCTCCTCGACGGCTTCCGACCGCAGTTGCTCGGCCTCGCCGCGCAGCCGCCGCGCCTCCTCCTGGAGTTCGACGGTCTTCGCCCGGTAGTCCTTGGTGTCGGCCTGCGCCGCGCCCTTCAACTGCTCGGCCGTGTCGTGCGCTTCGGCCCGCAGCCGGTCGGCCTCCTCCTCGGCCTCCCGGCGCAGCCGCTCGGCCTCCTCGGCGGCCGACCTCTTGGTGGAGCGGGCCTCCTCCGCCGCCTTGCTCAGGATCTCCTCGGCGCCGCGGGCCGCCTCGGCCAGCTGGGCCGCCGACTCCTCCGCCGCCGAGGCCTTCGCGTCCTCCTTGGCCTCGGCCAGCAGCCGTTCCGCCTCCGCCTTCGCGTCCGCGCGCAGCTGCTCGGCCTCCGCCTTGACCGCCTCCGCCTCGCCGGTGGCCTCGCTGACCAGGCGGGCGACCTGCGCCTTCGCGGTGCGGGTGCGCTGCTCGTTCGTGGCCTCGGCGTCGGCGAGCCGCTTCTCCGCGTCCTCCCGGGCGCTCTCCAGCAGCTTGTCGGCCTCCGCACGCGCCGCCCGCAGCGCCTCGTCGGCCTCCCGCACCCGCTCCTCGGCCCGGCGCGCCTGCTCGGCGGCCTCCCGCCGCGCCGAGTCCGCCTCGGCGGCCGAGGTGGTCCGCAGCCGGTCCGCGTGCTCGGTGGCCTCCTGGGCCTGCGTGGACGCGGCCGTCAGCAGCCGCTCCGCGTCCGTGCGGGCCCGGCGCAGCAGCGCCTCGGCCTCGGCCCGGGCGCTTTCGGCCTCCTCGTTCAGCCGGTGCCGGGACTGCTCCGTCAGCCGCTGGGCCTCGGCCCGCGCGGCCCGGAGCGCCTGCTCGGCCTCGGCACGGGCCTCCTCGGTGAGCCTGCGCGCCTGGGACTCGCTGCGCGCCCGCACCTGCTCCGCCCACGCCACGTTCTCGTTGACGTGTGACTCGACGGTGGCGCGGCGTTCCGCCAGCTCCTGGTCGAGCTGCTGTCGGCGGCGGACGGCCTCGGTGTGCAGCTCCGACTCCATGCGGGCCTGCGCCTCGGCGTGTTCCTGCTGGATGCGCTGGACCTGGGCGCGCGCCTCGCGCAGCTCGCGGTCGGCGTCGGCCCGCAGCTGCTCGGCCTGCATCTGGGCGTTGCGCAGGAGCTGTTCGGCCTGCCCGGCCAGGTTGTCGTAACCCGCGGGCCGGGAGGCGAGGCTGCGGCGCGCCTCGTGGAGCTTGGCGCGCAGCACCTCGACCTGATAGCCGAGGTCGTCGGCGTGGTCGACCGCCTTGTCCCGCTCCTTCTTCAGCCGTTCCATCTCGGCCTCGAAGCGCGACAGGTGATCGTCAGCCTCGTAGCGGTCGTAGCCCCGCACTGCGCGGTCCCATCCGTCCCCTGGTCGGTAAGGTGTGCAGGCTGTTCCGGCGGGCGTCCGCGGATCGCTCCACGGAGTGCGTCCGTAGAGCCTCCGAGGAAATGGTGTCAGATCATCGGGGGTGCGCGGAACGGGCCCACGGCGGTTCGCCGTGCCGCGTACTCTACCGAGTTCGGCGATCTCGGTGTTCTCGTGCGGCGACCCGGGCGACGGGCGGCGCCCACGGCACCGCCCTTCGTCCTCGCCTCAGCGGGTCAGTGCGGGTCTTCGGCCGAGGTCACCAGCTCGGTCAGGACGCCGTGGCAGTCCTTGGGGTGCAGGAACGTGATCCGCGAGCCCATGGAGCCGATGCGCGGCTCGTCGTAGAGCACGCGCACGCCCTTGTCGCGGATCGCGGCCGCGTCCCCGTCCACGTCGGCCGTGCCGAAGGCGATGTGGTGCACGCCCTCGCCGTTCTTCGCCAGCCACTTCCCGACGGCCGAGTCCTCCCGCGTCGGCTCCAGGAGCTGCAGGTAGGAGGCGCCGCCGTCGCTCGTCTCGTTGATCTTCAGCATGGCCTCGCGGACGCCCTGCTCCTCGTTGACCTCGGTGTGGAACACCTCGAAGCCATACGTGGCACGGTAGAACTCCACCGTCCGGTCCAGGTCGAAGCAGGCGATCCCGATGTGGTCGATACGCGTCAACATGGAACCAGGACACCGCTTCGGAGGTGGTTACGCAACGTGCGCACGGTCACACCTTCCGACCGGTGACCTGGCCGCATACCGCTCAGTACATTGACGATTAACCCTCGTTCACTTCCTTCTCCGAAGGGGCCGCAGCATGACTGGCACGACCGGCACCACCTCAGTGATCGTCGCGGGCGCCCGTACGCCCATGGGCCGACTGCTCGGCTCGCTCAAGTCCTTCTCCGGAGCCGACCTCGGCGGCTTCGCGATCAAGGCAGCCCTCGACCGTGCGGGGATCGGCGGCGACCAGGTCCAGTACGTGATCATGGGGCAGGTGCTCCAGGCCGGCGCGGGGCAGATCCCGGCCCGCCAGGCCGCCGTCAAGGCCGGCATCCCCATGAACGTCCCCGCCCTCACCATCAACAAGGTCTGCCTCTCCGGTCTCGACGCCATCGCGCTCGCGGACCAGCTCGTCCGCGCCGGTGAGTTCGATGTCGTCGTCGCCGGCGGTCAGGAGTCGATGACCAACGCCCCGCACCTGCTGCCGCGGTCCCGTGAGGGCTACAAGTACGGCGCGGTGGAGATGCTCGACGCCATGGCCCACGACGGCCTGACGGACGCCTTCGAGGGCGTCGCGATGGGCGAGTCGACCGAGAAGCACAACACGCGCCTGGGCATCCCGCGCGACGTGCAGGACGAGATCGCCGCCGCCTCGCACCAGCGGGCCGCCGCCGCGCAGAAGAACGGCCTGTTCGAGGCCGAGATCACCCCCGTGGAGATTCCCCAGCGCAAGGGCGAGCCGGTCGTCTTCAGCAAGGACGAGGGCATCCGGGCGGAGACGACGGCCGAGTCCCTGGGCAAGCTGCGCCCCGCCTTCGCCAAGGACGGCACCATCACCGCGGGCTCCGCCTCGCAGATCTCCGACGGCGCCGCCGCGGTCGTCGTCATGAGCAAGGCCAAGGCCGAGGAGCTGGGCCTGGAGTGGATCGCCGAGATCGGCGCCCACGGCAACGTGGCCGGGCCGGACAACTCGCTCCAGTCGCAGCCGTCCAACGCGATCAAGCACGCCCTCGGCAAGGAGGGCCTCGACGTTGCCGACCTCGACCTCATCGAGATCAACGAGGCCTTCGCCGCCGTCTCCCACCAGTCCATGAAGGACCTGGGCGTGACCTCCGACAAGGTGAACGTCAACGGTGGCGCCATCGCCCTCGGCCACCCGATCGGCATGTCCGGCGCCCGCATCGTCCTCCACCTGGCCCTGGAGCTGAAGCGGCGCGGCGGCGGCACCGGCGCGGCGGCCCTGTGCGGTGGCGGCGGCCAGGGCGACGCCCTGATCGTCAAGGTCCCCGGCAAGTAGCCCGGCGCAGGACCCGGCAACGCGTACACGCAACGGAGCGAGGAGCGCAGCACACATGACGGTGGACGTCCCCGGACTGGTGGAGCAGGCCCGCGAGGGCAGGCCGCGGGCAGTGGCGCGGCTGATCTCACTGGTGGAGGGGGCGTCCCCGCATCTGCGCGAGGTGATGGCGGCTCTCGCCCCGCTGACCGGCAACGCGTACGTCGTCGGGCTCACCGGCTCCCCGGGCGTCGGCAAGTCCACCTCGACGTCGGCGCTGGTCAGCGCGTACCGCAGGATCGGCAAGCGGGTCGGCGTCCTCGCCGTCGACCCGTCCTCGCCGTTCTCCGGCGGCGCCCTGCTCGGGGACCGCGTCCGGATGTCGGACCACGCCTCCGACCCGGGCGTCTACATCCGCTCCATGGCCACCCGTGGCCACCTGGGCGGGCTGGCCTGGGCCGCCCCGCAGGCCATCCGCGTCCTGGACGCGGCCGGTTGCGACGTCGTCCTGGTCGAGACCGTCGGCGTCGGCCAGTCCGAGGTCGAGATCGCGGGCCAGGCCGACACCTCCGTCGTCCTGCTGGCCCCGGGCATGGGGGACGGCATCCAGGCCGCCAAGGCGGGCATCCTGGAGATCGGCGACGTCTACGTCGTCAACAAGGCGGACCGGGACGGCGCCGACGCCACCGCGCGCGAGCTCAACCACATGCTCGGCCTCGGGGAGTCCCGGGCGCCGGGGGACTGGCGTCCCCCCATCGTCAAGACCGTCGCGGCGCGGGGCGAGGGCGTGGACGAGGTCGTGGAGGCGCTGGAGAAGCACCGCGCCTGGATGGAGGAGCGCGGCGTCCTCGCGGAGCGCCGCACGCGCAGGGCCGCCCACGAGGTCGAGACCATCGCCGTGACCGCCCTGCGGGAGCGCATTGCCGACCTGCACGGCGACCGCCGCCTCGGCGCCCTGGCCGACCGCATCGTCGCCGGCGCGCTCGACCCCTACGCGGCGGCCGACGAACTCGTCGTGGGTCTGACCGCCGGGTAGGCGCCCCGGCTCCTTCAGACCCGGCCGCGACGGGAGCGCAGATGCTCCGCGACGGGCGCCAGGGTGGCCTGGAGGGCGTTCAGGCTCTCCGGGTCGAGCAGGTCGATGAAGTGCCGCCGCACCGACTCCACGTGGTGCGGGGCGACCTCCCGCATGGTGTTCCAGCCGTGGTCGGTGAGACAGGCGAACAGCCCTCGCTTGTCCGTGTCGCAGTGCTCGCGCCGCACCAGCCCAGCGTTCTCCATCCGGGTGATCTGGTGGGAGAGCCTGCTCTTGGACTGCAGCGTCGCCTGCGCCAGGTCGCTCATGCGCATCCGCCGGTCCCCGGACTCCGAGAGGTTCACCAGGATCTCGTAGTCGTGCATGGTGAGGCCGAACGGCTGGAGGTCCCGTTCGAGCTGGTACATCAGCAGGCGGCTGACGTCGAGGTGAGTGCGCCAGGCCCGCTGCTCGCCATCGGTGAGCCACTGCGGACCGTTTTCGGTGTCCATGCGGCGACTTTACCCAGCCCGCCCGGCTCAGCCGCCGTGAGTACCGGGGACGCCCGGCTGCCCCGGAACCCCGCCGACGGCCCGCTCGGCCATCAGCGTCTCGGAGGACTGCAGCAGGACCGTGCCCGCGCCGGTGAACTCGAACTGGTGCTCCTCGCCGGAGGCGCCGCCCAGCCCCGTCAGCGCGCGGACCCCGCCGAGGAATCCCCGCAGGTAACCGTGGTCGTAGTGGTGGCACGGCGACGGGCAGTCGGCCCAGCCGACCAGCGCCTGCGGGTCCACCCGCACCGGAGGCTCGACGAAGTGCACCGGGCCGTTGGACGCGGCGACGAACTTCCCGGTGCCGATGAGCGTCACGAAGCCCGGGATGATGGACTGTTTGAGTGAGAGCGTCTCCTGGAACGCGAGGAGGTTGCCCGAACGGATCGTCAGGTTGCCGTCGTCCAGGTCGTAGGAGTTGACGTCGAAGGCGCGGTCGGCGAGGAGCAGCCTGCCCCGGCCCTGGGCCACGACCCAGTCGGCCGCGTGCAGCGGGGAGTGGAAGCTGCGGGCCACCAGCTGGTCGAGCGGGCCGTGGCCGATGCCGTCGAAGCGGATGTCGCCGAAGTAGGCGATCATCTTGCCCTTCTGGAGGAACCACCGGCCGTTCAGGTCCACGCTGAAGGCGTAGGGGTTGACGTTGTCGTCGACCGGCAGCGTGTGCGCGTCGTAGACCACCGGACCGTTCACAGCTTCTCCTCGCTCGCCTGGACGTAGACGGTTCCCTGGCCGGACAGTTCGAGCTGGAAGGCCTCCCCCGAGCCGCGGCCCACCATGTCCCGCCAGCCGAGGGCGGACGACAGCTTGTTGCGCAGGTCGCCCTGGTGGCCGACGTAGGCCTGCGGGTCCACGTGGACCGGCCGCCGCGGGGTCACCGGGAGCTCCAGCACCCCGCCGTGGGCGAGGACGGCGACGCTGCCGTGGCCCTCCAGGGTGGTGGTGAACAGCCCCTGGCCCGTGGCCTGGCCCCGCACCATGCCCATGACGCCGCCCTGGGAGCCGAGGAAGACGGTGCCCTGGCGGAGCGTGCCCTCGAAGGCCAGCAGCCGGTCGGCCTCGACGTGCAGCAGGGAGCCGGTCAGCTCGACGACGTGCACGTGGTGGCCGCCGTGCCCGAACAGGACGCTGCCCTGCCCCTCGACGGTCATCAGCGGCGCGGCCTCGCCCCGCACCCGGCGTCCGATGGCGGACATCACCCCGCCCTGCCCGCTGGTCAGGTTGGGGGTGAAGGAGACGTCGCCGCGGTAGGCGAGCATCGCGCCGCGCTGGCTGTAGAGCCGCTCGCCGCCGCGGACGTGCGCCTCGACCATCTGGCTGCTGATCTTGGTGAACCCCATCAGAGCTGCCCTCCCAGGGTGGTGCGCTCGCTGGGCTGGACGTAGACCAGGCCCTCGCCCTCGAAGCGGATCTGGAACGCCTCGCCCGAGCCCTCGCCGAGGAAGGTGCGGAAGGTCACCCCGCTCTGCAGCTCCTGGCGGAGCCGGCCGGAGTGGGCGAGGTAGGCGCCCGGATCGACGCGCAGGGGTGTCTGCGGGGTCACCCGGAGGACGATCGCCGGGCCCTGGGACGTCAGGGCCGCCCGCCCGGTGCCCTCGACCGTGGTGGTGAACAGCCCGTTGCCCTGGGAGGCGCCGCGCAGCCCGGTGAACGTCGTCCCCGTGCGCAGCCCGCCCTCGGTGCACAGCAGGTTGCTCGACTCCACGTGCAGGGTGTCCTGCTGGAGTGTGACGAGGGAGACGTCGCCGGCGGCGTCGGCGAAGTAGCAGGTGCCCTTGCCCTTCACCTCCATGACCTCCATCTGCTCCCCGGTGAGCCTGCGGGTGACCATGCCGCGCAGGCCGTCACCCCCACCCGTGAGCCGTTTGAACGCCATCTCGCCCTCGTAGGCGATCATCGATCCGTTCTTCGCCCGCACGCTGTCACCGCTGAGGTCGACGGCGAGCACCTTGCCGCCCTGGAGTCGGAACTGAGCCACGGGCCCGAACCTACCCCGTGCGGGTGAGGCTCCGGGAGGGTGCCACAATGGCCGGAAGCCTTGTGCTTTCCTTCACAAGCCCCTCTCCCAGCTTTTCCCGAGGACTCCCCGTGGACATAAAGACCGCCTCCGCCCTCCGCCGCCTCCGCCTCGTCTCCGTCGTCGAGGCGGTGTCGTACCTCCTCCTCCTGCTGTGCTCCGTGCTCAAGCGGACGACGGACTTCAACGCCGTCCCGGTGATGGGGCCGGTGCACGGTGTCCTCGTCGTGCTGTTCCTCGTCTTCCTGGCCGACGCCTGGAACCGCACCAAGTGGCAGCTCGGCCGTCCGCTGGTCTACTTCGTCCTCTCGGTCGTGCCGTTCGGCGGCTTCTACGCCGACAGGATGCTGCGCCGCGAGTGCGAGGAGGCCGTGGCCTCCGGGCAGGACGCGGCGGAGCCGCAGCGCGAGGGCGTGGCGGGCGCGTGATCGTCGCCTTCTCCGTGACCCCGCTCGGGGTCGGTGAGGACGTGGGGGAGTACGTCGCCGATGCCGTCCGAGTCGTCCGCGAATCCGGCCTCCCGAACCGGACCGACGCCCTTTTCGAGCCGGTCCGCCTCCGGGCGCTCTGACCCTCCGTCGACACTCTCCCCCGGCTATCTCCCTCAGCCAACGCTGGGAGGTGCCCCCACTCAAGGCCGACGTCCGCCCGGGAGTCACGGATGGACTAACCCGGAAGGTGGAAACGGTCGAGCGCCACCTGCGCTGACCGCCCCCTCCAAACCGCCCCCGCACCGGGCGGTTGCGCTGCACCACCGCCCCGGCGGGCCGGAGAGCAGAAGCCCTCCGGTGCCGCAAGGGGACGGCGGACACCCTCCGCACTCCGTTCGACACGGAACCGCACGTCCCTTCTGCTGGGACGTGTCGGTTTCGTTCGAGTGAGTCGTGGAGGGACCGTGCGCCAGCAGGGCTACGACTACGAGAGCTACAGCCGACTCGCGGGGCCTCTCACCGAGCCTGACGCATCGCCCTACCGGGTGCGCTACCGCAGCCTGCTGTCGCAGGAGCCGCACCGGGTGCGCGCGATCCTGCTGATGACGGCGGCCCCCGCGCTGTCGGCCGTACTCCTCCTGTGGCTCGTGTGGCCGGACCACTGGACGGACCGGCCCGGAGCCCCCGGCTGGCTGGTGGCCGCCGACTGGGTGATGCTCGGCTGCATCGGCTGCATCGAGCTGTTCCGCTTCGTGAACGTGTTCTCCATCGCGCACGCCACGATGGTCGCCCGCGATCCCGTCCCCGTCACGCCCGAGCCCGGTACGAGGGTCGCCTTCCTGACGACGTACGTGCCGGGCAAGGAGCCCATCGAGATGGTGCGGGCGACGCTGGAGGGCGCCGTCGCCCTCCGCCACGACGGCGTGCTGGACGTGTGGCTGCTGGACGAGGGTGACGACGAGGTGGCCCGCGCCCTCTGCGCGGAGCTCGGCGTCCACCACTTCACCCGCCGGGGCGTCGAGGAGTGGAACCAGGACGACGGCGTCCACCGGGCCCGCACCAAGCACGGCAACTACAACGCCTGGCTGGCCCTGCACGGCCCCGACTACCACTACTTCGCCTCCGTCGACACAGACCACGTGCCGCTGCCCAACTACCTCGAACGGATGCTGGGCTACTTCCGCGACCCCGACGTGGCCTTCGTCGTCGGCCCGCAGGTGTACGGCAACTACACGCGGACCGTCACCAAGCTCGCCGAGAGCCAGCAGTTCCTCTTCCACGCCCTCATCCAACGGGCCGGGAACCGCTACGGAGCCCCCATGTTCGTCGGCACCAACAACGCCGTGCGGGTCTCGGCCGTCCTGCAGATCGGCGGCCTGCGGGACTCGATCACCGAGGACATGGCCACCGGCTTCGAGCTCCACCGCACCCGCAACCCCGCCACGGGCCGGTGCTGGCGTTCCGTCTACACCCCCGACGTGCTGGCCGTCGGGGAGGGGCCGGCGTGCTGGACCGACTTCTTCACCCAGCAGACCCGCTGGTCGCGCGGCACGTACGAGACGATCCTGCGGCAGTTCTGGCGCGGCCCCCACCGCTTCCCCCCGGGCCGGCTCCTCAACTACTCGCTCATGCTGGCCTACTACCCCATGAGCGCCGTCACCTGGCTGCTGGGCGCCCTGAGCTGCACGCTCTTCCTCTGGTTCGGCGCCTCCGGGACGCAGGTCACGGCGGCCGTGTGGATGATGCTCTACAGCGACGTCGCCGCCCTCCAGATCGGGCTGTACGTGTGGAATCGGCGGCACAACGTCTCGCCCCACGAACCGGAGGGCTCCGGCGGTCTGGCGGGCATGGCCATGTCCGCGATCTGCGCCCCGGTCTACGCGCGCTCCGCCATAGCCGCGGTCCTGCGCCGTGACTGCCGGTTCGTCGTCACGCCCAAGGGAGGCACCGCCAGCCCCGACCGCCTCAGCACCTTCCGCGTCCACCTCATGTGGATCGTCGTGCTCGGCTCCGGGCTCGTGGCGTCCTTCGCCCTCGGCCACACACACGCCGCCATGCGCACCTGGACGGTGCTGGCGCTCGTCGTCGCACTCGCCCCGGTGGTGCTGTGGAGCCTGTCCGAGTACCGCACGAAGCGCGTTCGCCGTGCACCGCGCGACGAGCGCGAGCCCGCCCTCGTCGCCACGTCCAGCGGGAGCTGACCCATGCCCTACCGCCCGAGCAAGCAGTTCCGGAAGACCCTCATAGGCACCGGCGTCACCGTCGTGCTCGCCGGGCTCAACGCCCCGGCCACCATAGGTTTCGCCCAGGAGCGGCTGCACGATTACCGCATATCCCGGCCCGCCTACAAGGCGCGCTACGGGTCCTGGCAGATCATGGACGTCCCCTCGCAGTACCAGACCAACGCCATCCACGCCGCGCTGCTGCACACGGGCAAGGTGCTGCTCATCGCGGGCTCCGGCAACAACCAGGAGCAGTTCGACGCCGGCACCTTCGCCACGATCCTGTGGGACCCGGCGGACAACAGCTTCGAGCGCGTCCCCACCCCCGAGGACCTGTTCTGTGCCGGACACGCCCAGCTCGCCGACGGCAGCATGCTGGTCGCCGGGGGCACCGCGCGCTACGAGGTCCTCGAAGGGAAGGTGAAGCGCGCGGGGGGCGCCATGAGGGTCAAGAACGAGAACCCGGACAAGCCCCGTACCTTCCCCGAGGGCACCCGCTTCCGTTCCCCTTCCGGCACGGAGTACGCGAGCACCGCCTCGGTGCTCGTCCCGCGGGCGGAGAAGGAGGCGGACGACGAGACCGGCGAGGTCACCGTCACCGCCAGCGAGGCCGTCGTCTTCGTGGAGGCCGTCGAGGAGGGCGAGGAGTACGTCACCGACGACCCGGCGCAGTACGAGATCGTCGGCCTCGGCGGCGAGGACGCCGACAACCTCTACGGCCTCGCGGAGAAGCTCACCCTCGACAAGCAGGACTTCCAGGGGATCAAGGACTCCTTCGAGTTCGACCCCGTGGCCGAGAAGTACGTGCGCGTCGACCCCATGGACAAGGCCCGCTGGTATCCGACCCTCGTCACCCTGCCCGACGGCCGGGTGCTGTCCGTCTCGGGGCTGGACGAGGTCGGCAAGATCCTCCAGGGCGACAACGAGATCTACGACCCGCGGAAGCGGAGCTGGTCCACCGGCCCCAAGCGCTACTTCCCGACCTACCCCGCGCTGTTCCTCTTCGAGGGGGACAAGCTCTTCTACTCCGGGTCGAACGCCGGGTACGGGCCCGCCGACAAGGGCCGCGTCCCCGGCATCTGGGACCTGTCGGCCAACACCTTCGAGAAGGTCGACGGGCTCAAGGACCCCGACCAGCTGGAGACCTCCAGCTCCCTGCTGCTGCCCCCGGCCCAGGACCGCAAGGTCATGGTGCTCGGCGGCGGGGGAGTGGGCGAGTCGGAGAAGTCCACGGAGCGCACCGCGATCGTGGACCTGACCGCGGACAACCCCGTCTACCGCGACGGTCCCGACCTGCCGGAACCGACCCGCTACCTCAACAGCGTGATCCTGCCCGACGACACCGTCTTCACCACGGGCGGATCGCGCGACTACCGGGGCCGGAGCGACAGCGACATCCTCGCCGCGCAGATCTACGACCCGCGGAGCGGTGAGTTCACCGAGGCCGCGGCCCCCGAGGTGGGCCGCAACTACCACTCCGAGGCGCTGCTCCTGCCCGACGGCCGGGTCGCGACGTTCGGTTCCGACCCCCTGTACGCGGACAAGGACAACACCCGCCTGGGCACCTTCGAGAAGCGGATCGAGGTGTACACGCCGCCGTACCTGCACGGGGAGCGCGGCGAGAACCGGCCGGTGATCGGCGACGGCCCGCTGAGGCTGGAGCGCGGCGGCGAGGCCACGTACGCGACGCCGGACGCCGACCGTATCGCCACGGCCCGGCTCATGCGGCCGAGCGCCGTCACCCACGTCACCGACGTCGAGCAGCGCTCGATCGCGCTCGGTCTCGACCGGGGCCCGGACGGCGTGACGGTCTCGGTGCCGGACGACGGCTCACTGATCCCGCCAGGCTGGTACATGCTCTTCCTCACGGACGAGGAGGGCACCCCGTCGGTCGCGAAGTGGGTCCACCTGCCGTGAGCGGCCGTGGGGCGCGCGCCCCACGACGCGGGGCGGCGGCAGCCCCCGGCCGGGTCACCCGCGCGCGTTGCGGGCCAGGCCCAGGGCGTACTCGGGCCACCACCGCCCGGCCGGCGGGCCGCCCCGGCACTCGCCGTCCGACTCGCCGGGACGCTTGATCCACAGGTAGGCGTCGAGCAGCGGTTCGTCGGTGTCCCGGGTGGGCGGGGTGCCGAGGGCCCGCCCGGGCGGGTTGCACCAGGACTCCTCTCCGTCGGTGTAGGGGCCGTTGCCGTTGCGGCTGGAGTCGATCACGAAGTGCTTCCCGCCGAGCGCGGCGGAGAGCTCACGCCCGTACGAGGTCACGGTCTCGTCCCGGTAGAAGTTGGCCACGTTGAGGGCGAAGCCGTCGGCCGCCTCGATGCCCGCGCGCCGCAGCGGGCGGACCAGCTTCTGCGGGTCGGCGATCCAGCCCGGATTGCCGGCGTCCAGGTAGACCGTCGTCCCGGGCAGCTCCCCGAGACGGGCCACGGCCTCGGCGAGGAGGGTGTAGCGCTCCTCGTGGTGGACAGCGGGGGTGCAGCCGTCCACCACGTGTGCGACCGCGTCCGGCTCCAGGACGACGACGGCCTCGTGCTCGCCCACGGCCTCGGCGAACTTCTCCAGGTAGGCCCGGTAGGCGGCGGCGTCCGGGGCGCCGCCGCCCGAGTACTGGCCGCAGTCACGGTGGGGGATGTTGTAGGCGACGAGCACCGCCGTCGTGCCGGTCGCCGCGGCGCCCGCCACGGCGGGGCCGATGCGGGCGGCCGGGTCCTCGGGGGTGGGCCAGACCGCCGCCGGCCGCTCGGAGATCCGGCGCAGCAGCTCGGCGTCCTTCTTCCGGCCCTCGCGTTCCCACTCCTCGGCCTGCCGCGCGGCTTCGCTGTCCGGGTCCACCCAGAACGGGGAGGAGCCGGGGGCGACGCCGGCGCCATCCGAGCCCGGCCGGTCGGCGGGGGCGGCGGCGCCCTGGCCCGAGCAGCCCAGGGCCGTGGCGAGCAGGGTGAGGGCGGCGAGCGCCCGGAGACGGCGGCCGGACATCGGCCCTCCTCAGGAGACCAGGGAACGCGGCGCGGACAACCCTGACATAGCGGACAGGGGATCGGTTGGAGGGACACGGCGAGCGGCGGCCGATGGCCGAGGTGTGAGATGCGGCTGATCACCATGTGGCCGCGCGGGTAGGGTCGAAGACGTGCCCAAGCCGCTTAGTCTCTCCTTCGATCCGATCGCCCGCGCCGACGAGCTGTGGAAGCAGCGCTGGGGTTCCGTCCCGGCGATGGGGGCGATCACCTCGATCATGCGCGCCCAGCAGATCCTCCTGGCCGAGGTGGACGCGGTGGTCAGGCCGTACGGGCTCACGTTCGCCCGCTACGAGGCGCTGGTGCTGCTCACCTTCTCCCGCAACGGTGAGCTGCCGATGTCGAAGATCGGCGAGCGGCTCATGGTGCACCCCACGTCCGTCACCAACACCGTGGACCGGCTGCAGCGGGCCGGGCTGGTGGCCAAGCGGCCCAACCCGAACGACGGCCGGGGCACGCTGGCGTCGATCACCGACAAGGGACGCGAGGTGTGCGAGGCGGCCACCCGCGACCTCATGGAGATGGACTTCGGGCTGGCGGCCTACGACGACGAGGAGTGCGCGGAGATCTTCGCGCTGCTGCGGCCCCTGCGCATAGCGGCCAAGGACTTCGACGAGTCCTGATCCCCGCCGGGGCCCGACCGCCGGCTCTCGCCCGTGCCCGACTCCCGCGCCCAGGCTCCCGCCCCGCCCCTGGCGTGTCCCGGGAGCCGCGGGCTGCCGCACGGCGGCGCCGGGTGCCCGGTTACGCTCGACGGGACGCCGCAGCCTGCCCGGGGCACCCCCGCACCCCGGCCGCGCGGGCTGCCTGATGCGAGGAATGGGCTCTGTGAAGCAGAAGGTGCTGACCCGTTACCGGGTGATGGCCTACGTGACCGCCGTCTGGCTGCTCGTGTTCACGGGCTTCATCGTGGCGAAGTACGGCTTCGACACCGGCGACACCATGCTGGTCTCCCAGATCCACGGTGTGCTCTTCATCGTGTACGTGATCTTCGCCTTCGATCTGGGCTCGAAGGCGCGGTGGCCCTTCGGGAGGCTGCTGTGGGTGCTGGTGGCCGGGTGCATCCCCTTCGCGGCGTTCTTCGTGGAGAAGCGGGTGACGCGTGACGTCGCCCCGCTGGTGGAGGCCGAGCCCGCCGAGGCCCCGGCCGGCGTCTGACGCTCCCCGCGCCCCGGGCGGACGGCTCGGGGCGCGCCGTCCGCCACAGGAGCCGCGGTCGGCGTCGCGGCGGCGTCGGGCCGCTCCCGCCCCGGGTCGGAGTAGTCCCCCACCTGCGACGCTGGCCAAATACTTGGACGTCCTAGTAAATTCGTGGGTATGGACGCTGACGCCATCGCAGAGGGCCGCCTTCGGTGGCAGGCCCGGTACGACGCCGCACGCAAGCGGGACGCCGACTTCACCACCCTGAGCGGTGACGAGGTCGACCCGGTCTACGGGCCGCGCCCCGGGGACAGCTACGAGGGCTTCGAGCGCATCGGCTGGCCGGGGGAGTTCCCGTTCACCCGTGGCCTGCACCCCACCGGCTACCGGGGGCGCACCTGGACGATCCGGCAGTTCGCGGGCTTCGGCAACGCCGAGCAGACGAACGAGCGCTACAAGATGATCCTGGAGGCGGGCGGCGGCGGGCTGTCCGTGGCCTTCGACATGCCGACGCTGATGGGCCGCGACTCCGACGACCCGCGCTCGCTGGGCGAGGTCGGGCACTGCGGTGTGGCGATCGACTCCGCGGCCGACATGGAGGTCCTGTTCAAGGACATCCCCCTCGGCGACGTCACCACCTCGATGACGATCAGTGGCCCCGCCGTCCCCGTCTTCTGCATGTACCTGGTGGCCGCCGAGCGGCAGGGCGTGGACCCGTCGGTGCTGAACGGCACCCTGCAGACGGACATCTTCAAGGAGTACATCGCCCAGAAGGAGTGGCTCTTCCAGCCCGAGCCGCACCTGCGCCTCATCGGTGACCTGATGGAGCACTGCGCGCGCGGCATCCCGGCGTACAAGCCGCTGTCCGTCTCCGGTTACCACATCCGGGAGGCCGGGGCGACGGCCGCGCAGGAGCTCGCGTACACCCTGGCCGACGGCTTCGGCTACGTCGAGCTGGGCCTCAGTCGCGGCCTGGACGTCAACCGGTTCGCCCCGGGGCTGTCCTTCTTCTTCGACGCCCACCTGGACTTCTTCGAGGAGATCGCCAAGTTCCGCGCGGCTCGCCGCATCTGGGCCCGCTGGATGCGCGACGTCTACGGAGCGACGAGCGAGAAGGCCCAGTGGCTGCGGTTCCACACCCAGACGGCCGGGGTCTCGCTCACCGCGCAGCAGCCCTACAACAACGTGGTCCGCACGGCGCTGGAGGCGCTCTCCGCGGTGCTCGGCGGCACCAACTCGCTGCACACCAACGCGCTGGACGAGACGCTGGCGCTGCCCTCGGAGCAGGCCGCCGAGATCGCGCTGCGCACCCAGCAGGTGATCATGGAGGAGACCGGCGTCACCAACGTGGCCGACCCGCTGGGCGGCTCCTGGTTCGTCGAGCAGCTCACCGACCGGATCGAGGCCGACGCCGAGAAGATCTTCGAGCAGATCAAGGAGCGCGGTCTGCGCGCCCACCCCGACGGCCAGCACCCCATCGGCCCGATCACCTCCGGCATCCTGCGGGGCATCGAGGACGGCTGGTTCACCGGCGAGATCGCCGAGGCCGCCTTCCAGTACCAGCGTGCGCTGGAGAAGGACGACAAGAGGGTCGTCGGCGTCAACTGCCACACCGGATCGGTCACCGGGGACCTGGAGATCCTCCGGGTCAGCCATGAGGTCGAGCGCGAGCAGGTTCGCGTGCTGGCGGAGCGGAAGAGCGCCCGGGACGACGCGGCCGTGCGCTCCGCGCTGGACGCGATGCTGGCGGCGGCGCGGGACGGCTCGAACATGATCGAGCCGATGCTGGACGCCGTCCGGGCGGAGGCCACGCTCGGCGAGATCTGCAACGCCCTGCGCGACGAGTGGGGCGTCTACACGGAGCCCGCCGGCTTCTGATCCGGGAGCGGACGGGCAACGGGCTCCCCCGGCTTCGGCCGGGGGAGCCCGTTGCCCGTTTCCAGGGCCGTCAGCCCGCCGACGAGGAGGGCGGTGAAGCGGCGGGCCCAGGCGGCGTCGACCGACTCCGCGCTCACCAGGGCCCGGTGCACCACGGCGCCCGCCACCACGTCGAAGATGAGGTCCACGTTCGCGGCGGTCTGCCGCGGGTCCTCGTCGGGCGGCAGCTCGCCGCGCTCCTGGGCGCGCAGGCGGCCCTGGACGACGAGCCGCTTCTGCCGGTCGACGACGGCCGCCTTGAGCCGCTCCCGCAGCGCCGGGTCGTGGGTGGACTCGGCGACCACGGCCATCAGCGATGTCCGCGTCTCCGGACGGGCCAACAGGGCCGCGAACTGGAGCACCGTGCCCTCGATGTCGGCGGCGAGGCTGCCGCGGTCGGGGAGGGCCAGCTCGTCGAAGAGGACGGCGACGGCGTCGACGACGAGTTCGCTCTTGCCCGGCCAGCGCCGGTACAGCGTGGTCTTCGCCACACCCGCCCGGACGGCGATGTCCGCCATCGTCAGCCGTGACCAGCCCATTTCCACCAACGCGGCCCGGGTGGCGAGGAGGATGGCCTGGTCGGCGGCGGTGCTGCGGGGGCGTGCCATGGCGTGACCCTATCCGCCCTCCTGCGTTACGCTACGACCCGTAGCGAAATGACATGCCGTGTCAGCGACGGCATCCTCGCGACGACCACGACGCCGGGTGGGGACCCGGCACACAACACCGCGCGAAGGGGGGAGACTGTTCTCATGCAGCCACGCAACATGTCCATGAGCGGAGTGGTCGACCTCGCCGCGGTGAAGGCGGCCGGTGAGGCCAAGCAGAAGGCGGAGGAGGCCCGCGCCCAGCGTGCCGCGTCCGCCGAGGAGGGCGGCGGCGTGCCGGCCGGCGGCGGCCGCGTCGTCATCGACGTCGACGAGGCGACCTTCGAGAGCGAGATCCTCCAGCGCTCGGCCGAGGTGCCCGTCGTCATCGACTTCTGGGCCGAGTGGTGTGAGCCGTGCAAGCAGCTCGGGCCCGTCCTGGAGAAGCTCGCCCACGAGTACGCCGGGAAGTTCGTCCTCGCCAAGGTCGACGTCGACCAGAACCAGATGCTCTTCCAGCAGTTCGGCGTGCAGGGGATTCCAGCGGTCTTCGCCGTGATCGCGGGCCAGGCCCTCCCGCTGTTCCAGGGAGCGGCGCCCGAGCAGCAGGTCCGGCAGGTGCTGGACCAGCTCGTCGAGGCCGCCCGGCAGCAGTTCGGGATCGAGGGCGCCCCGGTCGAGCCGGGTGCCGAGGAGCAGGCGGTCCCGGCGGCTCCGGAGCCGCCCGCGAACCCGGCGCTGGCCGCGGCGCACTCCGCGCTGGACGCCGGCGACCTGGGCGGCGCGGTCCAGGCCTACAAGAACGTGCTCTCCGACGACCCGGGCAACCTGGAGGCGAAGCTCGGACTCGCCCAGGCCGAGCTGCTGGGCCGAGTGCAGGGGCTGGACGCGGCCCAGGTCCGCAAGGACGCCGCCGACCGTCCGGGCGACGTCGAGGCGCAGCTCCGCGCCGCCGACCTGGATCTGGTGGGCGGCCACGTCGAGGACGCCTTCGGCCGGCTGGTGGAGACCGTCCGCCGCACCGCGGGGGACGAGCGGGAGGCGGTGCGCGTCCGGCTCCTGGAGTTGTTCGAGGTCATCGGTGGCGAGGACCCGCGGGTGGTCGCCGCCCGCGGCGCGCTCGCCCGCGTCCTCTTCTGACACCCGTAGGCCGCTCGCGTCGAGCCCGTCTCGACCTCGCGATATAGCGACAAACAGCGACCGCGCTTTGCCAAAATTTGGTAAACGCGGTCGCTGTTACTTCTGGTAAGTCGGCCACTTCCCTACGTCCGAGTGTGCGCCGACAAATCACCTCATAGCAACGCAGAGTGCTGGCTACGGACGGTGCCCGGAGAGACTTTCCCGCGCCGCTTCCTTCATCTCCCCGTTACTCATAAGTAACGAGCCCCTTGTGCCGTCCCCCGTTGATGGACGACGATCGCCACGCTCGGTTCGTGAACGCAGCCCGGCAGCCATCCGGAGCCCGGCGTGAACGGAGTCCCCACCGAGCGACCGGGGCCTTTCCCGCCCCGGTGGAGTGTGGACAGGGGGGTCTTCGCCTCGGTGGCGGAGCCTGTCCCCCGGCCGTGCGCGAGCACGGCCTGTGGTTGTCGCTCGGGGGTGATCGCCGGCAGTCCGACGCGCGTCTCACGTCGTCACCGCCGTCGGCGCTCCTTCCCGAGGGCGTAGCACTTCTCCCATCCCGGTACCGGTCGCGGGCCGACCGGCGGGATGTACGTCCGAGAAGGAGGAAAGTCATGAAGTCCCAAGTTCGTGGCGGGACCAGATGGAAGCGGTTCGCCGTCGTCATGGTGCCGAGCCTGGCGGCCACGGCGGCGGTCGGCATCGGTCTGGCCCAGGGTGCGCTCGCCGCGTCGTTCAGCGTCTCCGGACAGTCGTTCAAGGTGAGCGCTGACAAGCTCGTCGGCTACGACTTCGTTCAGTACGGCAGCTACACCGAGGGATACGACCTCAAGGGCAACAAGGCCAACCACCCGGTCGCGGTCTCCGGCTTCAAGCGCGCCGAGATCACGAACATGTGCCAGTCCGTCGTCACGCCCGACGTGCCGTTCATCGGCTCCGTCAGCCTCAACCTGACCGCGGGCACCGGCGACACACCGGTGAAGGCCAAGAACCTCTACCTGGACGTGGCCGACCTGGACGCCGACGCCAAGTTCACCAACATCGACATCGGTGTGGCGACGAAGGACGCGAAGAAGGGGCCGGGCATCCAGCCGGGCACCGAGGAGCGCGTCAACCCGTTCGGCTTCGCGCAGCAGGCCGAGGAGGTTCTGCTCACCGACGTCGAGCAGCGTGCGTGGGCGACCACGGCGGGCACCTTCGAGCTCAGCAACCTGAGCCTGCGCCTGCACAAGGGCGTCAAGGAATGCTACTGAGCACCCGTTGACGCGGGCGGGGGCCGGCTTCGGCCCCCGCCCGCGTCTCCCGCACCTCTCTCCACCTTCACCACGGCATTGCCGGTTCCAGGGAGCTGTTTTCCATGAGCGCCGAGTCTCCGGGTCTCCGCGGCCGACTCACCGACTGGCGGCTGCGGTTCCGCGCCTGGCGGCGCAGCCGGCCCTTCTGGGCGGGGCTGCTGACCCTGCTGGGCGGTCTGCCGATCGCCTACTTCCCCTACGCCAACCTCAACCTCGGCCACATGACGCTGACGATGGCCACCACCGCGGGAGCGGGCTCACTGATCATCGGCGTGCTGCTGGTGACGCTCGGCCTGACGATGTGGTTCCAGCAGGTGGTCCGGGTCTTCGCGGGCGTCGCCGCCATCCTTCTTGCCCTGATCTCCATACCCATCTCCAACCTGGGCGGGTTCTTCATGGGCTTCCTGCTCGCCCTCGTCGGCGGGGCCCTGTCCGTGTCGTGGGCGCCGTACGAGCCGGCCGACGAGAGCGGCGAGGACGACGGCGAGGACCCGGCGCGGACGTCGGCGACCCCGGCCGGGGACGCCGACGACCGGACCCCCGAACCGGCGGCGACCGAGCGGCCGGAGCCGGAGCTGTCGAAGTCCGCGCGACCGGAGACCGGACAGGCCGAGGCGTCCGGGGAGGAGGCACGCGAGGAGACGGCCCGTGAGCCGGCCGTCGCCGGGACCGAACCGACCGGGGGGAAGATCAGTGCAGCGTGACGACAAGCCCGGGCCCGACGCCGGGCAGGAGGCCCTGCGCGGCCGTGGCACGGGCCCGCGCCACGCGGCACCGCGCAGGTCGCTGCTGACGCGGGTACAGCTCCCCGCGGGCAGGGCCATCGCGCTCGCGGCGATGCCGAGCGCCCTGCTGTTCGGCATGGGACTGACGCCCAAGCTGGCGCTCGCCGACGAGCCGGTGAACCCCTTCGCGCCGGGGCCGTGCGTCACACAGCCGGACGAGGGGAGCCAGCCCGAGCCGGAGCAGCCGGAGCAGCCGGAGCAGGAGACCGGCGAGGGCCGGGACGGGGACGGCCGGGACGGCGGTGCCGAGGAGCCCGAGGCTGGGGAGCAGCCGGCGGAGCCGGAGCCCACCCCGGAGCCCACCGAGCCGGCGCCCGAGCCCACCCCGGAGCCGGAACCGCAGCCGGAACCGGAGCCCGAGCCGGAGCCGGAGAACCCCTGGGACCCGCTGGGCCTGGGCGACGCGCTGGAGGATCTCTTCACCGGCGGCGACAAGGGGTCCACCGCGCCGCAGGGCGGCTCGGAGGCCGTGGTCGAGCCGCGGCAGGAGACGGTGGCGCAGCCCGCGGCGGAGCCGGAGGGCACCGACGCGGTGGCCGGGATCGTCGACGACACCGTGGAGCGTGCCGACGAGGCCGTGGACGAGACGGAGCGGGCGATCCGCGACGCCGCCGAGCAGGCCGGTGCCGACGTCGAGGAGCTGCCCGAGGACGTCACGGACGGGGTGACGCGGGAGCCGCAGCCCCAGCCGGACGCCGACGGCAAGCAGCCCTTCCCCTGCCCCACCCACGACCCGGAGGCGCTGGCCAACGCCGAGCTGGAGCAGGGCATCCCGCTGCTGCCGGACGAGCCGTGGCGGCTGGAGTCCTCCAAGCTGGTGCTGCGCGGGCTCGACTACCACGGCATCGTCGAGGTCAGGACGGCCGGCGGCAAGGTCAAGAAGGCGCTGAAGTTCACGGCCGACACCGTGGACATCGGGGATCTGCACCAGCTGGTGGTGGGTCCCCAGGGCACGACGTCGCACGTGCGGGCGGAGTCGGGCTCGACGTCCACCTTCCGGGGCGGCACGGTGACGATGTACACCGAGGAGCTGAAGGGCAACCTGTTCGGGCTCATCCCGGTGACGTTCAGCCCTGAGACGCCGCCGCCGCTGAACGTGCCCTACGCCGTCTTCACCGACGTGCACGTGACGCAGGCGGCCCAGTTCGGCGGCACCCTCACCATCCCGGGCATGCGCCTGTACTCGGACTGAGGTCCGCGGCCGGGGCACGCCCGCGGCCACGGCGTGAGAAAGGCCGGGCCCGCCGCATGGCGCGGCGGGCCCGGCCTTTTCTTCGTCCCGGGGTCCGGGTCAGCGGCTGCCCTGGCCCAGGTGCAGGACGCGGACCATGTTGGTCGTGCCGGGGACGCCCGGCGGGGTTCCGGCGGTCATGATCATCACGTCGCCCTCGCTGTACCGCTGGAGCTTCAGCAGCTCCCGGTCCACCAGGTCGACCATGGCGTCGGTGTTCTCCGCGTGCGGTACGACGAACGTCTCGACGCCCCAGCTCAGCGTGAGCTGGTTGCGGGTGCCGGGGTCCTCGCTGAAGGCGAGGATCGGCTGCTCGGCCCGGTAGCGCGAGAGCCGCCGTGCCGTGTCGCCCGACTTGGTGAAGGCGACGAGCGCCTTCGCGCCGAGGAAGTCGGCCATCTCGCAGGCGGCCCGGGCCACCGAGCCGCCCTGGGTGCGCGGCTTCTTCCCCGGCACCAGCGGCTGCAGGCCCTTGGAGAGCAGCTCCTGCTCCGCCGCGATGACGATCTTCGACATCGTCTTGACGGTCTCGATGGGGAACTGGCCGACCGAGGACTCGGCCGACAGCATCACCGCATCAGCCCCGTCCAGGATCGCGTTCGCGACGTCGGACGCCTCGGCGCGCGTCGGCCGCGAGTTGGTGATCATGGACTCCATCATCTGGGTCGCCACGATGACCGGCTTGGCGTTGCGGCGGCACAGCTCCACCAGGCGCTTCTGCACCATCGGCACCCGCTCCAGCGGATACTCGACCGCCAGGTCGCCACGGGCCACCATGACGCCGTCGAACGCGAGGACGACCTGCTCCATGTTCTCGACGGCCTGCGGCTTCTCGACCTTGGCGATGACGGGCACCCGGCGCCCGACCTCGTCCATCACCCGGTGCACGTCGCGCACGTCCGAGGCGTCCCGCACGAAGGAGAGGGCGACCATGTCGGCGCCCATCCGCAGGGCGAACTTCAGGTCGTCGACGTCCTTCTCGCTGAGTGCCGGGACGTTCACGGCCGCGCCGGGCAGGTTGATGCCCTTGTGGTCGGAGACGACGCCGCCCTCGATGACGATCGTGTGGACCCGCGGCCCGTCGACCTCGGTGACCTGGAGGGCCACGTTGCCGTCGTTGATCAGGATGGGGTCGCCCTTGGACACGTCGCCGTTGAGGCCCTTGTAGGTCGTCCCGCAGATGGTCTTGTCGCCGGGGACGTCCTCGACGGTGATCGTGAACTCCTCACCGCGGACCAGCTCGACCGGGCCCTCGGCGAAGGTGCCCAGCCGGATCTTGGGCCCCTGGAGGTCGGCGAGCACGCCCACGGCGCGGCCCGTCTCCTCGCATGCCTTGCGGAGCCGGGCGTAGCGCTCCTCGTGCTCCCGCTGGGTGCCATGGCTCATGTTGAAGCGGGCCACGTTCATGCCTGCCTCGATCAGCGTCTTCAGCTGTTCGAAGGAGTCAACGGCTGGGCCCAGGGTGCAGACGATTTTGGAACGGCGCATGGTGTCGATCCTATCGTTTTGTTTAGACGCCAAACGTACTGGGGGTGATCTGCCTCACCCCGCATCCTTGACCAGGGCATATGTCTGCGTGGCGATCTCCAGCTCCTCGTCGGTGGGCACCACGGCGACGGCGACCCGAGCGTACTGCGGCGAGATGACGCGCGCCGTGGACGACAGCTCGGAGTTCAGCCGCTCGTCCACGGCCAGCCCCAGCTCCGCCAGCCCGGCCACGGCGGCTCGTCGCACCCGCGGCATGTTCTCCCCCACGCCCGCCGTGAAGGCCACCGCGTCCACGCGGCCGAGGACCGCGCAGTAGGCCCCGATGTACTTCCGCAGCCGGTGGACGTAGATCCCGAAGGCCAGCTCGGCGGCGGCGTCGCCCTCGTCCATCCGGCGGACGACCTCCCTCATGTCGTTGTCCCCGCACAGTCCGAGCAGCCCGCTGCGCCGGTTCAACAGCTCGTCCACCGCCTCCGCGTCCAGACCGGCCGTCCGGGTCAGATACGTGACCACCGCGGGGTCGAGGTCCCCCGAGCGGCTGCCCATCACCAGCCCCTCCAGCGGGGTGAAGCCCATCGAGGTGTCCACGCAGCGCCCGGCGGCGACGGCGGCGGCCGAGGCGCCGTTGCCCAGGTGCAGCACGATGACGTTGACGTCCGCGGGGTCCCTGCCCAGCAGCTCGGCGGTACGGCGCGAGACGTGGGCGTGCGAGGTGCCGTGGAAGCCGTAGCGCCGGATGCCGTGGGCGTCCGCCGTCTCCACGTCGACCGCGTACCGCGCGGCGTGCTCCGGAAGCGTCGTGTGGAAGGCCGTGTCGAAGACCGCGACCTGCGGCAGCCGGGGGTTCAGCGCGCGGGCGACGCGGATGCCACGGAGGTTGGCCGGGGTGTGCAGCGGCGCCATCGGGGTGAGCCGTTCGATCTCGGCGAGCACGGCGTCGTCCAGCACCGTGGGCCGGGTGAACCGCGCCCCGCCGTGGACGACCCGGTGCCCGACGGCGGCCAGCCGGGGGGAGTCGAAGCCGAGGCCGTCCCGCTCCAGCTCCTTCGCCAGGGCGCGCAGCGCCGTCTCGTGGTCGGGGACGTGCGGCGACCTCTCCCGCACGGCCCCGTCGCGCGGGGTGTGCACCAGCCGGGAGGCGTCCTCACCGATCCGCTCCACCAGCCCCACGGCGAGCCGGGTGCGGTCGGACATGTTCAAGAGTTGGTACTTCACGGACGAGGAGCCACTGTTGAGGACGAGGACGTGGCTGGCGGTCATGCCGGGCCCTTCCCTTCGCCGACGGGGTCGACCGCGTGTTCCGGCGGCGACCGACCGCACGGATACCCGGTTCCGCCCGGGTGGAACCGGATACGCTGCAGACGATACGCGCGAAGGGCGACATATCGCGCGGTGAAGGCCAGCATGAGGACAGCCCCGTGGGCTGTGTTCAGGACGTGAAACAATCCCCCCTCCATCGGACCGTCACCCGATCAGGAGTAGCGATCACATGCGTATCGGAGTCCTCACCGCCGGCGGCGACTGCCCCGGCCTGAACGCCGTCATCCGGTCGGTCGTGCACCGGGCCGTGGCCGACCGCGGCGACACGGTCATCGGTTTCGAAGACGGTTACAAGGGGCTGCTGGACGGCCGTTACCGCGAGCTCGACCTCAACTCCGTCGCGGGCATCCTGGCCCGGGGCGGCACGATCCTCGGCTCCGCCCGGCTGGAGCGCGGCCGGCTGGCCGAGGCCTGCGCGAACGGCGAGGAACTCCTCGCGCGTCTGGGCGTCGACGCGCTGATCCCGATCGGCGGCGAGGGCACTCTGACGGCCGCCAGCATGCTCTCCGAGGCGGGTTTGCCCGTCGTCGGAGTGCCGAAGACCATCGACAACGACATCTCCGCCACCGACCGCACCTTCGGCTTCGACACCGCGGTCGGGGTGGCCACCGAGGCGATGGACCGGCTCAAGACCACCGCCGAGTCCCACCAGCGGGTGATGGTCGTCGAGGTCATGGGCCGGCACGCCGGGTGGATCGCGCTGGAGGCGGGCATGGCCGGCGGCGCCCACGGCATCTGCCTGCCCGAGCGGCCGTTCCAGATCGACGCGCTGTGCAAGATGGTCGAGGAGCGCTTCTCCCGGGGCAAGAAGTTCGCGGTCCTGTGCGTCGCGGAGGGTGCCCGCCCGGCCGAGGGCACGATGCCCTACGAGAAGGGCGTGATCGACCAGTACGGGCACGAGCGGTTCACCGGTATCGGCAACCGTCTCGCCCGCGAGCTGGAGGACCGCCTCGGCACGGAGGCCCGTCCCGTCATCCTCGGCCACGTCCAGCGCGGCGGCACCCCGACGGCCTACGACCGCGTGCTCGCCACCCGCTTCGGCTGGCACGCCGTGGAGGCGGCGCACCGCGGCGACTTCGGCATGATGACGGCCCTGCGCGGCACCGACATCGTCATGGCCCCGCTCGCCGACGCCACCCGGGTGCTGAAGACCGTGCCCCAGGCCCGGATGGACGAGACCGAAGCCGTCTTCTGAGCCCGTCAGGGCGCACCCATCGGCCCTCGCCGGGGACCGGGACGGCGCCGGGCGGGGCGGTGCCACGCGCTGACACCCGAGCGCCGGGCGGGGCGCGCACGGGTGCGGCCGCGCGTTCCCCGCCGGAAAGGTGGAGGAGTTGTGGGAATTCCGTGACTCACCCTGCGCGCACGGTGAAAGCCGCCCTCAGAGCGGCCGCCTGGTCCGCGTGTGCCCGGCGACTGGCCGCGGCGTTCGGGGCGGCGAGTTCGAAGCCGTGAAATGCCCCCGCATAGCAGTGGAGTTCGACGTGGACGCCATCGCGCATCAGACGGCAGGCATAGTCGATTCCCTCGTCGCGCAGTGCGTCGACCTCGGCCACCAGCAGGTAGGCGGGAGCCACCCCGTGGAAGTCGTCGCACCGGGCCGGCACCGCGTGCGGGGGCGGCCCGCCCCCCGGCTCGCCCCCGAGGTAGTGGCGCCACATGTGCGGGCTGTCCTCGACGTCCCAGCCCGAGGCGCGGCGGAAGCGCCGGACGGAGCCGGTCTCCAGCCGGTCGTCCAGGGCCGGGTACAGGAGCAGCTGAAGCACCAGGGCGGGGCCACCGCGGTCCCGGGCCATGAGGGCGACCGCCGCCGCGAGGTTGCCCCCCGCGCTACTGCCCCCCACGGCGACGCGCGTGCCGTCCCAGCCGCGCGTGTCCGCCGTCCGCACGACCTCGGACACGACGGCGTAGCCGTCCTCGGCCGGTGCGGGGAACGGATGCTCCGGCGGGCGCCGGTATTCCACGGAAACCAAGGCGCAGTCGGCCTCCCGTACATACCGAACACAGCGGTCGTGTTCCGTTTCCAGATCACCCGCGACAAACGCGCCGCCGTGGAGGTAAACCAGTACCGGAAGGGGCGCGGAGTTCTTTCTGTTTTTCGGTTCGTAAATGCGGACCGGGATTTCTCTGTCACTGTCGTCCGCGGGTGCGACAACGGTATTCCGGATCGCCACGTCGTCCTGCTCCGGGGCCGGCCCGCGCAGGGCCCGGGAGAGGGCGACCGCCCTCCGGAAGTTGCGGCGGGCCTTCAGTGGGTCATCGAAGGACACGAAGGGCTGCCGCCGCTCGGCATCCCGTAGGTCGTTGTCAAGTAGCGCTGAAATGTCTTCCGTTGACGTCATGGGCCGGACTGTAGCGCGGGCGCTGTGACGAACAGTAGTCAGGTCGTTCTGGTGGTTCCACATACTTTGCGGCCTGTGCGGCATATGTCGCACTGATGAACTCCGGTCATATTTCCGCTGGCCGCCGCCCGAAAGCCGAGCGACTCGTTCCGGTGGGCCAGCGGATTCCAGCCAAATCCATTGACCATTGATCACGTGCTGGGTAGCTTCCAGGGGTGCGACGTCGGGCCAACCTTTTTGACGATCCTTGAAGGCTACTCTCCGTCGCGCACTCCGCAGCTGTTCGGTGGAGTCCCGTAATTCGCGCAACGTCCAAATGGAACGCAGACACAATCTGTCACTCGTTTGCCCGGAGGGGTGAGTGTTCCGTGGAATCGTCCGTGAAACTCCTCGTGGACGCGCTGCTGGTCGTGGGGTTCGGAGTGCAGCACTCCGTCCTCGCCACGCTGCGCGTCAAGCGCGTTGTCAAGGCCAAGACCGGGATGGAGGCGCTGGCCTGGCGCTCCGTCGAGTCCCTGGCCAACGTCGTGTACATCCTCGTCGCGGCCTCGCTGTGGCAGCACACCGGTGATGTGGTGTGGGAGCTGTCGGGCGCCGCGATGGTCACCATGTACGTCCTCGTCGTGGCCTCGTGGCTGTGGTACTGGCAGCTCCACCTGTTCGAGTACGACTGCGGCCTGGCTTTCGGCTCCACCACCCTCGTGGCGCAGACCGCCGGCGCCCAGGGGCCCAAGCTGATCAACTGGAAGGTCGGGACGCGCCGCTGGATCCGCTTCCCGGTGCACACCGCGTTCTTCGGCATGTTCTTCTGCCTGCCGACCATGACCACCGATCTGCTCGTGCTGGCCGTGGTGATCAACGTCTACAACGTCATCGGCAGCATCCTGTACGACAAGCGCCTCCTCACCCTGGCCGGTGACGCCTACCGCCCGTATCTGAACCGCACCGGTCTGATCCTCCCGCCGGTCTACCGCAACCCCAAGGGCGCGGCCGACCTGGAGATGGCGGCACCGCGGCACTGGCGCAAGCCGTCCATGCACCTGCCCGGCCTCGTCGTCGGCATCGGCCTCGGCGTCATGTACCACTTCCTCATCGGCGCGCACGCCGTCACCGGTACGGACATGCTCAAGGCCGGCGGCGCGGGTCTCCTCGGCGCCGTCGTCACCGGGTTGATCCTGGGTGCGTGGCTGAAGCCTCGAGCCTCGGACTGGGGCCAGCAGCAGACCGACCTGTCGACCACCGTCGCCCTCAACGCCGCGACCGGCGTGGTCACCTGGGCCGTCATCGGCTGGATCCAGACGGGCCAGGCCCCGCCCTTCGCCGCCTTCCTGCCGCTGTGGTTCACCGTCCAGTACCTCGGCCACGTCTTCGCCTTCCTGGCCGACCGCAAGAAGTGGTCCGTCTCGCTCGTCCCCGTCGACGAGGCCCCCGCTGCGCAGCCCGCCGCGCAGCCCAACCCCCGGACCCCCGTCGGGAGCGCTCTCACGGTGGAACAGGCCGGAGGCCGCGGGTGAGTACGACCGCGGAGCAACACCCCACGCACAGCGCGACCCTGGACATACCCCTGCGCCAGACCATCCACGGGTACCCCTACTGGCACCGCGACGAACCCGTCGTCGCCGTGTCCCGGATGGATCCCGAGTACGCGGAACTGCGCCGGAACTTCCCCGACAGCTGGCGGTACCTCGTCCGGGTGAAGAAGCTCTTCGACAGCGTCAGCGCCCTGGACGCGCCGTCCCTCTCGGGCGACGACCCGCAGTACGCCGAGCGGATCGACGCGCTGCTCACAACGGCCGCGGACACGCTGCTGCGCTTCGCCGAGGCGGAGCGGGGCCCGGCCACCCGCGCCGTCGTGGAGCACGCCCGCACCGCCGCCCAGCGGCTGGCCGACCACGTGGTCACGCGGGAGTGGAAGCCCGTCACCCTCTACGAGCCGCGGCCGGGCGAACCGTGGCTGTACTGCGGTCCCATCAGCACCTGGGCGACCCGGGACGTGGCCTCCCCGGTCGCCCTGCTGGTGGCCGTGCCCGACGCCGGCCTCCAGGCGGAGGTGGACGAGGTCAGCTCGCGGGTCGACGCGGCCCGCGCGGAGGCGGCGCGTGTCCTGGGCGGGCCGGTGCGGTCCGTCCAGCAGCTCCACCCCACCATGCAGATCACCGACCTGCTGCTGGCCGGGGGCGAGTCGGTCTCCGGGCACAAGAACTTCGCCCACTTCTTCCCGCTGGAGGCGGCGGGGTCCACGGTGCTCGGGCCCGAGTTCACCGTCGTCTTCGCCAACGTCCACCGCGAACGGCTCCGGCGGTGCTCGCTGGAGCTGCTGCGGGGGGTGGCGGACGCGCCGGACGAGGCACGGCTGGACGAGGCGCTGCGTATGTCGCTGCGCTGGTTCCGCTGCCACGACCTCGGGCACTTCTGGCGCCGCACCTCGATACCGGGCGACGGCCGGCCCGCGCAGGGGCTTGAGCACTTCGAGCGGATGGCGCTGGAGGAGGCCTACGCCGACACCCTCGGACTGCTCACGGCGGATGCCCTCGGCGGGGCGGGCGAGGCGCTCGACACGGCCTTCGCCGCCGAGCTGATCCGCTATCTGTCCCGACGACACCACCACTTCGCCGACAGCGCGGCGGCCATGCTCACCCTCGGCTGGATCCAACAGCACGCGGAGGCCGCCGACTTCCCGGTCAAGCGTCGCTTCTTGCAGAAGTCGCGCCCCACCCTGG
Organism: Streptomyces sp. JJ38; assembly: GCF_019303475.1. GTDB lineage: Bacteria > Actinomycetota > Actinomycetes > Streptomycetales > Streptomycetaceae > Streptomyces. Next base: position 34,989 of record NZ_JABLSI010000003.1, read on the forward strand.
AGGATCTGGTGCGCACCCTGCACGACGTCCTCTGGGACGCCGACGGGGCACAACTGGTCCGTCTCCGCTCGGCGTTGGCCAAAGGTGCCGCATACTACGACACCCTGGCCGAGCACCTCGGCTCCACCCCCACCGACCTCTCCTACACCTTCGGATAAGGACATATGACCGCTCGAACTGTCGTCATCTCCGGAGCCTCGTCCGGAATCGGCCTCGCGACCGCGCGCCGCTTCGCCGAAGCGGGTGACCACGTCGTCAACCTCGACCTCAGCGAACCCGCTCCCGGCGACGCGGTGGGGCAGTGGCTCCACACGGACGTCACCGACTGGGCCGGTGTACGACAGACGGTGGACGGCGTCGTCGCGGAGCACGGCTCCGTCGACGTCGTCATCGCCAACGCGGGCATCAGCCTGCGCCGCCCCTTCGTGGAGATGACCGAGAAGGACATCAGGCAGCTGATGGACATCAACGTCATGGGCGTCATGGCACTGTGGCAGGCCGCTGCGCGTCACATGATCGAGGCGCGCAGCGGTGTGCTGCTGGCCACGGCGTCCACCAACGCCTCCGCGGGCTACCCCTACTACGCCGACTACAACGCCTCCAAGGCCGCCGTGCTGGCCCTGACCCGCAGCCTGGCCCTGGAGCTGGCCCCCCACGTGCGCACGGCCTGCGTGAGCCCCGGCTACGTGATGACGCCGATGCAGCGCGCCGAGTACACGGACGAGATGTTCGCCGAGGTCAACGCCAAGATCCCGGCCAACCGCCACGCCGACCCGGCCGAGATCGCCGAGACCTTCTTCTTCCTGGCCTCCGACGGAGCCAGGTTCGTCACCGGCCAGCAGCTCGTCGTCGACGGCGGCGAACTGGCCGGCGGTACGGCGTCGGCCCACGGAACCATGTTCGCCTGACAGGTCAGAACCAAAAGGAAGCCATCATGACCTCGACCGCGGCCGTCGCCCACGGCCTTCCCCTGATCACCGACGTGCTCGGGGAGGCCCTGGAGCGCTGCCGGACGACCGCCCTCGACGGCGGACTGACCGCCTACGTCGTGGACAACCCCCGGCAGAACCTCAGCGTCTCGGCGCACCACCGTGTCTACGACGCCCTGGTCCCGGTGACCACCCAGTCCTTCGAGGCCGACATGACGCCCTACTGGGCGCAGCGGAGCAAGGAGGGCTACCTGGAGCGGCTGGCGGAGTTCGTGCTCGTCGCCGACGAGGAGGGCGCCATCGTCGGCTGGACCGGGCACCATCTGCTCCGGTTCGACGAACACGTCATCGCCTACCTCGACTCCACCGGGATGGTGCCCCGGCGCCAGTCCAGGGGCACCATGCGCAAGCTCATGGGGGAGCGGGTCGCCGAGGCGGTGCTGCCGAACTGCCCGGGCGACCTGCCCGTCTACCTGACGGCCCGCACCGAGAGCCCGATCTTCTACCGGCTCATGCGCGGCCTCGTCGACGGCGGCACCGTCTTCCCGCACCCGAGTACCCCGCTGCCGGCGGACGTCGCGGCCTGTGGCGTCAGTCTGGCCACCTGGCTGGGCCAGCGGCACATCCTGGAGCCCTCCACGCTCACCCTGCGCAACGCGTACGACGCGCTGGACGAGCTCTACGGTGAGCTGCCGACGACCGGGGACCCGGAGCTGGACGCCATGTTCCGCGGCACCCTCGGGCCGCTCGACGCCTTCCTCATCATCAGCAGGATCCGCTGAGCGACCGCGACGGGAGACAGTGGTGCGCGCTGTTCTGCTCCAACTCGACGTGGACCGCCGGGAGTCCTTCCCCCGACGGGTCGCGGCGGTGTGCGACCGGGTGGTCGCCCACCGTGGCGCGGACCTCGTCGTCCTGCCCGAGCTGTGGGCCACCGGCTACTTCGCCTTCGACGCCTACGAGGAGACGGCCGAGCCCCTGGCCGGCCCGACCGTTCGGGCGCTGGGCGAGGCCGCCCGGGCGGCCTCGGTCCATCTGCACGCGGGCAGCGTGGTGGAGCGGGGCCCGGACGGCCGGCTCCACAACACGAGCCTGTTGTTCGGGCCGGACGGCGAACTCCTCCACACCTACCGCAAGTTCCACCTGCTGGGATACCGGTCGCGGGAGGCGGAGCTGCTCGCCCCGGGGGACGGCGTGCGGGCGCGGGACACCGCGCTCGGCCGGGCGGGCCTGGCGACCTGCTACGACCTGCGCTTCCCCGAGCTGTTCCGGGCCCTCGCCGGCGACGGCGCCGAGCTGCTGATCGTGCCCGCCGCCTGGCCGGCGTCCCGGATCGAGCACTGGCGCCTGCTGGTACGGGCCCGGGCCCTGGAGAACCAGGCGTTCCTGCTCGCCTGCAACGCCGCCGGGCGGCAGGAAGGCGTCGAGGTGGGCGGCACCAGCATGGTTGTCGACCCCTGGGGGACCGTGCTCGCGGAGGCCGGAGGCGAGGCCGGCACGCTCACCCTGGACCTCGACCCGGCCGAGGTGGGCCGGACCCGGGCCGCGTTCCCCGCCTTCCACGACCGGCGCCCCGTCCCCGCCGCGGGCCCCGGGCCCGCCTCCGCCCCGGGGGACGGCCCGGCCCCGCCCCCGCGGCAGCTGGCGGCCGCCGATGGCCCGCCTCCGTCCCGTCCCGACCCGACCACCCCGTCGCAGCCGCTGAGGAACCGCCCGTGACCCTGACCGTGCCCGAGGGCATCGACCCGGAACTCGCCCGCGCCGCCGGGCTCCAGCCCGACCTCGACTACGCCCGCCCCCAGGAGGCCCGCGCGGCCCTCGCCCGCGCCTACCGGATCTCCAACGCGATGCGCGGCAGGGCGGCACCACGGGACGAGGTGGCGGTCACCGACCGCACCGCGCCGGCGCGGGAGGGAGAGGCCGGCATACCGGTCCGCCTCTACGCCGCGCACGGGTCCGTGGAACCGGCACCGGCCCTCCTCTTCTTCCACGGGGGCGGCTTCGTCACGGGGAACCTGGAGACGGAGGACGCCCGCTGCCGGGAGATCGCCCGGCGCACCGGCATCGTGGTGATCTCGGTCGACTACCGGCTCGCGCCCGAGCACCCGTTCCCGGCCGCCTTCGAGGACTGCTACGACGTCCTGGTGTGGGCCGCGGGCAACGCCGCCGAACTCGGCATCGACCGCGAGCGCGTCGCCGTGGGCGGCACCAGCGCGGGCGGTGCCCTCGCGGCGGCCGTCTCGCTGGCGGCCCGCGACCTCGACGGGCCGCGGGTCGTCCACCAGCTCATGTTGTATCCGGTCACGGATCACCGCATGACCACGGATTCGATGAAGGAATTCGACTCCACACCGGGCTGGCATCAGCGCAACAACGTCCACATGTGGCGCCATTACCTGGGTTCCGGCACGCCCGAATCCGTGTCCCCCTATGCCGCTCCGGCCATGGCGGAAGACCTGAGCGGACTTCCGCCCGCCTATGTCATGACGGCGGAGTTCGATCCGCTGCGGGACGAGGGGCTGGCCTACGCGCGGCGATTGCTGGCCGCGCGCGTTTCCGTCGAGATCCGTCACTTTCCCGGCACCTTCCACGGGTTCGACGCGGCGGCGGCCGAGGCGACGGTCACCCGCCGGGCGCTCGACGAGCAGTGCGCCGTGCTCGTGCGGGCCACGGGCGCACGGCCGCTCGACCCGGCCCTGGAGTGAGGCCGTCCCGGCCACCGTCCCCGCGGGCCGCGCCCTTCCCGTTCGGGAGTGCCGGACGGTGTCGGCCGGGTATTCCGCGGTGCGCGGATTTCACGCCGGGGCGGCCGATCGAACGGCCGGAATTCTTCGGTTCCGAGGTGGTCCGGAAACGCCCGTTTCCGGGGTGCTGATGTGCCAACTCCTTGGCGTATAAGAATGATTGACAGACAATCGAAGCCTGTGGTGGGGTACGCTGTATGAGCAGGAAGAAGCTGCTACTGATCGGCAGTGGCGGTCAGCCGTTTCGCGACTACGCGCTCAAAGCGATCAGTGAGCGCGTCGACGTCGTTCTGGTCGAGGGCAGGGACCTGTCCTGGCAGGAGCCTTACGTCAGGGGATTCCACCGAATAGACGCCGAGGATTCCGAGCGGCTGCTCGCCGTCGCGCGGGAGGTGTCCCCGGACGGGGTGCTGACCTACGACGAGGCCCTCGTCGAGCCCGCGGCCCGGCTCGCCCGGGAGCTGGGCGTGCCCCACACGGACCCGGAGGCGGTCCGCCGGTGCAAGGACAAGGGCGCCCTGCGCGCCTGCCTCGCCGAGGCCGGCCTCGGCCCGGTCCGTTTCGCCGTCGCCCACGACGTGGAGACGGCCCGCCGGGCGGCGGCAGACATCGGCTACCCCGTGGTCCTCAAGCCCCGTGCCCTCGGGGGCAGCATCGGCGTCGTCCGCGCCGACACCGAGGCGGACCTGCTGGCCGCCTTCGGCACGGCGGACACCGCCCGGGCCGGAGACGGCACCGTCTCCCGGCTCGACGGGGTGCTGATCGAGGAGTACCTCGACGGCCCCGAGTACAGCGCCGACTGCGCCGTGTGGCAGGGGACGGCAACTCCGCTGGTCGTCGCGGAGAAGGAGATCGGCTTCGCGCCGTACTTCGAGGAGCTCGGGCACGTGGTGCCGGCCCGGCCGCACCCCGACCTGGACGCGGCCCTGGAGATGGTCGCGGCGGCGCACAAGGCGGCCGGCCTGGACAACCTCGTCACCCACGCGGAGTTCCGGCTCACCAGCCGCGGCCCCCGGATCGTGGAGATCAACGTCCGGCTCGGCGGCGACCTCATCCCGCACCTCGGCGCGCTCGCCCACGGCGTGGACCTCGCCGGGGCCGCGGCCGACATCGCGGTGGGCCGGGAGCCCGACCTGTCCGCGCCCGGCGACGGCACCGCCGCCATCACCATGATCTATCCCCCGCAGGCCATGCGACTCGACACGGTGCGGCTGGCCGAGGCACCCGACGCCTACCCCGGCCTCGACCGCTTCGTCGCCTTCCTGCCGCCCGGCACCGAGGTTCGGCTGCCGCCCGAGGGCTTCCTCTCCCGGATGGGGTTCGCCGTCGTCAGCGGAGCCGACCGGGACGAGTGCCTGCGACGCCGGCGGGCGGTGGAGGCGGGCGTCGTGATCGAAGGCGAGCCGCTGAGCGCTCGATGAGTACCGACGAGGCGGTCGGCACCGACCGGCCACAGCAACGGCGCTCGGTGCTCCGGGTCGTCCGCGACGCCCCGCGGCCCGTCTGGGTCCTGGTGGCCGGTGTCTTCCTCAACCGGGCGGGCTCGTTCTTCGCCACCTTCCTGGTGCTCTTCCTCAAGCAACTCGGCTTCACCACGCAGGAGATGCCGCTGATCCTGCTCGCGGTCGGCATCGCCACCCCGATGGGCTCGCTGCTGGGCGGCTGGGCCTCGGACCGGCTGTCCCGGAAGGCGTCCCTGGTCGGCTCGACCGTGCTCGCCTCCGGCGGGCTCGCGGTCATCGGCATGTCCCCGAACCGGCCGGTGGCCCTGTGCGGCGTGTTCGCGACCGCGCTGTTCGCGCAGGCCTACCTGCCGGCCGCCTCGGCGCTGCTGGTCGACCACACGAAGGAGGAAGACCGGGTCCCGATCTTCGCCTTCTTCCGGCTCGCGTTGAACCTCGGCTCGACCCTCGGGCCGCTCATCGCCGCCACCGTGGCGAACGACAACCTCAAGACCCTCTTCGTCATCAGCAGTTGCACCTACGCCGCGTTCAGCCTGCTGCTGTGGCTGGGCCTGCCGGCCGTCCCGTCCCGGGCCCGCACGGCCGACGCGCGGCGGGCCGCGGGCGGCGGGCTCCCGCCGCTGCGCCTGATCCTCTTCTACGGTTCGATCATCGCCATCACGGCCGTGTACGTGCAGTACACCTCCACGGTCGCGCTGGCCGTCGAGGAGGGGCACAGCGCCAGCGCGTACGCCCTCCTGCTGACGCTCAACAGCGGGCTGGTGATCCTCTTCGAGATGCCGCTCAGCGGGCTCACCCGCCGGGTGCCCTGGTGGATCCCCGCGGCGATCGGCACCCTGCTGATGACCTTCGGCATCGTGCTCACGGGCGTGGCCGGCCCGTACTGGCTGATCGCCGTGGCGGTGGGCGTCTGGACCGTCGGCGAGATGCTGTTCTCGCCCGTCGTCAGCAGTGCCACGGCCGCGCTCTCCCCGCCCGACCGGGTCGGGCTCTACCAGGGCTACCTGGCCACGGTGCAAGCCGTGGCCTTCGGCCTCGGACCGGCCGTCGGCACGTACCTCTACGGCATTGGCACCGGGCTGCTGTGGCTGAGCTGCTCCGTCGTGGGCCTGCTGGCCTGCCTCGGCTTCCTCGGCGTCAGCCGCTGGGCCCGCAGCCCGGGCTGACGGACGGCGCACCTCCGGCCCCGTGTACGTCGGCACCCCCAGCTTGGAGAAGGCAATGCGTGAACAGCAGGTCCCGGCAGGCACCGGCCTCCCGCGCCACGACCACTCCGACGGCCCCCGGGTCGTCCTCGAATGGCTGCGCCGCAGCACCTCGGGCGGCGTCCGCGTCTTCGACCGCGACGGGGCGCGGTTCATCTCCTGGCGCGCGGTGCTGGACGACGTGACGGCGCTCGCGAAGAGCCTGGAGTCCCACGGCTTCCGTGCGGGCATGCGCGTCGGCATCCGCGGCCACAACTCCTACCCCTGGCTCGTGCTCGACCTGGCCCTGCTGGAGCTCGGGGCGACGCCCGTCGCCATCCCCGTCCCGGACTTCAAGGGTCGCGGCAACGCGGAGATCTCCGAGACCTACGGGCTCGCGGCCGTGTTCGCGGGGAGGGAGGCCCGTGGCCGCTCCGAGGACGCCGCCGTGGCCCCGCTCGACACCGTGCTCGACCAGCCCCTCGCCGTCACCCCGCGCGACCCCGCCCCGAGCCCGGCGGGGGAGCGCGTCCCCGCCGACGGTCCGGAGCCTTTCACTCTCGCCTTCTCCTCCGGCACCGCTGGCCGGGTCAAGTGCCTGCTCATCGCCTGGCCGGGGGTGCGCGAACTGATCGAGGCCCACACGGCGGCCTACCCGTTCCGGCGCGACGACCGTCTCATGATCGCGCTGCCGCTCTCCACCTTCCAGCAGCGCTATCTGTGCTACCTGGCGATGCGCAACGACTGCGACATCGTGCTCACGACGGTCGGCCGGTTCCTGCCCGCGCTGCCGGAGACGCGGCCCACGATCCTCCTCGGCCCCCCGAACTTCTACGAGTTCGTCGAGAACCGCTACCGGAACATGCCCGCCCGCCGGCGGGCCGCGCTCGACGCGCTGGCCTCCCTGGCGCATCTGCTGCCCTCGCCCGGGCTGCGCCGACGCTGGCGGCGGCTCGTCTTCCGCGAGCTGCACCAGATGTACGGCGGGGCGATGCGGCTCATGCTGGTCGGCTCGGCCCCGGTCCGCGACGGCATGCTGGAGTTCTTCGCCAAGGCCGGCTTCGAGCTCTACCAGATCTACGGGATGACGGAGATCGGCTACCTGACCTGGAACCGGCGCGGCGCCAACCGGATCGGCTCGGTGGGGCGCCCCGTCTTCCCGGGCACGGTCGCGATCACCGACGACGGCGAGGTCGTCGTCCGGCACGACCGGCACCTGTGCGTCGGCTACGAGGGAGAGCCCGCCGACAGCGTGCGCGCTGTGCTCCGCGGCGACGACACCATCGCCACCGGCGACCTCGGCGCCTTCGACGAGGACGGCTATCTCTTCCTGCGAGGCCGCAGGAAGAACCTCATCATCACCACGGGCGGACAGAAGCTCCAGACCGAGGACCTGGAGGACGAACTCGCCCGCGCCCGCGGCGTGACGCAGGCCTGCCTGTACCCCCTGGAGGACGGGGGCGGCATGGCGGCCGTGCTCTGGTACGAGGGTGACGAGGACGCCGTCCGGGGCTCGCTGCGGCCGCGTGTCGAGCAGCTCAACGCGAAGCTCGGCGCGGCCCAGGCCGTGCGCGGGATCGGCCTGATGCCCGGACCGCTCACCCCCGACAGCCCTCTGCTCAACCGCAACCTCAAAGTCAACCGCGAGGCGGTGCGCCAGGCCACCGCCGACCGGCTGGAAACCCTCCCCTGGCCCGATCCCCGCACGAAAGGCAGTCAGGCATGACGGAACACCGCACCGCGGATCTCGACACCCCGGTGGCCCAGGTCGCCGAGCTGTGGAGGAAGCTGCTCAAGCGCGACGACGTGCCGCACGACGTCTCCTTCCCCGAACTCGGCGGCGACTCACTGCTCCTGATCGCCATGCTCACCGAGATCGAGGGCGAGTTCGACGTCTACCTGGAGGCCGAGGACATCCTGGACGACCTGACGGTGAACGGCATCGCCCGGGCGGTCGGCCAGGCGCAGGCCGCCGCCTGACCGGTCGAGGGGTCCCGTGACCGGCGGACCGTCACCCGGCGGGCGTGGCCTCGACCTCGTAGAAGCCGCGCCCGTCCAGGTAGCGGACGGTGCCGAGATCGCGCAGCAGGACCTCGTCCACGTCGTGGGCCATCGAGATCGACATCGGGTACGTGGAGTCGTCCACCGTGGGGTGCAGCGTGTCGCCCGGCGCGACCAGGACCCGCACGTCCTCGACGCTCTCCAGCCCGCGCAGCTCCTCCAGACCCCGGTACCCGAGCAGCCTGCCGCCCACGGGGGAGACCATGCCCGCCCAGGCCACGCTGCGGCGCATCACGTAGTCCTCGTCGCAGCGCGCGAGGAAGCGCTCGGGGTCGGTGTACGCGTCCACCGTCCAGCTGATCTGCGACTCACCGGTCGCCCGGGCCGTGTAGCCGGGCAGGTCCAGGCCGGAGACCCGGGCCCCCAGCTCCACCAGGCACGGGCCCTGCGGCGTCATCTTGACCTCGACGTGGGCGGGGCCGTGCTGGATGCCCAGGGCGTCCAGCGCCCGGAAGCCGTAGTCGACGACCTGCTCCTGCACCTCGCCCCGGCGGGGCAGCAGGTGGACGGCGACGGCCAGGTCGCGGATGCCGTTGGCGCTGATCCGGTAGGTCTTCCAGATGTCGCAGACGTGGTGCCTGCCGTTGCGGCTCACCGTGTTGAGGAGGTACTCGGCGCCCACCAGGTACTCCTGCGCGACGACGCCGTCGCCGGGCTCGGAGAAGATGTTGCGACGGCCGGAGAGCCGGCGGAAGGCGCGGACCGACTCCTCCGGCGTGTCACACCACTGCACCCCGTCGTTGGCGGCGCTCCGCAGCGGCTTGAGCACCACGCGGCGCCCCAGCTTCCGGTGCCATTCGGCCAGTTCGTCCTCGTCGGCGACGCGGATCTGCTCCGCGCCGTGCAGACCGTGGGACTTGACCGTCTCGATCATCGCGAACTTGTCCCGCCGCGCCCGGCTCAAGGCGGTGCCGTTGGTCGGGAGGCCGAGCTCCTCCGCGAGGTGCTCGCTGAGCGCGTCCGCCAGTTCCACGCCGATCTCACCCCCGGCCACGACCGCCAGCGGACGGAACGCGGCCACCTGCTCGGCCGTCTTGGCCACATCGCCCTCGTGCACGATCTCCGCCGCATAGGGGTGCGGGTCCGGCTTTCCCTCGTACAGCGCCGGGACCTCCACAGTGCTCTGCACCCGGATGGGCGTGAACCCCGCGGACGCGAATCCCGCGGCCAGCCGCTGGGACAGCGCGTACGTATCGACCAGGGCGATATGGCGAGAAGTCATTCCGGTCAGGTCCGTTCTGTCGGATCGAGCTCCGCGAACAGGGGCCGACGGCGGGTCCGCGGGGATTCCCGATCAGACCCGATAGCGAATGAATTGTCAACTTCCCTGCCGTGTACGGTAGTTGACTTCCCGGCTATTTCGGTGAGGAAGGTCACATGCGTCAACCGCATGGCCCGGTATGCCGATTCCTCCTTGTAGGGTCGGAAGCTGGGCAACGGCCTCCTGATCGGGGTGAGTTCGGCGTCTGACCAGCTATGTTGGGGGAATCCATGAGATCCGGCATGCGCCGGTTATCCGCTGTGGGCACAGCCCGATTCGGCGGAATGCCACGAAGTTTCTGGGTCGTTTTCGCCGGGCAGTTCATCAATCGCATCGGCAGCATGGTCGTCCCCTTTCTGGTCCTCTATCTCGGCGATCGCGGACTGTCCTCGGGGGACGCCGGACTCGTGCTCGGCGCCGTCGGTCTCGGGGGGCTTTTCTCGCAGCCCCTCGGCGGGGTCCTGGCCGACCGGTGGGGGCCGCGGTTCGCGCTGGTGACCGGCCTGGCCACGAGCGCGGTCGCCATCGCCCTGCTCGGCATGGCCACCGGACTCCCCGCGACCCTCGCGGCCGGTCTGCTCGTCGGCCTCGTCGTCGATATCTACCGTCCCGCCGCCGCGGCCCTGGTGGCGATGGTGGTCGCGGCCGGCGACCGGACCCGTGCCTACAGCCTCGTCTACTGGGCCGTCAACCTCGGTGTGGCCCTGGGCGGACTCGTCGCCGGGCTGCTCGCCCAGCACGGCTACTGGCTCCTTTTCGTCGTCCAGGCCGTCACGACGGCCGCGTTCGCGGTGGTCGCCGCCACCCTCCTGCCGGACGACCGGCCCACGGGCGCAACGGCGCGTCGCCCTTCCGTCCGCCTCCGCGGCGGTCGCTTCGGCCGTCGCGGAGGCCACCGCGTCGGCCCGCCCGGGCCGGCGGACGAGCCGCGGGGCGCCACCGGCCAGAACCCCGCCGGCGAGGAGGGCACCGCCCGGCCCGGCCCCGCCGGAGGCGGGTCCCGGTCCGGCGTGCTCCGCGACCGGCTGCTGCTCGCCCTCATCTGCCTCAACCTCGTCAACGGCGTGGTCGCCGCGCAGATCACGGTCGGCCTGCCCCTGGCCATCAAGGACGACGGCCTCAGCAGCACCGTCTACGGTTCGGTGTTCCTGGCCAGCGGGGTGATCATCGGCGTCAGCCAGCCCCTGCTCAGCGCCTGGCTGGAACGCTACGACCGGCTGACCGTCCTGTCCGTCTCCTGGCTGGTGTTCGGCGTCGGTATCGCCTGCACCGGGCTGGCCGACTCGGTACCCGAATACCTGATCACCGTCGTCGTCTGGACGCTCGGCGAGATCGGCGCGGCGAGCTTCGTCGGCTCGCTCGTCGCCGACCTGGCCCCCGACCACGCTCAGGGGCGCTACCAGGCCGCGTTCGGCTGGTCGTTCGCCGCCGCCCAGTTCGTCGGGCCGCCCCTGGGCGCACAGCTGTACGTCTCCGTGGGGCCGGACGCCCTCTGGTGGACGTGTGCCGCCCTCGGTGCCGCCGGGCTGGCCGGCGGGCTGGCCCTGACCCGTCCGGTGCGCCGCAGGCTGCGCCCGGACACCAAGCCCCTCACCCTGCAGAAGGCGTTGTGAACCCGCAGACACCCCCCAGTCCCGAACCGTCACTCGACCCGCCGACCGTCCCGCTCCTGGAGCTCTACCGGCGGATGTGCCTGTCCCGACGCATGGACGAGACCCTGCCCCGCCTGGTGGCCGAGGGGCTCGTCCGCGGCCCGATGCACCTCGGCGTCGGCCAGGAGGCCGTCGGCATCGGCGCCACCGCCGCGCTCCGGCGGGGCGACATCGTGACCGGAACCCACCGGCCCCACTCGCTCTACGTCGGACTCGGGCTGCCCCTCGGCCCCACCTTCGCCGAGATGATGGGCCGTGCCGACGGCCAGTGCCGGGGCCGTGGCGGCCACATGCTCGTGGGCGACCGGGAGCACGGGCTCCTCGGCCCCTCGGGCATCGTCGGCCACTCGCTGCTGCTCGCGGTCGGCCACGGCACCGCCCAGCGCCGGGCCGCGGACGCGCGCGTGACCCTGTGCATGACGGGCGACGGCTCCGTCAACTCCGGTGCTTTCAACGAGGCGTTGAACATGATGGCCCTGTGGCGGCTCCCTGTCGTGGTGCTCGTCGAGAACAACGGCTACGGACTCAGCGTCCGGCTCGACCGGCACGTTCGCGAGACCGCACTGCACCGCAGGGCGGCCGGGTTCGGCATGCCCGGCCGCCAGGTCGACGGCGGCGACCCGGAGGCGGTGCGGGACGCCGTCGCGCAGGCGGCCGAGCGCGCCCGGGAGGGCGACGGGCCGACCCTGGTCGAGGCCGTCACCTTCCGGGACAGCGCCTTCTCCGGCTCGGACCGCGGCGGCTACCGGCCGGACGAGGAGTGGGAGGGCTACGTCGACCCGCTGGAGCGCGCCGAGGCCCGGCTGCGCGAGCGCGGCGTCTCCGCCGAGGCCGTCGCCGGGGCCGCGGCCGACGCGGCACGGCGCATCGCCGACGCCGTCGACTTCGCCGAGGCGAGCCCCTGGCCGGACCCGGAGGAGCTGCTCGCCTACGCCGCAGCCTGGGACGAGGGAGGTGCGCGATGACGCGCATGACGTACAGCGAGGCCCTGAACGCGGCCCTGCGCGAGGAGATGCGGCGTGACGAGAGCGTGGTGCTGCTGGGCGAGGACATCGGCGTCTACGGCGGTGTCTTCTCCGTGACGCGCGGCCTGCTGGAGGAGTTCGGCGCCGAGCGCGTCATGGACACCCCGATCTCCGAGAACGGCATCGTCGGTGCGGCGGTCGGCATGGCCATGAGCGGTCTGCGGCCCGTCGTCGAGATGATGTACACGGACTTCATGACCCTCGCCCTGGACAGCATCGCCAACGCCGCCTCGGTGTTCCCGTTCGCCTACGGCGGCCAGGTGCGCGTGCCCCTGGTGATCCGCACGCAGGGCGGCGCGGGCGTCAACGCCGGTCCGCAGCACTCCAAGTCGCTGGAGGCGTGGACGGCGCACCTCCCCGGCGTCCACACCGTCATGCCGAGCACGCCCGCCGACGCCAAGGGCCTGCTGACCGCCGCCCTGCGCGGCGACGACCCGGTGGTCCTCGTCGAGCACAAGCTGCTGTACGGCACCGAGGGCCCCGTGCCCTCCGGTGAGCACGTGGTGCCCCTGGGCACCGCCCGGGTCGTCCGGCCCGGCCGGGACGTCAGCGTGCTGGCCCTCTCCCGCATGGTGGGGGAGGCGCTGACCGCCGCCGAGCGGCTGGCCGAGCAGGGCGTGGATGCCGAGGTCGTCGACGTGCGCTCGCTGCGCCCGCTCGACCTGGGCACGCTCACCGGTTCGGTGCGCAGGACCGGTCGGGCCGTCGTGGTGGCCGAGTCCTGGGTGCGCTACGGCCCCACCGCCGAGATCGCCGCCGCGGTGACCGAGTCGGCCTTCGCCGAACTCCGTGCCCCCGTCGTCCGCCTCGGCTCGCTGGGCGTGCCCTACCCGGCCAGCCCCGCGCTGGAGCCGAGGGTGCTGCCCGACGCGGTGGCCATCCAGCAGTCCGTCGAACAACTGATCAAGGAGTAGTCATGCGGTTTCAGGACCGGGTCGTGCTGGTCACCGGAGGCGGCACCGGCATCGGCCAGGCAGCGGCACTCGCGTACGCCCGGGAGGGGGCGCGGGTCGTGCTGACCGGACGTCGGACCGAGCCGCTCAAGGAGACGGTCGCGCTCATCGAGGCCGAGGGCGGCAGCGCGGACGCCTGCCCGGCCGACGTCACCGACGAGGAGCAGATGTCCGACCTGGTGGACACCGTCCTCGACCGGCACGGCGCCCTCCACGTGGCCTGCAACAACGCCGGCGCCCCGGGGTCCGGGCGCAAGCTCCACGAGTTCGGGGCCGAGGACTGGCGGCGCGTCGTCGACGTCAACCTCCAGGGTGTGTGGCTGTCGATGAAGTACCAGGTGCCCGCCATGCTGGAGCAGGGCGGCGGGGTCATCGTCAACGTCTCCTCGATCGCCGGGGTGATCGGCTACCTCAACGCCGCCCCCTACACGGCGGCCAAGCACGGCGTCGTCGGCCTCACCCGGAACGCGGCGGTCGACTACGGCCCGCAGGGCATCCGGGTCAACGCCGTCTGCCCGGGCCCGGTGCTCACCCCGATGCTCGAACAGGCGCGCCGGGACCGGGGGCCGTCGGCCGACACGTTCTACCTGCGCAACATCCCCCTCGGCCGGCTGTGCCGGCCGGAGGAGGTCGCGGGGCCGATCCTGTGGCTGTCCTCCGACGAGGCCGCTTACGTCACCGGCCAGGCGCTCGCCGTCGACGGGGGCTGGACCGCGCAGTGACGCACCCGCCCGGCCGTGCGCGGACCCGCGTGCGGCCGGGCGCCCGGCCCGCCCCGGGGCCCGCTGGTCAGAAGCCGCCGAAGTCCCCGCCGAACCCGCCGCCGAAGCCGCCGACGTCGCCACCGCCGCCCCAGTCGCCGCCGAAGTCGCCGGAGTCGAAGTCGGAGCCCGAGACGTCGCCGCCCGCGGGGCCCGTGCCGTCGCCGTAGCCGTAGGCGCCGGGTGCCGTCATCATGCTGCCGAGCATCGTGCCCATGAGCATGCCGGGCAGCAGCCCGCCGCCGAAGTAGCCGCCCGCCCACGGCCCGTAGACGGGTCCGGCGCTCCAGTACGGCTGCCGGCCGCCGTCCGTGTCCACCATGCGGGCAGCCGGTTCCCCGCCCTCCGCGAGCCGTGTCGCGTCCGCCGCACAGGCCGGCACCGGCCGACGGGCTCCGCCATGCGGGGCCCACTGCACATCGGTGACGGACGGCCCGTGCCGGGGGTCGAAGAAGCACGGCTTGCGCTCCTCCTCCGGCAGCGGCTCGCCGGTGCGCCGTGCGTCGAGGGTGGCCAGGGCGAAGCGGCCCTCGGCCAGCTTCTCCGTCACCGGCTGGACGTCCCGGGGGCCACGCGCCAGCTCCATGCGGTCCCGCGCGGCGTCGTAGGCGTCCAGCGCCCGGGTGTAGTCGGTGCGCATGGCGTCGGTGGCACCCGCCTCGCCGGGGTGGAAGTCCAGCCGGTTCAGCTCCTCGCCGAACGCGGTGATGTCCTCGTCGACGACGACACGCAGCTTCTCCAGGTCCGCGCGCTCGCGCCGCTCGCGCTGCCGGTTGGCGCGGCGCCGCAGGGCGAGGAAGCCCGCGCCGCCGACCAGCAGCAGCCCGCCGAGCGTCAGCAGGCCCGCCGCGCCGGAGCCCTCGTCACCGAGCCCGCCCCCGTCCCAGGACGTGGGCGCCTGCCCGCTCACCTGCGGCAGCGCCTGGTCGACGAACGTGGTGAGCTGGGCCGTGGCGTCGTCCTGGTCCCGCTCGACGGCGCCCTCCAGGTTGCGGACGGCGTCGCGGGACATCACCTGGTCGTCCGCCCCCGCGCTGAACCGGTCGCCGAGCTGGACGGCGTACAGGCCGGTGACGCCGGTGAGCGCCCGCAGATCCGCCAGCACGGTGTCCGGCGGGAACTCCTCGGACTGCGGTAGCACGGCGACGAAGACCGGCTTGTCCGCGCGCTCGATGCGCTGCTCCAGCGCGGACTCGTCACCCCGCGACAGCTCGTCGCGCGCGTCGGGGTGGACGTAGACGGGGTCCTGCCGCAGCTCCTCGGCGGCCGTGCCGAGGCCCTGCGCGGGCGCGGCCGGGGCCGCGGCGGCCGGTGCCGCCCCCACCGCGGCGACGAGGACGGCCAGCACGGCCAGTACGGCGAACAGGCCGGTCAGAGCCGCCAGGGGCGAGGGGGCCGACCGGGTCGGGATCGGGGCCGGCGCGGAGACCCGGACGCGGCCGGGGCGGGCGCGGGGCGTCAACGGGGCTGACGGGGCGGAGGTCATGGCGCAACTCCTCGGGGCGACCGCCCCACGGCGTCCACACGGCCGTCGTCGGGGCCTGCGTACCCCCACGGTAACCCGATCGGCGCCTTCGGGACCTGGCCCACCGCCGTGCCCCTGCGCCCGGCTCAGCGGCCCGGGTGCAGGGCTTCGAGCTGGGCCCAGAAGTGCTCGCCGACCTCGTCGAGGAACTGACGGCCCGCGTCCACCGAGTTGCTGCCCGTCTCCGTGGAGGTGTCGATCCAGCTCAGCGAGGAGAAGCTCCGCTTGTGGAACTCGTCGTTGAGGCGTTCGAGCACCCGTTCGACGGTCGGGCGGTCCAGTGAGGGCAGCAGCTTGTGCACCGGTCGTACGTAGGCCTGCCAGCGGGAGCCGGCAGCGCTGCGCAGGTGCTCGCGCAGCTTGCGGTCCTTGCCGATCAGCTCGATGTGGGTGCGCACGGACAGGCCGAGAATCGCCGCGAGCGTGGCGGCCTGCTGCTCGTTGCCGGTCCAGGTGCCGGTGCGCTCCACCTCCGCGTACTGGGCGGTGGGCATGCCGATCTGGAGCGCCACGTCGGACAGGGCGACGCCTTTGACCAGGCGGTATTCGTGCAGGGTGCGGGGTTTGCCCAGCAGGTCGGCGGGGGAGCACCACAGTGCTCCGGCCAGTGCTGCCAGCTCCGTCTCGTTCGGTGTCTCCTCCTGGAGCTCCCAGGCGGCGATCGTCTCAGGGGTGATCCGTAGCCCGAAGGCGGCCCACATGCCGTAGGAGACGTGGGCCGGGGTCATGCCGAGGGATTCCCGCAGTCGGCGGGCTTTCGCGGCATCGAAGGGCGGTCGTGCGTGCATTCCCGCAACGTTAAGACCAGTAACTGCGAGTAACCAACAGTGTGATCCCATGAATCAACAAATTGTAGAAAGCTCTAGCCGGGGGTCGGCGGGGCGAACCCCGGACCCACTCATCGCCCGGCGGCGCACTCCGTACGCCTTCCAAGATCACCGTATCCAAGTCCGGCCGTCGGCGGCAGCCCTCCGGGGCGGGGAAAGCGGGTGGCGGCCGACGGGCCCGTCCGGGGTGGCTCCATGCCGCATGCATTTCGGCCACTCTCGTCGCGCCTCCGGTTCTGCGGGGTCGTATCAGGGGTAGAAGCGGCCACGGACGAGCCGCAGCCACCACCAGCGCGGGGGCGAAGCCCGCGCGCGGGAAGGACCGCGACCACGTGGACAAGGATCTGGAGCACCACTACGAGCATCTGGCCGCCGACTACGACGCCAACTGGGCGAGGCGCCAGGAGTACGTGGACTGGATGGAGGAGCAGATCCAGCGGCGGCTGAGCCTCGCGCCCGGCCGCCCCCTCGCCGACATCGGCGCGGGTACGGGGCTGTTCCTGCAGCGTCTGATGGAACGCTACGCCGCCCCTGACCGCCCCATCACCTGCGTCGACCCGTCCCAGGCGATGCTCGACCGGCTCCCCGACGACCCCCGGCTGCGCCCCCTGCGGGCCACCGCCGAGGAGCTGGCCTCCGGAGCCGTCCGGCTGCCCGGCGACGCTCCCCTGGGCGGGCTGCTCATCAAGGAGGCCGTGCACCACTTCGCCGACCTCGGGCGTACCCTCACCGGCCTCGCCGGGCTGCTCGCCCCCGGCGGGCGCATCGTCATCGTCACGCTGCCGCCCAAGATCGGCTACCCGCTGTTCCAGTCCGCGCTGGACCGCTTCGCCGAGCGTCAGCCGGAGCCGGCCGCCCTGGCCGGCATCCTGCAGGAGGCGGGCCTGACCACCACCGTCGACCACGGCGCCTACCCGGTGCGGCTGGACCGCGACGAGTGGATGCGGCTGGTCCAGGGCCGCTGGATGTCCGTCCTCTCCTCCTTCCCCGACGCCGAGCTCGCCGCCGGCGTCCAGGAGATCGGAGAGCGTTACCCGGCCGGCGAGCTGGAGTTCTCCGACACCTTCGCCTTCGTGGTGGCCACCCGTGAGGAGTGGCCGCATGGTGGGGCACCCGTTGCCGGCTGAGGCACCCGGCACGCCGGGGCGCGGGGCGGGCGGGACGCGGCAGAACGACGCCGCGACCGCCGCCCCGCGCGCCCTCGCCTTCGACGCCGCGGCCGAGCAGTACGCGGCCCACCGGCCCTCGTACCCGCCCGCGCTCCTCGACGCGGTCGAGGACCTCGCCGGACGCCCCCTGGCCGGGGCCAAGGTCGCCGACGTCGGCGCCGGAACGGGCATCGGCACGGTCCTGCTCGACCGGCGCGGTGCCGACGTCATCGCCGTCGAACCGGGGGCGGGCATGGCCGCCCGCCTGTGCCACGAACACCCGGAGATCCCCCTCGTCCGGGGCGACGGCAACCGGCTCCCGCTGGCCACCGCCTCCCAGGACCTGCTGACCTTCGCGCAGTCCTGGCACTGGACGGACCCGCGGCTGGCCGTCCCCGAGGCCCGCCGCGTCCTGCGCCCCGGCGGTTCCCTCGCCCTGTGGTGGAACCACTTCGACGCCGCCCACGGCTGGCTCGCCGGCCAGCACGCCCGCATCGCCCGGTTCCTCGGCGACGACAGCGCCGGCCACGACACCGGGGGGCCGCTGCGCGACCTCCCGGACTCCCTGCCCTGGGCCACCCGCCGGTTCCACTGGGCCCGCCGCGTCACCCTCGACCGTCACCTGGCCAACCTCGGCAGCCACTCCGCGTTCCTGGTCCGGGGCCCCGAGGCCGCCCACGCCTTCCTCGCCGAGGAGCGCGCCCGGCTCGCCCGCCTCTTCCCCGACGGCCACGTCGAGGAGCGCTACCTCGTCAACCTCGCGGTGGCACGCTGCTGAACAGCGCGCGCCACCAGGTGCGCAGTACCAGCGCCAGCGCCGAGGCGCCGAACAGGACGGCGGTGATCAGCAGCCACCGCCCAAGGAACACGTCGTCCGGCAGGGCCGTGTAGCGGGTGAAGTGGTCCACCCGGCCCAGGATCAGCGGATACCAGGTGAGCAACAGCAGACCGGACAGGAACGCCGGAACCCGGACGAAGTTGACCACCCCGCGCGGCGGTGCCCGCAGCACCCCGCGACCCACCCGGTCGACGGTGCCGTACAGCGGCAGGAACACCAGGTCGTGCAGGAGCGCCGCGCCCAGGAACCACACCAGGACGCCGACCGTGTCCCCGTCCAGCAGCCGCACCCCCGCGTACATCGTCAGCGCGAACGAGGCCAGCACCAGGAGCAGATGCAGCGGCGAGGCCCCGTACCAGCGCCGGAACAGCCCGCGCATCAGACCTCCCCGAACGTCAGCCGCGTCACCCACTTGGTGTTGTGCACCCCCGGAGCCGCCGGAACGATGATCCGCGCCGGATACCCGTGATCCGGCGACAGCTCGGCGCCGTTGACCCGCAGCGCCAGCAGCGAGCGCGGATCGCGCACCTGGTTGTCCCGCA
This sequence comes from Streptomyces sp. JJ38, assembly GCF_019303475.1. Classification (GTDB taxonomy): domain Bacteria; phylum Actinomycetota; class Actinomycetes; order Streptomycetales; family Streptomycetaceae; genus Streptomyces. Next base: position 53,902 of record NZ_JABLSI010000003.1, read on the forward strand.
GCGAAGCCGAACGGAACGCCCCCCGCCGCTGCACCGACTCCACGAACACCCCGGGCGCCGTCCCCGCCTCCTCGTACCCCACCAGCGCCGCCAGCCGCGTCAGCCGCACCCCGCCCCATCGCTGGTCGACCGTCGACCAGCCCTCCACACAGGCGATCGGCAGCGACGCCTCGTCCTGCGGCAGCTCCAGCAGCCGCGCCCGCGTGAACACCTCCTGCCGCCCCCGGCCCCGCACGACCAGCCGCCAGCCGTCACCGAGCTGCTCGGCCCGGATGCCCACCGCCGCCGGCGTCTTGTTGACCTGGAAGCCGTTCGGCCCCGGCCCGGTGTCCTGCCCGTGCGGCGCGAGCAGCGCCGTCCTGCGCAGCGAGCCGCCGAGCGACTGGCCCGCCGTCACCGCGAACAACAGCACCGACCCCGCCCCCACCAGCCCCAGCGCACCCCGCCGCGAGACCGTCGCGGCCGCGGGACGCGGCGCCGCCAGCCCCGCGCGTTCCTCGGCGCCCTCCGCCCAGTGCCGCCCCCGCAGCGCCCGCACCACCACCGGAATCCGAAAGGCCACATGGACGACGAACGCCGCCGCGAACACCCACGAACCGTAGAAGTGCAGCGGGTAGAAGGAGCCCGGGAAGACGTAGTCCAGCTGCACGTTGAGCACGCCGGTCGCGAAGACGAACAGCGCGCCGCCCACGAGCAGCAGCAGCGACAGCCGCTCCAGGGCGTGGGAGAGCGACCTCAGCGGCGGCCACACGAACAGCCTCGGAATCACCGACCACAGCTTCGCCAGCAGCACCGGGATCAGCACGATCCCCAGTGTCACGTGCACCCCCTGGGTCAGCCGGTACAGCCAGTGCGGGTCGGTGGGCCAGGCGAACAGGTAGAAACCCAGCCAGCCCCGGTCCGGCGTCGTGTCGTTGCCCCGTAGATCCGGGTTGTACGCCGCGTACGACAGCAACCCCGTCAGGAACAGCACCGGAACGCCCACCAGCAGCACCACGCCCAGCACCGAGGTGAACCGCACCCCGCGCACCGGGGACCGCCAGAACTCCGGCCGCGTCGGCCCCGGCGGCGGCCGCCGCGAGCCCCGGTGCCTCCCTCGTCCGGGCCCTTCCCGCGTCGTCCCGTGCCCTGACGGCCCGTCGTCTCGTCGCCCCTCGTCCTGCTGCATGGCACCCTCCGACGGCAATGGCCCCGGACGACGCTAACCACGCCGGGCCCCCGCCCCCGCGCGACACACGCGGCCGGTACGCTGACCGGATCAAGCACGGAACGAGGAGGTGGGACCCATTACCGCCGTTGCAGGCCGGGTGCTCCCGTCACCTCTCCGCGCGTGAGGAGCGCGACCGCGGGAGCGCCCTTCGGTACTCCGAAAGGCACTCACCATGCGCCCCTCGCATGCGCCCTCCCCTTCCCTTTCCCCTTCCCTTTCCTCGCCCTCGCCCTCGCCCGAGATCGTCACTCGCCTCCGCGCCGCCGGCTGCGTCTTCGCTGAGGACGAGGCGGCGCTGCTGGCCACCGCCGCCCGTACCCCCGCCCACCTCACCGCCCTGGTCGACCGGCGCGTCTTTGGGCTCCCGCTCGAACACGTTCTCGGCTGGGCGGAGTTCTGCGGCCTGCGGATCGCCGTCGACGAGGGCGTCTTCGTCCCGCGCCGCCGCACCGAGTTCCTCGTCCGGCAGGCCCTCGCCGCAGCCCGGAGCCCCGCCGTCGTCCTCGACCTGTGCTGCGGCTCCGGAGCCGTCGGGGCCGCGCTCGGCGCCGCCCTCGCCCCCGCCGAGCTGCACGCGGCCGACCTCGACCCCGCCGCCGTCCGCTGCGCCCGCCGCAACCTCGCCCCCTGCGGCGGCCACGCCCACGCGGGCGACCTGTTCACCCCCCTGCCGTCCGGCCTCCGCGGCCGCGTGGACCTCCTGACGGCCAACGTCCCCTACGTCCCCACGGCCGCCGTCGCCCTGCTCCCGCCCGAGGCCCGCCTCCACGAGCCCCGCACCGCGCTCGACGGCGGCTGCGACGGCCTCGACGTCCTGCGCCGCCTCGTGGCCGAAGCCCCCGCCTGGCTGGCCCCCGGCGGCGTCCTCCTGGCCGAGACCACGGACCCCCAGACCCCGGCCGCCGTCGCCCTCCTCACCGGGCACGGCCTGACGCCCCGCGTCCACACCTGCCCCGACCTCGACGCCACCGTCGTGACCGGCACGGCTCCCGAGGGCGCGGCGTGACCTTGCCCCGGTGCGTATCGTTGAAGCACGCGGCTGTGCTGCGTCGTCGCAGCGGGGCGGGAGCGGCACCGGTGAAGGCCGGGGCGGAGCCCGACGTCAAGGGCCGCTTCTCCCCGGACGACCTCGAGTTCGTGCTGGAGGTCATCTCCAAGGGCACGGGTGCCCACGACTACGGCCAGAAGCTCCGGGTCTACGCCGCCGCGAAGGTGCCGGTACACCTCATCGCGGACCCGTACGTGGGCCGCTGCCACGTGTACGTCCACCCCAAGGACGGCGGGTACGGCACGCAGATCACCGCCGACTTCGGCGAGCCGCTCGACCTCACGGACACGGTCTTGGGCCTGGTCCTCCAAACGGACCGCTTCCCCCGGGACTGAGCCGGGGGAGGCTCAGGCGAGGGCGTCGGCCAGGAGCGCGGCCGTCGCGGCGACCAGCTCGCTGTCGTTGGGGCCCTCGGGCAGGGTGGGCCTGGTCGTCAGCACGGCCATGACGACCGGCGGCGCGCCCGGAGGCCAGACGACGCCGACGTCGTTGGCCACCCCGTAGTCGGAGCCGCCGCCCGTCTTGTCGGCCAGGACCCAGTCGGCGGGGAGCCCCGCGCGAAAGCGCTGACGGTTCGTCGTGTTGGCCTTCAGCCACCCGGTGAGCAGCTCCCGGTCCGGGCGCCGGAGGGCGTCACCGAGGACGAGGCGCGCGTACGAGCCGCCGATGGCCCTCGGCGTGGTCGTGTCGGTGACCCGCCACGGCTCGGCGGAGTTCAGCTCCGGCTCCCAGCGGTCGAGCCGTGTCCGGCGGTCCCCGATGGAGCGGGCGAACCGGGTGACGGCCGTGGGCCCGCCGAGCTCGCGCAACAGGAGGTTCGCGGCGGCGTTGTCGCTCTCGCTGACGGCGGCGGCGCACAGCTCGGCGACCGTCATGCCGTGGGCGAGGTTCTCCTCCTCGCCGGTGACGGGCGCGTAGCCCGCCCGCTCGACGCACTCCCGGGTGTACCGGACGCGCCGGGCGAGGAACTCGCCGTCACGGTCGAGGTCGCGCAGGACGGCCGCCGCGGCGAGCGTCTTGAACACCGAGCACATCGGGAAGCGCTCGTCCGCCCGATGGACGACGGTCCGTCCGGTGGCCAGGTCGCGGGCGAAGACGCCGAGCCGGGCGGAGTGCTTCCGCTCCAGCTCTCGCAGCCGCCTGCCGAGGGCGGCCCCTTCGGACCCGGTGCGCGGTGTTGGCCTCTCGGCGGCTCCCGCCGGGGCCGGGGCCAGCGCGGCGGCGACCGCCGTCCCCGTGCCGAGCGCCAGCACCCTGCGGCGCGACGGCCGGACCGCCGCATCCCTCTCCGTCAACGCTCCTCCTCCTGTCCGAAGCGGCGCACGAACCGGCGCTGCCATGGGGTCTCCACCGCACGGGGGTGGTAGAGGCGGCGGACGTAGCCGACCGCCTCACCGGGCGGGACGCCGTCGAGGACGGCCACACAGGCCAGTGCCGTGCCGGTCCGCCCGAGGCCGCCCCCGCAGGCTACCTCCACCCGCTCGGTGGCCGCCCGCGCCCACACCTCCTCGAAGAGGACGCGGGCCTGCAACAGGTCCCTCGGCAGCCGGAAGTCCGGCCACGGCACCCAGCGGGCCTCCCACGCGGTGGGCGGCGGCTCCCTGCCGAGCAGGTACACGCCGAACCGGGGCTGGGGGCCCGGCGGCGCGGGCCTGCACAGCCCGCGCCCGCGGACGAGCAGCCCCGAGGGCAGCCGGAACACCCCGGCGGCGCCGGGCTCCCAGGTCTCCGTCCCCGGCCCCGTCCCCGGACCGTCCGCGGCCCCCGGCCGCCCTGCCCCGCTCACCGTCCTGTGACCGACGCCGGGAACACGGTGCCGTGGCTCGGCCTGACCCTGCGCACGCTGCCCGCCCCTCTCCCGCCCGTGAACCGGTGCGCTCAGTCTGCTCACCGGCGCCCGTGCGGAAACGCCGACCCGTGCCCCGAGAACTCCCGGCAGGAAGTGCCAGGCGTGTGTGACGCGACGTCAAGGCCGTTTAGAGTGAGCCTGGTTGGCGATGCGGTGGCAGGGGGCTTCATGGACGCCACGGCGATCGGGGCACGGCTGGCTTCTGCGGCGGTGGCTCCCCTGGTGAAGAGGCTGTTCGTGCCGGACGGCCCGGGGGCCGGCCTGGTTCGGAAGCCGGTGCGGATCTCCGGCCTGGTCGCGTTCCGCGGCGAGAAGCGGACCCTCGGCGACCGTGAGGTGCGCAAGCTCGTCGAGCAGCTTGTAGCCGCGGCGGTGCGGGGCTGCGCACCCGGCGAACGGCCGGTCTCGCCGGACGAGGAGCTGGCCACCGCCGACGCCCTGGTGCGGACGCTGCTCGTGCTGGGCGAGATCGGTATGGACGACGTCCAAGCCGTACGGCTGGGACACCGCGCGTTCGCACAGGTCCTCCGCGAGAGGGCGCCGGAGGCGGCCCGCGGTCTCTCAGCGGACGCCGAACACCTCTACGTGGCCTTGCTCGACACCGCCTGCCTGCACATCCTGCACTTCTTCACGCAGCGGTCCACCTTCGCCGCGCGCTCCCTCGTCGAGCACAGCCGTCAGCTGGACACCGTCGTCCAACGACTCGATCTCCTCGCATCGCGGGTGAGGGACCAGTCCCTGGAAGACGCGCGGTTCGAGCGTCGCTATGCCGACTTCGTCGCTCGGAAGTACGGCACCCTCACCATCTACGGACTCGATCTGCGTCACTGCCGCGAGTGGCCGCTGGACACCGCGTATCTGAGTCTGGAGGCGGTGAGCGAGCACCACGCGGAGGAGGAGCCGGAATCCACGGGCATCAAGCTGGCCCCCCATACGGCGGCCCAGCCCGCCGACCATGCCTTGGCGGGCCACGAACGGATTCTGCTGCGCGGGGTCGCCGGGTCCGGGAAGACCACGCTCGTGCAGTGGCTGGCCGTCGTCACGGCACGTCAGGACGTGGCATCCCTGCCCGAGGGCATGACGCACCTGCTGGGCCGGGTGCCCTTCGTGCTGCCGCTCCGGTCGCTCACTCGCGGCGGCGCCGATCTGCCACCGCCCGAGCGCTTCCTCGAAGCCGCCGGCTGCCCCCTCGTCGGGTCTCAGCCGGCCGGATGGGCCGATCGGGTGTTGACGTCCGGGCGGGGGCTGTTGCTGGTCGACGGTCTCGACGAGGTGCCCGAGCAGGAACGGGAGCGGACCCGCCGCTGGCTGCGCGACCTGCTCCTGGCCTACCCCGGCAACCTGTGGCTGATCACCTGCCGCCCGTCCGCGGTGCGGGAGGGCTGGCTGAGCGGTGAGGGCTTCACCGACCTTGCCCTTTCCCCGATGGGACGTGCGCAGGTCGCCGCCTTCGTCCAGCGCTGGCACCGGGCAGCCGAGGCCGAATCCGCGCTGGAGGAGTCGCTGACGGCCGCCCTCCAGCGGAATCAGGACCTGGCCCGCCTGGCAACCAACCCCCTGATGTGCGGGCTGATCTGTGCCCTGCACCGGGAGCGGCGCGGCTTCCTGCCCCGGGGACGCAAGGCCCTGTACGACGCGGCCCTCAGCATGCTCCTCGAACGCCGCGACCGGGAACGCGACATGTACCGCCCGGGAGACATCGAGCTCGACGCGGAGTCGCAGACCGAGCTGCTGCAGAAGCTGGCGTACTGGCTCATCCGCAACGGGCGGTCGGAGATGGAGCTGGCGGACGCGGTCGACCTGCTCGACCGCATGCTGCCGTCCATGCCTCACGTCGCCGACCAGGGTTCCGCCGAAGACATCTTCCGCCACCTCCTGCTGCGCTCCGGTCTGCTGCGCGAACCGGCCCCGCAGGCGGTGGACTTCGTCCACCGCACGTTCCAGGACTACCTGGGAGCCCGCGAGGCGGTGGCCGAGCGCGACTTCGACGTCCTGGCCGACCACGCCCACCTGGACCAGTGGGAGGACGTGGTGCAGATGGCGGTCGCCCACGCCCGTCCGGACGAACGGGGCAGGATCCTCCGCAAGCTCATCGCCCGCGGGGACGCCCAGGAGGAGCCTCGCGCCCGGCTGCACCTGCTCGCGACCGCGTGCCTGGGACATGCCACCCAACTCGATCCCGCCGTGCGGGAGGAGGTGGAACAGCGCGCGGCCCAGCTCATCCCGCCCCGGAGCTTCGAGGAGGCGAGGACTCTCGCCCAGGTCGGCCCCGTCGTGCTGGACCTGCTTCCAGGCCCGGAGGATCTGACGGGGGAGGAAGCCGTCGCCGTCGCCCACACCGCCGGCCAGATCGGCGGCGAGTCGGCGCTGCGCACAATGGTCGGCCTCCGGGACGTGGACGACGTGGGAGTGCGGTTCCAGCTGGGCGACTATTGGGACAGGTTCGACACCGACATCTACGCGGAACACATCATCAGCCGCCTCGCCCCCACCGGCGCCAGGATCGCGGTCCGGTCCCACCGGGAGCTCGAGCTGCTCCAGCACCTTGGGGGAGCTGGCAGGGTATCCCTGTACGGTGACTTCAGCCCCGACGACATCGTGACGCGACTGTCCCCCGAGCTGGAGGACCTGGCGCTCGTCGGGAACCCAACGGTCCCCACGCTGGACTTCCTTACGGCCTTCCCCCGCTTGCGCAGCCTTCAGCTCAGCAACTGTCCGGAGATCAGGGACCTGTCTCCGCTGTCACTGCTGCCCCTCACCGACCTGTATCTGTGGGAACTACCGGGCCTCTCCGGGATGCGGGGAGCGGACACGCTGCAAGGGCTGACCCGCCTGATCGTCGGCACCGGGGTTCCGTGCGACGACTTGTCCCGGTTGCCGAGTGAAGCACCACTCAACAGTCTGCTGGTACCGCCCACGCTCGGCTCTCTCGACGGCATAGAAGCGTGGCGGCAGCTGGACTGGGTCAGTCTGTACCATTACCACCCGACGATGGCGGTCGAGGACTGGCGGTCCCTCGCGGTGCTTTCCCACCTCGTGCAGCTGGCCGTCCGCCCCGGGCAGCTCACGGGGCCGGTCGGGAGCCTCTCAGAGATGCCTCAGGTGACGAGGCTCTACCTCTACGGACCGGAAGAAGCCGGTGACCTCGCCTTGCTCCAGCATCTGTTCCCACGACTGGAACAGTGCATGATCTTCAATGTCCGGTCGGTGGACCTGGCCATGCTGGCAGGACTCCCTCGCCTCCAGCACGTCCAGGTCCGAGGGCTGGACTCCGTCGCCAACAGGGAAGCGCTCCCCGAGCACGTCGCGTTCGTCCGGCTGCCTCCGGAGCGCCCCGGGGCACCGTCCCCGCCCTGAGCGTTGTCAGGGCCCTGCTGGGTGCGCCGGGACACTCCCGGTCCACGTTCCGCGGTCGTCCCGGTTCGCACGGGAGCGTCCTGCTACGGGGCCGCGGGGTCAGGACTGGTCGAGGCGGAAGCCGACCTTGAGGCCGACCTGGAAGTGCTCCACGCGGCCGTCCGCGATGTTGCCGCGCACCTCGGTGACCTCGAACCAGTCGAGGCCGTGGAGGGTCTGGGCGGCGCGGTCGACGCCGTTGCGGATGGCCGCGTCGACGCCTTCGTGCGAGGTGCCGACGATCTCCGTCACCCGGTAGGTGTGCTCGCTCATGGGTCGTCCTCCGTATTCCGTGGCTCCCATCCACGGTGCCCCAGGGGAGGACGACCCGCGAGCGGAGCTCAGGCGGGGCGGAGCCAGACGGTGGCCAGCGGCGGGAGGGTGAGGGCGATGCTGGAGGGGCGGCCCTGGGACGTCACGGGCTCGCTCTTGACCAGCTCGGGCACCTCCACGCCGGAGCCGCCGTAGCGGGCGGCGTCGGTGTTGAGGGCCTCCCGCCAGGCGGGGACGCCGTCGGGCACGCCGAGCCGGTAGGCGTGGCGGACGACGGGGGAGAAGTTGCTGACGGCCAGCAGCGGGCTGCCGTCGGCGGCGTACCGGAGGAACGCGAAGACGTTGTCGTCGGCGGCGTCGGCCTCGATCCAGGCGAAGCCGGAGGGCTGGGTGTCGCGCTCCCACAGGGCGGGGGTGGCCGTGTAGACGGTGTTGAGGTCGCGGACGAGGTTCTGGACGCCGGCGTGGTCGCCGCGGGCGGAGTAGGCGGGGTCGAGGAGCCACCAGTCGGGGCCCTGGTCCTCGCGCCACTCGCCGCCCTGGGCGAATTCCTGCCCCATGAAGAGGAGCTGCTTGCCGGGGTGGGCCCACATGTAGCCGAGGTAGGCGCGGTGGTTGGCGCGCTGCTGCCACCAGTCTCCGGGCATCTTGGCGACGAGCGCGCCCTTGCCGTGCACGACCTCGTCGTGCGAGATGGGCAGCACGTAGTTCTCGCTGTAGGCGTACACCATGGAGAACGTCATCTCGTTGTGGTGGTACTTGCGGTGGACGGGCTCCTTGGAGGCGTAGACGAGGGAGTCGTGCATCCAGCCCATGTTCCACTTCAGGCCGAAGCCGAGGCCGCCGACGCCGTGCGGGCCGGTCTCGTGGGTGGGGCGGGTGACCCCGTCCCAGGCGGTGGACTCCTCGGCGACGGTGACGACGCCGGGGCAGCGCCGGTAGACGGTCGCGTTCATCTCCTGGAGGAACCGGACGGCGTCCAGGTTCTCCCGGCCGCCGTGCTCGTTGGGCGCCCAGTCGCCGTACTCGCGCGAGTAGTCGAGGTAGAGCATGGAGGCGACGGCGTCGACGCGGAGCCCGTCGATGTGGAACTCCTCGCACCAGTACACGGCGTTGGCGACGAGGAAGTTGCGGACCTCGGTGCGGCCGTAGTCGAACTCCAGGGTGCCCCAGTCGGGGTGTTCGGCGCGCCGGGGGTCGGGGTGCTCGTAGAGGGGGGTGCCGTCGAAGCGGGCGAGGGCCCAGTCGTCCTTGGGGAAGTGGGCGGGCACCCAGTCCATGAGGACGCCGATGCCCTCGCGGTGCAGGGCGTCGACGAGGTACCGGAAGTCGTCGGGGCCGCCCAGCCGTGCGGTGGGGGCGTAGTAGCCGGTGACCTGGTAGCCCCAGGATCCGCCGAACGGGTGCTCGCACACCGGCATGAGCTCCACATGGGTGAAGCCGAGGTCCTTGACGTAGCGCGGGAGCTGTTCCGCCAGCTCACGGTAGCCGAGCCCGGGGCGCCAGGAGGGCAGGTGCACCTCGTAGACCGAGAACGGGGACGCGTGGACGGGGCGGGCGGCGCGGCCGGCGAGCCACTCGGCGTCCTGCCAGGCGTACGTCGAGGACGTGACGACGGAGGCCGTGTCCGGCGGGCACTCGGTGCGCCGGGCCATGGGGTCGGCCCGCAGGCTGCGGACGCCGTCGGGGCCGTGGACGTCGAACTTGTAGCGCGTGCCCTCGCCGACGCCGGGGAGGAACAGCTCCCACACCCCGCTGGAGCCCAGGGAGCGCATGGGGCAGCCGGTGCCGTCCCAGTAGTTGAAGTCGCTGGCGAGCCGCACGCCGAGCGCGTTGGGTGCCCAGACGGTGAAGCGGGTGCCGGCGACGCCGTCGACCGTCATCGGGTGGGCGCCGAGCGCCTGCCAGAGCTGTTCGTGGCGGCCCTCGGAGATGAGGTGCAGATCCAGCTCGCCGAGGGTGGGCAGGAAGCGGTAGGCGTCCTCGGTCTCCACCACGGTGCCGCCCTCGTAGGCGACCCGCAGCCGGTAGCTAGAGGGCCGCGCGCCGGGCAGCAGGCCGGCGAAGAGCCCGTCCGCCTCGTGTGGGAGCTGGGCCGAGCCGTCCGGCGTCACCACCGTCACGCTGCGGGCGAAGGGGCGCAGCACGCGCACGACGTGGCCGTCGGCGACGGGGTGGAGGCCCAGCAAGCCGTGCGGGTCGTGGTGGGCTCCGGCGAGGAGCCGGGCGCGCTCGCCCTCGTCCAGCGCGGGGGCGACGCGTACGGCCAGCGGCGTGGCCGGCACCTCCTCGGCCGCCGGGGTGCGGGGCCGGGGTGCGGCCTGGCCGTCCGTGGCCGGTTTGCCGTCCGTGGCGGGCTTGCCGTCCGTGCCGGTCCGGGGGGCCTTCGCCGTCCTGGACGCCGACGACGCCGAGGGGGGCGCGGAGCGGAAGGTGTCGGGAACCTCGGGGCGGGGGGTCACGAGAGTGTCCTCCTGGGGGAGCGCGGGGTCTGTGCGAGGCGACGGACCGCGGCGAGCGGGATGGGGAGCCAGTCGGGGCGGTGGTGGGCTTCGTAGAGCACCTCGTAGACGGCCTTGTCCGTCTCGTAGGCGCGTAGCAGGGCGGTGTGCTCACGGGGGTCGGTGCCGCTGCCCTCGGCGTAGCCGACGCAGAAGGCGTCCCGGTTGGCCTCCGCCCAGCGGCGGGCGAAGGGGGTGGCACCGCGCTGGCAGGCGGCGTAGTCGAAGGAGCGCAGCATCCCCGCGACGTCCTGGAGGACGGGCTGCGGACGGCGGCGCTCGGAGAGCCGCTTGGCGGGCTCGCCCTCGAAGTCGATCAGGGACCACCGGCCCTTGGTGTCGTCGGCGCTGCGCAGCACCTGGCCGAGGTGCAGGTCGCCGTGGATGCGCTGGACCGGGCAGCCGCGGCCGGAGTGCGCGAGGTCGTCCACGGCGGCGAACGCCTCCCGCAGCCCGGCCCGGTAGGGGCGGAGCTGCGGCACGGCGTCGCAGGCGGCCTTGAGCCGGGCCGTCATGTCCCCGGCCAGCGAGGCCAGCGGGGCGCCCCGCAGCTCGGTGGTGGGCAGCGCGGTGGCCAGGGCGGTGTGGACCTCGGCGGTGGCCCGCCCCAGGGTGCGGGCGGCGCCGGTGAAGTCGGCGCGCCGGTGCAGGGCGTGCAGGGCGAGCCGCCAGCCGTCGCTGGAGCCGGGCAGGTAGGGCTGGAGGACGGCGAGGGTGACGGGGTCGTCCGCCTCGGCCTCGATCCAGGCCACCGGGGCGGGCACGCGGGCGCAGCCGGTGCGGGCGAGGGCGAGGGGCAGTTCCAGGTCGGGGTTGAGCCCGGGGCTGACTCGGCGGAACAGCTTGAGGATGAGCCGGTCGCCGTAGACGAGCGAGGAGTTGGACTGCTCGGCGCGCAGCGGACGGGCGGGCAGCTGCCCGGGGATGACGGCGCCCTCCTCGCGGACGAAGCGCAGGGAGCCGAGCCTGCCGGGGGTGCGCAGCCGTTCCAGCAGGACGGCCGTGAGCCGGGCGTCGGGGACGGCGTCGTAGACGGCCCGTCCGGCGAGCGGGCCGGAGGCGGGCCGTCCGATGAGGGCGGGGGAGAGCGTCGGCGGCAGCACGTCGCGGACGCCGAGCAGCAGTTGGTAGCAGTCGGCGCTCTCGCCCTGGTGCGCGGTGAGCAGCAGGTGCAGCAGCCCCGGCGTCCGCCCGGTGCCGCTGCCGGTGCCCGGACAGGGGAGCAGCTCGGTGGCGGCGGTGAGGGTCAGGCCGTCCAGTGCCCGTCCCTTTCCGGCGAACCAGCGCTGCCGGGGCAGCCAGTGGGTCAGCATGGGGCTGAGGGAGCGCAGCAGCTCGGGGCCCGCACCGCTGCCGGTGAGCGGGGTGGTGCGGAGCGAGGCGCCGTCCGGCGTCGCGGTCAATGGATTCCTTCCCCCGGGCACACGAAACGTAGGCAGAGTGTCCCGGAATGCGGCATCGGCTGTCCGGCTGTGCGGGACGTGTTGCGGGAGATCGACCGTGCGGAGGATGCGCTCACTGGGCCGCACGGGTGTCTCTACATGTGCCCACGGCGACGGGGACGTAACCGGCCCGGTCATGGTATTGCGGATTCGCCCCGGTCCGGGGCCTTCGCCGGGGGGTGGGTACGTCCCTCCCCGGCCGGGAGGGACGTACCCGAGGGGCGTCAGCGCATCGGCGAGGTGGGCCGGACGGGGACGCCGGGGGTGTCGGGGCCCACCGGCGCGGCGGGCGGCACCGACTCGGCGGACCGGGTCAGCTCGGGCGCCGTCGCGTGGGTGGGCCGGCGGCGCAGCCGGAACCAGTAGAAGCCGTGCCCGCCGAGGGTGAGCAGGTACGGCAGGTCACCGATCGCCGGGAAGCGCACGCCGCCGATGAGTTCCACCGGGTGCATGCCGCGCCACGGCGCCAGGTCCAGCTCGGTGGGCTGGGGGAAGCGGGAGAAGTTGTTGACGCACATGACGACGTCCTCCTCGCCGCTCTCCAGCCGCACCTGGCGCAGGAACGCGAGGACGGCCGGGTTGCTGGAGGGCAGCTCGGTGTACTCGCCGAGGCCGAACGCCGGGTTCTGCTTGCGGATCTCCACCATGCGGCGCGTCCAGTGCAGCAGCGACGACGGGGAGCTCATCGACGCCTCGACGTTGGTGACCTGGTACCCGTAGACCGGGTCCATGATCGCGGGCAGGTACAGCCGTCCCGGGTCGCTGGAGGAGAACCCCGCGTTGCGGTCGGGCGTCCACTGCATCGGAGTGCGGACCGCGTCCCGGTCACCGAGCCAGATGTTGTCGCCCATGCCGATCTCGTCGCCGTAGTACAGGATCGGCGAGCCGGGCAGGGACAGCAGCAGGGCGGTGAACAGCTCGATCTGGTTGCGGTCGTTGTCCAGCAGCGGGGCGAGGCGGCGCCGGATGCCGATGTTGGCCCGCATGCGCGGGTCCTTGGCGTACTCGGCGTACATGTAGTCGCGTTCCTCGTCCGTCACCATTTCGAGCGTGAGCTCGTCGTGGTTGCGCAGGAAGATGCCCCACTGGCAGCCGGAGGGGATCGCGGGCGTCTTGGCCAGGATCTCCGAGACCGGGTAGCGGGACTCGCGCCGCACCGCCATGAAGATGCGCGGCATGACGGGGAAGTGGAACGCCATGTGGCACTCGTCGCCGCCCTTGGCGTAGTCGCCGAAGTAGTCGACCACGTCCTCCGGCCACTGGTTGGCCTCGGCCAGCAGCACCGTGTCGGGGTAGTGGGCGTCGATCTCGGCCCGCACCCGCTTGAGGAAGTTGTGCGAGGCGGGGAGGTTCTCGCAGTTGGTGCCCTCCTCGGCGTACAGGTACGGCACGGCGTCCAGCCGGAACCCGTCGATGCCGAGGTCCAGCCAGAACCGCAGGGCGGAGATCATCTCCTCCTGCACGATCGGGTTCTCGTAGTTGAGGTCCGGCTGATGGGAGAAGAACCGGTGGAAGTAGTACTGCTTGCGCACCGGGTCGAAGGTCCAGTTGGACGCCTCGGTGTCGACGAAGATGATCCGCGCGTCGGCGTACCGCTTGTCGTCGTCCGCCCAGACGTAGTAGTCGCCGTAGGGCCCCTCGGGGTCCGTGCGGGACTGCTGGAACCACTCGTGCTGGTCGCTGGTGTGGTTCATCACCATGTCGATGATGACGCGGATGCCGCGCTGGTGGGCGGCGTCGACGAACTCCACGAAGTCGGCCAGGTCACCGAACTCCGGAAGGACGGAGGTGTAGTCCGAGACGTCGTAGCCCCCGTCGCGCAGCGGCGATTTGAAGAACGGTGGCAGCCACAGGCAGTCGACCCCCAGCCATTGCAGGTAGTCGAGCTTGGCGGTGAGGCCCTTCAGATCGCCGATGCCGTCGCCGTTGCTGTCCTGGAAGGAGCGGACCAGGACCTCGTAGAAGACGGCACGTTTGAACCACTCGGGGTCGCGGTCCTTGGCAGGAGTGTCCTCGAACGTGTCGAGGACGGGCTCATTGACGCTCATCGTTGGGTGACCCTCCGGTCGGTGAGGACGGTCGCAGGGTCAGAATGTGGGCCGGAGCCGGGGAACCGTCTCGTCCGGGTTCCAGTCGCACATAGTTGTCCCTGCCCCAGTGGTAGGTCTCGCCGGTGAGCTCGTCGCGCACCGGGAACAGCTCGGCGCCGCTCTCTTGCGCCGCGGTCAGCCCGAGCTGTCCCATATCCAACGACACCGTGGCCTCGTGGGTGTGGTACGGATCGAGGTTCACCACGACCAGCACTGAGTCGGCGTAGGGTTCGATGCTGCGCTTGGAGTACGCGATGATCTGGTCGTTGTTCGTGTGGTGGAAGTGCAGCGACCGCAGCTGCTGTAGCGCGGGGTGCCGGCGGCGCAGCCGGTTCAGCGTCGTGAGCAGCGGGGCGATCGAGCGTCCCTCGCGCTCGGCCGCCGCCCAGTCGCGCGGGCGCAGCTCGTACTTCTCCGAGTTCAGGTACTCCTCGCTGCCCGCCCGCACGGCCGTGCTCTCGCACAGCTCGTAGCCGGAGTAGACGCCCCAGGTGGGGGAGAGCGTGGCCGCCAGCACGGCCCGCACCTCGAAGGCCGCCCGTCCGCCGTGCTGGAGGTAGGCGTGCAGGATGTCGGGCGTGTTGACGAACAGGTTCGGCCGCATGTAGGCGGCCGTCTCCTGGGAGAGCTCGGTCAGATACTCCGTCAGCTCGCGTTTGTCGTTGCGCCAGGTGAAGTAGGTGTACGACTGCTGGAACCCGATCTGGGCGAGCGCTCGCATCATCGCGGGCCGGGTGAAGGCCTCGGCCAGGAAGATGACGTCCGGGTCGGTGCGGTTGATCTCGGTGATCACCTTCTCCCAGAACCGCACGGGCTTGGTGTGCGGGTTGTCGACGCGGAAGATGCGCACGCCCTGCTCCATCCAGAAGCGCAGCACCCGCAGGGTCTCGGCGACCAGGCCGCGGTAGGCCTTGAGGCCGTTGTCGAAGTGGATCGGGTAGATGTCCTGGTACTTCTTCGGCGGGTTCTCGGCGAAGGCGATCGTGCCGTCGGCCTGCTTGCGGAACCACTCCGGGTGCTCGGTGACCCACGGATGGTCGGGGGAGGCCTGGAGGGCGAAGTCCAGCGCCACCTCCATGCGCAGGTCGCGGGCGGTGTCGACGAAGTGCGCGAAGTCGGCGAAGGTGCCCAGGTCCGGGTGGATGGCGTCGTGTCCGCCGTCGGCGGAGCCGATCGCCCACGGCGAGCCGACGTCCTTCGGCCCGGCCGTCAGGGCGTTGTTCCGGCCCTTGCGGTAGGCCGATCCGATCGGGTGAACGGGCGGCAGGTAGACAACGTCGAAGCCCATCGCCGCGATGGCGGGCAGTCGCTCGGCCGCCGTCCGCAGCGTGCCCGAGCGCCGTGGCTCGCCGTCCTTCGCGACGACGGCGCCCTCCGAGCGCGGGAACATCTCGTACCAGGAGCCGACCAGTGCCCGCCGCCGTTCCACCTGCACCGGCATCGCCCGGGAGGCCGTGACCAGCTCGCGCAGCGGATGCCGCCGCAGCACCTCGGCCAGCTCCCCGTCCTGGGCGGCGGCCAGTCGGTCGGCGTCGGGCATCGCGGTGTTGCGCAGGGCGTCGACGACGTCCAGGACGACGGCGCGGCCCTCGCTCTTGGGCACCTCGCCCGCCGCCTTCTCCAGCAGCTGCGCCCCCTCGGCGAACACCAGCTCGACGTCGACGTTCGCCGGCACCTTGAGGCCCGCCTTGTGCAGCCAGGTGCCCACCGGGTCGCTCCACGCCTCCACCACGAACGTCCAGCGGCCCTCGGCGTCCGGCGTCACCTCCGCGCCCCAGCGGTCGGTGCCGGGGGCCAGTTCGCGCATCGGGGTCCACGGGCCACCGCGTCCGCTCGGATCGCGCAGGACGACGTTGGCGGCCACCGCGTCATGCCCTTCCCGGAAGACGGTGGCGGACACCTGGAACGTCTCGCCCACCACCGCCTTGGCGGGGCGGCGTCCGCACTCGACGAGTGGCTGGACATCCAGGACGGGAATGCGACCGATCATGGGCTCTCACCTATGGTCGAGGGAAGGGATTTTGTACTTTGTATCCGCTTTACGGCGGCCGGAGGGTGTGCGCCCATGGCCGCTCCTGCCCGCGTTCACTCGGCCGGGCGTCTCGTCGCGCAGGTGGATTACCTGCCCATGCCGTGCCGTGCGGATGCCACGGACGTGTGAACTACTCGTAGGTAGTCCGAAACCCAGAGTGATCATGCCGGACGCCGGGCCCTTCGCGGCCCTCCGGCGGCCCGGTACGCGGGGGCGCGCACCCGGCGCAGAGAGGCGTGATCCGGGTGGATTCAGGAGAAAAACGGAAGGAAAGCGCCGTAATGCCGCGCGACGCCCACCCGTGCCCGGATACCTTCGAAAGGTGAAGGCCATCCGTCGCTTCTCCGTACGTCCCGTTCTTCCCGAGCCCCTCCGACCCCTCAGCGACCTCGCGCGCAACCTGCGCTGGTCCTGGCACCACGAAACCCGTGAGCTGTTCCGCTACGCCGACCCGGACGGCTGGCACGCGACCGGCGGTGACCCGCTGCGGCTGCTCGGCTCCGTCTCGGCCGGGCGGCTCGCCGAACTCGCCCACGACCGCCGCTTCCTCCGGCGCCTCAAACTGGGCGCCGGCGACCTGGGCGACTACCTGACCGAGCCGCGCTGGTACCAGAACGCCGCCGCCGACCTCCCGGCCGCCATCGCCTACTTCTCGCCCGAATTCGGCATCACCTCCGCCCTGCCCCAGTACTCCGGCGGTCTCGGCATCCTCGCCGGCGACCACCTCAAGGCCGCCAGCGACCTCGGCGTCCCGCTCATCGGCGTCGGACTCCTCTACCGCCACGGCTACTTCCGCCAGTCCCTCTCCCGGGACGGCTGGCAGCAGGAGAGCTACCCCGTGCTGGACCCGGACGAGCTGCCGCTCGAACTCGTCCGCGAGCCGGACGGCACACCCGTCGACATCGCCCTGACCCTCCCCGGCGGGCGTACGCTGCACGCCCACGTCTGGCTCGCCCGGGTCGGCCGCGTCCCGCTGCTCCTGCTCGACTCCGACGTCGAGGAGAACGCCCCCGGCGAACGCGGCGTCACCGACCGGCTCTACGGCGGGGGTCGCGAGCAGCGCCTCCTGCAGGAGATGCTCCTCGGCATCGGCGGGGTGCGCGCCGTCCGCGCCTACTGCCGTCTCTCCGGCCACCGGGCCCCCGAGGTGTTCCACACCAACGAGGGCCACGCCGGCTTCCTCGGCCTCGAACGCATCCGCGAGCTGCGCGCCGACGGCCTGCCCTTCGACGCGGCCCTGGAGGCCGTGCGCGCGGGCACCGTCTTCACCACCCACACGCCCGTCCCGGCCGGGATCGACCGCTTCGACCGCTCCCTGATCAGCCGCTACTTCGGCGACGACGGCGAGCTGGCGGGCGTGGCCGCCGCCGACATCCTGGCCCTCGGTGTCGAGACCGCGCCCGAGGGGGACCCGGCCCTGTTCAACATGGCCGTCATGGGGCTGCGTCTGGCCCAGCGCGCCAACGGGGTATCCACCCTGCACGGCGCCGTCAGCCGCCGGATGTTCGCCGGGCTGTGGCCGGGGTTCGACGCCGCCGAGGTGCCCATCACCTCCATCACCAACGGCGTCCACGCCCCCACCTGGGTCGCCCCCGAGATCACCGACCGCACGCCCCGACTCGCTGACGGCGAGCTCTGGGACCTCCGCCGCGACCTGCGCGAACAGCTCGTCGAGGAGGTGCGGCGACGGCTGCGCGACGCCTGGCGGGAACGCGGCGCCGCCGACGCGGAGCTGGGCTGGATCGACCACGTCCTCGACCCCGACGTGCTGACCGTCGGCTTCGCCCGCCGCGTCCCCTCCTACAAGCGGCTCACCCTCATGCTGCGCGACCCCGACCGGCTGCGGCGGCTGCTGCTCCACCCCGAGCGGCCCGTCCAGCTCGTCGTCGCGGGCAAGGCGCACCCGGCGGACGACGGCGGCAAGCGCCTCATCCAGGACCTCGTCCACTTCGCCGACGACCCCCGGGTGCGGCACCGCATCGTCTTCCTCCCCGACTACGGCATGGCCATGGCGCAGAAGCTCTACCCCGGCTGCGACGTCTGGCTGAACAACCCGCTGCGCCCCCTGGAGGCCTGCGGCACCAGCGGCATGAAGTCCGCCCTCAACGGCGGGCTCAACCTCTCGGTGCTCGACGGCTGGTGGGACGAGTGGTACGAGAGCGACTTCGGCTGGGCCATCCCCACCGCCGACGGACCGAGCGACGACGGGCCCGACGCCGAGCGGCGGGACGCCATCGAGGCCGCGGCCCTGTACTCGGCCCTGGAGGAGCAGGTCGCCCCCTGCTTCTACGACCGGCCGGAACGCTGGCTGGAGATGGTCCGTCAGACGCTCACGCGGCTCGGCCCGAAGGTGCTGGCCGACCGGATGGTCCGCGACTACGTGCAGGGGCTCTACGCGCCGGCCGCGCAGGCGCACCGCGTGCTCGACCCCGCCGTCGCCCCCAAGGCTCCCGGCGAGCTCGCCGCCTGGAAGGCCCGGGTGCGCTCCGCGTGGCCCCGGGTCCGCGTCGACCACGTGGAGGCCGCGGGCCCCGCCTCCGACTCGCTCGAACTCGGCGGCTGCCTCACCCTCCGCGTCCGGGTCACCCTCGGCGAGCTGGAACCGGCCGAGGTGGAGGTCCAGGCCGTCACCGGGCGGGTGGACCACAACGACACCATCACCGATCCGGAGACCGTCGTCCTCAAGCCCGCCGGCCGCCCCGACCTCGACGGCCGCCGACTCTACGAGGGTGAGCTCGCCCTCGACCGCACCGGGCCCTTCGGCTACACCGTGCGCGTCCTGCCCACGCACCGGCTGCTCGCCGGGCCGGCCGAGCTGGGCCTCGCGGCCATGCCGACGGACGGCGCCGCCGTCACCGAGTCCGGCGTCCTGATGCGCTGACGGCACCGCCCGCGGCAGGCACGTGCCTGCCGCGGGCGGCGGCCCCTACGCGAGGCTCTCCCGCCAGGCGTGGTGGAGCTGGGCGAACCGGCCCTCGCCCGCGATCAGCTCGGCCGGGGTGCCGTCCTCCACGATGCGGCCGTCCGCCATCACGAGCACCCGGTCCGCGACCTCCACCGTCGACAGCCGGTGCGCGATGACGACGGCGGTGCGGTCCCCCAGCACCGTGTGCATGGCCCGCTGCACGGCCTGTTCCCCCGGCACGTCCAGCGACGAGGTCGCCTCGTCCAGGATCAGCACCGCCGGGTCGGCCAGCAGCGCCCGGGCGAAGGACACGAGCTGCCGCTGGCCCGCGGAGATGCGGCTGCCGCGCTTGCGCACGTCCGTGTCGTAGCCGTCGGGCAGGGCGGCGATGAAGTCGTGCGCCCCGATCGCCTTCGCGGCCTGCTCGATCTCCGCGCGGGTCGCCTCCGGGCGGCCCAGCGCGATGTTCTCCGCCACCGTGCCGGAGAACAGGAACGACTCCTGCGTCACCATGACGACGCCGCGCCGCAGCTCCGGGGCCGACAGGTCCCGCAGGTCCGTGCCGTCCAGCAGGACGCGGCCGGCCGTCGGGTCGTAGAACCGGGCCAGCAGCTTCGCCAGCGTGGACTTGCCCGCGCCCGTGGCACCGACGACGGCCACCGTCTGCCCGGCCGGGATCGTCAGGTCGAAGGGCGGCAGCACCTCGCCGCCCGTGCGGTAGCCGAAGCTGACCCGCTCGAAGACCACCGGGCGGCCCGGGCCCGTGCCCCGGGCGGCGGGCAGTTCCCGCGGCCGGGCGGGCTCGGGGATCCCGGGTGCCTGGGCCAGCAGCCCGGCGATCTTCTCCAGCGAGGCCGCGGCCGACTGGTAGGAGTTCAGGAACATCGCCAGCCGGTCGATCGGGTCGTACAGCCGCCGCACGTACAGTGCCGCCGCGGCCAGCGCGCCGAGCGCCAGCGTCCCGTCGGCCACCCGGTAGGCGCCCCAGAGCACGATCGCGGCGACCACGATGTTCGCCGTCAGCCGGGAGGAGACGACGTAACGGGCCATCTCCAGGATCGCGTCCCCGTTGCTCCGCAGGTGCGCGTGGTTGAGCCGGGCGAACGCCTCGTCGTTCGCCCGCTCCCGTCGGAAGGACTGCACCGGACGGATGCCGTTGAGCGTCTCCGCGAACTTCACGATGACGGCTGCCATGGCCGTCGACCGCTTGCGGAACACCCGCATCGACCGCTTCTGGAAGCTGCGCACCAGCAGGTACAGCGGGACGAAGGAGGCCAGCGCCGCCCCGCCGAGGCCCAGGTCCAGGTAGAGCAGGAGCAGTGCGATGTAGGCCACGGACACCGCGACGCCCAGCAGCTCCTGGAGCCCCTCGTCGAGCAGCTCGCGCAGCGCCTCGACATCCGTCGTCGCGCGGGAGATGAGCCGCCCCGAGGTGTAGCGGTCGTGGAAGTCCACGCTGAGCGCCTGCGCGTGCCGGTAGATCCGGCCACGCAGTTCCAGCAGCACGCTCTGGTTGATCCGGGCCGCCGCGTGGACGAACGCGTGCTGCAGACCGCCCGAGGCGAGGGCACACAGCGCGTAGGCCGCCGCCAGCGCGAACAGGGGGCCGTTGTTCCCGTCCCGCAGCGCCGGTACCGCGTCGTCGATCGCGAACGCCACGAGCAGCGGGCTGCCCTGCACCGCCGCCTGCTGGGCCAGCAGCAGGAGGAAGGCCCAGGCGACCCGGGCGCGGTGCGGGCCCAGCAGCGAGCGCAGCAGAGCGCGGGGCGCGTCCTTCGGCGCGGGCAGTACGTCCCGGTCGAACGGATCGGGCTCTCGCGCCCCGCCCCCGGAGTCCTCCCGGGGCCCCGCCCCCGGCTCCGGCTCCGCGGAGCCGGAGCCGGCCGGGCTCGTCGTCGAAACGGTGGTCACAGTGCCCCTTCCCGAATTTCGTGGCCGGGTTCGCGGTCGGCTTCGCGGGCTGCGGACCCGGACATCAGACGGCGGTACTCCACGCTGCGCGCGAACAGTTCGTCATGCGTGCCCACCTCGGTGACACGGCCCCCGGAGAGCAGCGCCACCCGGTCCGCCAGCAGCACGGTGGAGGGCCGGTGCGCGACCACCAGCGCCGTCGTCGTCGCCAGCACCTCGCGCAGCGCCGCCTCCACCTTCGCCTCCGTGTGCACGTCCAGCGCGGAGAGCGGGTCGTCCAGCACCAGGAACCGGGGCCGCCCGGCCACGGCCCTGGCCAGGGCGAGCCGCTGCCGCTGGCCGCCCGAGAGGCTCAGCCCCTGCTCGCCCACCTGGGTGTCCGCCCCCTCGGGCAGCGCGTCGACGAACTCGGCGGCCTGGGCCACGTGCAGTGCCCGCCACAGCTCCTCGTCGTCCGCGTCCGGCGCACCCATCGCCACGTTCTCCTTGACCGAGGCCGAGAAGAGCGTCGGCTCCTCGAAGGCGACAGCGACCAGCTCCCGCACCCGGTGGCGCGGCAGGGTGCCGACGTCGACGCCGTCCAGCGTGATCCGGCCCTCGGTGACCTCGTGCAGCCGGGGCACGAGCGCCGTCAGCGTCGTCTTCCCGCAGCCGGTCGCCCCCACCAGCGCCACCGTCTCGCCCGAGCGGACGTGCAGATCCACGCCGTCCAGGACGGGGGGTGTGGCCGGGTCGGCGTCGGGGTAGCGGAACCGCACGCCCGCGAACCGCATGCCGTCGCCGTGCTCGGGCTCCCGCTTCCCGGCGGGCTCGGCCGGGACCGGCTCGTCCATGACCTCGAAGAACCGGTCGGCCGCCGTCGCCGACTCATTGCTCATGGCCAGCAGGAAGCCCATCGCCTCCACCGGCCAGCGCAGCGCCAGCGCCGTCGACAGGAACGCCACCAGCGTGCCCGCCGACAGCCCGCCGTCCGCCACCTGCACGGTGCCGAGTACCAGTGCGAGGCCGAGGGCCAGCTCCGGCAGGATGAGGATCAGCGCCCACACCTGTGCCAGCAGGCGGGCTTTGTACATCTCCGTGCCCAGCAGTTGGTCCGACAGGGCGCGGAACGCCCGCGCCTGGCTGCGATGCCGTCCGAACCCCTTGATGATCCGGATGCCGAGCACCGCCTCCTCGACGACGGTGGTCAGGTCGCCGACCTGGTCCTGGGCCTGCCGGGACGCGCGCGAGTACTTCTGCTCGAACAGCCAGCACAGCCAGATCAGCGGCGGCACGGGGGCCAGCAGGATCAGCCCCAGCGTCCACTCCTGGGCCAGCAGAATCCCGCAGCCGACCAGGATCGTGACGCTGTTGACCAGCAGGAAGGTCAGCGGGAAGGCGAGGAACAGCCGCAGCAGGTTCAGGTCGGTCGTCCCCCGGGAGAGCAGCTGTCCGCTCGCCCAGCGGTCGTGGAACGACACCGGCAGCCGCTGGAGGTGGCCGTACAGGTCGGCGCGCATCGCGGCCTCGACCCCGGCCAGCGGCCGGGCCACCAGCCAGCGCCGGAGCCCGAAGAGCGCGGCCTCCGCCACCCCGACGCCGAGCAGCAGCGCGCCGCCCAGCCACACCCCGGCGGTGTCCCGGTCGGCCACCGGGCCGTCGATGATCCACTTCAGGACGAGGGGGATGAGGAGCCCGGTGCACGACGCGACGATCGCCACGACGGCCGCCGTCCCCAGCCGCGCTCTCACCGGCCGGACGTACGGCCACAGTCGTAGCAGCGACCGCACCACCGACCGCTTGCCCGCGTCGGCCCCCGAAACGTCTCCCACGGCAGTCATAAGGACCGAGCGTACGGATGAGTCATGACAGGCGCATCGGCATTTTCGCCCACGTGGAGCCCTCCTGGCGCCCTAGTCCCGGGATGGCGGGGCCCTGCCTCCCGGGAGCAGCCCGGTGCCGTGGCGACGAACGCCGGTCATGTACCGGACGGATGGACGGGGCCGCTCTCCCGCTGCGCTGCGCGGCGGTGAGGTGAATCCTCAGGGCAGGGCACGGTAGAGGTGTATCGAGCGGGGGCTCACGGGGACGGCCGTCCCGGCGGGGCGGACGGTGCCCGGCGGCCGGGCCTGGGTCTCGTGGGCGGTGTCCACGAGCAGCTCGTAGGACGTGGCCCACGGCCGTCCCGGCAGGGGGAAGGTGAGCGGCTCGAAGGAGGCGTGCAGGACGGCGAGGAAACTGGCGTCGGTGACGGGGCGCCCCCGCTCGTCCCGGCTGGGGATGTCGTTGCCGGAGAGGTACATGGCGAGCGTGGAGCCGGGGGCGTACCAGTCGGACTCGGCCATCTCGGTGCCGCGCGGGGTGAACCAGGCGAGGTCGCGCAGGCCGTCGGGGCCGTGCGGGCGGCCTGAGAAGAAGGCGCGGCGGCGCAGGACGGGGTGGGCGCGGCGGAGCCGGATGAGGCGGGCGGTGAGCTCGTACAGGGAGCGCCAGCCGGGGTCGTCCAGCAGGGTCCAGTCGACCCAGCTCGTCTCGTTGTCCTGGCAGTAGGCGTTGTTGTTGCCGCCCTGGGTGCGGCCCATCTCGTCTCCGGCGACGAGCATGGGCACGCCGGTGGACAGCAGCAGCGTGGTGATGAGGTTGCGCAGCTGGCGGCGGCGCAGCGCGGTCACGTCCGGGTCGTCCGTCTCGCCCTCGGCGCCGCAGTTCCAGGAGCGGTTGTCGTCGGTGCCGTCGCGGTTGTCCTCGCCGTTGGCCAGGTTGCGCTTTTGGTGGTAGCTGACGAGGTCCCGCAGGGTGAAACCGTCGTGTGCGGTGATGAAGTTGACGGAGGCGTAGGGACGCCGCCCGCCCCACGCGTAGAGGTCGCTGGAGCCGGAGAGCCGGTAGCCGAGGTCGCGGACGTCGGGGAGGGCGCCGCGCCAGAAGTCGCGGGCGGCGTCGCGGTAGCGGTCGTTCCACTCCGTCCACAGCGGCGGGAAGGCGCCGACCTGGTAGCCGCCGTTGCCCACGTCCCAGGGCTCGGCGATGAGCTTGACGCGGCGCAGCACCGGGTCCTGCGCGATGACGGCGAGGAACGGGGAGAGCATGTCGACGTCGTGCATGGAGCGGGCCAGCGCGGCGGCGAGGTCGAAGCGGAAGCCGTCGACGCCCATCTCCTGCACCCAGTACCGCAGGGAGTCGGTGATGAGGCGCAGCACCTGGGGCTGGACGACGTGGAGGGTGTTGCCGCAGCCGGTGTAGTCGGCGTAGCGGCGGGGGTCGCCGGCGAGGCGGTAGTAGCCGCGGTTGTCGATGCCCCGCAGGCTGAGCATGGGGCCCAGCTCGCCGGCCTCGGCGGTGTGGTTGTAGACGACGTCGAGGATGACCTCGATGCCCGCTGCGTGCAGGGCGCGCACCATGCGCTTGAACTCGCCGACCTGCTGGCCGCGGGTGCCCGAGGCGGCGTAGGCGGCGTGCGGGGCGAAGTAGCCGATCGAGTTGTAGCCCCAGTAGTTGCGCAGGCCGCGGCGCAACAGGTGGTCCTCGTGGGCGAACTGGTGGACGGGCAGGAGCTCGACGGCGGTGACGCCGAGCCGTTCGAGGTGGCCGACGGCGGCCGGGTGGGCGAGGCCCGCGTAGGTGCCGCGCAGGTGCTCGGGGACCTCGGGGTGGCGCATGGTGAAGCCGCGCACGTGCAGCTCGTACAGGACGGTGTCGGCCCAAGGCGTCTTCGGGCGGCGGTCGTCGCGCCAGTCGTCGTCGGGCGGGCTGCCGGGCGGCCCTGCGGGCGCGCCGTCGTGCACGACGACGCCCTTGGGGACGAAGGCCGCGGAGTCGCGTTCGTCGCGCACGGTGTCGGCGAGGTGCTGGTGCGGCCAGTCCCGGACGTGGCCGTAGACCTCGGGGGGCAGGGTGAACTCGCCGTCGACCGCCCGGGCGTAGGGGTCGAGGAGCAGCTTGGCCGGATTCCACCGTGCGCCGGACCACGGGTCCCAGCGGCCGTGCACCCGGTAGCCGTAGCGCTGGCCGGGGTGGACGCCCGGGAGGAAGCCGTGCCAGATCTCGTGGGTGAGCTCGGTCAGCCCGTGGCGGGTCTCGCGCCCGGTGTCGTCGAAGAGGCACAGCTCGACGCGTTCGGCGCCACCGGCCCACAGGGCGAAGTTGGTGCCGGGGACGCCACCGGGGCCGTTGCGGTAGCGGGCGCCGAGCGGCTGCGGGCTGCCGGGCCAGACCTCCGGCGGCGGCCCGGGCCGGACGGGGCGCCCGTCGGCGGCGGGGCCGCGGCGGCGCTCCGGCTCGCGGTCGCGTTCTCCGATCGCCGTGCTGCCCGGCTCCTGCGTCATCGGCTCGCCTCCCCCGCGGCGGGTGGTCTCCGGGCGATTCTTCCCGCCCGGAGGACTTCGCTCACCCCGGGCGGCGTGCGATTGCGCCGAACGGATCGCGAGGTTTACAGGACTGCGGGGATTCTGCGACGGAACGGTGACAGACCGCGTGGGGTCGCCGTGATCTTCGTGAGATTCACTCGGTGACGTGCTCGCGCGGTGAAGCGCGGCAGGCCGTGAGGGGCGGTCGGGGAGCGAATGCACACCGGAGGGTCTAGGTGCGGGGCATAGGGATACGCAGAAGCCGTGGGGGGCGCGGGCTGGTCGCCGTCCTGCTGGGGCTGACGCTGCTGGCGACCGGCTGCGGCGAGGACGAGCCGAAGAGCGGCCCGGAGAAGCCGGGCAAGTCGACCGAGGTGCCGGACGGCCCCTCGACGGCGACGGTGGCCATCGCGCCCGAGCACGGCGCCGACGGCGTCGCGACGACGGGCGCGCTGAAGGTGACGGCGAAGGGCGGACGGCTCGTCGACGTCACCGTCCAGAACTCCGAGGGCAGCGCGGTCGAGGGGGAGATCACCGAGGACGGCTCCGGCTGGCGGCCCGACCACGCGCTCGCGACCGGCACGGAATACCACGTCGAGGCGGTGGCCGAGGACCAGCACGGCCGCAAGGCGGCGAAGAACGCCACGTTCACCACCGTCGTCGCGGGGGACACCTTCGTCGGCTACTTCACCCCCGAGGACGGCACCACCGTCGGCGTCGGCATGCCCGTGTCGCTGCGGTTCAGCCGTCCCATCGAGGACAAGGAGGCCGTCCAGGGAGGCGTCGAGGTCACCGCGGACCCGGGCGTGGAGGTCCGCGGCCACTGGTTCGGCAACCAGCGGCTGGACTTCCGGCCGAAGGAGTACTGGAAGCCCGGCACGGAGGTGACGTTGAGCCTCAGGCTGAACGGCGTCGAGGCCGCCGACGGCGTCTACGGCGTGCAGCACAAGGACGTGAAGTTCACGATCGGCCGCTCCATGGTCTCCACGGTGGACGCGGAGAAGAAGACGATGACCGTGAAGCGGGACGGCAAGGTCGTCAGGACGATCCCGATCACCGCGGGCGAGCCGGCCACGCCCACCTGGAACGGGCAGATGGTCATCAGCGAGAAGCACAAGGTGACCCGGATGAACGGCGACACCGTCGACTTCGAGGGTGAGTACGACATCAAGGACGTGCCGCACGCCATGCGGCTGTCCACCTCGGGCACGTTCATCCACGGCAACTACTGGGCGGGCGAGCCCACGTTCGGCTCCGTCAACACCAGCCACGGCTGCGTGGGCCTCTTCGACCGCCGCGGCGGCGCCGACACCTCCACGGCCGGCTCCTGGTTCTACAAGAACTCCATCGTCGGGGACGTCGTGGTCGTGAAGAACAGCAAGGAGAAGACGATCGCCCCGGACAACGGCCTCAACGGCTGGAACCTGGACTGGAGCACGTGGGGCCGGTAGTCCCCGTCGTCCGGTGGCGGGCGTAGGCGGGCTCACAGCGGGCGGCGGGGGACACCCGGGTTAACGGGCGTTACCCTGCCGCCATGACTGTGAATCTCGAAGTCGCCGACGGCGTCGGCACCATCCGCCTCGACCGGCCGCCGATGAACGCCCTCGACATCGCCACCCAGGACCGGCTGGGTGAGCTGGCCGCGGAGGCCACGCGGCGCGACGACGTGCGCGCCGTGGTGCTCTACGGCGGCGAGAAGGTGTTCGCGGCCGGCGCGGACATCAAGGAGATGCGCGACATGGACCACGCGGCCATGATCGCGCGATCCCGTGGCCTCCAGGACGCCTTCACCGCCGTCGCCCGCATCCCCAAGCCCGTCGTCGCCGCCGTCACCGGCTACGCCCTGGGCGGTGGCTGCGAGCTGGCGCTGTGCGCCGACATCCGGATCGCCGGCGACAACGCCAAGCTGGGCCAGCCGGAGATCCTGCTCGGCCTCATCCCCGGCGCGGGCGGCACCCAGCGGCTGTCCCGGCTGGTCGGCCCGTCCAAGGCCAAGGACCTCATCTTCACCGGCCGTCAGGTCAGGGCCGACGAGGCGCTCGCCATGGGGCTCGTCGACCGGGTGGTCCCGGCCGCCGAGGTCTACCAGGAGGCGCACGCCTGGGCCGCGAAGCTCGCCCAGGGCCCGGCGATCGCCCTCCGGGCCGCCAAGGAGTCCGTGGACTTCGGTCTGGAGGCCGACATCGACACCGGTCTGGCCATCGAACGCAACTGGTTCGCCGGGCTGTTCGCCACGGAGGACCGCGAGACCGGGATGCGCAGCTTCGTCGAGGACGGCCCGGGCAAGGCCAAGTTCCGCTGAGCCGCCGGGCGTCGCCCGTCCGCGTCTGCGCCGGGCGTCGCTCGCCCATGTCCGCCGGACGCCGGTGCGTCCGCCAGAGCCCGGCTCCCCGCACGCCGCGGGGGGCCGGGCCCCCGCCGCCCCCGGAGGGCGGAGCGGTGAGCGGCGGGCAGCGGGAGACGGCCGAGGCTACCGGCGCTACGACGAGCGCACGGTGACCCAGCTCGGGGACGGCGTCGAACTCCCGCGCGACTCCGGGCACCAAGGTACGCCGGGGCGCGGAACGCCTCGGACTCTCCCAGGACCCGCGCAGGCTGGCGGGCCTGGTGGCCGACGAGGACGTCGCACGCTTCGCGGCGGCTCTCGTGCGCGCCGCGCTGGACGCGTCGGTCGTCGACGACGTGCGCCGGCAGCGACTCCTGCGCCTCGGGTGGTTGCGGATTCCACCGAGTCGGCCACGCGGAGCGCCGATCGCCGTCATGATGGGGCCATGGCGGGACTGGAGGAGAGGGCGGCCCCGTGTGTGGAGCCTGCCGTCGTGAGTGCGGATCAGGCCAACGCGCTGGAACTGCTGGGTGATCCGACCGAGGACGAGGTGGCCTTCCGTAACCGGCCGGAGTCGGCCTGGCTGGCCCGCCGACTGGCGGCCTCCGTGCTGCAGGGCCGGTGGCGGCTCTCCGCGTCCGTGACCGACGACGCGGTGCTGCTCGTGTCCGAGCTGGTCGGGAACGCCGTGCGGCACACCGGGGCGGAGCACTTCACCCTGCGGATGTACCGTCGGCGCGGCTGGATCCGGGTGGAGGTCCGCGATCCCTCGCGCGGGCTGCCCTGTCTGCTGCCGGTGCGCGACCTGGACATCAGCGGGCGCGGGCTGACCCACGTGCAGCGCCGCTCCCAGCGCTGGGGGGTGGACCTGCTGCCGCGTGGCAAGACCACCTGGTTCGAGATCCGCACCGCCGACCGTTGACGCACCCCTGCCGCCCGCCGCGCCGTTCGGCGGTGACAATGGGCCGGTGATCTACGACGAGTTGCTCGCCCGGGCCCGGGACGCCGCGCTGCCGGTGCTGGGGCAGGGTGCCCCGGCCGACTACATTCCCGCACTCGCCTGCGCCGACCCGCGCGACTTCGGCATGGCCCTGGCCACGGTGGACGGTGAGGTCCACGGCGTGGGGGAGTGGCGCAAGCCGTTCTCGGTGCAGAGCGTGTCCAAGCTGTTCGTCCTCGCCCTCGCCCTCGCCCACGGCGGCACCGCGCTGTGGCGGCGGGTGGGGCGCGAGCCGTCGGGGAACCCGTTCAACTCGCTCATCCAGCTGGAGAGCGAGCACGGCGTGCCGCGCAACCCGTTCATCAACGCGGGCGCCCTCGTCGTCACCGACGCGCTGCTGAGTCTGACCGGGGACGCCGGCGGGGCGGTGGTCGACCTGCTGCGGGCCGAGTCCGGCAACCCGGACCTCGCGGTGGACCCGTCGGTGGCCGCCTCCGAGGCCGCGCACGGGAGCCGCAACGCCGCCCTGGCGCACTTCATGGCCTCGTTCGGCAATCTGCACAACCCGGTGGACGAGGTGCTCTCGCACTACTTCGCACACTGCTCGATCGCCGCGGACTGCCGGGACCTGGCCCTGGCGGGCGGCTTCCTGGCCCGCCACGGGGTGCGGGCCGACGGCACCCGGCTGCTCAGCCGGAGCGACGCGAAGCGGATCAACGCCGTCCTGCTGACCTGTGGCACCTATGACGCCGCCGGGGACTTCGCCTACCGCGTCGGGCTGCCGGGCAAGAGCGGCGTGGGCGGCGGCATCCTCGCCGTCGTACCCGGACGTGGAGCGGTGTGCGCGTGGAGCCCGGGGCTGGACGCGGTGGGGAACTCGGTGGGGGCGATGGCCGCCCTGGAGGACTTCACCACCCGTTCCGACTGGTCGGTCTTCTGAAACGGCCTCTCCTGGGCGCCCCACCGCTCAGCGGTGGTAGCGGCGGCGGTCGGTCATGGCGCGGCGGCGCCGGTCGTTGCACAGCAGGCACTTGCCCCAGCCCGGCGGAAGCGGATCCTCCTTGTCCCCGTACAGCGGGTCGACCGCGCCCATCGGGTGCTCCCGGCAGCCCGTCGTGCCGCCGTGGGCGCCCTGCAGCGCGCGCACGGCGCCGAGCGCGCGCTGCAGGGCGTCCGCCACCTCGTCGAGCTGGTCGGCGGGCGGCTGCGCTTCCAGGTTGAACACGATGTCGCCCGCGGTGCTCAGCGCGTTCTGCAGCTCCCGTACCTCTGAGTGGCTCATATCAGTGGAGGCTAGCGGCCCGCACCGACATCCCGTCCCGCGCCCGTGGCGGACGCGGGCACGATGACGTCGACGGCGCCGGGTACCGCCTCCACGCGCACCGGCAGCCGCGCGAGCGGCTCGCCGTCGGCCGTGGCGAGCATGTCGGCCGTCTCCAGCGTGAGACCGCGGGTGTGGAAGGTGCGCACGTCCGGCCGCTCGACGTGGCCGCCGCTCTGCATCAGCGGGAAGTAGCGCACGAGCTTGGCGCGGCTCAGGGCGGGGACGACCGTGACGGACAGCCGTCCGTCGTCCGGTACGGCGTGCGGGCAGATCGGCATGCCCCCGCCGTACGTCGTCGTGTTGCCCACGGCGATCAGCGTGGCCTCCACCTCCTCGCGCCGGCCGTCCAGCTCCAGGACGAAGGGGCGGGGCCGCAGGACGCCCAGTTCGGCGAGGATGGCCAGCCGGTAGCGGGCCTGGCCGCGCGGCCAGCGCATGCGGTTGGCGCGCTCCAGCACCAGCGAGTCGAAGCCGCTGGTCATCACGGTGCCGAACCAGTGGCCCGGGCCCTCCGCGCCGCCGGGCCCGGTGACGCGGCCCAGGTCGATCGTGCGGCGGACACCGCCGAGCAGGGCCTCGGCCGCGGCGAGCGGGTCCCCCCGGGGTATGCCGAGGACGCGGGCGAAGTCGTTGCCGGTGCCGGCGGGCAGCACGGCCAGGGCGGTGCGCGTGCCCGCCACCTCCTGGAGGGCGAGGTGGACCATGCCGTCCCCGCCGGCGACGGCCAGCACGTCGTCCCCGGCCTCGACGCACGCTCTGGCCTTGGCCCGGGCCTCCTTGGCGTTCCGTCCGGCGACGACGTCGACCTCGACCCCGGCGCTCAGGACCCGGCGGCCCGCCGCCGCGGCGATCTGCTCGCCCGTGCGCCCGCCGGAGGCCGGGTTGACCAGGACCGTGACCCGTCGCGGGACGCGCCCGCCGGGCCCGGGGGCGCTCACGGCCGCTCCGGGATCAGCTTGCCGGGGTTGAGGATGCCCGTCGGGTCCAGGACGCCCTTCACGGCTCGCAGCACCTCCAGTCCGAGTCCGCCGATCTCGGCCTCCATCCACGGCAGGTGGTCGGCGCCGACGGCATGGTGGTGGCTGATGGTAGCGCCGCAGGCGGCGATCGCGTCCCCCGCCGAGCGCTTGGCCCGCAGCCACCGGGCCAGCGGGTCGTCTCCGGCCGCCGCGACGACGGTGAAGTACAGCGAGGCGCCCTCGGGGTAGACGTGCGAGATGTGGCAGTTGACGACGGGCGGCTTGCCGTCGGTGGTGAGCGTGCCGGTGAGGGCCTCGGTGACGGCCTGCCGCAGCTTCGGCAGGTTGGACCAGGTGGTGGCTGTCTCCAGGGTCTCGGCCAGGACGCCCGCCCCCAGCAGGGCGTCGCGCAGGTAGGGGCCCGAGTAGCGGCTGTGCCGCCAGTGCGCGACGGGCTCGGTGCCCAGCTCGGTGCCGCCTGCGGCCCGCAGGGTGGCGGCGGTCAGCTCCCGCAGGGCGGCCACCTGACCGGCCTCCCCCTCGTGGGCGATCACGGCGAGACAGCCGGGCACGGCCTCCTCGCCGGAGAGCGCGGAGTTGACGAACGTCTCCGTCTCGTCGGACAGCCGCACGAGCGTGGGCCGCACGCCGCTCTGGGCCACGGCCCGCAGGGCCGCGGTGCCGGTGGCGAAGTCGGGGAAGGACCAGGCCTCGTCGAGCTGTTCCGCGGGGCGGGGGCGCACGCGGAGCGTCACCTCGGTGATGACGCCGAGGGTGCCCTCCGAACCGAGGAGGAGCTGGCGCAGGTCGGGGCCCGCGGCGCTGCCGGGGGAGCGGCCCAGGTCGAGGGTGCCGCTGGGGGTGGCCACCCGCAGGCTGAGCACCATGGCCTCGAAGCGGCCGTACCCGGCCGAGGACTGGCCGGAGGAGCGCGTGGCGGCGTAGCCGCCGATGGTGGCGTACTCGTAGCTCTGCGGCTGGTGGCCGAGGGTCAGGCCGTGCGCGGCGAGCAGCTCCTCGGCCCGCGGGGTGCGCAGGCCCGCCTGGAGGGTCGCGGTGCGGGCGACGTCGTCCACGTCCACGAGCCGGTCCAGGCGGCGCAGGTCGAGCGCGACGAGTGCGCCGAACCGCCCGCGCAGGGGCTCCACGCCGCCGACGACGCTGGTGCCGCCGCCGAAGGGCACGACGGCGACGGCGTGCTCGGCGCAGGCCCGCAGTACGGCCTCGACCTCGGCGTGGTCGGCGGGGAGCAGGACGGCGTCGGGCGCGGCCTCGACGTCACCGGCCCGGCGGCGCAGCAGGTCGGGCGTGCTCTTGCCGCCGGTGTGCAGCACGCGGGCGCCGTCGTCGGTGCGGACGTGCTCGGCGCCGAGCACGGACTCCAGCGCGGTGCGGGCGGCGTCGGGCAGTGCGCAGGGCGGGAGGACGAGCTCCTCCGCCTCGACGCCCGGGCTCGGGCGCAGGGGGGCGCCGAGCACCTCGCCGACGAGTCCGCGCACGGACTCGGGCAGGGAGGTGGCCTGCGCGGGATCGCCCCAGGCGTTCCATGACATGTCGGTGTTCGCGCCGACGCGGTGAGTGGGTTCCGTCATGCGTTACAGTGTTGCACATGATGTCAATCAGTAACTCGGCTGACGGGGCGGACGAGCAGAACGGCGAGTCGGCGGCCGACCCGCTGGCGGACACGCTGCTGGACGCGGCGCGCGAGTCCATCGCCACGTTCGGGCTGCGCCGCCTCACCCTCACCGACATCGCCCGGCGTGCCGGAGTGAGCCGTCCGACCATCTACCGCCGCTGGCGGGACGTCGACACCCTCGTCGGCGACCTGCTGACCCGGGAGATGCGCACCGTCCTGCTCGCCGCCGTTCCGCACGCCACCGCCGAGGGGCACGACGGCCGCACCCGGCTCGTCGCCGGAGCCGCCCGCATCGTTCGCGCGCTGCGCCACCACGCCCTGCTCGCCCGCATCCTCGACACCGAGCCGGAGCTGCTGGTCACCTACACCTTCCAGCGCCTCGGCTCCAGCCAGCGCAACGCCCTGGAGTTCGTCGGGGAGCAGGTGCGCGCCGGGCAGGCGGACGGCTCGATCCGCGCCGGGGAACCGGCCGCCCTGGCCCGCATGGTCATGCTCGTCGTCCAGACCACCGTCCAGTCCTGGCGGCTCGTCGACGACGTCCTGCCGGAGGACCGGCTCGCCGCCGAACTGCGCCACATGCTCGACGCCTACCTCCGCCCCGAGGAGGGGACCCCGTGAGCACCCCCGACCCCCGCACCTCCCTCAACGCCGCCCGGCGCACCCGCGAACTCCGCGAACTCGGCGAGCACCCGCACGTCGACCTCCTCGTCGTCGGCGGCGGCGTCACCGGCACCGGCATCGCCCTCGACGCCGCGTCCCGCGGCCTGAGCGTCGTCCTCGCCGAGAAGCACGACCTGGCCTTCGGCACCAGCCGCTGGAGCTCCAAGCTGGTCCACGGCGGTCTGCGCTACCTCGCCACCGGCCAGCTCGGCATCGCCCACGAGAGCGCCCGTGAACGGCACCTCCTCATCACCCGCACCGCGCCCCACCTCGTCCGCGCGCTGCCGATGCTGCTGCCGCTCCACGACGCCGTCGGCCGCCTCGACTCGGCCGTCCTGCGCGCGGGCTTCCTCCTCGGCGACGCACTGCGGCTGAGCGCGGGCACCCCCGGGCGCACCCTCCCCGCCGCCCGCCGCGTCTCCCGCCGCCGCGCCCTGGACCTCGCCCCCGGGCTGCGCCCCGAGGGGCTGCGCGGCGGCCACCTCGCCCACGACGGCCAGCTCGTCGACGACGCCCGGCTCGTCGTCGCCCTCGCCCGCACCGCCGCCGGGCACGGCGCCCGCGTCCTCACCCGCTGCGGCGCCGAGGAACTGCGCGGCGACAGCGCCGTCCTGCGCGACGAGCTGACCGGAGAGCGGCTGGAGATCCGGGCCCGCGCCGTCGTCAACGCCACCGGTGTCTGGGCCGGGCAGCTCGTGCCCGACGTGCGGCTGAGCCCCAGCCGGGGCAGCCACCTCGTCCTGCCCGGGGAGGTCTTCGGCGGCCTCCGCAGCGCCCTGACCATCCCCATCCCCCGCGGCCGGGGCCGCTTCGCCCTCGTCCTCCCGCAGCCGGACGGCCGCGTCTACGCCGGGCTGACCGACGAACCCCAGGACGGCCCGGTGCCCGACGTGCCCACCGCGCCCGAGGACGACGTCACCTTTCTCCTCGACGCCGTCAACACCGTCCTGGCCCGCCCGCTGACCCGCGCCGACGTCCTGGGGACCTTCGCCGGGCTGCGCCCCCTGCTCCGGGCCCGCGGCGGCGACACCGCCGACCTCTCCCGCAAGCATGCCGTCCTCACCTCGGCGGACGGGGTGATCACCGTCGTCGGCGGCAAGCTCACCACGTACCGGCGCATGGCCGAGGACGCCGTCGACACCGCCGCCGCCAACGCCGCCCTCCCGGTGCGGCCCTGCCGTACCCGCAACCTCCCGCTCGTCGGCGCCGGCGCGCCCACCGGGCCGGAGGCGTCCGCGCCCGCCCGCCTGGTGGCCCGCTACGGCACCGAGGCCCGGGCCGTCCTCGCCGAGGCGGCGGGCCGCCCCGACCTCCTCGAACCCGTCGCCGCCGGGATCACCGGGGCCGAGCTGCGCTTCGCCGTCCGCCACGAGGGCGCCCTCGACGAGGCCGACCTCCTCGAACGCCGCACCCGCGTGGCCCTGGTCCCCGAAGACCGCGAGGCAGCCCGGGCCGCCGCCCGCGCTCTCCTGACGGAGGACGGATGAACGTCTTGTGTGAGCGGTTGACGGCCTGCTGGAGCCGCGCCACTGTCCGGCGTGGCGGGTGTCCGCGGCGCCCGGCCCAGCACTACGCTGCGGCAGGTGGAGAGCCCAGACACCCCCGTTGCCCCGCAGGAGGGGCGGGCCGGCATGACATCACCGTCCGCTCCGCCCGACGGCGCGGACGGCTCGTCCGACGAGCCCCTGCGGGTTTTCGTGCTGTCCGGGTCCTCCCGCGAGGCTTCGGTGAACTCCCGCCTTGCCCGTCTGACGGCGCGTCTCGTCGCCCGGAGGGGTGTCGAAACGGAGTTCGCGACCGTCCGTGACACCGTCCTGCCGGTCTACGACGGCGACGACGAGGCCGCCCACGGGCCCCCGGAGCCGGCGGCGGTCCTTCGCGACCGGATCCGGCAGGCGGACGCGATGGTCATCGCCTCCCCCGAGTACAACGCGTCGGTGCCCGGCGTGGTGAAGAACGCCGTGGACTGGGTCTCCCGGTTCCGCCCACAGCCGTTCAAGGACAAGCAGACCCTGCTGGTCTCCGCCTCTCCCTCGCTGGTCGGGGGCAACCGGGGCCTGTGGGCGCTGCGTGTCCCACTGGAGCATCTCGGTGCGCGTGTCTACCCGGACATGTTCAGCCTGGCCGAGGCGCATCAGGCCTTCGCGGAGAGCGGCGACCTCCACGACCAGGGGCTGCAGGAGCGGCTCACGTCCACGGTGGACTGCTTTCTCGAACTCGTCGAGGCCGACGTGCGCTACCCCGCGCTCCGGCACCGCTGGTACGAGTTCCCCGGCGACCGCTCCGACGCCCCCGTGACACTGCGCGCCGAGGGCTGAGGGATGGCGTTCCCCTCCGGTGTGGAGCTGACCCACATCCTGGTCGTCGGGGACCTGGACCGTTCCCACGCCTTCTACCGGGACGTCGTCGGCGCCGAGTCCGTCCGGGAGTACGGCGGCACCAGTGCCGTGCTGCGGCTGGCGGGGACGTGGCTGCTGCTGGTCACCGGCGGCGGGCCGACGCCGGACAAGCCGGGTGTGTTCTTCGCCCCGCCGTCCGATCCGGCGAGGGTCTCCCACGCGATGACCTTCCGTGTCGAGGACTGCCGGGGCGCCTATGCCACCCTCCGTTCCCGGGGGGCGGAGTTCCTGACCGCCCCCGTCGACAGGGGCGGGGAGGTCCGCTGCTTCTTCCGGGATCCGGACGGGCACCTGCTGGAGCTGAGCGAGGTCCGCTGAGGGACGGTCGCCTCTGCGGTGGTGCGCGACGGCCTGCCCTTCCCACTCCGGCGACAGGCGACGTCGAGCAGGACACGCTCCCCGGGGACGTGACCCTGAGCAGCTGTTGTCCTCCCGCGCGGGATCCATGCGTTTCACGTCTGTCCCGGGGAAGGTTCCAGGGACCTTCCGCTCGCAGGGGCAGAGGTGGCCCTGACCAGCGCTGAAAGGAACGAAAGCGCTGGTCAGGGCCCATCCGCTAACACTCGATGATGTTCACCGCGAGGCCGCCGCGGGCGGTCTCCTTGTACTTGACGGACATGTCCGCCCCCTGTCGCGCTATGCCTTTGACCTGCATGTTCGAGGGTATCCGAGGGGTACTCGGCACCGGCAGGGACTTCTCAGGGACTTTCGGCCGCGAGGGACCTTGCAGCCAGGCGTCCATGGCGGCGAGGCCGCGCTGCCCCGCACCGGGCATGAAGTGAGCGTAGTGGTCGAGCGTGACCTTCGGCGTCGAGTGCCCGAGCCACTTGGAGAGGCTGACGATCGACTCGCCGGCCTCCAGCTGCACGCTCGCGTACGTGTGGCGGAGGACGTGGAACATGTCCTCGCGCGGAGCGGCGTAGCGCGGTACCCGACGAACCCGGTTGCCGTCGTGTCGCACCTTCTCGCCCACTGGCTTGATCAGCCCGGCGGCGGCGAGCGCACGCTTCCAGCTGCGGTCGTTCCAGGTGCGGTAGTAGATGCGGTTGCCGTGCGAAGAGGTGAGGATCAGGTCGACGGTGATCGGCTTCCGTTGACGCTCCTCGAGCGCGGTGGACGGAGCCTCGGGGTTCCGCCACGGGAGCGTGCAGGGAGTCGACGGGAACCGGCGGAAGTGAGAGCGCGCCCTCACCGCCAGGTTGGCCGGCAGCGGGACATCGCGGATCTTGCGCCCCTTGGGGAGCGAGAAGTAAGGGCGTCCCTTGATGTCCCACCTGAGCTGGCGGCGGACGTGAACGACGCCAGCCTCGAAGTCGAAATCCTCCTCGGCGAGACCGAACGCTTCGCCTTGGCGCAGCCCGAGGCCGATGCCGAGGTCCACCGCGATCTGGTAGCGGTCCTGCAGCTCCGCGCGGACGGTATCGACGACCTCCCTCGACCACGCCTTCGCCTTGCTGTCGGTCGCACGCGGCGGCTTGACGCTGTTCTTGGCCTTCATCGGGTTGCGGAGCAGGCGTTGGTCGTCGACGGCACTCCCGAGTATCGACGACAGATGCCCCCAGATCACCTCCGCTGTCGACTCCTCCACCCTCGCGAGG
Source organism: Streptomyces sp. JJ38 (assembly GCF_019303475.1). Taxonomy (GTDB): domain Bacteria; phylum Actinomycetota; class Actinomycetes; order Streptomycetales; family Streptomycetaceae; genus Streptomyces. Next base: position 90,726 of record NZ_JABLSI010000003.1, read on the forward strand.
AGCGCGGCCTTGAAGGTCCGCAGAGCCGAGGCGTCGATCTCGCGCAGTGCGTAGTCGCCCATCAACGGGATGATGTGGTTCCAGATGCGGCTGCGCATCGGGTCCGCCGTCGAGGGCTCGTCGGACCGGCCGGCCCACCAGTGGTCGACGATGTAGTCGGCGAGAAGGATCTCCCCCTTGCGGGGATCGACGAATTCGCCACGGCTGGAGTCGGTCTTGGCGCTCGCGAGCCACCGTTTGGCGTCCTCGCTCGTCTCGAACGACCGGTCCTGGATGCCGGGAATGCCCTTGACCCGGTAGCGCTTGCCGGTGCCGTAGATCGCTGTCCGCTCCCGCTTCCCGGTCACCTTGTCGGGGCGCTTCTTCAGCCATCGGTCCTCTATGTAACCCGCCATGACGGGGCCCTCCAGTGGTACGTGATCATGAACTGGTCAGTGCCAACACGTCCTGCGGCACGTTCCAATCCACGTTTCGAGGATCTCTTTCGGGGAGCGCGGACGCGGGAGCCGCCGTGTCACCTTGCTGTCCTCGAGCGCCGTTGCGGCTTCCGGTTCAGCGGGTCGAGGGCACGGTTGGAACGGGAATCCGCTCGCTCCTGGTCGCAGACCCACTCGTCGAGCGCCGTGATCCGGTACATCACGCGCCGCCCCATGCGGAAGCTGGGCGGACCCTGTCGGCGGTGTCGCCAGACGTACAGCGTGTTGGGGGAGATGCCGAGGTACTCGGCGGCCCTCGGGAGGTTCAGGAAGGCAGTCTCTTGTGCTCCGCTCGGCTCAGGCATGGGTCGACTCCTGTCGTGTGTGGCGATGACAGGACGAGATTCCAGAGAAAGGGCGAGTTGGGCGAACCGGATTCTTGAGATAGAGGGGGCGGCACTGAGGTGGAACTTGTGATGCCGTAGCAGCTGACGGTGGTTGTCGGCTGCGCCAAGGCTGAGGCATGGGATGTGTAAACGAGGGCGGGGCCGAACGCTGAACGGCAGGAGCCTCGCGGGGAGTTAGGACTACGAGCGGTGGAGCGTTTCGCCGTGGGTGAAGGCGAGCTCGGTGATGGCCAAGGACCTAGAGAAGCCCTATTCTTGCTGTTCAGAGGCACGTCTCGCCTGCGTGACCACCCGTCGGGCAGCTCGCTTCACGAAAGCGCGAGCTTAGCGGTCAAACTGCGGGGCGGCGCAGAACTGACCCAGAACGGAGACGCCGTGACGGACCTCCCCGATGAGGGCCAGCCCATCGAAGCCGTATCGACGGTGTACAGCGGCACCACCTTCCGTTCTCGGCTCGAAGCCGACTGGGCCAGCACCCTAGCCTCGATCTTTCGTGACGGGCCGTCGACGAAGTCGGTGGACCGTTTTCGTGTTCTGGGCTGAGGGCGGGCAGGGCGAGTGCCCGAGTGTCGTCTCGGGGTGGCGCCGGGTTCCACTTGCCCGGGTGGTGAGGTGCTGTCGTTGGGTCGGGGAGTTGGCTGGTCAGCCGGGGTTCGGTAGGAGTGCGAGCCGTTCGAGTGCGGTGGTGATGTGGCTGGTCCAGGGCCAGTGCTGGGCCAGGCGGAGGATTCGCCGGCGGCTGGTGGTCACGAGCTGTCCGGCCGCGGTGAACAGGCGAAGCCGCAGGCGGCGGGGCTCCCAGAGACGGGCCTTGCCGGTCAGCGCGAGCATCGGCATCCAGGCCAGCAGGTCGAGAGCGATCTGGACGATCTCCAGCCAGATCCGGTTCTGGGTGGTGCGGTGAAGGGGCAGGTTGCGCAGGCCGGTGGCCCGGGCGGCCCGGATGCGGTCCTCGGCTCTGGCCCGCAGTCGGTGACGGAGCTCGAGTTCGGCGATCGGCCGGCCGGTGGTGTTGGTGGCGAAGCAGGTCAGCCTCATGCCGTCCGCGTCCGTGAGTCTCAACTGGGCTCCGGGATGTGGTCGTTCCTTGCGGACGATCAACCGCATGCCCTTCGGCCAGCCGTCCAGGACATCGCCGGTGAGCTCGGCGACCCAGGCCCCGTCCCGGACCTCGCCATCCGCTTCGACGGCCGGCGTCCAGGCCGAAGCGGGCACCTTCAGGACATGCTGGTGGATAGCCTCGGTGATCACCATGCCGACCGAGTAGGACAGCCACCGCCCCCGCCGGGACAGCCAGGCCACGAAGTCGTGGGTGCCGCCCGCGGAATCCGTGCGGACCAGTGTCTTCCTGCCCCGACGGAACCTGGCCGGCAGTTGGGCCAGGGCGAGTTGGGCGGCGGTGATGTGGTCGGCGGCCGTGTTCGAGCCCGCGTTGCCCGGCCTGAGCAAAGCCGCGACCGGCTCCCCGGTGCCGCCCGGCCCGTGGTCGACGAATCCCATCAACGGATGATGCCCGTAAGTCCGCTTCCAGGTCGGCGCCGCGTCCTCCTTGCCCGAGTGGGCGACCACCAGCACACCGTCGAGGTCCACGGTCACCGTCCCGTCCGCATCAGGCGCGTGGCCGTCGGCCAGCTCCCAGACCCGCTGACGGGCTTCGGCCCGGGCCGAACGGATCGCTGCCAAAGCCTTCTCGCCGGAGGCGGCGAGGGCGTCAACGAGGCGCGAGACCGTGGGGTCGGAGGCGACCGGCCCGAACACGGCCGGCTCGGCCCGCAGCATGCCGACCTCCGCGAGGCAGTCCCCACCCAGCGCGACCGCCAGGGCCACGTCCAGCAGGATCTTGCCCGGATCGTGCACCGCCCGAGGCTTCCGCCACGGCGTCAGCGCCGCTGATATCGCGGTGTCCAGGCCGGCCTTGCGGACGGTCTCGACCAGCAGCACGCCCCCGGCCTGCGAGACCACCGCCCGTCCGCCGCCCTCGATACGAACACGCGGGTAGGACCCGATACGCTTCTTCACCTGGAGAGTGCTTCTTCCCTTGCGCCGACTTGGACCCTAGACAAGTCCCATCGTTGCAGGTCAGGAGCACTCTCCGCTTATTTGGTCAAGCCTCGGACACCCCACCCCGTGAAAGCGCGAGGCTAGACACCCAAGGCATCCTCTGGCAGTACGAGCCCGAGCAAATCACCTTGCCGTCAGGGGCGCGTTACCTGCCGGACTTCTGGCTGCCCGAGATCGGGACATGGCTTGAGGTCAAGGGGCCAGCCACCCCCCGCAAGGAGAAAGCCGTCGAGCTGGGCACGGCGCGTGCCTGCCGTTGCGACGGCCGCTGCACCTGCGCGTGGCCCGGTGGCGAGATGGTCCTCCTTGGCTGGGTCGCGGAACGCACCCACGGCGACATCAACGTGGCTCGCAGCCGCTCGGGCTACGCCAGCTGGGCCGCCGCTCACGGGCCCAGCGCGTACTTCGCGTTGTGCCCCTGGTGCGGGCTCAGACAGTGGATCACCCTGCGCCGTCCGTGGAAGTGCCGCGCCTGTCGCCGCAGTCTGGAAAGCGAGGAGCTGTACCAGCCCCACGACCGTGTGCTGCCCTTCGGGAGCGACTCGGGGTGGTCTCCTGCGGACACGGTGGCCATCCGCAGGGAGATCGCCGAACAGATAGCTGAGGCAGAGGCCGCCGACTCGGAGGACTCTCGCTCGGCGGCCCCGTACGAAGAGTGAGGGCGTTGGGCGCGCGATGCTCGCCCACTCGCGTGGTGAAGGTCAACCCTCGGCAGGCACCGACTGGGCGCCGCGCGGGCCTCTACCCCTCTCGCTGGCCTGCATCGAACACATGGGTAGGGTCGCGGTACCCGAGCTGGAGAGGTAGCCGCATGGACCCCGAGATCGTAATCGCGCAGACGACGAGTGACGACGAGGAGCAGGCGAAGACCCTCGCCAGAGGCGCCGTTGAGAGCAAACTGGCGGCGGGCGTTCACATCGATGCGCCCATCACCGCCTTCTACTGGTGGCAGGGGGAGGTCGAAGCGGCTCAGGAGTGGCGGATCTCCTACATGACGTCGTCGGATCGCCTCCCCGCGCTGGAGGCATGGCTGCACGAGAGGCACCCGTACGACGTCCCCCAGTGGATCACGCTGCCGGTGACCGGAGGGTCGGAGGCGTACTTGTCCTGGGTCGTCGACGAGACGCGCCCGCGGTAAAGGTCTCCACTACAGCGTGTCGCCCTCACCGAGCCTGTGCGCTGGGACGCTTCACAGCGTCGCGAACGACAGCAGGTGGCTGGCCAGGTCATGCTCGGTGTCGGGGAGCCCGGTAGCGATGGCCTGCGCCCGCTGGCGGCCCATGGTGTTGGGCTTCGACTCCGCCGCTGCTGCGAACTGGTGCGCGACGTAGGCCCCGCGGTCTACGTCGCCGCCGCGCAGAAGGGCGGACGCCAGGTCCCCCAGGACGACCACACCGGACTCGGGTAGTGCACCGCCGAGGCGCTCGACTGCGGAGTCGGCCGTGGCCGTCAGCTCCTGACGCTTGAGTTCGCCGTAGACCGAGAGGGTTAAGGAGTCCATCCGGTACGGCGTCACGAAGCGGACCCACGCCTGCTCGCTCGTATGGTCGGCGAAGTCATAGGCGAACTTGGCTTGGTCCAGCGCGCGAAGGGCGCCAGCGTCATCGCCTGACTGGGCGGCCTCCTCGGCATACCGGCCCAGGGCCCACGCTGCGGCTGTCGCATTGCCACGTCCGCGTACGTCCTGAGCTGCCTGCGAAAGCATCTCCAGCGCCTTCGCGGGGCTGGGGGCACCGTAGCTCGCGTAGCCCAGAGCCAGGGCGCGCAGAGGGGGGTGTCCAGCCTTCTTCGCGCACTCCGAGGTCACTCCGTAATAGGAGGCGGCCTTGTCGTGCTCGCCGAGGTCCCAGGCAACCCATCCGGCAAGAGCTGCGGTCTCTCCCGCCGCGATGGTCAGCGCTCGCTCGTGGGTTCCGGCGCGGGGAAGGGCTGCGGTGATCGCGTCCACGTGCGCCTCGACCCGAGACTGCAGGCTGAGCGCGCTCTCGTTCAGCTCGTCCACGTGCAAGCGGGCCGCGTGATCAATAAGCACCCCCGCTGACTCAGGGTCGATCTTGGAACCCTTGCTGAGTGCGTAGGCCAGCCGGCCCCACGGCTCGGCAGCCGCAGCCGCACCCACGGCTGCGCCTCCCAACAGCGTTCGGCGTTTCACGTCGTCCAGGTCCTCCGCCTCGGCCTTGTTCTTCTCTCGCCGCCTGGCGCGGGCGGCTCTCGCCTCGCGCAGCAGCGGCTCCAGCGGGACGCCACAAGCCAAAGCGATGTTCCCCAGGGTGTGGTCCGTCGGAACGTTGGCACCGTTCTCGTACCGGTTGACCTCTCGGCGGGTCATCGTTGCCCGGCCGGAAGCGGCGTTGATCGCACCGGCCTGCTCGTCCTGCGTCCGATTCGCGTTACGCCGCAGGTGACGGAGCAGCTCGGCAAATGGATCCACTGCCATGAGTCTGACCCCTATCCGTGGGAGAAAGCCAATACTCCCTCAACTCCCCCTGTTTTCCCCCCTTGACAAGGATTTCCCCCTCTGGTTTCCCCTGTTCCGGATCGCGCAGCCACGGTGCGATGTGCACATGACCACGCACCGGACAGCAACGCCACCCCGACCTGGGGGCTACGACGGTGGCGCCCACGTCGTCGGCGCCGCGACCGCTCGGTGTCCGCTGGCCTCCCACGTCTTCGAGATGGCCATGGAGCCGATGGAAGTGCACGTTGCTCAAGCACGACGAACCACGGCCACCGTGCTGAAGCAGTGGTCGTTGCCGAACGCGCCGGCAGAGGACGCCCGACTCGTCGTCTCGGAGTTGGTGTCCAACGCGATCATCCACGGTTCCGGGGATGTCCGGCTGCGACTGCGACTGCGACACGACGATCACGAGCTTCGAATCCGAGTCACCGACGACAGCACCGTACCGGCGAGGCGACGACGTGCAAGTGCCGCTGGCCTCGGTGGTCGAGGGCTGCACCTCGTCGCCTGCCTGTCGCTTCGGTGGGGCGTTGCGGACGGCGGCCGAACTACGTACGCGGTCATCCCGACTCTCACGGAGGCACCTCTATGTCGCCGCACGACGCAGTCAAGCACGGACCCGATGTGTTGAGCCTCGCTTCCTTCGACCTGGGGCATGAGAAGCACACGGGCGGCGGGGCGCCGATTGCTCGCAATGAACACCCGAGATGGCCCTGCACCTCCCCCCGGGTAAAGTGCCAGTCCCGAGCTGGCCAACTCCGAGGCGTCCGTAAGCACTTCTACCGTCAGGTCATCGACACGCAGGCCGATCAGCCGCTGCGCGTGCTGGCGTACAGCTTGGTACCGAGTCCGAGGGCCCGGCCTGACGAGGACTGGGGGACGCTCCAGGCTGAGGCCGACCAGCTCGGTTACGCGATCGCCGCCCGGCTCCACGATGTGGCCGTCCCGGTGGCCACGACGTACTTCCCAGCATCCAGTGCGAGCCAGGGCGTCTACACGCCGCCATGGGATCGACCTGGTTGGCGGGAAGCCGAGCGGCAGCTCCGAGAGGGCTTGGCCGACGGCGTGATCGTCCTCGACCGGCACAACATCAGCTCTGACGACGACGAGTACCACGCCGTGATCAAACACCTGGGCGAGCACTGCAGGGCGTTTCTCCACCTCGTGATCTCCGAGGAGCCCGTCGCGCCGACTTGAAGGCGTCCACTGCGCTGGATGGACAGGAAGGGCTGGGGTTGGCGGCAGATCAGCGCCCAAGTCGTTCTGATCGCCACTGTGACCGTCGCGCTCGCCTTGCTCTTCAAATACACCTGACTGAGGGCTGACCATGCCTTTTGAGCAACACATTGATCGTGCGCCCCGCCTCCTGCCGCACAGCGAGCAGGGTGAAGCGCTCCTCGCCATCCGGGAGGCCGCCCGACGGCGCCCAGCAAAGGGCATCGACCTCTTCGCCGTGCCCGCCGGTGAGGTTGAGGGGCGTGGCTTCGACCTCTCGTGCTTTCACCGGCTCTCGCGCCTGCCGGCCACGCCGAACGGATCGGTCTCGCCTTCGGCTGATGGCCCGCCGGACGCGGCCTGACTGGCCCGGTCCAGTGCCCCGAGTTGTTACTCGAACCGGCCTCGGCCCTCTGAGGTGCGACGCCACCCTGACGAGAGGACGATCATGACCGATCCCGTTCACGAATCGCCACCGGCTCCGGCCGCGCCGAGCGACCACAGGTCGCGCGCTCTTCTCCTCGACCTCGACGGTGTTCTGCTCGACACGCGTCCGGTGATGCGGAAGGCGTGGCAGAGGGTTCAGGAGATCCATGGCGTCGTGCTCCCCTTCCGCGACTACGAGCGCCACCTGGGCCGCGAGTTCGGGGACATCATGCAGCGACTGGGCGTGACCGACGCCGACGCGGTCCGCCGGACGTACGAGGCGGAGTCCATGGCCACCGCACACCTCGCGCAGGAATTCGCCGACATCGTCGAGACGCTCCACGCCTTCGTGGCCGCCGGCTGGCGGCTGGGCGTCGTGACGTCCAAGCACGTCGACCGGGCGGCCCCGCTCCTCACGCGCCTCGGGTGTCCCTTCGCGACCATCCGCACGCCCGCGGGAGCGGGCCGGACGAAGCCGGCCCCGGATCCGCTCCTGCTGGCGCTGGTCGACCTGGGAGTCGACCCCGCCGCCGCGGTCTACATCGGAGACATGGCGGTCGACCAGGAGTCGGCCGAACGCGCTGGCGTCCCCTATGTGCACGCTGCATGGGGCTACGGGCAGCCGACGGCCCCCGCCCCCGAGACGGCCGCTTCGCCCAAGGAACTGCTGAGCCTGCTCCTCCCCGCCAAGCAGCTCGTCGAGGGGAGCACGGTGTGAGTCCCCGCACGACTGGCGGCCTCGGCCTGGTCCGCTCCTCCAACGCCGGGAAGCCGACGTGGGCTCTCGTCGGAACCGGCGCCCTGGCGCACGCGCGAACCGCCCACATCCACACCACGGACCTGGAAGCGTCGACCGTGGACAAGCAGTTACTGCGCTCCGGCATCGAAGATGTCATGGCCGCCCTCGACCGCTACAGCGCCACGCTGGCCTCCACCCCGGGCGGAGCCGGCTGGCTCCACGTCCAGCACGTCCCCGTGCGACGCTTCGTCGCCGAAATCGTGCGCAAGCTCCTGGCCCTGAACTCCTGGGCACCGTTCGCCTCAGCCCCAGGGCCCCTGACCCTGGCCCCGTACGAAGGGCTCGTGGGACTGCGTTCGAGCAGTTCGCGTGAGTACCTGGCCTACACCGTGACGTGGTCCGGCGTCGCGTACTTGCTCGGTGCTGCGGCACCGCACAACCCGACCCGCTCCGCCCATCTCCGCAACCGCGCCAGGACGCGTACGGCGAACACGGAGCCGAGTCCGCTCCCCTCGGACCTCGGACAGCAGCACGTTCTGGCGCTGTCGTGGACCTCCCGGCACGCTGCCACGCTGACCCCGGTTCTCGCCGAACTGGCGCGTAACGGGCAGAAGAGTCTCCTGCTCGATCTCGCCACCGATGCCGCCGAGCGGTGCAGCGCGGGACCGGTAACGGGTATCGAGCTGCGCTCGGCTCCGAGCGACCTCTTCACCCTCTCCGGCACCGTCGAGGGCCTCCACCGGCCCGACGACGAGCACGTCGTCCAGGTGGGAGGCCACGGCGTCCAACTCGCCCCGCTCGTACGGCTCTTGTCCGTGCTCTTGGAGACCAGCGGGGGCTGCACCCAGCCGTCGTGGCGGACGGTGGTGCGGGCGGAGAGGTGGCTCGACGACATGCTGTCGACCACCCGGCCGCACACCGTCCTGCTGAGCAACGACACGAGCCCCCTGGGCGTGCTGGCCGCGCATGCCGCCGAGCGGCACGGGGCGAACTCGGTGCACGTCCAGCACGGGGCGTGGACGGCGGAATCGGTCGCCTGGCCGGCCCTGCACAGCCGCGACATCGTCGTCATGGGCGAGCGGGACCTCGCCCTGGGCCGAGGTTGGGCGCGCCACCCCGAGGCCGAGGTGCACGTACTCGGGCAGCCCCGCTTCGACGTCCTCGCCGACCTGAGCCGCCAGGCGCAGCGGCGGTACCTGGAGAAGCTGCTGGCTCCGGGTGGCCGCCGCGCACCGACCCGGATCGCGGTGTGGGCCTGCCAGCCCTTCAACCCCAGTCACCTCAAGTCCCACGCGGACCTCCTCCTGGACGGGCTCGCCGAGGCGGACGGCGACTGGGGGCTCGTCATCGCTCCACACCCGGCGCAGGGAGCCGACGCCTTCACCGCTCTGGTGAAGCGGGACGGCGGGCCGCCCGTCGCGGTGGCCGATCCCCGGGTCGGAGCACGAGGCTGCCTCGCCGGCGCTGACGCCATAGCGAGCGCGTACTCGACGTGCGGGATCGAGGCCGCGCTGCTCGGCATCCCGGTCCTCGAAATCGGCCCGCCGGGTGAACGCACTCTGGGCCTGACCGGTCACGGACTGGCGACCCGGTGCGAGGCCACCGGTGACGTCGCCGAAGCGCTCTCCGGCGTGCGCACGGGCCCTGCGCCGATCCCGCGGGCGGCCCTGGACGCGGTCTGCCGGTGGCGCGGGGACAGCGCCGCTCGGATCGCCCGGCTCATCACCGACCGCGCCACCTCCGGCCCGAGGGCCGAGGACTCCACCCACCACCACCCGGGCGGCGCTGCGTCGCCCCAGGACGAAGGAGCATCCGTCCGATGACATCCCTCACGGCCGACAGCATCGCCGAGCTGTTCTCCGGCGCCGTCACGCTGGCCAAATCCGGCGAGAAGATCAGCCCCCGGGGCATGGCCACCCACGAAGTCCGCGACGTGCACCTGCTGCTCACCCAGCCGCGCGCCCGCCTGCTCTACGCTCCGCCTGCCCGCATCGTGAATCCGGCCTTCGCCGTCGCCGAGACGGTCTGGCACCTGTCCGGATCCGACGCGCCGTGGATCTTCGACTACAACAACCGGCTGCGGCAGTTCGCCGACGACGGCGTCCTCCTGGGGGCGTACGGCCCCAGGATGCGGAACTGGGGCGGCAAGGTCGACCAGCTCGCCCGCGTCGTGGAGATCCTCCAGGCCGACCCCGACTCCCGGCGAGCCCTGATCCAGCTCTACGACCCGGCCCAGGACGCCGCCGGGCACAAGGACGTGCCCTGCACCCTCGGGTTCCGGTTCCACCTGCGCGCCGGCCGCCTGCACATGGCGACCATGATGCGCGGCCAGGATGTGTGGATCGGCATGCCGTACGACGTGTTCTTCTACACCGTGCTGCACGAGCTGGTCGCCGGATGGCTCGACGCGGAACTCGGTGAGTTCCACCTGCACATCGGCTCGCTGCACATCTACGACGAACACATCGAGCAGGCCGACGCGCTGACCTCGCTCTCGGCGAGCGACTTCATGCCCGACCTGCGAACGCCCTGGACGGGATTCTCCGGCCTGCTCGACCAGGTCGAGGCCCGCGACGTGACCGGCCATCCCGGCTGGGACGCGATGGCCGAGACGCTGCGCAGCTACCGGCTGTGGAAGGACGGCAAGCGCGAGCAGGCGTGGCGGGCGGCCGACACGATCGACGGGCCCCTCGGCCAGGCCCTCATCGCCTGGTACGGAGAGCTGGAGCGGCGCTCGGCCAAGCGCGCCGCGACGGCCGGGGCAAGGTGACCGCCGCCATGAAGCGCACCGCCTCCGTGATCCTCGGCCTGTGCTCGTACACCCACGACTCCTCGGCCGCCCTTCTCGTGGACGGTGAACTCGTCGGCTTCGTCGAGGAGGAACGACTCTCCGAGCAGAAACACACCAAGCTCTACCCGGCCCGCGCCGTGGGATGGCTCCTCGACCAGGCCAAGCTGAGCGCCACCGACGTGGACGCCGTCGCCTACAACTTCCAGCCCGCCCGCTACCTCGCCGAGTCGCCCGCCGCCCTGCGCATGGCGCTCTCGCCGACCACGCGCGACCGGAGCCTGGCCCGCGCCCACGGGTTCGCCAAGGTCGCCCTGCGGACCCGGCGGCGGCTGCGCGTCCTCGGCAGCCAGTTCCCCTCGGCCCGCGTCACACCGGTCCTGCACCACCGCGCCCACCAGCTCACGGCCTTCGCCGCCTCCGGCTGGGAGGAAGCCGCCGTACTCGTGGTCGACAGCCTCGGCGAGCGGCAGACCACCACCATCGCCCACGGCCACGGCGTTCAGCGCCCCCGCGTCCAGACCCTGGAAGCGATCAACGACCCGGCCTCCCTCGGGTACGTGTACGGCGCCGTCACCGAGCACCTGGGCTGGCGCCGGGGCGACGAGGAGGGCACCGTCATGGCGCTGGCCGCCCTCGGTGACCCCGCCCGCTTCCGCCACCTGTTCACCACGGCCGTCCGCACGACGGCCACCGGCTTCCGCATCCACCCCGGCTACTTCCCGGCGCGCACCCTCACCTCGGGATACCCGAGGACATCCAGGCGGTTCGTCGCCGAGACCTGCCCCGAGCGGCACCCGAGCGAATCGCTCACCGACGTCCACCGAGACCTGGCGGCTGCCCTCCAGGAGCGGACCGAGCAGGTGATGGTCCACCTCGCCCGCCGCGCCCGTGTGCTCACCGGCTCCCGGCGCCTGTGCGTGGGTGGCGGCGTCGCCACGAACTGCGTGAGCATCGGTCAGATCATCGAGGCCGGCATCTTCGACGAGGTGTTCGTCCCGCCGGCACCGGGGGACGCCGGAACCGCGATCGGGGCAGCCCTCGCCGTGCACGTCGACGCGCGTACGCCTCGTCCGGTCGCCGGCATCGCCCGCCACTGCTATCTCGGCCCCTCCTACGAGGACCAGCCCCTCGACCTGACTCCCTGGCCCGGCCTCCACCAGAAGACCCTTGGCATCGAGACCGCCGAGTTCCTCGCCGACCAGCTCGCCCACGGCGTGATCGCCGGACTCTTCCAGGGAGGGGTCGAAGCCGGGCCGCGCGCCCTGGGCAACCGCTCGATCCTCGCCTCCCCACTGGAGCCCGGCGTCGTCGAGCGGCTCAACGCCACCGTGAAGTTCCGCGAACCGTTCCGACCCTTCGCCCCCATGGTCCCCGCCGAGCGCGCCGCCGAGTTCTTCACCCTCGGCCAGCCGACGCCCTACATGTCGATGGCCTCCGGGGTGACAGACCTGACGCGCGAGCGGGTGCCGGCCATCGTGCACGCCAACGGCACCTCCCGCCTGCAGACCGTCAACCGGTCGCAGAACCCGTTCACGCACGCGGTGCTGACCGCCTTCGGCCGCCGGACCGGCGTACCCGTGCTGATCAACACCTCCCTCAACGTCAAGGGCAAGCCGATCTGCGGGACACCCGAGATGGCCCTGGACTGCCTGGCCAACTCCGGTCTCGACGCCCTGCTCCTCGAAGGGCGGTGGATCACCAAATGAAGATCGGATACAGCTTCTGGGGCTTCCTCGGCAACGGCGTCACCGACACCCCCGACGGAGGCCGCAGCCACCGCCGCCCCTTCATCGACGCCCTCCTTGCCCGCGGTCACGAGATCGTCTTCCTCCAGCCCGACCGCGACCGCCTCGAAGCCGGTGACGACCTCGGCGGCGCGTACACCTTCGACGACGGCCTGCCGGGCATCGACGCCCTGTTTCTGGAGTGGCGCTGGGCGATCCCCGGCCGCAACACCACCGTGTGCGGGAGCGAGGGGCACACCTGCGACCTCCACCGGCAGGCCCAGCTCATCAACCACTACACGGTCCGGTCCCAGACGCCCACCGTCATCTGGGACAAGGACCGCACCCTGCGCGCCGAGAGCGTGTGGCGCCGTACGGCCCACACCCGCGTCTGCGAGGCCGCGCTCGCGCCGACCCCCGGCGCGCACTCGCTGCTCTTCCCCGTCGCCGAGGACCTCCTCGCCCAGGCCGATCCCCTCACCCTGGCGACGCGGCCTCGGGATCTCGCGCTCGGCTACGTGGGCAACCAGTACGACCGCGACGAGTCCTTCGACCGCTTCTTCGCCCCGGCCGCCGCCCGCGTCGAGCACCTGGTCGCCGGGAAGTGGACGAAGACCTGCCGCTGGCCGCACGTCCGCTTCGCGGGCCGGATCCCGTTCGAGGCCACCGCCGGCGTCTACGGCCGGTCCCTGGCCACGGTGCTCATGTTGCCCGAGCGGTACGCCGCCGTCGGGCAGATGACCCAGCGCATCTTCGAGGCCGTGCTCGCCGGCTGCCTGCCGCTGGCCCCGGCGGACATCCGCTTCGCCGACCGGTTCGTCCCGGAGGAGCTGGTCGTGCGCTCCGGCAGCGACGTGCTCGAACGCCTCTCCCACCTGCGCGAGATCGTCGGCAGCGAGCAGCACGCCGCCCTGATCGCCGCGTGTGTGGACCGCCTGCGCCTGTTCGGCCTGTGCAAGCAGGTCAACACCCTGGAGTTCGTCCTGAACGGCCTCCTCCAGTCCACCGCGACCGAGCGGGGAGCTGCCTGATGCAGATCGCTCGATCGACCACGGCGCGCGGATCCTCCGGGCGCGTCCCGGAGGATGGGTCCGCCGGACACCCGAACCTCTCTACGCTGGAGCATCATGAAGAAGGTCGCCATCATCGGCTGCGGAGGCAGCGGCAAATCCCACGTGGCCCGCGAACTGGGCAGGATCCTCGACGCGCCGGTGACGCACCTGGACGCCGCGTTCTACGACGACGAGTGGAACACGTTGCCCATGGACAAGTTCACCGACGTGCAGCGCGAGCTGGTCGCGCAGCCGCGGTGGGTAATCGATGGCAACTACAACTCGACGCTGCAGGTACGGCTCGAAGCCTGCGACACGGTGGTCCTGATGGACGTGTCGACCGTGGCGGCGCTGTACGGGATCTTCTCCCGGCAGATCCGGCACGGGGCCGGGCACAAGGGCAACGGGGTGCACAACCGCATCCACTGGGGCGTGATCAAGTACGTCGCCACGTACCGGCGCAAGATGCGACCCCGCGTGATGGCGAAGATCGAGGAGTTCGGCTCCCGCGCCGATGTGGTGCTGCTGGCCAACCGGCGTCAGACGCGCCGCTGGCTGCGGAAGGTCGCCGCCGAGCAGTCCTGACCGGTCTGCGCCCCCGGTCAGGGGGTGCGGCATGAACGAGCCCAACCCGTTCCTGGACCCCGCCCGACAGCCGGAGCTGTACGGACACGCCTCGCGGCTGGCCGGGCGCACCAGCGCCCTGATGCGGGCCAAGACCGCCGGCCACCCGGTGCCCGAGACGATCGTCAGCCTGGTACAGACCCACCATGCCCGGCCCAACCGGCTCGGTGTCGTGCTCGACATCGGCTGCGGACGCGGCACGAGCAGCCTCGTCATCGCCGAGCAGCTTCGGCCCGAGCGCGTCGTGGGCCTGGACGCCGCCCCCTCCCTGCTCGCCCAGGCCCGCGCGCGTGCCAAGGACCTGCCCGGCAACACGGTGGACTTCGTCGAAGGCGACTTCCACGACCTCCCTCTGCCCGACGGGTCGACCGACATCGTCGTCGCGGCGTTCTGCCTCTACCACTCGCCGCGCCCCGAGGACGTCGTCGGGCAGATCGCCAGGGTCCTCGCCCCCGGGGGTGTGGCCGTGCTCGTCACCAAGGGCCTCGACAGCTACCGAGAGATGGACCAGCTGGTCGCCTCCGCCGGCCTCGACCCGCTCGCCGCCCAGCACGAGAGCCTCTACACCGCAGCCCACAGCGGCAACCTCGCCGACATGGCCGTCTCCTCGCTCGACGTGATCGCCGTCCTGGACGAGGACCACGTCTTCACCTTCGACGGCCACGACCACACGGCGCAGTACCTGGCCACCAACCCCAAGTACGACCTGGCACCCGGCCTGTACGGCAACCCCGGGGCCCTGGCGGCGATCCTGCACGAGTTCCTTCCCGACCAGCCGTTGACCACCCGGTCCCGGATCACCTTCGTCGTCGCCCAGCCGAAGGAAGGAGGAGAGCCGGCATGAGCCCCGACCCGTTCACCAAGCACTACGCGAAACCGGAGCGTGCGGCGGGGGCGGTGCGCCACTACCGGTGGCTCACCGCGCACGCCAAGCCGCTGCGGCAGCCGGCCCTCCACACCGCCGGACCGCAGTCCCTGACGTTCGAACGGATCGAGGGCCGCCCCGTACGCCCCGAGGACCTCCCGCGCGTGGCGGAACTGCTCGGACACGCCCACGGTGCCGCCTGGGCCAGCGACCTGCACTCCGCGTCGCTGGACACCCCGCACCACTTCCGGGACGGCACGCAGTTCGAGGACTACCTCGGCCCCCGGAAGGTCGCTCTGCGGCGACGCCACGAGCAGGGCTACCTGCCGAACAAGACGGCGCTGCACGCGATGCTCGGCCTGTTGGAAGCGACCGCCGAGGGACCTTGCGCCTTCTACAAGGACAGCAACCCGCGGAACTTCATCATCACCAGCACGCAGGACATCGTCGCCGTCGACACCGACGACCTGTCCCTCGCCCCGCTGGGCTACGACCTCGCCAAGCTCGTCGCGACGCTTCACCTGACCTACGGGCCGCTCACGGACCAAGCCGTCACCACCGCCCTGCTCGCGTACAACGCGGCAGCCCGACGCCACGACGCCCGGCTGGGCACGACGGACCGGGGCCAGCTCGACAGCTTCCTGGGCCTGCACGCCGTGCTCACCGCCCCGTACGTCGGCCGCAACGGCTACCACTACAGCCTGCCCCTCCGTATCAGCCACCGAGGAGCCTCATGATCACCACCGAACTCGTCTTCGTCCGGCACGGCCAGGCCCAGTGCAACGCCGACGGCCTCGTCGGGGGCCCGCGCACCTGCACCGGCCTGACCAACCTCGGGTACGCCCAAGCCGAACAGGCCGCACGCCGCCTGGCCACCGAGCACCTGAAGCGGCCCTTCGACGTGGTTTACACCGGCCCGCGGATCCGCCTCGTCCAGACCGGCGAGATCATCGCCCAGACGCTCCAGATCCCCTTGCACCACGACGACCGACTCGATGGCCCGGTCCACGGCGACGCCGACGGCCGGCCCTGGGACGCGGTGAAGACGGCCGCCGACGGCGGGCCGCACGCCCACCCCGACACACCCTGGGCCAACGGCTCCGACACCTGGAACGGGTTCTTGGAGCGCGCCAGCAGGAACCTGAGCCAGCTCATCGAGGAGAACCACGGCAAACGCGTCGTCTTCGCCGCTCACGGGGAGACGGTGATCACCGCACACACCCTGCTGCTCGGCATCCCGATCGGCTCGCCCGCCGGATTCACCCACAACCACGCCTCCATCACCCGCTGGCAGCACCACCGCAACCGCCTGGGCCAGACCCGCTGGATGCTCGACCGGCACAACGACACCGAGCACCTCAGTCTCCTCACGCCGGAGCCGACCCCGTGATGGCGGCCTCGCGCGACCCCCGGGTACAACTGGCGCACCACCTCCTCGGCGCAGTCGACATCGCAGTAGATCCCGCGCTCCCGCCCCGCGCCGTACGCCTGGTCGCAGGCGACGGGCGTCAGTTCATCGCAAAGCAGCACGCGGAACGAGACCGGTACGCCGGAGAACTCCACGCCTACGAGGCGTGGGTCACCCATCTGACCGGCCATACGCCGGAGTTGGTCGGCCGGGACGACGCCACCCGCACCCTGCTGCTCACCGCACTTGCAGGCGACCGCGCGGACACCGTCGCTCCCGGCTCGCCCGAGGAGGAACTGGCCCACCACGAGGCCGGGCACTTGCTCGGCAAGCTGCACCGAGCCACCGCCATGCCCCAGGGCGGAGCCGTCGGCGCCTCGCTCGCGGAGCGGTTCCAGCGGTGGATCGACCGGGCCGTCCGCGCAGACCTGCTCGGCGCGGCCGAGGAGAACCTGCTGAAGCACCACGCGGTCATCCTGGGCGTCAGCCACATGGACAGCGCGATCTGCCACCTCGACTACCAGCCGCGCAACTGGCTGCTCGGCGACACCTTCGGCATCTACGACTTCGAGCACATGCGACGTGACGCCCGGGTCCGCGACTTCGCCCGGCTCGAATTCCGACGCTGGCAGGCCGCACCCCACCTCCGCACCGCCTTCTTCGACGGCTACGGACGCTCGCCCAACGACACCGAACGACGCCTCCTGGAGTCCTTCGGCGCCATCGAGGCAGCCACAGCTCTGGTCAAGGGCCACCAGGAGAACGACGCCGCCCTCAGCGCGCACGGCAGAACCGTCCTGTCCCGGCTCACCTGACCAACCCCTTTGACGACACCTCTCTGGAGATCCCCGTGCCACAGCACGAGCAGCCCCCGACCAACACTGCCCCCCGACGGGCCGTGGTGACCGGCTCCGCCGGATTCATCGGCTCCCATCTCGCCCACGCCCTCGTCCAGGCCGGCACCACCGTGATCGGCGTGGACCGCCGAGACCCGTCCACCGACCCGACGGCCGCCGCCAACCTCGCCGCGCTGCGAGGACGCCCGGGATACCACCACATCACGGCCGACCTCCTCCACTGCGCGATCGACCCGCTCCTGATCGACGCCGACGCCGTCTTCCACCTCGCCGGCATCCCCGGAGTACGGCCCTCCTGGGGACCGCAGTTCGGCGACTACCTCGCGTCCAACGTGCTGGCCACCCACCGCGTCCTCTAAGCCTCCACCCGGATCGGCGTCCCCCGACTGGTCGTAGCCTCCTCCTCCAGCGTCTACGGCCCGACCGACGGGGACGCGAGCCTCGAGACCGACCTCCCCAACCCCGCCTCCCCGTACGCCGTGACCAAGCTGGCCGAGGAGCAGCTCTGCCTGGCCTACGCCGAGCGCCCCGTCGGCCCCACCGTCGTCGCCCTGCGGTACTTCACCGTCTACGGCCCCCGGCAGCGCGCCGACATGTTCACCCACCGCGCGCTGTACGCCGCGCTGACCGGACAGCCCCTGCGCCTGTACGGAGACGGCCACCAGCGCCGCGACTTCACCTACATCGACGACGTGGTCGCCGCCACGATCGCCGCCGGCACCGTCCCGAACGCGCACGGCCCCATCAACGTCGGCGGCGGCTCGAACGCATCGCTGCTGGACGTGATCAACATCGCCAACAGCCTCATCGGTCGCGAGATCCAGCTCCACCAGGACCACGTGCGCAACGGAGACGTCCTCCTCACGCGTGCCGACCCCAGCCGTGCGGGAGAGGTCCTCGGCTGGCAGCCGCGCGTCGGCCTCCACAGCGGACTGCGCGCCCACATGCAGGCTCTGGCCGCCCCGCTGCCGGACTACAGCCGGGCCGCGTAGCCCTATGCCTCGGAACCAGAGAGGAGTGCCCATGGAAACCCCCGAGCGAGCACGGCTGGACGCCTTCTTCCGGAGGATCACCGCACAGTTCCCCGCCGGGCAAGCGATCACGACACTGGTCATCACCCACCTGCTCCCGGAACGCCCCGCGTTCTTGCGCGCCATGACCGCGGTGTCCACGATCGGCGCCGTCCTCCCCAAGCCCCGGTCGATCCACCAACCGACCCACGACACCGTCCGCCGCACACTGCCGGTCCACGACCTGAGCCGGGAGCGGTTCACCGACGAGACCCAGGCCCTGCACTACCTGGAGGACACGGCAGGCGGCAAAGACGTCGTCCTCGTCGACATCGGCGGGTACTTCGCGGCCAGCCTTGACACCCTCGTGGACAAGTTCTCCGGCCGCATCCTCGGCGTCATCGAGGACACCGAAAACGGACACCAGCGGTACGCGGCTCTCGGCTCGCTGCCGTGCCCGGTCGTGTCCGTGGCCCGCTCACCGCTCAAGGACTGCGAGGACCACCTCGTCGGCCGGTCCATCGTGTTCTCCACCGACGCCCTCGTCCGCGCCCGCGGGGACATCCTCACGAGCCGCAGCGCCTGCGTCATCGGCTTCGGCAAGATCGGCCGCTCCATTGCGCAGACCCTTCGCGCCCAGGACCTGCGCGTCACCGTGTACGACAACGACGCAGTCAAGCGAGTACAGGCGCACGCCCTCGGCTTCCGCACCAGCGCGTCCACCACCGAGGCCGTCCACGACGCGGAACTCGTCCTGTGCGCCACCGGCAATCTCGCCCTCCGGCACGAGGATTTCGCCGCCCTGCGCAATGGTGCGTACCTCGGATCGGTGACCTCCTCCGAGGACGAACTCGAACTCGGCAGCCTCGACGACCTCTACGAACGCCAGCCCGTCGAAACCCAGTTGACCCGGTACGAGGTCACAGGTCACTACTTCTACGTTCTCGCCGACGGCGGTGCCGTCAACTTCGTGCACGGCGCCGCCGTCGGCACCTACATCCACCTAGTCCAGGCCGAGATACTCGCCGCCACCGCCGCACTCAGCCACGCGCGATTCCAACCCGGACTGCACGAGATGCCGGCGGCCGACCGCGACACCATCGCCAGAACCTGGCTCCGCTACTTCGAAAGGTGACCTCGTTGCCCCCCTCCACCGAACACATCCGCGCCGTCACCGAGGCGTACCTCGCCCGCCACCCGGACGAGCGTGGCTCCCTGACGATGCTGTTCGCAGCCCTCGTCGGTGCGGACGATCCCACCAGCCGCAAGACCTTCCCCGCCCACGTGACGTGCAGCGCCATCCTCATCAACGGTGAACGGCAGGTTCTCCACATCCTGCACAAGGCGTCCGGGAAACTGCTGGCGCCCGGCGGGCACAACGAACCGTCCGACCAGCACCTGCGCGACGCCGCCCTGCGCGAACTGCACGAGGAGGTCGGCATCCTGCCCAGCGCCGTTGTCCCCCTCGCCGGCCACGAGGACATCCCCCTCGACATCGACGTGCACGCGATCGACGCGAACCCGTCGAAGAACGAGCCGCTCCACCACCACGTGGACTTCCGCTGGGCCTTCCACCTCGGAGCCGATCACGCGGTGACGCTGCAGGAGGAGGAGGTCGACGGCTACCAGTGGCGGCCGTTCGCGACCACCGCCTCATCCACCGTCCGCGCCAAGCTCGCCCAGCTCACCTGAAGCCCCCCGAACCCGACCACCAGGAGGACGCCGTGGCCGCCACCACAGCCCGACCGACCGACGCCGAACGGCGCAGGCACATCGCCGTCATACCCTGCCGCTGGGGTGCCTCCCGCTTCCCCGGCAAACCGCTGGCCCTCCTCGGCGGCAAGCCGCTGCTCTGGCACGTTCACCAGCGCTGCCTGGAGGCCAAACGCCTCGACGGAGCCATCGTCGCGACGGACGACGAACGCATCGAAGCGGCGTGCCGTGAACTAGGTATCGACTGCATCCGTACCGGGGAACACCTCACCGGCACCGACCGCGTCGCGAGCCGTTCATCTCCCCGACCGCCATCAACGACGTCTCCGAGGCCCTGCAGTACTCGCCGCCGGACACCTTCGCGGTGAACGCCTACACCGAGCTGGTCGACGTCGGCGCCGTCCTGGACCACAACGTCGTCAAGGTCGTCGTCGCAGCCCGCAGCGAGGCCCTCATGTTCTCGCGCCAGCCCATCCCGTACCCAAGGGGCGACCGGCCGAAGTACCTGCGCCAACTGGGCCTCTACGGCTTCACAGGCGAGGCTCTCCGGCACTTCCGTCAGCTCCAGCAGGGGCCGCTGGAGCGTGCCGAGGGAGTAGAGATGCTGCGCTTCGTCGAACACGGCCACGCCGTGCGGATGGTCCCCGTCCTGGACAACGGGGTGGCAGTAGACACCCCCGAGGATCTGGCGCGCGCCGAGCACCTTCTCGACCAGCGCAACCGAGGCATCGTTACGAAAACAACCGTTCCTGCTGGACGGCTCGTTCCATTTCCCGACCGTCAACTGAGTGCATAACGCGAGGGGTTAGTGGCAGTCCTCGGACTTACTGAACAGAGGCGCTAGTCAGAAACAGAGCGCCACTTCGAGGGCACACTGTAGAAGCATTTCAAGATCAATACACGAGGCGTGCTGGCCTTTTTGATCTTCGCTAGTGCTAGCGATCCGTCGCACTCGGGTGACCTTTGCAACACGCCCCTTCCTCATGATCACTTAATCCCCCTTGTACGCTTATGCGCGGACAGTGCGCGCCGGTCGAGCGCCGTGTGCATCGAATACAGGCTCCAGCCTGCCAGCGCCTCGCGTGCGTGCGTTGAGGTGTGGGGTTTGCAGTGAGTATGAATGGAGCGGCTATGCGTTGGCGTAGGGATCCTTCACGTCGCGCCCTTGTGAGGGAATGCGAGAGGAAGCTCGCTGATCTCCCTATACCAACCCCCTTCAGCGTCGAGACGCTGGTGAGCAGTATGGAAAGCGTGCTGGGGCGTCAGATTCAGTTGGTTCCGCTGGATGACCCCGACGGGGGCCTAGGGACAGCGTGCGGACTACGGGTGAAAACTCCCGAGGTGACCATAATTCTCTATCGGCGCCGCTCAAGTCGAAATCAGACGGAACACATCATCCTCCATGAGATCGCGCATGAGTGGATGGACCACGGCACCTCTCTGACGGCTGTCGAAATCGAGCGTTACGTGCCAGAGCGCATCCGGCAGGAAGTGCTACGCCGCTACCCATCTGCCCTGGTCCAAGCGCGCGTCGATTTCGACAGCCATGAGGAAAAGCAGGCTGAGCTTTCAGCGTCATTGATCAAACGTCTGGCGCGTCGCCAGTCTGCTACGGGAGACGACGTAATCAGCCTGCTGGAGTATTCGTTGGCGCATCCGGTTGCCCCGCCCCAGCGTCGGCGGTAGCTTTACCCGGCCCTGAATCTCGCAATGACCAAGTCTGCACTCTGCTCGGCCCGTAAGCGGCGACGGGTGTGGCACCTATAGATCGACTGATCCCGTGTTCGACTTCTTCAAATACTTCACTGCGGCAGTCATGACCCTGATCTCCATCTGGCGTTTCCCGGCCGTCAGATATGGCGATGCGCACCGCCGGGCGCTCTGGGGAGGCTACACCGGATTTGCAGTGGCTCTGTGTCTCTACACCCCAGCAGCAATGGACGCGGTCGATCGAATTCCTGTAATCGATCTCAGTGCTCTGCTCCGGCACTTTGCCAGCACGGCGGCGATCATGGCAGCCCTCACCTACGTCGCCACCAGCTACGGGAAGACCGCTGAGGCGGTCGTGCCCAGGCACGTAGAGTTCTCACGGTGGATCGCCCGAGCGTCGTACAAAGCCGGAGCCGTAGGCGTGGTTCTGCTCGCGATCCTTTTCTTTACCGTTGTTCAACGAGATCGGCCGAGCGAGGATTTTCTCATTGACCATGCTGGACAATTGGGCGTCGCGGTCTACATGACCGTGTTCTATTTCTTTCCGCTAGTCACCACCGCCGTATGCGGCTATCAGTGGACGAGGGCCGCGCGCCGAGCCGAGAGCACGAGCATGCGCGTCGGGCTGGGGTTGATGGGTTTCGCGATGTGGATGGGGCTCATTCACACGATAGCCAGAGTCACCATCTTGTGGAGCGCCGTAGTAATTCCTCTCAGTCAATCGACGGTGCGATTCCTTGTCGAGGCCACTGCGATCTGGATGAACCTTCTTTTCGTTATCGTCGCCGTAGGGGCAAGCATCCCGACAACCCGTGCGGCTGCTGCACGATGGAAGGCATTCCGAACCCTGAACCTGATCTATCCGCTTTGGTTCGATCTAGTCGAGGCTTTTCCCGGAACAAGTCTATACCCGCCCGGTCGGCGCATCACGGAATTCCTGCAATTTCGCGTCCCCATCGACGTCCGCTTGGACCGATGGACGCAAGATATCTCCGACGCCTGCGAGAAGCTGCGCTACTACGTACCATGCGACTTGATGTTCGCTGCGGAAGACATGGCCTCCCTGCAGTCCGATCCCGAGCCTGCTGCGGAGGCGTACTGGATAAAGGCTGGCCTTCTCGCCGCTACCACGGAATCCGTCAAACCGTCCTCGGCCACTCTCATGAGAGATAAGCCGTTCGTCGACACCGAAAGTGAAGCTGCGTGGTACGTGCGAGTCAGCACGGCTTATACGCAGATCACCGGTGATCAAGCGAGAAAAGTTCTCGATGACTCGGAGAATTTGGAATCGGAATCTCGGCAATAGCCCTCAAGTGCGACGTACGGCGGGTTTCCACAACTGTGTTTGCGGCGTACGCGACCTGTCACTTAGAGATGCGATCTTGTAGGGTTTGCGTGAGATTCGGCACCATCGAGCGTGTGGTCGCGACTGGTACCGTGGGCAAGGCGGACAAAGAGGTTTTGGCCTCGCCTTGTCAGTGCACTTCCTGGTCTGCGATGCGCAGCTTCTGCGACCGCCGGGTCCGCGACGCTGTCCGGTCTGGATGGGCGTCCGAAATCTCAGCAACGGAGTTCCCCGCATGTCCAACCGCCGTACCGGCCTCATTCTTGATTTTGGCGGCGTCCTCACCACCCCCCTGCTGCCCGCTGTGCTGGCGTTCGAGGAGCGTGAAGGGCTTCCCCGGGGCGCCTGCCTAACGGCTCTGTACAAGGATCCGGAGGGCGTCCGGATCACCAGTGATCTGGAGCGTGGTGTGGTGTCCCAGAAGGAGTGGAACGAGTTCGCCGGCAGGATGCTGAACGTGCCGGCGGACGGACTGATGGGAAGGATCTTCGGTGACCTCCGTCCCGAGCCGCTGCTGATCGACGCAGCCGCCGCAGCACGCCGAGCCGGGATCAAGGTCGGCATCCTGTCCAACTCGGTGGGCTTGGCACCGTGGGACCTGTATGAGGGCTACGACCTGGGGAAGCTGTACGACGTCGTCGTGATCAGCGAGCACCACATGATGCGCAAGCCTGACCCCCAGCTCTTCGAGACCACGCTCAAGCTCATGGGTCTGCCTGCCGAAGAGTGCATCTTCGTCGATGACACCGAGGCGTACGTACAGGCGGCGGAGCAGCTCGGCCTTGCCGGAGTGCACAACCAGGACCCCAAGCAGACGGTCGCAACGCTGTCCGAGCTTTTCGGAGTCGACCTGGCCGCTTCCTGAGCGGCGTCGATCTTCGTCCGCGCAGAGGGACTACGGCTGGGCCTCTTCAGAGGCCGAGCCGTAGTCCCTTCGCGTTTCCGGTCCGAGGTTTGTGGTGGCCCAGCCAGGGCCGATTAGATTCTGTCTCTCCGATTACGATCGGAGAGACAGAATTGCCGACGGTGTAAGTCTGCTCAGTTCTTACGTGCAGTTATCAGAGCGAAGGAGAGGAATTCTCCGCCGTCTATGGTGAGCATGTCGATGACGGGCTGGTTCGCGCTCCGGCCATTGGGCGTGTGCTCGGCTGCGGCCTGGGCCCACAGCAGCCAGTCCCGCCAGGCGTCTTGCGGCAACCGCGCGGAGGTGACTTCAACGAGCTCGGTGATCGCCCACTGAAAGCGCCACCACTCCGCCGTGTGCCAGGCGATCGCCTCCCAGCCGACCACCTTCTTGATGTGAGGTGGGATGGCTCCGAGCTCACGGACCTCCCGGGTCATGGCGGGAGTCGCCATCGCCAGATGTCCGCCAGGGCGGAGGAACCGCGTCAGGTAGGGCAGGTAGCTGTCCGCCGTCCCGAAGTACTCGAACGCGTCCACGCTCACGATGGCGTCGAAGCTCTCCTCGTCGAACGGCAGAGTGTGCGCCTCAGCTCGCACGGCCTTCACCCGGTCACCGACACCCGCCTCGGCGAAGACGGCTGCCGCGTCCTCGGGAGCGATCCACAAGTCGGCCGCAACGACCTGGGCGCCGTACTCGCGGGCCAGGAACACCGACGTGGCGCCCTTGCCGGAGCCGAGGTCGAGAATCCGCATCCCCGGGCGCAGATCAAGATCCCGGGTGAGGTCTTCCAGCAGCCACAGCGGGTTCGGTCCCATGTCGAGGCTGAGCAACCAGGCGGGGTCATATCGAGAGGAGCGCGGATAGCGGTCCGGACGTATGAGATCGTTCAAGTCAGTCACGAGCACGAACCCAAGCTGATCATCTACTCAGGCACAACCCGTTTTCGCTCACCTCGGCCCCGGCGGCGGGGCACGATGCAGCAACAATCAGTTCGTCGCTGCGGTCACAAGCGGAGCCAGATGAGGAGTGCGGCGGCGGTGACAGTGCCGAGGAAGACGTATCCGCGCTTGTCATATCGGACACGCCTGCAAGGCAGTAGCGCCGCCAGCCATCTGACCCCGCCTATACCGGCGGGGTCACTCCTTGTCCTGAACCTCGGACAATTTGTGCCTCAGTTCTCCCACGAGTCTGTTGATGTCGGCCATCGTCTTCAAGGACAAGATCTCGCTGCCGCGTGCCGCCAGGCCGAGGACCTGTCCCTGGTGGATCGAGCTGATGAAACGGACAGCCTCCAGGAACTCCTGGATCATGGGGCTCAGCTCGGCGTCGTCGCCGAACAGCCAGGGGGGAACCTGGAAGGCATGGGCCAGGCCGGCGCGCACCTCATCCGATGCCTCGGTTGCCGTACCTTCGCGCAGTTCGCCGATGCCCTCGGCGGTGACGGCTGCCGTCGGCGCATGCTGATTGACGAGCTGCGCAATCTCCGCGTCGGAGAGCGCCTTCTCGCCGGTGGAGCCGTACTGCAGGAGAAAGTTGATTTTTTCTCCGATTGTGCGAGGCGCGGCTTCTTGATCGTCACGCGGGGAGGTGGTGCGAATGCCGAACGACCGATCCTGCGCCGCGAGCAGCTCATCCTCGGTCACCCCGTACGCCGCCGCCAGCGGCGTCACGTAGCTGGCGTTGAGCCTGCGCCGCCCGGACTCGGCATTGCCCACCGGTCCCCGGCTTGCCCCGATGATTTCGGTGGCCTCCGCCACGCTGAGACCGGCGTCGCACCGCAGAAGCTGTAGGTCCGGCGGGCCCTCGTGGGGGAACAGTTCGTCGAGCGGCTCATCGAGCGCTGTTGCGATCGCCGGCAGCTTCTCGCCCTTGGGGAAATCCTTCCCGGATTCCCATCGTGCGACGGTGGCGCCGCTGACGCCTACCAGCTCGCCCAGCTGCCTCTGGTGCATGTCCCTGCGCCGGCGGACAGCCCGCACGAGGCTGCCGTCGAACTGACGAGGGGGCACTGGCACTCCTGCTGCGTGGTGGCGATGGGCTCGGTGTCGGGGTCAACTGTAAGCCAGGGTTGATGCATTTTCGAAACTGACGTACGTTTCCGTACCGCACCTGTTGATCAGGGCCGATTCTACGATGCCAGCCTCTGGGAACCCCTATGCCTATTCCTCTGTCATGACTGCTCGCGCAGCAAGCGCCTGGACAGCGTCCAGGCGGCGCGGATCCATGTCGACATCGCCTGCGCGAAACCAGCCGACACCGGGTGAGCCGACCGCAAACGATCTTTTCGGCAACGGGATGGACTTGTCCGCGGGGTCTACGTATGTTCGTCGTCCCACGCCGGGCAGGGCCCCGGAGAAGGGCCGATGACCAGCGGAAAGGAGGCGGGACGGATGCCGGCATACGACCCGTGACCTGGTCCGGAACTGAAACCGGCGCCGAGGAGCTACCAACTTCCCAGGCGCCGGGCTGGCACCCCGAAGGGCGCCAATTGCACATCACGCGGGCGGCAGGGCTTCTTGCACGAGACCGTCGCACCGCGCTCCTACGAACAACGGAGTATCGCATGCTCGCCACGCCGAGCGGAAGCCCGGCCTGCGCGGACGACGTCCGTCCACGCCGCCTCGCCGCCCAGCTCGCCGACATGATCCCGGGCGCGGCCACCATCCGGGTCAGTCTCACCGACCCGACACAGACGTGGCCTCACCTCCATTCCGTCGTCAAGGACGAGGCCGGGAGGACCGTAGAGCTGGGCCGCCCCACCGCCAGGGTCGCAGCTCGCTGGATCCTGCGGGTCTGGCCAGAGGTGGACTGGATGCGCCCGCACACCTTCCGCCGGGCCGACGCCACCCTCACCCGCAGTGACCTGGTCGCCGCCGAGCGGGGCCGCTGACATGGCCCGGATCCGAACCGTCAAGCCGGAGGCGTTCACCTCCGAATCACTCGCCGAAGTGACCGTAGCGGCCGAGAGGACCTTCTTCGGCCTGCTTACCCAGGCAGACGACCACGGCCGCCACCGGGACAACGCCGCGATCATCGCAGGGCTTCTCTGGCCCCTGCGCGCCGAGCACACCTCGGTCCACGTCGAGGACGACCTCCACCAGCTCGCGAACGCCGGACTGATCTGCCGGTATACCGGATGCGACGGCCGCCGCTACCTCCACATCGTGACCTGGTCCGAGCACCAAAAGATCGACAAGCCGAGCCAGTCGCGCCTGCCCTCGTGCCCGCAGCACCAGGCTGCCGACCGGTGCGCACCGTGCAAGGGCTCCTGCACCCGGAGGGCGGAGGGCTCGCCCACTTCTCCCCGAGGACTCGCCGAGACCTCGGCGAGGGCACACCGAGCCCTCGATCTGCCTGCCGTACCCGCCTCGACGGTGCCGGACCAGGCAGACGGGCCAGCCGCTTACCGGCAGGAGGCTGCCGACGGAGCCATCAGCGCACCCGGGCGGGCCGACGAAAAAAGCGCAGGTCAGAGGATTGTCTCGGAAGGCTCCCCGAGCCTTCTCCGAAGCCTCCCCGAAGGCTCGGCGCCTGGATCTAGGATCCTGGATCCTGGATCTCTTGTCCCTACGGGGCGCACAGCGCCCGCAGTCGGCATCTCAGCCAAGGACCTCGTCGGGGAGTACGTCGCCGGGTGCGACCAGCGCCCCCCGAGCGACGTGATCGGGCACCTCGGGCGGATCACCAAGAAGCTCCTGGACGAGGGCATCGCACCGGAGCACATCCGAGCCGGGCTGGCGAACTTCGCGGCCAATCCGAAGCACCCGAGCGTGCTGACCAGCATGGTCAACGAGGCGATGAACGCTCGCCCCTGCGGTTTGGCACGGCCGGGAATCCGGCCTAACGTGCCCGCCCACCAGGCGTGGACCAACCCGGCCAACGCTTCTGCCGCCTACGCCGAGGAGCTGTGATGCACACCCGCCGCCGCGAACCGCAGCTCCTCAGCAACGAAGCCATCCTGGAGCGCATGGCGAGGATCCTGGCCGCCCGCAACATCGACCCGGCCGACGCCACGCTCCCCGACGTCGCCGAGCCGGTCTCCCCGCTCGACGCCCTCCTGACCGGGATGCCCCCGCGCTACCAGGCGGCTGTCGCCGATCACCCCACGGTCCTGGACTGGGTCGGGAAGGTCACCGAGGCGGCCGTCGCCCCCAGCCGAGGAGCCCGACGACAGGTCACCACCGGGCCCAGCCTGCTGATGGCCGGAGTCGTCGGCGCGGGCAAGACACACCAGGCGTACGGTGCGGTCCGAGCGCTGGTGCAGAGCGGCGTCGGTGTTCGCTGGCGCGCCACCACCGCAGCCGACCTCTACGCCGATCTCCGACCCCGGCCCGGGGTCGACAGCGAGCGAGAGCTGGCAGCCGTCAGCCGCTGCCCGCTGCTGATCATCGACGACCTCGGCGCGGCCAAGGCCAGCGAGTGGGTCGAGGAAGTGACGTACCGGCTGATCAACCGGCGGTACAACTACGAACTCCCCACGCTGATCACCACCAACCTGGCGATCAAGGACCTGCGCTCCTACCTCGGCGACCGCGTCGCCAGCAGGCTCGCGCAGATGACTACCCGAGTCGAGTTCGAGGCCGTCGACCGGAGACGCCACAGCGCCGCCGCCTGACCCTCCACAGGCCACCCCGCCGGACCGCGCCCCCGAAGCGCCGTCCCGGGCGCCTACCGCCAGCGCACCTCTCCGCCGACGCCCCTGCGCGCGGAGAGCGATCGGAGCACCCCGCATGACCAGCACGATGAACGGCCCCGCCCACCACCGTCAGCTCGGCGACCACACCTGGCAGGCCGACGCCGTCTGCCAGAGCACCGAGTACAACCCGGTGGACCCCGAAGTCTTCTTCCCCGAACCCGATGAGATCGCCAAGATCGCCACGGCCAAGGCCCTGTGCGGCCAGTGCCCGGTCCGCCGCACCTGCCTGGACGCCGCTCTCGAAGGGGGCGACACCGACGGGATCCGGGGCGGCCTGACGGAGGAGGAGCGCGGGCCGCTGCACGAGAAGCTCGCCAGCCGCCTCGACTACAGCCGCGTCAACGCCACCATCGCCGGGCGCGACGTGCACCTCACCCATGCGGAGCGCCGCGCGGTCGAGCACGCGGCCTACCGCCACGGGGTGACCGAGCAGCGCCTGGCCTGGCTTCTGAAGGTCACCGAAGAGCACGCCAAAAAGCGCTACCGCGAGATCCGCCGAGCCGAGCGCAACCGAACCCTCAACCAGCCCACCACGAACACTCCGCCCCCCGAGACCAGCGGCGAGCGCCTGATCCGCGACGACTTCGGGACGGCGGCATGAACACCGCGAGCGCGCCGAAGACGGCGCACATATCCGGGTGGGACCGCGCGGCCGTCGTCGCCCTCGGGGGCGCGGGATGCGCGCTGTCGTACGACGCCCTGCAGCAGATGGCCGTCGCCATCCACATCCGGGGCTTCCTCACCTACCTCTTCCCCCTGGTGATCGACGGGTTCATCGCCTACGGCATCCGAGCCCTCCTGGTTCTGCGCAACG
Source organism: Streptomyces sp. JJ38 (assembly GCF_019303475.1). GTDB lineage: Bacteria > Actinomycetota > Actinomycetes > Streptomycetales > Streptomycetaceae > Streptomyces. The sequence goes on from NZ_JABLSI010000003.1 coordinate 119,961, forward strand.
CACCCCTGCGCGCCCGGCTCTACGTCTGGACGCTCTTCGGCACGGCCACCGCAGCCAGCATCTGGGCCAACGCGCTCCACGCGGTCCGCATCAACCAGGACGCGGTCGCCGGCACCGGACTCCGGCTCGGTGACGCGGTGGTCGCGGTGCTCTCCACCATCGCCCCGCTCGCACTGGCCGGAGCGGTCCACCTCTACATTCTCATCGCCCGGGGCCCGGTCAAGGACACTGACCGGCAGAACCGCGGTCAGCCCGGCCACCTCGGTAAGACCGACCGGGGCGACGCCATCGAGGTCACCCGGACCAACCGAGCCGGTCAGCAGCGGCCAGCGGCCGGTCAGGTCAAGTCCGGTCAGCCAGTCACCTCTCCGACCGACCGGCTGCCGCCGCCCCTGACCGACGAAGACACCGCCACCCAGTCACTGACCGGAGACTCGACCCCGGCGGACAGCGGCCAGTCGGCCACCGACCACCGCGACCGGAGCCACGGTGCCCCTGACCTGCAGGGACAGACGGACAAGGGGCGGACGGTTTCTGACCGCCCCGACAGCGCGGCCCCGGTCGGTGATGACCAGGGCAGCCCGGCGGCGGTCACTGCCCCGCCGGTCACCTCGCCGCCGGTCACTGACCGGGCCGCCCGGCCGACCGGTGACCGGCGTCCTGACCCGGACACCGAGAAACTGCTGAGGATCGCCCGGTCGGCGGTCAGGGCCGAGGACAAACTGACCCGCAAGGTGGTCGCACAGGCGATCCGAGGTCAGCAGATCCCGCTGTCCAGCGACACCCTGACCGCGCTGATGGCGCAGCTGCGCGAGCAGCACCGCCAGCCGGTCACCTCCTCCCGGCCCTGACCGAACCTCCACGGAGCGGGTGACCAAGCCGGTTACCCCGGCCGGTCACCCGCTCCGCATGTCTCCGAGATACCCCGCCACAGCAGAAGCGGAGAGCACCCGATGCGCACTCACCCGGCCACGCCCGCCGAAGTCGACTCCTGGCTGACCGTCCTGCACCAGCACGGACACCTCCACCGCGCCCGGTCCGGCCCCGACACCACCTGGATCGTGCAACGAGAGCAGCACGACCGCCCCTGGACCCTGCACCACCCGGTCCTGGCCATGGACTGGATCGAGGAACTCGTCCGCGAAATCCAGCAGCAGGACCCGGAGACGAGTCGGTGAACACCAACGACCCGGTGGCCACCCCCGCTGGACAGCAGCGTGACTCCACCACGGCTCCTGGCGGAGCAAGCTATCGCGTACGACGGTCCTACGGCCCGTCGTACGCACTTGCCCCCGCCCAGGAGGGCGAGGGAAGCCCGGCTGGTCCCCGAGCGAGGGCGCACGAGGACCAGCCGGGCAACCGGCACCAGGGGGCGCCGGTCACCGGGGGAGACGCTGACCACGACGACCACCGCGAGCAGCCGAGCCCGAGCACGCCCGCCTTTCCCGACCGCACCCCGCGCCGCCGCACCCGCAACGCGAGCGAGCGCGCCCGCAAGACGACCACCCGCCTCTCCGACACCGAGAAAGCCGAGATCACCGACGCCGCCACCCAGCGCGGCGTTACCGTCGCCCGCTTCCTCGCCACCGCCGGCCTGAGCGCCGCCCGCGGACGCGCCGCCATGCACAGCAACGACCAGCTCGACACCGCCATCGACGAACTCGCCGCTCTACGCACCGCGCTGGCCCGGATCGGCAACAACATCAACCAGATCGCCTTCGTCCTCAACAGTGGTGGCCAGCCGCGCGCCGGTGAACTCGAACACGCGCTGGGCGCGCTGACCGGACTTCTCGCCCGCGTCGATGACGCGGCGAATGACCTGGTGACCCGGCGGCTGTGATGGTTCCCGACATCGGACGCGGCTCCCGCACCCACGGCCTCCTCGTCTACCTGTACGGCCCCGGACGGCGCGAGGAGCACACCGACGCGCACCTTGTCGGCTCCTGGGACGGCTTCGCCCCCGACCCCGGCCGCGACCCCGGCCTCGACCCCGACCCGAAGGTCACCCTCGCCCGGCTCACCGCCGCCCTGGACCTGCGGGTCAAGCAGGCCGGCGACCGCGCGCCCGCCAAGCACGTCTGGCACTGCTCGGTCCGCACCGCCCCGGGGGACCGGCGGCTGGACGACGAGGAGTGGAACGCCGTCGCCCAGCGCATCGTCCACGCCACCGGCATCGTCCCGGCCGGAGACCCCGACGGCTGCCGGTGGATCGCCGTCCGCCACGCGGAGGACCACATCCACATCGTTGCCACCCTCGTACGCGGCGACCTGCGCAACCCGCGCCTGAACTACGACTTCAACAAGGCCCAGGCCGAATGCCGCCGCATCGAGAAGGAGATGGGCCTGCGGCGCCTGAACGCCGGCGACGGAACCGCAGCAAAGAATCCCAGCAGCGCCGAGAAGTTCAAGGCCGAGCGCACCGGCCGTCCGGAGACCTCGCGCGAGACGCTCCGTGAGGCCGTTCGTCGAGCCGTGGCGGGAGCGGATTCGGAGGAGGAGTTCTTCACGCGGCTCCGCGAGGCGGGGGTGCGGGTGAAGCTGCGGCACGCTCCGTCCGGTGACGCGCTCGGCTACAACGTGGCCCTGCCCGGCGACCGCAACCGCGACGGAGACCCGGTCTGGTACCCCGGCTCCAAGCTGGCCCCCGACCTCTCCCTTCCGAAGATCCGCCTACGCCTCACCGACGGGGCCGCCGAGCCGAGCGCTCCCGCGGTCGGCGCTGACCGGACGAACTGGTCACCGCCCGCCCGTCAACGACGCGACGCGACCGTCATCGCCGAGCGCTCGGCCACGCTTCTGGAACGCGACGAGGACGGCGAGGCCGCCCCCCAGCTTGTCGGCGTCGGAGAACTCCTCGACGCGGTGGCCCAGACCTCACCGGCCACCACCCGCGCGGAGCTGGCTGCCGCAGCTCGCGCCTTCGAGCGGGCGACCCGCAGTCATGTCCGTGCCGAACGCGCCGACACCCGGGCTCTCCGCTCAGCCGCCCGGGGCATTGTCCAGGCCGGCGGGGCGCTCGGCCGAGGCGAGGACGGCGGCACCACCGCCATGCTTGTCTCCACCCTTGTCCTGGTCACCCTCGCCGCCGCCCGCTGGCACTCCGCACGCGGACACGCTCAGCAGGCCCACGCCTCCCGACAAGCCGCGGCGCACCTGCGCACCGCCTACCGGCAGGCCGCTGCCACCCCGATGCGAGTGCTGCACGACGAAGGTCGGGCCCTTCCAGAAGCCCAGCGCCGCACGCACGAAGCCACCCTTCGCGCCGTCCTGCCGGAGAAGGTCGTACAGGCAGGAGGCATGGAAGCGAGGAGCGACGCCTTGGTCGCCACCCTCGCCCAGGCCGAGCGGGCGGGCCACGACTCCGAAGCTCTCCTGCGCCAGGCCATCGACATGCGTGAACTCGAAAGCGCCGATGACGTGAACGACGTCCTGGTCTGGCGCCTGCGGCGCATCGCCCAGCTCCCGGCACACCCGGGTGACGCTGCGCGCCGCCCGCAGGCCGCCACCCGCCATGCCAAGACGTCGAGCAGCCGCACCGGTGAACGGAACGCGACGGCAACCGCGCCGCTCGGGACCATGCAAGACCCCAGCCGCCGCTCGCCACGTCGCTGACCAGGTCGAACCGGCAGCCGGTCACTAACCGAGCGGACGCTGCGAAAGGTATGGACAGCCGGTTCCACCGGCTGTTACGGATGAAAACAGGACCGACAACCGGGAGTTGACGCTCGTGCTCAGAACCACCCCCCGCACCACGGAGTCGGCACCCGTCCTGCCCGTCCTCCCCACTGGTACCGACCCCCTGCTGCAGCTCCAGGCCGAGACCCGGCCGGCCGACGGACCCGGCGCAATTCGCTGCGTCGGCCACTCACCCGAACTCGCTCTCGGCGGCATCCCCGTGATGTGCTCCGCCTGCCGTGCCCGACGCGACTGGCTGCTCATCAACCACGGGCGCAACGTCTGGGTCCGCTGCCGGTGCGGCAACCAGTGGCCCGAGCCCGAGATCAGCCGCGCCGACTTCGACGCCCTTGTCGGCGGCCCGCACGGGACGACCTACCCGAGTGTCGAGGCGGGCTTGACCGCCCTCGGGTTCGACGGCGTACTCGCCGGCATCTACCTGGAGTAGGCAGGTAACGGGCTGGAGGCGCCACCGGGGTGACAGTGGCGCCTAACCCACCGTGCCGTTTTGCCGACAGACTGGCGCTGCACCTTGAACGTTGTCGCGTAACGGACCGTAACAGCAATGGAGTTAGTAGGTATCTGCTAAGTCCCGGTAAGGGCAGGCGAGCTAGCAGGCCCTGCACCATGGGGAGGCGCGTGTGGCCGAACGGCGGGAGGTATCCTACGGATCTTTCCGATGTCGAGTGGGCGGTGCTCGAACCGCTGGTGCCGCCCGCGATGCCGGGTGAGCGCCCACGCAAGCTTCCGCGGCGGTAGTTGATCGACGCATTGGCGTACTGGGTGCGGGCTGGCGGCTACTCTCTCGGCTGTGGCGCGCGCCCGGCTTCACGCCCGCAATGGCCGAATCGCGTCGGCACGGGCAGACCGAGGATGCAGTCATCCGCCGCCCGCCCCGGGTCGGCATCGGCCACGTCGGCGGCCGCAATGGATGCGCCTGTTTCTGTTGTTGAGGATGAAACGAGCGCTATTGTGTGTGTTTGCTGCACACTCGGGAGTGCCCGTATGCGCAGTGCTGGTGCGGGTACCGCCTGAGACGAGATAGTCACAGGCCCTGGGGATGGGCAAGAGCAATATGTCTGCACAGCTGTGGTCGGACGAGCCGACCCACCTGGATCTTCTGTCTTTTGACGCGGTGGCCAAAACCGTGGTCCAGGCCGTCCTCGACGACGCCCTTGACCCGGTGACCGTCGGAGTCTCGGGCGCCTGGGGGAGCGGCAAGACCACCGTGCTCCGCCTCATCGAGGACGAACTCGCCCCCCAGCCGCCCGCAACGGACACGACCATTCTCGTGATCAGCACAGACCCGTGGCGCTACGACCCCGGTGTGGGCGCCAAGGAAACCCTGATCGGCGAGGTGCTCAGCGCCGTCGCCGCCGAGCTCGCCAAGAAGGAACAGCCAGAGGGCCGCATCAGCCGCGCCCGGACGATGCTGACCAAGCTGCGCCAGCGAGTCGACTGGGCCAAGGCCCTGCAAGTGGCGGCCAAGACGTCCCTGACCCTGCAGCTGCCCTCCGTCGACGACCTCACCAGCCTGATCAACACCGAGCCCGGCAACGATGATGCCGACGCAGGCGACCCGCCCTCACGCGGACTCGGCGAATTCCGCAGTGAGTTCCGCACACTGATGGAGTCCGCCGAACTCAGCCACCTCAGGCGCGTGGTCGTGCTGGTCGACGATCTCGACCGCTGCCTGCCCGACACGGTCGTGGACACGCTGGAGACCATCCGGCTGTTCCTGGCCGTGCCGAAGATGGCCTTCGTCGTCGCCGCCGACGAGCACCGGGTTGCCGACGCCCTGCGAGCCCGCTTCCCCGACCCCGGCAGCGGACATCAGTCAGCACAAGAGAGATACTTCGAGGAACCGGCCAGCCTCTACCTGCACAAGATCGTGCAGACCACGGTGCCGCTGCCCACCCTGAGCCGCTTCGACACCGAGGCATTCCTCGTCCTGCTGCAGCTCTCTCAGCGCCTGACCGTCGAGGAACTCACCCCCTACATCGAGGCCTGCGTACACCTGCGGCTGGAGAAGGGCCTGCTGGACGACCTGGCCGAGGCCGTGAACGGCAACGACATCTTCGCCGAAATGGCCTTTGCCTCACGGATGACACCCATCCTCTACGAGAAGCTCCAAGGCAGCCCCCGCCGCATCAAGCGCTTCCTCAACGACCTGCGGGTGCGCCAGTCCGTCGCCGGCCATCGCGGCATCGAACTCGAGCCGGACATCGTGGCCAAGCTCATGGTTCTGGAGAAGCTGCTGCCCAACGCCTTCGCCACCGTCCTGGGATGGCTGGCCCGCGGCGAACTGCGCTCCCGCATGGCCAAACTGGAAACAACCGCCGGCCGGCCCGCCCCCGAACCCCACATCGCCGCCGACCCCGCTCCCGACGACGCCGCTTCCCCGGAACAGCAACCGACGCCGGACGAATGCGAGAGCGAGCCGGTCACCTTCGACGACGACCTGATCCGATGGGCCAAACTTCCCCCCGACCTCGGCCCCGTGGACCTGGCCCCTTACCTTTACCTGGCAGCCGCGTTCACCGGCGAGCAACTCCTCGACGCCGGACTGCCCGGTCGGCTGCGCGACATCGCGGCCAACCTGCTGTCCAGCGTGCGCTTCGACCAGCGCCGGGTCACCGAAGCCGACATCACCGCACTCGGCGAGGACGACGCCCTGAGCCTGGTCGAATACCTCGGCCGGGCCGGCCGAGACCGGCCTACCGAACAGACCGCAGCCGTGCGCAGCCTGGTTCGCATCACCACTGCCTACCCGGCCAGCACCGAGCGGGCCACCCGCCTCCTGCAGTCCATTCCTGCCCGAGAATTGCAACCGGCCACCATCCTGGTTCTCCCGTCCGCCGTCCCCGTCTTCCGCGGCGTGCTGGAGCACTGGAAGAGCCATGTCCCGGCCGGCCAGGACCAAATCGGGCGCACCCTCGACCACGCCCTGGGCACAGGAAGCAGCCGCTGATGGGCACCAAAGGCTCCTACACCGGAAACGGCACACCGGCCAGCAAACAACTGCAGCACAACGTCACCCAGTGGCTCGACGTTCTGGCCGGCTCCGGCCCCGGCGCGCCCTCACCCCAGCTCAACACGGATCAGTTGATCCCTGCCCTCGGTCTGTTCCGCCCCTCCGGCGGCCACGCCGACGGCCCCGGCGGCGGAGGTGCGGGAGCCGGGGGAGGCCGTAGCGGGGGAGGGGCACAGCGCAGCATCGCCCGGTCCTCACGCACCGCAGGCCGCGCCGCGGCCGCGGCCTACGCCTACCGCACCGGCAACGCGCAGGCTCTGCAGGAACTCGGCCTCGACTACGCACAACTGCAGGCCGCCGCCGACGACCCGATCGACTGGACCCGCCGGATCGTGGACGCGGCCTGCGGGCCACTCGCCGACGGCACCATCGAAGACCAGGAACGCCGCTTCGTCGCCAGCGAAGTGGCCCAATGGGTCCTGGAAGCCGGCAGCGACAGCACACCCCCCAGCCCCGACGAAGTCGTCCGGGAAACCCTGGCACTGATCATCTTCGAGGCGGTCATCAGCGAGACCGCGGCGACGATGAATGACGGCTCCCGCCCTGCCTGGGCCACTGCCAACGGCGAACGCCAACTGCGTGAGACCGCACGCGCCTTGGCGGACCGTGCCTTCCTCACGACCACTGGCCCCAGCACCACCGAGATCACCCAGGCCGTCGAAGAGGGCATCACCGCGATGCGGTCCATCTGGATGGAGCCCTGATGCCCGCCTACATCCTGCGCTTGGACGCAGACACCACCCACCCCATGCCTGACGACACCACCGTGTTCTGGTGGCCCGCCGGGGCCGGCGGCTCTTTCGTCTCCACCCTCGGACCGTCCCTGGGAGCCCTGGGCCCCGTCCCCGAACCCAATATCGAACTGGTCCGCCTGGCCACCCTGGTCTACGCCGCCGACCGTACCGCGCCCCGCCGCGCCGCCCGCTCCAACTGGAACCAGCGCACCTTCGAACTGGACGTCCCTGTCTACGACCCGGCCCGTTGGACCGCGGTGCGCGAACGCCTCGAAGCCCTCTTGGCTTTCCTGTCCGGAGACCGATGGTCAATCCGCTTCCACACCGCCGGTGCCCCGCACGAAGCCGTTCACGACACACCACACCTCGGGATCCGGCGCGTGGTCCTGCTCAGCGGCGGCGCCGACTCTGCCGTCGGCGCCCTGCACTCCCGCCACGACCTCGCCTCCGAGCAGCATCTGCTGCTCTCCCATGTTGGCGCCACCACCCTCGCCCCCATCCAGCGAACTGTCGCCGACACCATTGCCCACCTCATCGACGGCCCCTCACAGCCCCACCAGGCCCTGCGCTTCTCCCGCAAAAGCCATCAGCCCACCGGCACGAAACTGCCCAACGAGTACTCCACCCGCACCCGCTCCCTGCTCTTCCTCGCCCTCGGCCTGGCGGCCGCAGCAGTGGAAGAGGTCCCGCTGTGGATCCCGGAGAACGGCTTCGCTTCCCTCAACGTGCCGCTCACCGCCGACCAGCGCGGCGCCGTATCCACCCGCACCACCCACCCACTCTTCCTGCAGTCCCTGGCAGCCATCGCGCACGACGCCGGAGCTCACGCACACATCCACAACCCCTTCGCCGCCCACACCAAAGGCGAAATGTTCATGCGGGCCGCCGAACTGGTCGGCCCTGCCGCAGCCACCCGGCTGCTCAGCAACACCCACTCCTGCGCCCACACCGGACACCGCACCCACCGCATCCCCGTACGCACCCACTGCGGCGTGTGCTTCGGCTGCCTGCTGCGCCGCGCCTCCTTCCGCGCCGCCCAGATCGAGGACACGACCGACTACCTTCACACCCGCCACGCCGAGAACCTCAGCGCCTACCTGACCGGCAAGTCGGTCGAACCCTCCCTGCGCACCTTCCTCGCTCGCGGGCTGCGCCCGGCCGACATCACGACCCTGAACCTGCCCTCCGACTACTCCACCCGCCAGGCCTACGACCTGTGCACGCGGGGCGTCGCAGAACTGGAGTTGCTGTATCCATGAGGACGAGCGCACTGCCGCCGCTGGACCTGCACGCACACATCGACACCAGCGTCCCGGCCGACGACCTCGCAGGCCTGGGCGCCGTCATCTTCGCCGCCACCCGCTCCCTGACCGAGGCCACTGAGGCCGTCCAGCGGCACGACGACCGGATCATCTGGGGAGTCGGCGCTCATCCCGGACTCGCCCGCAGCCACACCGCATTCGACCCCGACACCTTCACCCAGCTGATCGCCCACACGCCCCTGGTCAGCGAGATCGGACTCGACGGCAAGAGCCGCGTCCCGCTCGAGCGCCAGCAGACCACTCTCCGCAGTGTGCTCGGCGTTCTGGAGCGCACCCCGCGCATCGCCAGCATCCACAGCTACGGCGCCTGCGAGCAGGTGCTCGACGAACTCGAACGTGCCCCGGTCCCTGGCATGGTCCTCCACTGGTGGCTTGGCGCCCCGGAACAGACCGCCCGTGCCGTCCGCCTGGGCTGTTACTTCTCCGTCAACGTCTCCGCCGCACGCAAGACGGCTCTGCTGCAGACCATCCCGCTCGATCGTGTGCTGACCGAGACCGACCACCCCTTCGGCGACCGCAGCTCCGCTCAGCCACTGCCCGGCAACGTCGCCGCCGTGGAGCAGACCCTGGCACGCCATCATCGGACAACGCCCAGGGATATTCGCCAGACCGTATGGCACAACCTGGCTGCACTCGTGAGAGACACGCGTTGCGCAGCACACTTCAGCCGGCACGTGCGGTCTCATCTTGCATCGCTCCCGCCTCGTTGAGCCCTCAGCGGGTGGGTGCCTGAGCCGCCGGAGAGTGCTGCCACGTAGCGGGGAAGGTCCCTCCGGGATCCAGGCCTGGAGTTCCCTACAGCATGCGGTCTTGTCATTCCAGGAGCGGCCCTGCCCATCAGCCGATAGCGTCGCCGGACATGTACAACGATTTCGATGCCACAGAGGCGTGGGAGCGGCTGAGAGTCAGTGGCAAGCTCATCAGCGTCGATCACAGTCAGCACGCCGTAGGACATCACTGACGAGCCCCAGCCGCGGTACAGGTCAGCGGCCTACGCGTTCGGTGGCTAATCAGACTCCGGCGAGACGGTTCGAGAGGTCGAGGGCGTCCGTGGCGAAAGCGAGGGCGGCGCACAGGCCGGTCACCTCGTAGAGGGTCGGACGGATCAGGCGCGGCCAGTCGTCTGGGACGGCGGGCCAGGAACCGAGGAGCACGTCGGCAGAGGTCAGGCCCAGATGCACCGTGACGTCCCAGCCGCTGCGCGATGCGGGCTCCCAGCGCAGTCGGATGCGCCCGAGGGGGAGTCTGGGAGTTTCGGTAGCGAGCCAGGTGATGTCGAGAGGGCCGTCGGGACGGGTGGAGATGCGCTGGACAAGCGCGCTGTGCACGCCGTGCGGCATGGGGCGCGCCGCGACAGTGTGCAGTGCGAGGCGGGGTGCGGGGCGCGAGAGTGACGAGATGGGAAGCCTCCGTGATGGTAGGGAAGCGATCAGGCCCAGGTGAGGGCGTCGCGCGCCCCCACCGGGAGGTAGTCCTCCTGGCCGTCGTCGGCGATGTACGCCTTGTCGTCGCGGACGACGACCTCGGCCCCCACGAAGTGAGCGAAGGGGAAGTCGGGGTTGACGGCGAGACGGACCGGCAGGTTGGGGTCGAGTTCCTGGAGCTGGCGGAGCAGGTGGCCGACGGTCAGGTACTGGGGCAAGGGAGTCTCCGTGAACGGTGGACATTGACGGGGCTGGTCGGCCCGACGACGGGGAGTCGTCGAGCCGTCGGTGGATGTATGAGCGGAGCCTGATCGGCAGTCAGCACGAGAAGTTGGCGACCAGGGCGGCGAGGAATGCGGTAACGGCCTCGGAGGGGGTGTGGAGACCGAACTCCTGGACCCATGCGTCGCCATCGGCGGGCTGCACCCGAACGTGCCAGACGATGTTGCGCTGCCAGGCCGACGGGTCCTCGGGGAGCCAGCCGACGTAGACGCAGCCGTCGGGGCTGGTCGCGTGGACGTTGGCCTCGGGGGTGTCGACGATCGCCCACCCGAGTGCGTCCAGGAGATCGAGCACCGGGCCCGCACCGTGGTCGGCGGAGAGCCAGTGGAGAGCATCCGCCGTGGGGCGGACAACGGCCGGAAGGAGGGTGGCAGCGGTGCTCACGGTTAGATGAATCCCTTCGTTGACCTGCGGTTTTCCCGACACCCGTACGTTGGCATGCGGCATGCCGAAGTGCGTAGTTGTTTCCCGGCAAGGACGTCTGCCGTGGGCGAACTGGGGGTCGTCGGCAGGTCACGGGAGACCGGGGAATGGACAGGCCGCCGCGGTTGTCCTGCATGGGTTGCGGTGACGGGCAGGTGAGAGAAGGGGGACAGCGATGGCCGAGACGAGCAGACGCTGGGACGGCGCCGGGTTGGAGCGCAAGATCCGCGCGGCCGGGCGGCGGTGGACCGTGGGTGACATCGCGATGGTCGCCGACGGCCAGTGGGGAGTCGGCGCACAGCCCGACCAGTGGCCGGACGAGGAGACGGTGGAGCGCCGGGTCGCCGAAGGCCGGCGCGTGGAGCTGACGATGGAGGAGCTGGCCCGCATGGTGGGCCCTCGCGCCGAAGAGGGCCACTGCGACGAGAATCAGAGCTAACCGCTCAACGTCGGAACCCCGTTGCGGGCGCCGGGGCCCGACGGCAGCCGCCGGAGAGGGCGGTTCGGGCACGGCCCCCGGGGCGTGCCGCGTCTGTCCGGAGCGGGCGACAGCGGGCTGTGCCAGCCGAACCGTTGGCGCCTCACCTCGGGTGCGGCGGCCTCACGAGCTTCCACCACGCGCCGGATCGCCTGGAGGTACGCACGACTCTCTGCGTGGCGACGCGGAGGCTGACCGCCGTGTCGGTGATCCGGTCGAGTTCGTAGAAGTCAGGCACGTACCCATGCCGGGACAGGGCGTGAAGACGGTCCTGGTGGACGGTTACCGCGTTGTCCGTGATGGCCAGGGCCGTCCGGGTGTGCATGGCGCAGCGCAGGAGCGGGTCCTCACTGGGGCGGCGGACCCCGAGGACCTCAAGAGCTTTGATGGGCTGGCCCCAGGCGTTCTCGATCATGGCTGTGGCCTGGTCGAGCATGGTGGTGGTGGGCATGGTGGAACTCCTGTTGTGCAGGGACGGTCGCGATTGAAGCGCGGCTTGGGGTGGGAGTCAGCGCCCGCGCTGTGGCGCCGGCGAGCTGGCTGGCAGCCGGGAAGAGGTCGCGGGCGCGGGGTGGCCCGTCCGTTTCTGCGCCGCACCCGTGGAGCGGCTCTGGGCGGCCATCACCCGGAGGTCGGCTGCTGTGCGTGGTGTCCGCGCGGCACGGTGTACGGCCTGGGTGACCGCGGTGCGTCGTACGTCCAGCGGAGTCGGAGCACGGGAGACCTGAGCCTCGGCGATCGGCGTGACCGAAGCGACAGGGGTCATCGTGACCAGGTGCTGCATACGCCGGTCGATTTGGTGGCGTTCGCGGACCACCGGGGTCGACTTGGCCATCACAGCGGCGGTTGCGGCGATCAAATGGGACGGGGTGCAGGCCGTAAAGGTCGCTTCGGCACGAGTGCCCCAGCCCGGCGGGCCAGCCCACAGCTCGACGGTCCTGCGGTCGGAGCCGAAGCCGCGCCGATCGATATGGATGCCCGCTTGGTCGTCAGGAGCGATGATCTCGACGGTGCCGAGTTCAGCAGCTCCGTCAAGGTTCCAGCCGGCATCGGTCAGCGGCCGGACGGTGTCCCTCCAAGGGACGGTTGGCCCTGTCAAGAAGCGGCCGGGGGTGTCGGTAGCGATCGCTTCGTCGTAGTCCTGGACCAGTGCGGTGGTGAGGCCGGCGACCATCTCGGCCGGGGTGACGTGGTTGAACGTTGCCGTCCAGCGAGGCGCTGAGAAGGCGTCCTCGGCTGCGCTGATCTTCCACAGTTCGAAGTCGTCGCCGAACCAGCCGATCCGAATCCGTTGGTCGGGAGAGGTTACGAGGAGCTGGCAGGGGCCCTCATCGAGGTACTGGTGTGGCCAGTGGGCGACGGGTGCGAAGCCAGCCTCACCGGTCCCGTTGGAACCAGCCAGATACATGGGGCTGACCAGCACCTCTTGGTATCGGTTCGGGTCATCAGGGGCGTACATGGTCGAGTCTCCGGAGGCGAAGGAGGGGAACGGATCCGCGTGAGTAGCGGCGGGAGCCGGCGGAGCGCACCTGGATGCCGTGGCGGCGGCGACTGGTGTCTGGTTCTCACTCCCCTCACCGGCCCCGGCCCGGTGTCGACTGAGCGGTCACGGCCGCCGGCACCCGCGGTTCCGGCTCAGGCGCGTGGCTGAACATGACGTTGGACGCGGCGGCGCTCCGCCGCAGGGCCGCAGCGGTCCGAGCGCCGTTGACCCCCGCCCCGAGCGGAATGCCGGCGGGGGTGCGCGTGGCTGCCGCTGCCGGACGCGGTGCCGCTGCTCCACTTCGTAGCGCGAACGGCTGGCTCCAGTGCTCGACACTCGCGTAGACGGCCCCCAACGCCTGGCCGGCATCGGTGAGCACGTAAGGGTCTCCATGCCGGGAGCCCGTCCGCGCGACCAGGCCATCGGCCTGAAGCCGGAGGAGTCGCTGCCGCGCGAGGCCGTTGTCCAGGCGGGCCGCCTCGGCAATGTGAACGAACCGCATCGGGCCGTCAGCCGAGTCGAGGGCCTGGATCACGGCAGTCGAGTGCCGAAGGTGCAGGCGGCGCAGCGCATGCTCGACACGCTCGGCTTCGGCCATCGGCTCCTGTGTCAGGTGGGTGCGGGACCAGTCCGACACCGTGCGGAGTACGGGGGCCAGAGACGTGCCGAGCGCGCTGAGTCGGTACGGCGCTCCCCGCCGGTCGTCATCGCGGATGACCAGTCCGTCAGCGAGCATCGTGGCCAGCCGTTTGCCGACGAACTGCTCGCTCACGAAGGGCAGCTGCGCAGCAACATCGCGGATGCGTATGGGGCCGTTCACCTGGGCCAGGGTCATCGCGGTCCAGGTGGTCCACTTGGGCCCGATCCGGGCGAGAGCCTCCTCGACGCGCTGGGCATCGATGGAAGCGATGGAGAAGGTGGGAGGCAGGCCGGGGGTGGGCATGGTGGCGTCCTTGTCGGGAGGGGGTCAGCGGGAGCGGGGCGCCGCGAGGGAGGTCCTGGCGACGAGCACGTCGGCTGAGTCGGCGAGCGCGCCTGACTTCGTCTGCGTCGTGGTGCGGCCGAGGGCGGCGGACACCCGTGACGTCGTCGCGCGACCATCACGCAGGGCGGCTTCCCCCTGCGAAGTGAGCGAGAGGAGCTGGCCGGGCCGATACACGTTCTCGATGGTGTCCTGATGCAATAGCCCGTCTGCGACCAGCCGCTGCACGGTCTGCGGGAAGACCGCCGGGTCCTGCCGCTGGGCCTTCTCCCGCGAGATGTACGGGTCCTCGCCGATCGCGTTGCGACGAAAGCGAACGCCTCCGGCCGCAACGGCTTCGAGGGCTACCAGCCCGCGCTCCCCGGCGACGGCCCAGTCGTCGTCCCGGTCGGGCCTCGTCTTCTGGCCCTGCCTGTGGCTCTTGTTGGTCGCGCGTTGAGCAGGCTCAGGCGAGGAAAGAAGCCGACGGTAGGCGGACAGGGACTCGACGAGCTGGCCGTATGCCCGGTCTTGCTGCGCCAGAACGTCTTCGAGTTCGGGGAGTGCGGTCCGCAGCAACACGTACGACACCTGGGCGCGGCCGACTTCACCGCGACCGATGCCTTCGAGCAGCCGCTGAGTCCGCTGGACCGCGTCGAGCACGCTCTCGTGTCGCTCGTCCAACGCCGCTGCGGCTCCGATGACGCGCGTAGCGGCCTGGTGCAGCGGCTCCCCCGGACCATGCGCGAGGGCGGGCACGCTGGCATCCTCGGCACCGAGCTCTTCGACGACGAGATAGGGCCCAGGGTGTGTGTCTGCGTCGTACGGGTTCACTCCGTCGCCTCCATCCGGGCGAGCAGGGAGCGGACCAGAGCGGGCAGGCTCCCGGGGTCGTCGCCCAGCCGAGGGCGGTTGGTCGCTTCGCGGAGGAGATCGGCGTCATCGAGCAGACCGCTGGAGATCTCCATGCAGGCGTCGGTGATCCGGGCGGCGGCGAGCAGCGACTGGGAGAGAACCTCCATGTAGTCCTCCGGCGCGAGGCCGGCGGCCTCGGCTGCGTTGCGGACCGCCTCCAACTCAAGCGCGCTGAACGCGAAGTCGAACTCGTCGTCCTGCTCGGTTCCGCCGGACGCGGCGACGATCGGGGCGCAGGGCTCCGTAGGGATGCCCACGCGGGTACAGATCTCGTCGACCGAGGAGGTCAGCTCGGCGAACGACTCGGTGAGCCACCCCAGCGCGGAGGCGTAGGAGGCCAGAGCGAACAGGCCCGCCGAACCAGCGGGGCGTGGCTCGGCGGCCACGAAGCCCTCGAACCGGTCGTTCAGCCCGGTGATCACGCGGGGCCCAGCGGCCAGCGGACCCAAGACGGGATGCAGGTAGGAGCGGGCGGCAGCCGTCGGGTATTCAGCGGCAGGGATGCCGACGACGTTTTGAGCGGCCTCGGTGAGGAGATCCGCCAGCTCTGAACGGGTCAGCGCAGTAGGGTCGGTGGTCATCGCTGGGCGGCCTTTCGGGGGGCAGTGGCCGAGGGCGGCGCTGTTGGCGGGGCAGTCGCGCGGCCCGCTGTCGGCCGTTCGGCGGTGAGCGTCGAGCGGGACCGGGCGGCCTGGACGCGGGCCTCCGTGGCGGAGTCCGGTCCGACCTCTTGCTGGGGGCCGGTCCGCAGGTGGGCCGCGCGGTAGACCGCGTAGTCCTTCCGGCTGCCAGCCGCCACGAGGTAGATCTCGCGCTTGTGGGTCGAGGTCGGTGGCGCCTGGCGAAACTGGATGACCAGCCGGTAAGAGACCTCCGGGTCGACGTACACCTTGTGGAAGCCGGCGAGACGGCCCTTCAACGGCAGGCAGTCGTCGCTTCCGTGGACCAGGTTCTGCAGCTCCAGCAAGGCCAAGTCGCGTATCCCATCGGGGAGTTTCCGCAGATCGGCGATGGCGTCAGGGTGCGCGGCGAAGGCGAAGCGGGCGCGGCTCACAGCAGCCTCCCCTGGACCGGGCACGGGAACGGTGCCGCCGCTGTCGCGCGGGGCGCGTGGAGACGGGCCTGCGGTGTCGGAGAGGTACGGGCTGACCGGGAGAGGGCGACGCGGGACCGGACAGCAGCACCGTTGTGGTCGCTGTACTCCGGAGGCTCGGGCAGCGGTTCGCTGCGCTTGTCGAGCCAGGTCTGGGCGACGGCGTCGTCGGGGAAGGCGCCCTCGCGCATCGTGTACGTGCCGGCATCGTGGTTCCACTCCTCGTAGAAGAGGCGAATCGGTGCCTGGGTAACCTGGGAGTCGCGGACGAGTGCCCACGCCTCGCTGGGGTCGTAGTCCGAGGTGTAGGTGTCGAGGACCTCGTAGCGGGTGCCCGACTTCTGGATCTGGTGTTCCACCTGGACGGTGAGGTCGTCGGCGGGCTCGATGAAGTCGCCACCGCGAAGTGCGAGCTCTTCGAGGGGGCAGCCGCGTTCTGCCAGCCAGTTCTGGGCGAAGGACGCCGTGGCGTGGCGGCTCGTCTCGAACGTGAACGTGGACTGCCGCAGATCCCGAGCGACCGCGATCGCAACGAGCTGCGGCTCGCCGGGGATCCCCCACGTGACCGATCGGTCGTGGGCGAGGACGAAGCTGTGCGAACCGGCGGGCGTGGTGTGGTGTTGGGACAGCACCGTCAAGTCGCCAGCACGGAGAGCCTCCATCGCCTCCTCGGAGGCACCGTCGGTCGGCGAGAGGTCGTCGAGGTCGAAGTCGAGGGTGTCGATCACGCCGCCGCCTGCTCGGGCGCCGGGGTGGCCAGCACCCGGTGGTTGGGGCGAGTTGTGCTGGTCGTGCAGGCCGCGAAGGGTCCGTCGGGTGCACGTAGGTGCGCCAGGGTCTGGTCCAAGTGGTCGCGGTGCCAGGTCGACGGGCCGGACAGGCCGGCCTCTGTGTCGGTGAACTGCTGCCAAGCGAGCCAGAGTGCGTGGAGCCGGGCGACGGCCTCGGGGTGTTCGTGCCAGTGCGCGCACCAGGGACGGCTCGTGCTGATCTCCCGGCCGTACACCGGCAAGAAGAGGTGGTGCACCCAGTCGCTGAGGGCAGCGAGTTCGACGGCGTACGCCTCGCCGCCCAGGGCGAGGATGAACACCGAGGCGGGGCCGTCGGTCTTCTTGCCGTCAGCCGCCTCGGCTTCCGGAGCGCCGTCCGCCGACTGGCCGGCGGCGGACTCGGGCTCGGAGCCGAGGCGGTCAAGGATGACGCCGTGCTGCCTGACCTCGGCCATGGTCTTGGCGAGTGTGCTGGCGAGGTCGTCAAGGTCTGCGTCGGGGACGCGGTACGGCTCGGGGTCGGGGAAGGTAAAGCTGTTGTCGGCCATGAGGGTGTGCTCCATCTGTGAGACGGCGACATGCCCGAGAGGATCCGGAGAAACAGCGGTTTGGTCCGGCCGGAAGAACGCGGTAGTGGAGCGCTACGGGTCGGCGCGGTGGGGACAGTGGGGAAAGGGTGGTGCCAGCAAATTCAAGGCGCGCGCAGCCTGTTGTGGGACGACACCGTTGCCGAGCGCGGTGAGCTGCGCTGGACGGCCGAGCCCCGGAGTCGCGGTGACCCAGCCGGCGTCGAGGCCCTGCATCCACTCCACGAAGTCCGAGCGGAGCCGACCGGCCGCGTCCGTGGGGGCCGGGGCAGGACGGGTGAGCCTCTCCCATCGGGTGATGGCGGGTCCGTACGCTCCCCATCGCCGGTCCGCACTCCTGCCTCCGGCGTCTCCTCCGCCCAGAGGGGCAGGACCACCGCCGACAAGGGAGGCCGCCATCCCTTCCCGGGTCGGCGGCCCGGGGTGCCCGTATCGCTGGCCCTCGGCGTGGGCAACAGAGACGCCGCCGCACTGGGCAGGGTCATGTCGCCATTGCCATGCCGCTGGTTCGGCGAACCCTTGATCCCGTCCGACGCCTTCGGGGTCGGCAGCAGCAGCCACTCGACCTCGTCGGCCAGGTTCGGGCCGTGCCCCCCGCTCTTCCGCTTCGACGGATGCTGCGAGCCGCCGTTCTTCCCGATGTTGCTGGTCGGCGTCTTCAGCAGGGTGCCCGGCGGGCCATGCGGCGAGGAAGGTCCGCTCGCGGCGGTGCGGGGCCCCGACGTCGGAGGCGCGAAGCACGAGCCACTTCGCGTCGTACCCGAGGTCGGCCAGGGATCCGAGTACGGCACCGAGTGCCCGCAGAGCAGGCTGACCTGCGGTGTCTCCCAGACACCACGGACAGAGTTCCACGTCGCCAGGGGAACCGGCGGGGGAGGTGAGGAGGCCGCGCACATTCTCGATCACAACCAGGCAGGGTCGGAGGGCCTCGACCGCACGGGCGACGTGCAGCCAGAGCCCGGAGCGGGTCTGGGCGTTGAGTCCGGCCCGGCGGCCGGCGACCGAGACGTCTTTGACAGGGAAAGCCGGCCGTCAGGACGCACACCCGGGGCACGGTGGACCAGTCGACGGTCGTGATGTCGCCCAGGTTGGGGACGCCGGGCCAGTGGCGGGCCAGGATGCGCGAGGCGTTCGGATCGACCTCCGCGTGCCAGGCGAGCGTGCCGCCGAGGGCGGCCTGCACGCCCAGGTCAAGGCCGCCGTACCCGGAGCACACCGAGCCGATGGTGTGCGGCATCAGCGTCGTCCGAGAAGTCGGCGGAAGGAGGACAACGGTGCTTGGGGAGGCGATGAGGAGTCGGAGGGCTGCAGATCTGTCGTGGTCCGCAGCAGCGCGGCATCGGACCGGACTTGTACTTCTGCGGCGCGGGCTGCTGTGCGCAGGTCGGTCGCCGCGTGTTGCAGATTCGTTCGTGAGTATCGGAGCGTGTTGTCCAATCCTTCGGACGCGATCTCGCGGAAGCCGGGATCGCATCCGTCTGGGTCGGTGAGCTGGATGAGTAGGTGGCTGGCGTTGCCCAGGGCGGAGAGTGCCTCCCCTGTATTCTCCAGCGCGGCGGCGAGAGCCTCCGATGCTCGGCTCGTTTCTTGGATCCCTTGCTGCGCGAAGGCGGTGATGTGCTGTGCCGCTTCCGCGATGTGGCCAGCCAGTCGGAGGGTCGCGTGAGGGTCCGGCTGCTGGCACTGGTCGGCCGCTTGAGGAACCTGACTGGCGAGATCCTCCAACTGCTGTGCCGTGCGATGCAGGTAGTTGTTCGGGTGAGGGAGCTGGGACATGATCGTCTCCAAGGAGTCGTAACGGGCTTCTAGGTGCGGGAGGGCCGGCCAGGCGTGAACGGACGTGGCATCGGAAGCGGGATGTGGTCATCCGGCGTGTGAGTAGACGGTCCGAGCCGGGTGCTGCTGTTGGATGAGCCGAGATGAGACGTGCTGCGAGCGAGAGCGGCATGGGCCCGTCCGGCGGGTGGTGCAGTGGGGGCTGTTCGGGTTGGGGCGGAGTAGCCATTCGCGGTCTCCCAGCGGGTGCGCACCTCGTCGAGCGGGCCGAGCGCGTGCAAGGCGTGGTTGATCAGCCGGCCGGGGCCCAGTACCTCGTCCTGGGCCAGAGCCCGGATGGCACGCGCGGAGGCGGCTGCAGTGCGGGTGAGAGAGGAGCGCACCACCCGGTTCCCGAACCAGTCGGCGGTGCCCGGGACCATGCCCTCGCAGACGGCGGTCAGTTGCTCGCTCGACAGGGTGCCGTCGGCCAGGAGGCCGCGCCGCTGGGCCTCCCAGAGGAGGGTGATCCGGTCGATGGGTTCGCCGCGGTGGTGCAGCGCGCCCAGGCACCGGTAGAGCTGCCCGTGGGTCGGGTCGGCGAAGTCTCCCGGCCGTAGCCAGGTCACCACCTCCTCCATGGCCCCCGGCTGTTCGGTGAGGACGGCCAGGAGAAACCGCTCGTCCTCGGTGACCTGGTCGGATTGCGCCAACGGTGGGACGTCTGCGGCGGCACCGTGCGCAGTGGCGGGTGGGACCGGACGTGGATCGGTTCCCCAGCGCCGCGCTAGATCGGTGAGCACGCCGGTCAGGACGTCCGCCGTGTGCAGCGCTTCCTCGACCTCACCCTGGGTGGCGTCGGCCCGCGCCGCCTGGTGGAGACGGATCGCGTGCTGGGCGACGGTGCGGTGAATCGCCCCCTCCAGCACCATGCGGCCGTACACCCGGGCGTGCTCGGTTCGGGGACACGCCTGGATCACGGTGTGGGCGTACGCCGCGGTCAGACCTCGCACGTGCAGTCCGGCCTCGTCGACCGCGTCGGTCACCCACGACAGCGGCAACGGACCGTGAGCCGAGAGTGCGGGGTGGCCGTCGTTGCGGAGCTTGCGGAGCGCGCCGAACAGCGCCTGGTGGACGGGTCGATAGAAGTGGTCAGGGGCGAGCCACTCCAGGTGCGTGAGCTGGTCGGGGTCGAGGAACACGGCGCCGAGGACCGCCTGCTCGGCGCTCGTTAGCGGGTCCACAGACGGCCTCCTGGGTCAGGAGTGGAGGGCTCAACCTGCTGGATACGGAGGTTGGCGACTGCCCGGTCCGCAGCGGCCATCGCTTGGGCGAAGTCGTCCAGGACGGCGGTGAAGGCGGGATCGGAGGCTGGGACCGAGCCGGCTCCGCCATCCAGCCACCACTGGCCGCCCCGCAGAATGACCGGAGAGTGGGCCAACCGTCGGGGGCGCGGTGTGGGCGGTGTGGGCGCGCTCATGCCGACAGCCCCAGGTCGTCCTGGCCGATGCTCTTCGCGAGGGCCCGCTCGGTGATCGCCTTCGTGGCGCGAGCGGCGTCCGGCCCGATCACCTTGGCGGAGGGCTCCTTGTACCAGGGCTTGAGGTTGAGCATGGCGACCCGGATCCCGGTGGCCAGCAGCAGCACCTTGCCCTTGGGCAAGGCACGGATGGCGTCCGGCGGCAGGATCCGCTCGGTGCGCATGCTTACCGAGGTGGACTTGCCGCCCTCGCTCCTCGACACCGAGGTGGTCTGGACATCGTGGTCACCGACCTGCCTGCTGAGGCGGTCGGCGAAGTCGGCATCGTCGATGCCCGATCCGATGATCTTGACGGTGGCAGCGGAGTACAGAGCGTCCATGCCTGCCTCGCCCCAGCACCGCTGGCCCTGACGGTACGACTGCAAGATCGTCATCGGGATGACGCCCCGGCTGCCCAGGTGCGAGTACAGGTCGGGGAGATCCGAGATGCGGCACACGTTCGCCGCCTCGTCGAGGACGCACAGGGCGGGCGGGTCGAGTCGTCCGCCGGAGCGCTCGGCGACGATCACGGCCGCGCGCATCACGGCGTCGGCCGCCGCCGCGATGATCGCGCTCGCGCTGCCGCCGCCGTCCTTGCTCAGCAGGTACAGGGTGTCGCGGGAGGTGGCGAAGGCCAACGGCTGGAACTCAGGGAGGTCCTCGTTCGGGGTGACCCAGGCGGCGACGGCCGGGTCGAGCAGGCAGCTCGCGTACTGCCTCGCTGTCTCGTAGATGCCATCGCGCGTTTCGGTCGCGCCGGAGACGGTGCCCTGGAGCTGGGCGGCGACCGCGTGGTGCCCGGCGTCGGTGAGGAGGTCCACCGGGGTGCGGTCGGCCGGCATGGCGAGCCAGGCCAGGACGTCGGTAATCGGCCGCCGGTGGGACGCGGCGGCGAGGAAGAGGGCTCCGAGGGTGTTGGTCGCGGCGGTGGACCAGAAGTCGGAACCGCTGGACTCGTCCACGCTCGCGGTGACGAAATGCCCCGCCAACCTCTTCGCCCCGGCGAGATCGCGGGCGTCAGCGAGGATGTCCCACCACATCTCGCGCGGGTGATGGGCGATCTGCTGCGGGTCGAGGGTCCAGATCGTGCCGATCTCGGCGCGAGCGTCCACCGTAGCGGTGAAGGCGTCGTTCGCAGCCTTGTTACTGGTGAGCAGGACCGGACCCGGTGCCGAGAGGATCGCGGGGATCGCCAGCCCGGACGTCTTGCCGGAACGCGGGGCCATGATCGCGACGATCACGTCCTCCCAGGACGCGCGGACCTCCGCGCGACCGGGATCGAGGGTGCCGAGCAGGATGCCGCGGTCAGCGGGCAGGACCTCTTTTACTCTCCCGGCCGCCCAGGCTCGGGCGCAGGTTCTTCGCCTTGGCGACGATCTCCTTGTCCAGCAGCGGCGCCAGATCCGCCTTGCGGGCGAGGCCGGACCTGGACCCAGAACGGCAGCGCATCCACAGCACCGCAGCCGTGACGACCAGAGCCACGGTGAACAAGCCGGGGACGACGCGGGCCCCGACCATCAGCATGCTGGTGCTCAAGGACGGCCACAGCACCTCCGGGTGCAGCAGCGCTTCCGTGACGCGGAAGGGGGCCCATGTCCCGCTCCCGACAAGAACATTGGTGAGGTTGCCGGTGAGCCAGGCGAGGGAGCCGAAGGTTATGGCGGCGCCGAGGCCGCCGATCAGGAGGTAGAGGAGCGCGTCCGACCCGGTGGTGGTCGAGGGCGCGTTGGTGCGCGGGGATGCCACGGCGGTTCCTTGGGTGTGCGAGCGGGCGGGGGCGGGGCGCGCCGGCTCTCGTGCAGCTCATGGGGAGACTCCTGGGAGTGAAGCGGAACGTTTCAGCGGGGTTGGCCGACAGGACGAGACGCCGGCGGCGGCGGTGCGGTGGCCGACGGACTGCCAGTCGACGGCGATGTTCCGGCGCACGGCGAGGAGGCGCGGGCGGCCCGCTGCCGGTCTGAATCGGAACTCCGGGCAGTGGACGGCGCAGGAGCAGCTTCGGCACCGAGGACATCGCCGAGCAACTTCCGGCTGCGCAGGACGTTGACCATTCGGTGGTGCCGGGGGTCTGTGCGCTCTGCAGGACAGGCAGCGACACCGTCCTCGGCGACCTCCAACTGCTCACGGACGTCTTGGAGCATTCCGTAAGCGGCGGCCAGGTGCGTCCACGTCTCGAAAGCCGGGTTATGGAGCGTGTCGTCGAAGCCGAGACAGGCGCGAGTCCAGTCGGCGGCAGAGGCGACGAGTTCGGTCAGCTCGGGCAGAGCCCCGACCAGTGCGCCGTTGACCTCCTTGATGATGCCGGCCACTTTTTCGGGCGTGGCGTCCTCGTGGAGACGAGCGATCATCCCGCGGGCGGAGTGCGGATCGGCGGAAGCACTGGGCAGGTGCCGGACCTGCAGCGGCTTGTCAGAGCTGGGTGCCCCGCCGCAGCAGGGCATCCGGTAGGTCAGAAGAAAGGATTCTCTGTGGGTCGGTCGGCCCCGGTGGCGGCTCGGAGCAGTTCGGTGAGGTCCTCGGGCTCGGACGACCTCTGCTCTATCCACCACCCGGCGCGGGTCACCGTACGAGCGCTCTCCTCGATCCCCGCCCACTCCGCTTCGCTGGTCGTGCCTTCGGTGACCAGTGCGGTGTAGGCGTTGGCCAGAATCTGGTGACGGCAGCGCACGCCCCAGGGAATGGCCCGCTCGGTCCCCTCCAGGGGAGGCATCTGGTACTGCTCGGACCAGGCTTCGGACGCGGCCTGCTCCTCGGCGCGCTTCGCCTTGAGCCAGGCGGCCTTGTCCCGCTGGTCGCCCTCGTTCGAGGCGCGCCAGCAGTCGGTGCAGACCTGCCTGGCAAGCCATTCGGCGAAGCCGGCGCGGCGGTCGGCCGGTCGGTCGGACAGGTCGCGGTCGGCATGGTGACCGCAGATGTGGTCGATAGGCCAGATCGTCTTCACGGCCATGGGAGGGCATCCTCAAGGAGTTGGATCAGCGGTCGCGGGAGTAGGCGATTCGGGGGTCAACGGGCCGGACCGCCGCAGTGGTGACGGCGGAGGCGGGGTCCGGTGCCTTGCCCGGAATACAGGCACGGGCCGGGCTGGCGGTGAGCGCGGCGGCGCACATCGGAGACGCACGAGCGGGAACGTGGCCGCGCTCACGGCCAGCTGCCGGCGTGGCAGCAGGGCGGGGCCGGGCTGTCACCTCTTGAGCGAGGCGGGGCTGCACTGCGACTTGGAGCCCCGAACGGTGCAGGGTCAGCGTGGCGTCGGCCACTTTCCCCAGCGCATCGACGCGATCGGTGGTCGTGGGGAGTGTGTAGATGTCCAGGCTTGCGTTGTGCCGCCAGCCGTGCTCCTCCAGTGCAAGCGCGTTGAGGCCGGAGACACGGTCGTCGAGGGCCGCGACGATGCCGAGCTTTGGGTGATCGGCGAAGGCGACGTCGGGGTCACTGAGCGGACCGCGGTCGCGGACGGGTGTCGTCCCGGGCGCCAGCGCGGGGTCGAGTGCGGCGTCCACGTCGACCCGGTATCCGGCCTGGCGTAGCAGCGCGACTGCTCGGGTCGTACGGGCTTGTCCGTCACGGTTCTGGTCGGCCAGCGCGTACAAGGTCGGCTGGTCGGGGACGGGATGGAAGCCGAATCCCTTCAGCATCCAGGTGCTGGCCGCGAGGTTCTTCGGATTCGCGGCGACGATGCCGTAGAGGGGGTGGTGGCCGAAGGCCAGGTCGGGCAGCACGGCGTAGTGGCTGGGCATGGCGGATCCGTCCGGGGTGGGTGCGGTTGCAGGTGCGGGCGACAGGCGGATCAGTTCTGGCGGTGCGGTACATGGAGGGCTCCTGGGCGGTGGTTGGTCAGCGGCCGAGGGCGGGTGAGGGTCGCGCAGGCGGCGGCGCGGCACGCGCGGGGGACTCCATCTGCGGACCGGTCGGGAGCACGTGTTGCCCGACCGACAGCGAAGGGGTGAGAGCGATACTCGCCCGAGATGGAGCGGAGGCGGGCGAGAGTAAGTTGGCGGCGCGCTCCTGGGCGGATGGTTCCTGCTCCTGGCGTGGCGGAACGCCAAGCTGGTCCAGGCGGGCGTCGACGGCGGTGAGGAGATCCGGCACGCTGCCGCCGCGGTGCGCATGCGGACCGTCGGGCTCGGAGTCGTAGATCACTTCGTACACGGCAGGCTCGGTGGACCAGTGGCGGGTAGCCATCCAGCTCTCGGGGTACTCGGGGGTCTGGGAGGGCGGCTCCTGCGGGGCGAGATGATCAGTGAACTGCCGTCGGGAAGCTCGGCGTGGACGATGTAGTCGCTGAGGCCGTACTCGATGGTGCACTCCAGGCCGCGCTGCCCGAGCGCGGAACGGAGGGCGGCGTGATAATGGCCCGGATCGGACGAGGAAGCTGGGGCCCAGGCACTGGTCCCGGCGAGGGCTTGCAGGCTTTCGTGGTGCATGAGGTTCTCCGTTGCCGAACGCCCCGGCCCGACGGCGCGAGCCCCCGGGAGCGTGGAGCTTGAAGGGGTGTGGTGGTCCATGAGGATCCGGTTATCGGGCGGCTTGGTGCTGCCGTGACTCCGTGCTATGGGTCAGCGTGAGCGACCGGGGGTCGGCGGATGCGATGCCGGGGGGAACGGGGGTGAAGTGGGCGGCACAGCATGGGTGTTGTGAGTGGACCGGGTCAGGGCGACGCGCGCCCGTTCGGTCTGCGCCAGCCGTTCGGTGTCCGCCCGGTGGGCCAGGTATTCACCGGCGCGCACCAAGGCCGCACCTTGGTAGCCCAGTTCGTGTGCGTGGTGCCAGCCTTCGGTGTTGCGGTGCTCCTCGGCGCGCTCCTGGTAGAGGTGGAGCACGCTCGGCTGCGAACCGTCCATGAGCGCCATGACGCCGTCCCATTCGTGCCTCAGCTCCTCCGCCCGGAGCAGGGTGGTGTCGATCCCGCGCAGCCGGCGGAGGTCGTCACTGATCGGTCCCTCGATATAGTCGGGGCCGTCGGCGGCGGCGCGGACCCCGCCCAGCACCTCGGGTCCGTGGTCGAGGAAAACTTCGGCGTGCTTCCACGCTTCGGCGTCCCGCTTTGCCTTGCCGTCCCCGTAGACCTTGTCGTCCAGCGGCCAGCCTTCCGCGTCGCAGAGGGAGTCCGAGACCGCGTCCCAGGCGTTGGACGCCTCGTTGATGCCGGCGGCGGCCGAGGCCAGTGCCGGGAGGTGCCGTCGCCAAGCCAAGGGGTCGGTGGCCCGCGACGGCTGGTTGTCACCGGAGGAGGGAGGAGTGGCAGGAGCAGACATGATCGATCCTTCTTGCTGTGCCGGTCGTTGGGCTATGCCGCCATACGGGCGTCGGTGTCGAACAGCTCCCGCTCGGCCGGGTGGAGGATGTGCTGAGTGATGAAGGAGCGGCCGGCGACCTTCCACAGACCTCGGCCCTTGGTCAGGGCGGACACAGCCTGGGTCTCGACGCCGGTCAGGCCGAGCAGCGACGCGGCGGCGGCGAGCTGGTCGGGCTCCTGGCGGTAGATGATGCGGGTGGAGCAGTCGGCCAGCAGGCCCTCGGCCAGGACTCGGCCGCGCGAGCCGACGTCGCCCGCCGAGAGCAGGTCCGACAACCGGTGGATCACCATCAGGTTCGCGATGCCCAGCCCCCGGGAGAGCTTCCACTGGCTCTGCATCCGCTCCAGCAGCCCGACGTGCCGCATCAACCTCCACGCCTCGTCGTAGATCACCCACCGACGTCCGCCGTCGGGGTCGGACAAGGCTGACTCCATCCACGCGCTCGCACACGTCATCGCGAGCACCAAAGCCGTGTCGTCACCGGAGCCGCCGAGACGGGAAAGGTCGATGGACAGCATCGGTGTGCTCGGATCGAACGACACGGTGCTCGGCGCGTCGAACATGCCGCTCAGATCGCCGTGCACGAGACGCCGCAGGGCGTGCGCGAGGTCCTGGGCGGCCGAACCGAGGTGCCCCGCTTGGTGGCCGAGGGCCTGGTCAAGACGCTCGTGGGAGCTGAGTACGTGCGCGATCTCGCCGAGCAGCGGCACCGTGCCCCGGGCGGCGGTGTCAGCGACGACCAGGTCCAGGGCCAAATCGAGGGCGGTGTGCTCCATCGGCAGCAGATCGCGCTTCAGCACGGTGCGGGCGAGGCCGGCCAGCAGCAGCAGGCGCCGCTTGCGAACCTCCGTAAACCAGTCCTCCTCGCTAACGGAGGCGGGCCGGGCCGGGGCGTCCAGCGGGTTCAACCGGCCAGGGAGCCCCGGGCCCAGGGCGATGCTGTAGCCGCCGAGGGCCTGCGAGACACCGGTCCACTCACCCTTGGGATCGCAGGGGATGTAGATCCGGTAGCCGTGGGCGATCGACCGGGTGGCGATGGATTTCGCCAGCGCCGACTTGCCCATGCCGATGATCCCGGCCAGGACCGCATTGGGGTTGGTGAAGCCCTCGATCCGGCCGCTGTTGTAGAGGGAGAACGGGTCGAAGCAGAAGGCCGCCTCCGCGTGCACGTCGCGGCCGATGAACACCCCTTCGGCGCCCAGGCCGCCCTCGGCGACGAAGGGGTAGGCGCCGCTGGCTGTGGCGGTGGTCATCCGGTGGGCGGGCAGGTCGAGCTTGCCGCCGCGGGCGGAGGCCGGACCGGGGCGACCAGCGAGCGGGTAGGTGGGCCGCAGATCCGGGTCGAGAGACTGCTCGGCGCGATGCTTGGGCAGGGCTCCCGCGAGGCGTGCTTGGCGGCGGGCTTCGGCGAAACCGGCTCGGGCGGCCCGTTGCTCGGTGCGTGTCGTCTTGCGAGGTACGAACAGCGGTGAGGCGGTGGCGCGGGTGCGGGGCATGATCGTTTCTCCAGGTGAGGGGTGGATCAGCGGCGGACGAGGCCGGTGAACGGCGCGTGCAGGTCGGTCGGGGTGGCGCGCCGCCGCACGAGATGCGTGGTGCGCTGGTGGCGCTGGCAGATGGTCAGTACCGGTGCCCCCTCTGGAAGGCCGGCCTGGCATGCCTCCGGTCCGGGGATCTCGCCGGAGTCCGGCCGGGGCGCCGCGTGGTAGGCGGCGTGGAGGTGCTCGGCGGCCTGCCAGATGCGGGTGCGGGCGGTGCGAAGCTGGTCGCCCTCGATGGCGACGAGCTGCCCGGTGCGACCGGCGTGGGCGTCGAGTAGTCCGTACAGCGAGACGAGGTGGGCGTGCAGGGCGTCCAGCTCGGCGCGAGTGGTGACCAGCGGGCCGCCCGGGAGGTTGAGTGCGCGGTGGAAGTCGAGTGCGGCGGTGGCGAAGGGCACGAAGTCCTGCGCGGTCGGCCTGGCGGTGCGGGACATGAGGGTGCTCTTTCGGAGGGGAGGATCAGGCAGCGAGCGCGAGCGGCAGGGCGGCGGCGGTGAATGCCTCGGCCTGCTGCCAGGTCAGGGGCCGGAGGTCGAGCTGGGCGCCGACGGCGGCGGTCTCCACGACGGCACAGGCGGTGCGCAGGTCTTCCTCGGTGTCGGCCGAGACGGTCAGCAGACCGGTCAGGGCGACGTCGGCATGCCCGGCGATGAGCTGGCGTTCGCGGGACTTGATGTCCTGGTACTCGATCGAGTCGGCCTCGGAGTCGACCTGGCCGCGCCGGGCGCGCTCGGCGGCGGCGGCGATCACGCTGGACTTCTTGCGCTGTACGTCGCGCAGGGCGGCGTCGAGGCTCTTCGGCTCGTAGGAGAGCGACAGCGTGCGCCGGACTCCGCCGGTGAACAGGAGCTGGTGCAGGAAGCCGGCGCTGGTCTCGGTGCGCGGCCAGTTCTCCACCCAGTAGGTGGCGTGCACGGCGGAGTCGGTGGCGATGTGGTCCGCCTTTTCGACGACCACGACGGGGCCAGCGGCGGCGGGCTCGGCCTCGGGGCGGCCAGCCGTGGACCAGCGGTCGAGTGTCGCGAGCGCCTTCGGGTCGTAGGAGGTGCGCACCACGGCGGCGATCTCGCGGGCGGTGAGCCAGCCGGTCGGGGTGAGCCCGGCGGTCCGCGCCGCCTGGTCGAACGTCGAGGTGAGCTGGGCGAGGACGCTGAAGGCACCGGTGAGACCGCCACCGGCCTGGTTGATCAGCCGGCGAGCCGCCTTGGTATCCAGGGACACCGCGACGTACGCCTCGTGCGGGGCGGCTGCGGGGCCGGCGCTCTGGATCAGCTCGTTGTAGATCGCGCCGGCCATCGGGGTGTCGGGTCGGCCGTGCTCTTCCCAGTAGCGGCGCAGCGCGTCGCCGGAGTCGGGGACGGTGCGCTCGATCACCTGGATGCGGGCGATCTGTCCGGTGCGGGCGAGGGCTGCCAGCGCGCGTCCCCAGCTGCCGACGTTGGCCTGCTGGGTGCCGGGGTCGAGCAGGGCGTAGGCGCGGGAGGAGACCTTGGCCACTGCGGTCAGCGTTCCGGTGTGGGGGTTGTGGACCGCGCCGTACTTGCCGTCGGGAGCGGTGGTCACGCGCAGGCTGGCAGCGGTGCCGGGAAGGTGGAGCAGTCCCTCGCGGGTCGGTCGGCGGGAGGGCCGGGTGAGCCAGACGAGCTGGCCTCGCATCCGGCGCAGCACGTATCGGACGACGATCGGGGCCCAGTCCGCCAGCGCGCGGCCTCGGTGGCGGACGAAGACGAGCAGGGCGATGACCGCCCACAGCGGAATGAGCTGGAGAGCGCCGACCACCCCACGGGCGAGGATCACGGCGAGAAGGAGAAGGCCGGTGAGCCCGGCGACGACCAACTGGGGAACGGTCAGGCCGAGCAGGACGCCGCGCCTGCTGCGGTGGGGGAACTTCACGGTGGGCGTAGAGGGCTGGTGCTTGCCGGACATGGTGGTTCCAGACGGTGGGAGCGGGCGGAGGGCGGGGTGCGCGGCGCTCTTCTGGGCGTCAATGCGAAGCCTTCCTACTGTTCGGGGGAAGTGGGGGCGGGCCGTGGAGTGCTGCCCGCCCCCGGGGACGTGGTGGGTCAGGAACCCGACGGCGGCTGGGTGCGGTACACCCAGTTGGTCGGCGTCGAAGAGCCGGTGGCCGATGGTCCGGACGCGGACACCGGAGTGCCAGAGGCCGAAGGGGCGGGACCGGCTGGCGGCATGGAGGTCATGTCGCCGCGCGGAGCTGATGCGCCTGCCCGGTGACCGGAGCCGCCCGCAACGCCCCGGACCGTCACCTCGGACCCTTCCGGTTCGTCCTTGCCGGGTCGCGTGATCAGCGGCGGGATTCCGGGGCGCTGGATCAGGGCGCGGCCCTTGTCGCCGGTCGCGTTCGGGGTTTCGCCGTACCGGAAGCGGGTCTGCTGCTTGGGCGGTCCGGCGTCGATGCCCTCCTTGCTGAGGTTGCCGCCGGAGGGGTTGATGCCGGAGGCGACGCCATCGGTTCCTGCACCAGGAACCTGGTTCGGGCCCTGCGGGGCGGGGGCACCGGTGCCGGACCGCAGTGCGAGGCTGCCTGCGGTCTTCGCCGCTCCTGCGGCGACCGCCATGCCGGCGACGCCGGTGCGGTGCATGTCGTCGTGGCCCCCGCCGTCGCTCGCCCAGTGGACGAACTTGTACGTCGCGTAGGGGCAGAGCAAGACGAGGACCATCACGACGATGCCGGCCATCGCGTCGGACAGGGCTGCCATTCCGTCGCTGGCGTCGCTCTTACCCATGGCGGAGACGCCGATGAGGAAGACGACGGTCATCAGGAGCTTGGAGACGATCAGGGTGCCGGTGGCCTCCATCCAGCCGCGCCGCCACCGCTTGGCGACCTCCCAGCCGCCGCCGGCCCCGGCGAACACCGCGACCGCGACCATGATCAGGACGCCGACCTTGCGGGCGACCATCACGCCCCAGTAGAGGAAGGCGCCGATCGCGCACCCGAAGGCGACCAGCGTGGGAACGCCCCAGCCGAGGCCATACATGGCCCCCATCTGGTCGACCTTGATCACGCGGCGGATCGCGTCGTCGATCGAGGTGTTGGCGGCTTTGAAGAGGCCGTCGGACAGCGCGTCGACCACGGTGATGGCGACGGTGGTGAAGGCGATGGCGGAGAAGCTGAACAGGACTCCGGTCATGGTGCCGAACGCCGCCTTGGCGAGGGCGCGTTCGTCGCGGCGCCAGGCCGCGGTCATGAGCTGGATGCAGAAGATGCCGACGGTGAGGGCGAGGCCGATGGGCAGCAGCAGCTCGTAGTTGTCCCGGAACCATCCGGCGTTGAGGTCGATGGCCGTCGTTTCGTTGACAGCCTTGGCGGCCAAATCGGCCGCGCTGGCCGCCAGCTCGCCCGCCGACTTCGCGATCCACGCGCCGAGGCCGTCAGTGACGGTGCCGGCGGGGTTGGTGGCGAAGTCGACGGCGCCGCACACCTTGTCCATCAGCGGGAAGTCGCAGACTCCCATGGGTCGTACCTCCGTTCTGGGGCGAGGGTCAGGGCGCGACGGACGGCATGACGCCGACCAGGGCGCAGGGGCGGTCGGGTCGGCACTGGACCGCGAGGGTGGTGGAACGGCTCTCCGCGCCGCCGGCGGGTGAGCCCTTCCAGCGAATCGACTGCTTGCCGGAGACCGTGACGGCGTAGACGTACGCCTGAGTGATCGCCCCGGGGTCGTCCTGGAGGGCCTGCGTGAAGGCGTGCGGGAAGTGCCCCTCATTGATCTTGGCGGTGGCGACCTGCTTGTTGGCGGCCATCTCCTTCCACAGCACGGGTGAAGGGATCACCTTGTCGACGGAGGCCGAATCGGCGTACTTCGACTCCGTGGTCAGCCAGCCGCGCAGCGCCTTCCGGAGCTCCGGCTGCGAGTACGCCCGGGTGTCGTACGACCACAGCGCTGCTGCGGCTGCCTTCCCGTACGTGATCGGATCATGGGTCTTCGGCGGAACGGGGAGAGCGCGGGGCCGGGTAGGCGGTCCGGACGGCGCCGCGGACGACGTGGACGCCGGGGACGAACTCGGCGGTGGCGCCGCAGTATCGGAGGGGCTTCGGCCCTCGCGGGTGAGGTAGGCGACCAGGCCGGCGAGGGCGACGAGCACCGCCAGGACAACGGTGCCGAGCAACGCCCGGCGGCGCACGCGAGATGCGCCGCCGGGGTGGGTGGAGTGCTGAGCCATCAGTGGACCTGCGTCCCGAGCGTCGAGAAGAAGGCGACGACGCCGTTGGCCGCACCGAGCAGAAGGGCCGCGCCCGCGCTGACCAGCACGCCCTTCTTGCCGTTTGCCTCGGCCTGGTGGCCGCCCGAGTGATGGCCCCAGGCCCACACGCCGGCGCTGACGGCGAGGGCGCCCACCACGGCGATGAGCCCGAAGAGGTTGATCGAGCCCATCACCTGCTTGAGGACGTTGAGGCCCGGCAGCCCGCCCTCGTTCGGCTTGATCCCGGGATCGTAGGCGAGCTGTATGACCTGGTCAGCGAGATACATGGGGAACTCCAGTACGAATGAGTGCACGCCAAAGCCCGGAGGGGCGAACCAGCGGTGCGAGGAGAGGGGAGGAGGGGGAGCGCCGGTCAGACGACTCGGCGGGCCGCGAGAATCTGCGATTTCCAGGACGCGACGGTGGTGATCCGTACGACGTCACCGGTGTGCGGGGCGTGGACGATCAAGCCCTGCCCGATCGCCATCCCGACGTGCTCGGGCACGGCGGCCGTCCCCTCGGTGAAGAGGAGGTCGCCCGGCGCCAGGGCGTCGACCGACACCGACTTGCCGTCCTTGACCTGCGTGTAGGTGGTCCGCGTCAGGCTGACCCCGGCGGCCTTGTACGCCTGCTGCATCAGGGAGGAGCAGTCGCATCGGCCCATCGGGTTCTTACCGTGGGAGTCGGTGCAGTTCCCGCCCCACTGATACGGGGTGCCGAGCTGGCCGAGCGCCCACCGGATCGCCGTCTGCACCTCTCGCGGAGCAGTGGCGGGGATCTTGTACTCGTCCGGCAGGGCGCCGGCCGGGATGGTGCCGAAGTCCGTCCCGTCGCCGTCCGCCGAACAACCGCCCGCGGGTTCGGGCGAAGAACTGCCGACATCGGCAGAGTCGGACGGCGAAGGGTTCGGCGACGGGTCGCCGGTCTTCTGCAGTAGGGGCTCGATGGCCTTCTGCAGGGCGGTGGCCAGAGGCTCCCACTTTGCGTACGCCTCCGGGAAGCCCGACCGCTGCACCGCCTGGGCGGCCTGGGTGACCGACAGAGACTGCCAGCCGGAGACCTTCTTGAGCCCCTCGTAGAACTTCGTCGAGGCGTGCACCGGGTCGAGGATTTGGCTGGCTGTGCCCCAGCCCATGGACGGCCGCTGCTGGAAGAGACCCAGAGAATCGCGGTCTCCGTAGGTCAAGTTTCGCAGGCCGCTCTCCTGCAGAGCCGTGGCTAGGGCGACGACTTGCCCTCGGGCGGGGATGTTCATCGCGACGCCCGTGGCCTGGATCGTCTTGGCGTTGGGCACCTGATCGGCAGGTGCCTCCAGGCCCGGCACGGAGACCGAGCCCTTGTCGTCGCCGTCCAGGATGGCCTTCACCTGCTTGGCGACGGCGGAGGTGTCCACACCCTGTGCACCGTCGGTCGAGCACGAGGCCGAGGCGGTTCCGGCACCGATGGCAAGGATCGGGAGCGCCAGGAGCAGCGGTCCGGTCGCGCAGAGACCGACGAGGGCTCCGGTCGTCTTCTTCATCGCCGCCGCCGTTCGGCACGACGGCGGTGCCGACCGGGTGACGGGGGTGGGTCGGGGCGCGGGTGTGTCAGGGCATGCTGCATCGCAGCGGCTCCTCGATGTGTTCGTAGGAGGCGCGGTGCCGACTTCTCGTGCAAAGCCGTCGGCACCGCGCCGATGTGCGTCCGCCTTTCGCCGGACCCGGGGCAGAGGAGTTGGTAGCTCCCGGACGCCGGTTTCAGGTCACGCGCGGCAGCCAGCCGCGCTCGTAATCTCAGGCAGCGCATCGGGACCTCCTCATGGCGCTCGCGGGCAGATGGGCAACATGCTTCCGACGCTGCTCGATTGGACGAGACAACACGGATAAGCACAGCTCAACGGGGGTGGAGCAGTGCTCCTTCCCGGTGGCACGGCGAGACAGTAGACCGGGATTCCGGCCGCACCAAACGACTGCCGCCAGAGGGGAGCCACCTCGTTAGGCGCGGCCGGAATTCGCCGTTAACCTCCGCTGCAACCTCGCGCCGGGTGCATGCCGTTGAGCGCTGTCCGGAGCGGGTCCAAACTCTGCCGAGCCCGAAGAGAGGCCCTCCCCATGAGCTACACGCTGCACCGAGGCGACGCCCTGAACGTCCTGAAGTCCCTCCCGGACGAGAGCGTCCAAGCGGTGATCACTGACCCGCCGTACAACTCCGGTGGCCGCACCAGCTCCGATCGAACCGGCCGCACCGCACGTGCCAAGTACGTCACGAGCAACTCGGCGCACGACCTCGCCAACTTCCCGGGTGAGAACCGTGACCAGCGCTCCTACCGCTCCTGGCTCACCGAACTTCTCACCGAGGCGTACAGGGCCTCGACCGAGCACGCGGTCGCGATGGTTTTCACCGACTGGCGCCAGGAGCCGACCACCTCCGACGCCCTGCAGATGGCGGGGTGGACTTGGAGCGGCACGATTCCGTGGATCAAGCCGTCCAGTCGGCCCCGCAAGGGTGGGCCGAAGCAGGACTCGGAGTTCATCGTCTGGGGCGTCAAGGGCTCCCTCGACAACACCCGCGACCTCTACCTGCCGGGGCACTACATCGCCTCCCAGCCCCGCAAGGGCCGGGTTCACATCACCCAGAAGCCGGTCGAGGTCATGCAGCAGCTCGTCCAGGTCTGCCCCGAGGGCGGCACGGTCCTCGACCCCTTCACGGGCAGCGGCTCCACGGGGGTCGCGGCCCTGCGGGAGGGGCGCCGCTTCGTGGGCGTCGAGCTGTCCGCGCACTATGCCGACGTCGCCGAGGAGCGGCTGCGCGCGGAACTGGGGAAGGACGACTTTGAGCTGGCCGGACCGGAGGCGTGAGCGTGAGAGCGAAGAGAGGCCGGGGCCGGCGGCCCGCAGACGCCAAAGGGGCGGCTGGTGCATCGACTAAGCGATGCACCAGCCGCCCCTCCTGTTGCGTCAGGCTGCCTCGAACGCCCGCCGGATCAGCGGCGCCGCCTTCTCCAGGTCGGCTGCCGAGACGACGCGGACCTCCAGGTCGCCGGTCCCGAGGTGTCCGATGCCGCGCATGTCCCGGGTGAAGCCCTCCTCCGGCTCGACCGAGTCCGGGTCGAGTCTGAGGTATACCAGGATCGCCTCGTGCTTCGGACGGAAGATCACCGACGCCACGTTCACCAACCGCCGGTAGGCGATGTAGTGCCGCAGCGGCGCCACCTCCACCTCGCCCCATGCCGTGAGTGCCTCGTCCAGTTCCGCGTACAGATGCCGCAGGCACTCCGGTACCACTCCGCCACCCGCAGGCGGAGAGATCGCCGAAGCCGTCGGCACGCTGTCCGCCACGGGTGCCCACTCCTGGCCCCGGCGAGACGAGGCAGCGCTCGGGAAACCGGTCGCGGAGTCCACGAGCAGCAGCCCCAGCAGGCCACCGTCGAAGATCCGGTAGCGGACCAGGTCGATCCGCTCGGGCAACCTCTGCACCGCCACCCGGTCGTGGTGCGAGAAGCCCGCTGCGATGCAGATCATCCGCGGACGACGCCAGTCGACGGACTCTGCGGCCTCCGCGCCCAGCACCGTCCGGACGAGCGCCTCGAACTCGTGCCGTGCCGATTCCAGCCAGGACAGGTAGGAGACCGCCTGGGACATCACCCCGCTGTCCGAGCCCTTCTTGAACTCGATCACCACCGGGCTGCCGTTCTCGTCCAGCCCCAGGGTGTCTATCCGCCCGCGGTGCCACGGACCCGTCGCGTACTCCGACGCCAGGAACCGGATACCCAGCATCTGCTCCAGCCCGGCTTCGACCCGCCGCTGCAGCTCCACCTCCAGCGCCACCGTCGAACCGGCCAGCTCGGCATCCCGCCCGTCCGCGTCCCGCCGGAACAACATCAGCTCGGCCACGAGTCCCCCCTCCTGCGATCTCTGCAGGAGGGCAATCAACGGAGACCGTCGTCTATTCCCCGGATGTCGAGACACCGGTCCTCGCGGTCCGGGATCGGGCCCTATCCGGGTTGTCGCGCCAAGACGTCCAGGATGGACCTGCGCGACCTCTTCGGGGCGCCGCAGGGCGCCCAGAACCGACTCTTGTGGGGGCGGTGTCACTCCCATGATCCTTGGAACCGTAATGCGCACATTCAGCCGTAGACGACCTGGAGGGCATGTGCCGTGCTCGGCATTGCCATCATGTCAACCGAACGACGCGGCACGCCACGAAAGGATGGTGATGTTGCGTGGCGGCACCACCGCGCGGGAGAGTACCGGGAACTGGCTTCTGATGCGGCCAGCTCTGCCGGGCCGTCCACCGACCCTGACGGCCCGAGCACGAGAATCCACGTCGCAGTGCGGGCACACCTGTGCTCTCCGAGAGCCGAACCCCTTCTCGAATCGTGATGCACTGCGCTGGCGCAGGGTCGGACGCAACGGGTGCTGGCGCGCTCAGGAGCACACGATGAACACCCCCTTCGCCGGATGCGACGGACTCGACCGCGCCGCCACGGCGGCCTCGCAGCTCAGTGGAGAGCGACTCACCCACGCACGCCAGCGTCTCCACGGCTTTGACACCTATACAGGTCTTATCCCTGACGCCGGCGTACAGCAGGCGCTCTTGGAGTCCCTGGTCTTGAGCGCACTCGGGCGTCCTGGCTCCGAGAACCGGCGCCGAATGCTCGGCGTCGAAGAAATCCGGCTTGACGAGAATCGTCTCCGACTCCGCGTCGAGGACGTGTCCGCAGTTCAGGCCATCCTGGGGATGCTCCCAGTCAAAGCCCGCCGCGGCACGCGGCGCGGAGTTCGGGAGCTGAGCGCTGAGGCCGTTGGCAAAGACGTCCTCCTGGGCTTGCGTGGTGTGCCGAGTCCACACCCCTTCTATGCCGGAAACCGGCACCTCACGGCAGGGATCCACGTCCAACTGCTCGGCGCCACCTGTAGTGCCCAGCTGTTGGACGAGCTGACGATGCAGGTCACCACGGCGGGCGGCACCCCCGTATGGAGCCCGAACATTGCGCTCCACGTGCCCGGCCGCCGTCCGCCCATCGAGCGGTGCATCGCGGAGCAGCACGCCGCCGGCGGCGGCTTGGCCAGCAGCCTCCTGCGTCGTTCACACCTGTGGGACTCACTGGCGGGGCAGCAGAGTCTCACCGTGCAGCCGGCCATGGTCGACCACGGGCTCGAGTGGACCGTCAGCCGCACCATGTCTCCAGGAGCGCTCCTCCACGACGCGCGGCTCCACGCGATCCTGACAGATCCGCTCGTCGGCCCCGGACTCAGGCCCGTCCACCACGCGTGCACGGCCACGGAGTGCACAGCCGCCTACGTTCGCCCTAGCTACGGCGGGCAGGCCAGATCAGAAGGAAGCCTGCTCATCACGAGCCGTCACGCGTCGAACCAAGCGGGCTCATCGAGCCGACCCCGCGCACTGCTCGCGCTCGGTGAGCAGCCCACGAGCCACCCCAACGCGCCTCGCATCCGACGAATGCGGCGCCCCGCCGACCAAGTTGTTGTCGGCGTCCGGTCCGTGAGTGCGCTGGGGCTGGCCTCCTGGGACGCGACGGGCTTCGCCAGGCAGACCGCAGCGGCCTGGGCCGCCGACGGATACCGCGTGGCGGTGATCGTGGCCGATGAGCGGTCGGAGTTCTGCGACGTACATATCAGCAACCGTCGCTGGGGCAAGAGGGTGACGACGCTGCCGTATCGCGGCGCCGAACCTCCTGTGCGGTGGCATCGTAGCCGCCTCGCGCCGTTTCCGGGTGAGCTGTGGCGCGTAGAAGTCGACACGATCCAGATCGACGTCAAGGACGCGATCCAGGAGGCTCGTGACCGCTGCGAGCGAGTCATCGCCGTGGACGCGACCCGGTACATGGAGGCCGGCCTGGCGTCGTGCACCGATCAGACGCTCGCCCTCAACCGGTCACGCTCCTTCGAACGACACGTCGCTGGCCCTGCTGGTACGACCCTCGCGCTGAGCCCGGACCTGGCCGCAGCACGGTGGCACGAACGCGAGCTGTCCGGCAAGATCGCCGCCAATTGCTCCGGTGTCGTCCTGGTGGATGCGGACCTCTCAGCCACCGGTGCCCCGGTTGACGACTACGACCGCGAGGTCGAGCGCCATCTGGCTCGCTACGGCACACCAATCCTCGCCCGCCAATGGCTCAGCTCCGGGCAGGCTACTGTGCTCGATCCGATGGAACCCACAGAGGCAGACCAGCTCAGGAAGCAGGCTGACGAGCTGGCCGACATTCTGGCCCCCGCTCCGAGCCAACCGGTTCACCGAGGCTAAGAGGCGGTAGCGGGCAGCCGTAGCGATCAAATCAGCCGTACGCCGGGGAGTGGCGCGGGGGCAGGCAGGCTCGACAGGGCCAACGCCGCCCAAGAGCACGTCGCCACCCACCCCGACCAGTGGGACGCCGAAGGCCCCACCCTCTGCCACGGCACAGCCGGCATCCTCCAAGCCGCCACCCGTCAGAACCCCCAACTGGCCCACCGCGTCACGATTCCCCAGCCGCACTCGGCTGCCCCAGGGCTCCTCAACGGCCTCGCCGGCACAGCCCTCACCCTTGTCGGCCACGCTGGAACTCTCATCCTCCCAGCCACCTCCTGGGACTCCATCCTGCTTCTGTGTTGACTCCCAGGACGAGCGGCCACACGCGCCCGTTTGGGCGTACCCAGTTGGTAGGGCTCCGTCTACCGAACACGGGTCCTCATACGGCGATTTTTAGCCAGGAATCAAGAAACCGGTCTTCCGTAGGCATGCGTTCTGTAATCCTGCGTCGACCGTGCTGAGCACGCTGTCGTACCTGCCGTGGTCCGATGAGAGGAACGAAGGCGCGTGACTGAGAACGCACAACTGTGGGCGGTTGCCGGTGCTGCTGCAGCGGCCCTGGCCATGGAGATGACAAAGGAGACCTGGGCTGGGATGCGGAAGATCGCTGCTCGGTTCTTCCGGCATGGAGGGGAAGTCGAGGAGCAGCGTCAGCTAGCCCGACTGGATGCTGATCAGGTCCAGGCGGAGTCGCTCGACCAGGGGGAACTCCGGGACCGGTGGCGTCGGCGCCTGATGACATTGGTCGAGGACTACCCGGACGCGGTCGATGACTTGAAGGCTCTTGCGAGTCGTCACTCGGAGGATGAGCACAGGAGTGGCGGGCAGAGTGCGATCGGCAACACCGGCCCGGTCATCCAAGTCGGAAGGGACAACTTCGGCGGCCTCAACACCGAAGGACGCTGATCATGTCGCAGGACCCCACCGTCCCGCACGCACGGCAGTGGTCTCACGGAAACCACGGCAGCACAGTTCAGATCGGCGGCAATAACTCGGCGCCCATCAACATTCTGCGGCGCCCGAAGCTTCCGACGTCTCCCGTGCCCACTTCCGATGTCGTTGCTGCATCCGATCCGCTCTGGGCTCATTCGCCTACACCCCAGCGCGCGGCCGAGACGCTATCGGAACATGGCCTCGCCGTCGTCGCAGGAGAGCGTGGCAGTGGTCGGCGAATCTCAGCCGTCCGGGCCCTGCACGCGCATGCTTCGGTGACTCCCCAGTCTCCGAAACTTATCGACCTTGCCGCAGACTGGGACGACGACGAGACGCCTGACCGCGAAACGCTGCCGGATCCAGTATCGGGACACGGCTATTTGATCGAAGCGACGTCGCGCCCCCTGCCTGCGGCAGTGGCTCGCGCTCTCACCGTATGGGCCGAAGAACTCCGTGACGTTGGCTCGTGTGCGGTCGTCACATGTGATCAGAACGGTTGGCAAGGAGACACCAGGTTCGAAGTGCGGGCCGTGCGGCCGGATGCCGTACAGGTCGCACGGAACCATCTTGTCGAGAGGCTCGCTAGCCCGGCGCAGGCGCAGTGGCTACAGCCAGAGCCCGGCCGGGGCGCCGTCCGTGGCCTCTTGCGTGGGTCGGCTTCGCCTGATCCGACTGCTGGCGCCCTTGCTGACCTCATAACCCGCAGTGTCAGCCCGTCTGACGCCGTAGCGATTGCTGAGCGCCTCCGCAGCATCAAGCCGGACCGTCTGGCCAGGGCCATTGGCCAACGCGACAACGCAAGCGACTCCGGTGCCCAACTGCAAGGGCTTAGGGAGTTGAAAGGTATCAGGGAGGAAGTGCTTCTCTGGGAGAATTTCCTGGAAAGTACCCTCGCCGATAATGGAACCCGAGGCCAGGACCGGGTGATGCTCTTGGCTGCCGCTTATCTCGAAAATGCGCCCCTTGAACTATGTATTAGGGCAGCAGCCGAATTTGGCCCTGGTGATGAGCCGACTGCTCGACGTCGATACCGAGAAGGCCGCAGCCCTCGGCGTCGAATGGGTCACGTCGGGGTAGACGTTACTCCAGACGACAGAGCCAGTTTCGAGAGTCGGCCGGGTCTCGCGGCATCTGCCATCCGCATGGACTGGCACCACTGGGCTCATGAGCGTGATGAGACCAGGGCCTGGATCGATCGCATCACTGCGCCTGGAGGAGTAGCAGAGGGATGGACCCTGCAGGTCGGTAAGCGGCTCTTGGGGCTGTCCCGAACAGCTGTAGACCCGCCCT
This sequence comes from Streptomyces sp. JJ38, assembly GCF_019303475.1. GTDB lineage: Bacteria > Actinomycetota > Actinomycetes > Streptomycetales > Streptomycetaceae > Streptomyces. Next base: position 159,968 of record NZ_JABLSI010000003.1, read on the forward strand.
TCTGGCCCATCCTGGACAAATGGACTTCGGGTTCGGCCAGTGCTGGTGCCGACCGGATCCACACTGTTGCCCACCTCCTGACGGAAGCCGCTCAGGATGATCAGCTTGCCCGTGATGCGCACAAGAAGCTTCTGGACTGGGCGAAGAACGTTAACGCTCAACAGCGCGAGGTCGTTGCTCACGTATGCAGCGGGAGCTACGGACGGCGGTGGCCGCACAGAGCCCTGGTCAGGCTGCGGCACATCCTGGATCGCGATGATGCGGCTACCGAGGTTGCGGCGAGCGCTCTCGTCGCATACGCCGCGCGTACCACCGACGGACTCACGCGCGTAGTGGACACGATCGAGTCTTGGCTCGACCGGTACGAGACCAGCCCTGCTGGCCCACGGGCTTTCCTCGCTCTGATCGAACCTGCGAGCGACAACCGCGTCCTGGCTAACCTGATCGATATCGCTCGGACGACGCCCAGGATTCTCGACTTCCTGATTGGCGGCTGGAGTGCGACGCTACAACAGCCGGATGTGCGGGAGCAGGCGCACCGGGTTCTGCTTGGGTGGGCGCGAGCTGTCCATGAAGGGCAGGTTGACCGAGATTTCACCTTCAAGATCCTCACGGACGTACGCAACGCCCATACTCCGGTGGATGCGATGTCCCGCTTCCTCTACGGGAGTCCGGAGCACGAAGACCCGGCGCTTGTCGACGCCCGGCTCACCCTCGCTAATCTCCGCGCCTGCAATCACTTTGAGTGCTCACGTTCTGACTGCCCACTTCGGAAGCCTCCGAGCGCTCCGACCGCTGACAGCGCTGCTGAAGGTGCTGGTGAGCCCGGACAGTGAATCGCATGTTCCGCCGCCCAAGAGCCCCCAGATTCTCTGCGACCCGCTGGCTGCTGGCTCCGGGAACCACGTGGCGCGCTCGCCGATTGGCAGTCAAGTACGGTGCTGGGATGGACGCGCGTACCGCATGGGTGCTCGCCCGGCTTGCTCGGCATCCGCAGGAGAGGCCATTCGCGGAGTGTCATCTGCGTGAAGATGCCGAGGCATAGCAGGGGCATCGGGACGCAGCTCTGGCTTGACCCGCGTGCCCAAGCACCGTCGGTGTGAAGTCGGTGCGCGGCCTCAGTACCGTTCGTCTGCCAGCATGCGTCGATGCGTGAGCGGACGGTACGCGAGGACCCGTCACCGAATGGATCACTCGGCACCATGCCCCCTCGCTGACCTCGCGTCCCCGGATGGACGAGGACCGTCCGGACGGGGCCGGACGGTCCTGACCAGGACTTTTAATCCATTGGTTGTGGGTTCGAGTCCCACACGGCCTACCGCCCGTGGGTCGGGGGTAGTCCCCGCTGACCTGCTACGCAGCGTCCGGATCGGCCTCGGCCGACTCGGGCGCTGCTCCGTTTCCCGGCTCCTGGGTGACCGGAGGTGCTCTCCTCCGCGTCCTCAGGGGTCTCCCGCTGCTTTCTGGGAACGAGTCCGGTGGCCTTCTCGGCGATGTCGCGGTCGAGTTCGGGCAACAGGCTCGTGTGTAGGTGTCCGCGTGAGCGCGATGGTCGAGTGCCGCGGCGTCTCCTTGACGGTGAGGACGTCACCACCACCGCCGCCGTGCGTGAGGGTCGCGGCGACGAGCCGCGGGATCCCGGAGCTTGATGGGCGGCAGGCTGGTCGGCGCGAGAACGCGGCGGAGCTCCGGGAGATGGTCTCTGGACGCAGCCAGGAGCCGTCCTCCTGCGTGAAGACCTTGCCGGTGTCCTGCCAGGCGTCGCCCCACTTCTCAGGTCCCGGTCCTGACGTGTCCTCTGCCGCCGGCGGCATCGCGACGTTCGTGCTGCCGAGGGCGATGGTGTTGGCGCCGCCGTCCGTTTTCGGCTCGGACGTAAGCGGGATCACCGTCGGGGCGGTGGGCGGCGCGTAGCGTGGGGAGCGTGGATTCCGAGGATGCCGTCGGAGGTGGTGGGTCATCATGTGCGCTGTGTGGAACGGCACCGTGCCCGCGGAAGCGGAACGGACCGTCGTCGAGGGGAATCACCACTTCCCACCGGAGTTGCTGTACGGGGAGTGGTTCACGGACAGCAGAGCCAGGTCGCTGTGCTTCCGGAAGGGGGTGGCCCGCTACCACACGGTGTCGGTCGGCGGGCGGACGCTGGTGAACGGTGCCTGGTACCATCCGCACCCCAGTCCGCTGGCCAGGAGGATCAGGGGCCATGTGGCCTTCCCCGGGCCGGGTGTCGCGGTGGAGGCTGCTGTGACGAGGGAGGGCCGGTGAGGGGCCGGGGGCTGCGGGGTGCCGTCTGGGGTGCCGGGGTGGGCGGCGCGCTGGCCGCCGGGTATCTGGGGCTGGTGACCGGGGCTGTCCCGGTCGATCTGGGTGTGGGGCGGCGGACCCGGGCCCTGGGGCCGCTCGTCGTGGAGATCGCGGCGCCGAGGGAGACGGTGTTCGACGGGGTGGCAGGCC
>NZ_JABLSI010000003.1:162430-162675 GCF_019303475.1 Streptomyces sp. JJ38
ACCGATCTGGTCCTGGCCGAGCACTTCACGCCTGTCGCGGGTGGGCGGCTGACGGCGGTCACGGTGGAGACGGTGCGTTTCACCCGGCCGGAGCGGATCGACTTCCGGCTGGTACGCGGCCCCGTGCCGGAGGTGACGGAGTCGTTCGTGCTGGAGGAGACGGCGGCGGGGACGCGGCTGGAGTACGAGGGGCGTATGGGCACCGACCTGTGGCGGCTGGGTGAGTGGTGGGGTGCCGCGGTGGC
>NZ_JABLSI010000003.1:162688-163426 GCF_019303475.1 Streptomyces sp. JJ38
GGCCGAGCGGCGCGCGTCGGTGGTGAGGGAGTGAATCCGCGGCCAGGTCGGTGAGCGCGCTCACGGTTCGTGGTGTGGGAGCGGCCGTAGCGTCGGGGCATGGTGCTCCGCCTCGTCCTCGGTTTCGTCTTCACCGCCATGGCTGTGGGCCAGCTCGCCTCCGTCGCCGCCATGCCGGACATTCTCGGTGCGTACGGTCTGGTCCACGGCGCCGCGGCGGCCGTGCTCGCCGTCGCGCTGATCGTCGTGGAGCTGGTGTGCGGGGTCTGGTTCCTGTCCCGGCCCCGGTCACGGGCCCTCGCTCCCGTGTGGATGTACACGGCGGTGGCCGTCGTATGGGCGATGCTGGCGGGCCAGGCGTTCGCGCGGGGTCTGACCGTGGACAACTGCGGCTGCTTCGGGAACTACCTCACCCAGAGCCTGAGCTGGTTCGTCCTCGTCCAGGACGCTCTGCTGCTGGTTTACGCCGCGGTGTTGCTGCGGACCGCCTACCGGGTGGACGGCGCCGCGCGGTCGGCCGGTGACGCGCCGGCGGGGCGGCGTGCCCAGCTGCCCTGAGACGTGATGGTGTCCGGCTCCGGATGCCCCGCCAACGAGAGGGAGAGTGCCGATGCCCCAGACGCCGAAGCCAGGGCGCAAGGTGGACCGGGACGAGGTGTTCGTGGAGTTCACCAAGTCGATCTGCCCCCTGTGCAAGACCACCGTCGACGCGCAGGTCAACATCCGGGAAGGCAAGGT
>NZ_JABLSI010000040.1 GCF_019303475.1 Streptomyces sp. JJ38
GCGCCCTGCTCGACCGGGTGACGCGGCTGCACGGCCGCGCCCTGCGGGCCTGGGACCGGCCGCTCACCGCCTACTACCTGATTCTGGGCGGCAGCCTCCTGATCACCTCGCTGGGCCTGGTCATGGTCTTCTCCTCCTCGCAGATCCAGGCCCTGCGCTACGACCTGCCCGCCACCTACTACTTCAAGAAGCAGCTCGTCGCCGCCGTCCTGGGCACGGCCGCCCTGCTCATCGGCTCCCGGCTGCCCGTCAAGCTGCTGCGTGCGCTGGCGTACCCCGTTCTCGTGATCACCGTCCTCCTGCTCGTCCTCGTCCAGGTGCCGGGCGTCGGCGTGGAGGTCAACGGCAGCACCAACTGGCTCAGCGTCGGCGGACCGTTCATGCTCCAGCCCAGCGAGTTCGCCAAGCTCGCCCTCGTGCTGTGGGGGGCCGACCTGCTGGCCCGCAAGGGGGAGCGCGAGCTGCTCACGCAGTGGAAGCACCTGCTGGTCCCGCTGCTGCCCGGAGCCCTGCTGATCTGCGCACTCGTCATGCTCGGCCGGGACATGGGCACCGTGATGATCATCATGGCGATCCTCTTCGGCCTGCTCTGGCTCGTCGGCGCCCCCGTGCGCATGTTCGGCTCCGCGCTCGTGTGCGCGGCCGGGGCCACCGTCGTCCTCATCGCCGTCGCGCCCCACCGCATGGACCGGCTCGCCTGCCTCGGCGCCTCCGACCCGGGGCCCGACGACCGCTGCTGGCAGGCCCTGCACGGCATCTACGCCCTCGCCTCCGGCGGCTGGTTCGGTTCCGGCCTCGGGGCGAGTGTGGAGAAATGGGGTGAACTGCCAGAGCCCCACACGGACTTCATCTTCGCCATCACCGGTGAGGAACTGGGCCTGGCGGGGACGCTGTCCGTCCTCATGCTCTACGCGGCTCTAGGCTATGCGGGTATCCGCGTGGCCGGACGCACGGAGGAGCCCTTCGTGAGATACGCCGCGGGGGGTGTGACCATCTGGATCCTCAGCCAGGTGGCCATCAACGTCGGTGCCGTACTCGGGCTGCTGCCCATCGCCGGCGTCCCCCTGCCGCTGTTCTCCTACGGAGGCTCCGCGCTGCTTCCGACAATGTGTGCCGTCGGGTTGCTGATCGCGTTCGCCCGCAGCGACCCCGCGGCACGCGCGGCGCTGGCCATGCGGCAGCCTGGTGTGCCAAGGACGCCGGCTGGCGCGAGATGGAAGACGATGCGACGACCCATCAGGAAACGGTCGTCCGGAGAGCGGTGAATTTCGGTGCATGTCGTACTCGCCGGTGGGGGGACCGCCGGCCACATCGAGCCCGCGCTCGCCCTCGCGGACGCCCTGCGCAGGCAGGACCCGACCGTGGGGATCACGGCCCTGGGCACGGAACGCGGGCTGGAGACCCGGCTCGTCCCCGAACGCGGCTACGAGCTGGCCCTCATCCCGGCCGTCCCGCTGCCCCGCAAACCGACCGCGGAGCTGATCACGGTCCCCGGGCGGCTGCGCGGCACCATCAAGGCGGCCGAGCAGGTGCTGGAGCGCACCAAGGCCGACTGCGTCGTCGGCTTCGGCGGCTACGTCGCCCTCCCCGGCTACCTGGCCGCCAAGCGGCTCGGGGTGCCCATCGTCGTCCACGAGGCCAACGCCCGTCCCGGCCTGGCCAACAAGATCGGCTCCCGCTACACGCGGCACGTCGCCGTCTCCACGCCCGACAGCAAGCTGCGGCACGCCCGCTACGTCGGCATCCCGCTGCGCCGCTCCATCGCCACGCTCGACCGGCAGGCGATGCGCGCCGAGGCGCGGGCCACGTTCGGGCTCGACGCCAACCTGCCCACGCTGCTCGTCACGGGCGGCTCGCAGGGGGCCCGGCGGCTGAACGAGGTCGTCCAGGCCATCGCGCCGACGCTCCAGCGCTCCGGCATCCAGATCCTGCACGCGGTCGGGCCGAAGAACGAACTGCCGCAACCGGACAACATGCCCGGAATGCCGCCCTATGTACCGGTACCGTATCTGGACCGGATGGACCTCGCGTACGCCGCGGCGGACATGATGCTCTGCCGCGCGGGCGCGATGACCGTCGCGGAGCTGTCCGCCGTCGGGCTGCCCGCCGCCTACGTCCCCCTGCCGATCGGCAACGGTGAACAGCGGCTGAACGCCCAGCCGGTGGTGAAGGCGGGCGGCGGACTCCTCGTCGACGACGCCGAGCTGAGCGCCGAGTGGATCCAGGACAACGTGCTCCCCGTCCTCACCGATCCGCACCGGCTGTACGACATGGCGCGCTGCGCGGCGGAGTTCGGCCGCCGGGACGCCGACGAGCTGCTGGTCGGCATGGTGCACGAAGCGATCGCGGCCCGACCGGCGGCCTAGCCGCAGGAGACGGGGCGCAGAAGGCAGGGAGCAGTGGGCGGCGCAGCCGGACCGGTCACCGCCGAGGACACCCGAGGCGAGGGCGGCGAGCAGGCCGGGTCCGGTGAGGAACCGGGGCAGCCGCGCCGCCCGCGGCTGCCCCGCTGGCCGCGCCGGCTGCGCCCGCCCCGGCTGCCCTGGGGGCTCTCGCGCAGGACCGCTCTCCTCCTCGCCGTCGTCGCGACCGCGGCCGTGGCGGGCTTCGGTGTCTGGCTGCTGTACGGCTCGAGCTGGCTGCGGGTGGAGCACGTCCGCGTCGAGGGCACCCGCGAACTGACGCCGGACCAGGTGCGCGCCGCGGCCGACGTTCCGCTTGGTGAGCCACTGGCCGGGGTGGACACCGGTGCCATCGAGCGCCGGATCGAGGAGGCGCTCGGGCGGGTCGCCGAGGCGGAGGCCGTTCGCGACTGGCCGGACGGGATCACCCTCGAACTGACCGAGCGCACCCCCCGGCTCGTCGTCGCCAAGCCGGGTGAGGAGGGCACCTACGTCGAGGTCGACGCCGAGGGCGTGCGGTACGCGGAGGTCCGCGAGCGTCCCGCCGGGGTGCCGCTGCTGGTGCTCGACCTCGACGACGCCCGCAGCGACGCGTTCTTCGGCACCGGACGGCTGCGCGCCGAGGCGGTGCGCGTGGCCGTCGCCCTGCCGAAGGCCGTCCGCAGGGACACCCGGACCGTGCGCGTGCGGTCGTTCGACTCCATCACCCTGGAGTTGACGGGGGACCGGACGGTGCTGTGGGGCAGCAGCGAGGACGGCGCGGCCAAGGCGAAGGTGCTCACCGCGCTGATGAAGGTGGAGAAGGACGCCGAGCACTACAACGTCAGCGTCCCCAGCGCCCCGGCCGCGTCCGGCGGCTGACGCCGCGCCATCCCGTCGCCTCTGCCCGCCGTCGCAGGCCGCGGGCCCGCTGTGGTGCTTCGCGCGTTCCCCGCGCCTCTGGCGGGGCACTCCTCCCGGTGACCGCCGGGAAGTGGGTTGACGGGTATTCGCCCTGACCAGGACCCGGGAGCGTTGCACCGAGAGTGATCACATAGGGTGAAAAGAAAAACGGGAGGTTCGGCGTGTTCGTTGAACGCGCAGTACGAGTCGACTTAGTGTCCGTTCCGGAGACTCCAAGGAATGACTGGCACTGTTAACCCTAAACTTCAGCGTTAGGGTTGGGGGTCGGCGTTCGAACCGTCCCCAATCGGCATAGGTCGGCGGCCACACCCACTGTGGCGCGGCGACAGGTAACTCGAGGCGAGAGGCCTTCGACGTGGCAGCACCGCAGAACTACCTCGCAGTCATCAAGGTCGTCGGCATCGGCGGCGGTGGCGTCAACGCCATCAACCGGATGATCGAGGTCGGTCTCAAGGGCGTCGAGTTCATCGCGATCAACACCGACGCGCAGGCGCTGTTGATGAGCGATGCCGACGTCAAGCTCGACGTCGGCCGCGAGCTCACCCGCGGCCTCGGCGCAGGGGCCAACCCCGACGTCGGCCGGAAGGCCGCCGAGGACCACCGCGAGGAGATCGAGGAGGTCCTCAAGGGGGCCGACATGGTCTTCGTGACCGCGGGCGAGGGCGGCGGCACCGGTACCGGCGGCGCCCCGGTGGTCGCGAACATCGCGCGCTCGCTCGGTGCGCTGACCATCGGCGTCGTCACGCGGCCGTTCACCTTCGAGGGCCGCCGCCGGGCGAACCAGGCGGAGGACGGCATCGCCGCCCTGCGGGACGAGGTCGACACCCTCATCGTCATCCCGAACGACCGGCTGCTGTCCATCTCGGACCGGCAGGTCAGCGTGCTGGACGCCTTCAAGTCGGCCGACCAGGTGCTGCTGTCCGGTGTGCAGGGCATCACCGACCTCATCACGACGCCGGGCCTCATCAACCTGGACTTCGCGGACGTCAAGTCCGTCATGTCCGAGGCGGGTTCGGCCCTCATGGGCATCGGCTCGGCCCGCGGTGACGACCGTGCGGTCGCCGCCGCCGAGATGGCCATCTCCTCGCCTCTGCTGGAGGCGTCCATCGACGGCGCCCGCGGCGTCCTGCTCTCCATCTCCGGTGGCTCGGATCTCGGTCTCTTCGAGATCAACGAGGCAGCGCAGCTCGTCAGCGAGGCGGCGCACCCGGAGGCCAACATCATTTTCGGTGCCGTCATCGACGACGCCCTGGGCGACGAGGTCCGCGTGACGGTCATCGCGGCCGGGTTCGACGGGGGCCAGCCGCCGGCCAAGAACCGGGAGAAGGCGCTCGGGTCCTACGGCAGGGAGGACGGGCAGAGCAGCGCGCCGCGGTCCGCCCCGCCGGTGCCGGACGAGCGGCCCTCCTTCGGCGGCCTGGGCAGTGTCCCCGCCCGCGAGGAGGAGCCCGAGCCCGCCGCACCGGTGGACCCGGCCCCGGCGGCCGAGGCCGCGCCGGTCACGCCGCCGCACGTCCCCCCGGCCCGGGACTACCAGGACAGCCAGGCCGAGGAACTGGACGTCCCGGACTTCCTCAAGTAGCCGACGACCTTCTGACGAACCGGGCACAGCACGACGTGATACGCCAGCACGACTCCGTCAGCGGCGCCCACTTCGCCTTCACCGACCGGTGGGGCGGGGTGAGCGCCGCTCCTTATGGCACCCTCAACCTGGGCGGTGCGGTGGGCGACGAGGCCTTGTCGGTGCGGGCCAACCGCGCACTGGCCGCGGAAGGCCTCGGGCTGGACCCGGCGGCGGTCGTCTGGATGAACCAGGTCCACGGCGCCGAGGTGGTCGAGGTGGACGGGCCCTGGGGCGCGGAGGCCGCCCCCGCCGTCGACGGGGTGGTGACCGCCTGCCGCGGGCTGGCCCTGGCCGTCCTCACCGCGGACTGCACACCCGTTCTGCTGGCGGACCCCGTGGCCGGGGTCGCGGGCGCGGCGCACGCCGGACGCCCGGGGCTGGTGGCCGGGGTGGTGCCCGCCACCGTGCGGGCCATGCTCGCGCTCGGCGCCGACCCGTCCCGCATCACCGCCCGTACCGGGCCCGCGGTGTGCGGAGGGTGCTACGAGGTACCCGAGGCGATGCGGGCGGAGGTGGCGGCCGTCGTTCCCGCCGCGCACGCCACCACCCGGTGGGGGACGCCGTCCGTGGACGTGGCCGCGGGGGTGCGGGCCCAGCTCGCCGAGCTGGGGGTCGGCGACGTCCTCGGCAGCGAGGTGTGCACCCTGGAGTCGGACGACCATTTCTCGTACCGCCGTGAACGGACGACCGGGCGGTTGGCGAGCTACGTCTGGCTGGAGGACTGAACGATGGCGCAGGAAGCGCGGACACCGGGTGATCAGGGCGAGCGGGCGGCGGAGCTGGCGGCGAACCTCGCCCGGGTCGAGGAGCGGCTGACCCGTGCGTGCGCCGCGGCCGGACGCTCCCGCGACGAGGTGACGCTGATCGTCGTCACCAAGACGTACCCGGCGAGCGACGTGCGGCTCCTGGCCGAACTCGGGGTGCGGCACGTCGCGGAGAACCGTCACCAGGAGGCGGCGCCGAAGGCGGCCGCGTGTGCGGACCTACCGCTCGTGTGGCACTTCGTGGGGCAGCTGCAGACCAACAAGGCACGTTCTGTTGCCGAGTTCTGTGATTATGTGCACTCCGTGGACCGTATCCGGCTCGTGAACGCGCTGTCCGCCGCGGCCGAGCGGCAGGATCGCGAGCTGCGCTGCCTCCTCCAGGTGGCCCTGGACAAGGAGGAGTCCGCGGGGACGGGCACGGGGGGCCGCGGCGGTGTCGCGCCGGCCGACGTGCCGGAACTCGCCGAGGCGGTCCGCGCCGCTCCCGCCCTCTCGCTGGCCGGGGTGATGACCGTGGCTCCGCTGGCGGGACGCTACGCGGGTCGCCCCGCCGAGGCGTTCCAGCGGTTGGGGGAAATCTCAAGCGGGCTGCGACGGAACGATCCTGCTGCAAACATGGTGTCGGCAGGGATGAGTTCGGACCTCGAGGAAGCGGTGGCGGCGGGAGCGACACATGTACGCGTCGGCACCGCGGTACTCGGAGTCCGTCCCCGGCTCGGGTAACGTCGCCAAGAAAGTCGGACTACAGACGAAAATATGGTCATTTCCGGCTAAACGGGCAGACTACGTGGATTCGGGGCCATCGGACGGAGCCGATCCACCACAGAGCGGAGGATGCGGAGCATGGCCGGCGCGATGCGCAAGATGGCGGTCTACCTCGGCCTCGTGGAGGACGATGGTTATGACGGCCGGGGGTACGACCCCGACGACGAGTTCGAGCCCGAACCGGAACCCGAGCGGGAGCGCAGGCGCCAGTCGGCGCACGCGCCCCACGACACGCCGCCGGAGGATCCGGTCCGCGTCGTCCAGCCGCCCGCCCAGCGGGAGCGGGAGCAGTCGCCGGCGCTGGTGGGCGACGGCGGGCGGGTGAGCAGAATCGCCCCCGTGTCCTCCATCACATCCGAACGTCCGAACCTGGAGAAGAGCGCACCGGTGATCATGCCCAAGGTCGTGTCAGAGCGGGAGCCCTATCGGATCACCACGCTGCACCCGCGGACGTACAACGAAGCCCGTACCATCGGGGAACACTTCCGTGAGGGCACTCCGGTGATCATGAACCTCACCGAGATGGACGACACGGACGCGAAGCGACTTGTCGACTTCGCTGCCGGCCTCGTCTTCGGCCTGCACGGGAGCATTGAACGGGTGACGCAGAAGGTCTTCCTGCTGTCTCCTGCTAACGTCGATGTAACGGCGGAGGACAAGGCCCGCATCGCAGAGGGCGGGTTCTTCAACCAGAGCTGAGACGCAACACCGGAAACAGCCCCGGCCGATCGGCGGCCGGGCATGTCCCAGGGGAGAGGGAAGCACACGATGGGCATCGCACAACAAGTGGTCCTCGTGGCGCTGAACGTTTTCCTGTACGTGCTGATCTTCCGGCTGATCATGGACTACGTCTTCATGTTCGCCCGCTCATGGCAACCCGGCAAGGCGATGGTGGTCGTTCTGGAGGGGACCTACACTGTCACCGATCCGCCGCTGAGGCTTCTGCGGCGGTTCATTCCGCCGCTGCGCTTCGGGGGCGTGGCGCTAGACCTGTCCTTCTTCGTATTGATGATCATCGTTTTCATCCTGATCCGGATCGTGGGCGGGCTGTGAACGAGTACGGTCTTGCCGATATGCCGATGACCTACGTTGAGGTGAAGAGATGCCGCTGACCCCCGAGGACGTGCGGAACAAGCAGTTCACGACCGTCCGCCTCCGAGAAGGCTATGACGAGGACGAGGTCGATGCCTTCCTCGACGAGGTCGAAGCAGAGCTGACCAGGCTGCTGCGGGAGAACGAGGATCTGCGCGCCAAGCTGGCCGCTGCCACGCGGGCCGCGGCGCAGAACCAACAGCAGCAACAACAGGGCATGCGCAAACCCCCGGAGGACCGAACCCAGCAGGGTCCGGTGCCGCCGGCCATATCCGGTCCGCAGCCGGTGCCCCCGGGTCAGCAGCAGATGGGCGGTCCGCCCCAGCTCCCCGGTGCACCCCAGCTGCCCGCAGGTCCCGGCGGCCCTCAGGGCGGCCAGCCCGGTCCTGGCCAGCACGGCCAGCACCAGCAGCAGCACGGTCCCGGCCCGATGAGTGGCGGCCCGGGCCCGATGGGCGGTCACGGCGGTCCTCCGCAGATGCAGCAGGGTGGTGGCAACGACAGCGCCGCCCGCGTGCTCTCGCTGGCCCAGCAGACCGCCGACCAGGCGATCGCCGAGGCGCGCTCCGAGGCGAACAAGATCGTCGGTGAGGCCCGCAGCCGCGCCGAGGGTCTGGAGCGCGACGCCCGCGCCAAGGCCGACGCGCTGGAGCGGGACGCCCAGGAGAAGCACCGCGTCGCGATGGGCTCCCTGGAGTCCGCCCGCGCCACGCTGGAGCGCAAGGTCGAGGACCTGCGCGGCTTCGAGCGGGAGTACCGCACGCGGCTGAAGTCCTACCTGGAGAGCCAGCTCCGCCAGCTGGAGAACCAGTCCGACGACTCACTCGCGCCGCCGCGCAGCCCGGCCGCCGCCTCGCTGCCGGCCTCCCCGTCGATGGCCTCAGCCGGTGCCCCCTCGGGCGGCACGATGGGCGGCCACCAGACGATGGGCGGCCAGTCCATGGGCGGTGGCCACACGCAGGGCGGCAACCCCGGCGGTGGACACGGCCAGGGCGGCGGCCAGACCTACGGCGGTCAGCAGCAGATGTCCCCGGCCATGACGCAGCCGATGGCACCGGTCCGCCCGCAGGGTCAGCAGCCGATGCAGCAGCAGGCGCCGTCGCCGATGCGGGGCTTCCTGATCGACGAGGACGACAACTGAGCCTGCGCCGCTGAGCCGAGCCGACGTGAACGGGCCGAACCCCTTGAGGGGTTCGGCCCGTTCACGTGCTGCGCTGGGGAGGTCCGCGCCGAGGCGCAGGGCTGGCAAGCGCAGCCCCCGGCTCCGGGCGCGGCCCGCGCAGGGGGTGCCCCCGCCGGCGCGTCGCGGGCCGCGGCTCCGCTGTGGCCGGTCGCGCAGTTCCCCGCGCCCCTTGCGGGGCGCGGGGAGCGGGGGTCACGCCTTGCGGAGGCGGAACGTCAGGGACAGCGACTCGTCCGAGAACTCCGGCCCGAACGCGTCGTCCGCCGGCTCGGCGGACAGCGATTCCGCCAGCACCTCGCCGGCGATCAGCTCCGCGTGCTCGGTCAGCGCGGCCGCGAGCTCCTCGTCGTCAGACGTCCACCGCAGGTGGATCTTGTCCGCCACGTCGAGACCGCTGTTCTTCCGCGCCTCCTGGACCAGCCGGATGGCGTCCCGGGCGAGACCAGCCCGGCGCAGCTTTGGCGTGATCTCCAGGTCCAGCGCGACCGTCGCGCCCGAGTCGGAGGCCACCGACCAGCCCTCGCGGGGCGTCTCGGTGATGATGACCTCCTCCGGGGTCAGGGCGATGTGCTCGCCGTCGACCGTCACCCCGGCCGTCCCCGCCCGCAGCGCCGCCGAGAGCTCGGCGGCGTCGGCCGCGGCGATCGCCGCGGCGACCGGCTGCGTGCGCTTGCCGAAGCGGCGTCCCAGCGCACGGAAGTTGGCCTTCGCCGTGGTGTCCACCAGTGAGCCGCCGACCTCGCCCAGCGACGCGAGGCGGCTGACGTTCAGCTCCTCGGCGATCTGGGCGCGCAGGTCGTCGTCCAGCAACTCGAAGCCCTGCGCGGCGATCAGTGCCCGGGACAGCGGCTGACGCGTCTTCACCCCCGACTCCGCCCGGGTCGCCCGGCCCAGCTCCACGAGCCGGCGCACCAGCAGCATGTCCACTGAGAGCCGCTCGTCGATGGCTTCCGGCGTGGCGACCGGCCAGTTGGCCAGGTGCACCGACTCCGGCGCGTCCGGCGTCACCGGCACCACCAGGTCCTGCCAGACCCGCTCGGTGACGAACGGGACCAGCGGCGCCATCAGCCGCGTCACCGTCTCCAGGACGTCGTGCAGGGTCCGCAGCGCCGCCGCGTCGCCCTGCCAGAACCGACGCCGGGAACGGCGCACGTACCAGTTGGACAGGTCGTCGACGAAGGTCGACAGCAGCTTGCCCGCGCGCTGCGTGTCGAAGTTCTCCATGGCCCGCGTGACCAGGTCGACGAGCGCGTGCAGCTCGCTCAGCAGCCAGCGGTCCAGCAGTGGGCGCTCGTGCGGAGCCGGGTCGGCGTCCCCCGGTGCCCAGCCGCTCGTCCGGGCGTAGAGGGCCTGGAAGGCCACGGTGTTCCAGTAGGTCAGCAGGGTCTTGCGCACGACCTCCTGGATCGTGCCGTGCCCCACGCGGCGCGCCGCCCAAGGGGAGCCGCCGGCCGCCATGAACCAGCGCACCGCGTCCGCGCCGTGCTGCTCCATCAGCGGGATGGGTTCCAGGATGTTGCCCAGGTGCTTGGACATCTTGCGGCCGTCCTCGGCCAGGATGTGGCCCAGGCACACCACGTTCTCGTAGCTGGACCGGCCGAACACCAGGGTGCCGACCGCCATCAGCGTGTAGAACCAGCCGCGGGTCTGGTCGATGGCCTCGGAGATGAACTGCGCCGGGTAGCGCTGCTCGAAGATCTCCTTGTTCCGGTACGGGTAGCCCCACTGCGCGAAGGGCATCGAGCCGGAGTCGTACCAGGCGTCGATCACCTCCGGGACGCGGGTGGCCTCCAGCCCGCAGCCCTCGGCGGTGCACGGGAACGTCACCGCGTCGATGAACGGCCGGTGCGGGTCGAGCTCGCTCTGGTCCGTACCGCTCAGCTCACTCAGCTCCGTCAGCGAGCCGACGCAGATCAGGTGTCCCTCGGCGCAGCGCCAGATGGGCAGCGGGGTGCCCCAGTAGCGGTTGCGGGACAGCGCCCAGTCGATGTTGTTGCTCAGCCAGTCGCCGAAGCGGCCGTGCTTGACCGAGTCGGGGTACCAGTTGGTCTTCTCGTTCTCCTGGAGCAGCTGCTCCTTGATCTGCGTGGTGCGGATGTACCAGGACGGCTGCGCGTAGTAGAGCAGCGCGGTGTGGCAGCGCCAGCAGTGCGGGTAGCTGTGCTCGTACGCCAGGTGGCGGAAGAGCAGCCCGCGGGCGTCCAGGTCGGCGACGAGCACCTCGTCGGCCTTCTTGAAGAACTGGCCGCCCACGAGGCCGAGCCCGGGCTCGAAAGTGCCGTCGGGCCGCACCGGGTTCACCACCGGCAGCCCGTACGCGCGGCACACCCGCAGGTCGTCCTCACCGAAGGCGGGGGCCTGGTGGACGAGGCCGGTGCCGTCGTCCGTCGTCACGTAGTCGGCGCCCACGACGAAGTTGGCGCCCTCCAGCTCGACCAGCTCGAACGGACGCCGGTAGGCCCAGCGCTCCATCTCCGCGCCGGTGAAGCTCTGCCCCGTCGCCGTCCAGCCCTCGCCGAGCGCCTTGGCCAGCAGCGGCTCGGCGACCACCAGCTTCTCGTTCCCGTCGGTGGCGACCACGTAGGTCACCTCCGGATGCGCGGCCACGGCGGTGTTCGACACCAGCGTCCACGGCGTCGTCGTCCACACCAGCAGCGACGCCTCCCCGGCCAGTGGCCCGGACGTGAGCGGCAGCCGGACGTAGACCGACGGGTCGACGACCGTCTCGTAGCCCTGCGCCAGCTCGTGGTCGGACAGGCCGGTGCCGCAGCGCGGGCACCAGGGGGCGACACGGTGGTCCTGCTTCAGCAGGCCCTTGCCGAAGATCTCCTTCAGCGACCACCACACGCTCTCGATGTACTGCGGGTCCATCGTGCGGTAGGCGTCGTCCAGGTCCACCCAGTAGCCCATGCGGCGGGTGAGCTCGGCGAAGGCGTCGGTGTAGCGCGTCACCGACTCCCGGCACCTGGCGTTGAACTCGGCGATACCGTACGCCTCGATGTCCTGCTTGCCGTTGAACCCCAGCTCCTTCTCCACGGCCAGCTCGACCGGCAGCCCGTGGCAGTCCCACCCGGCCTTGCGAGACACGTGGTAGCCCTGCATCGTGCGGAAGCGCGGGAAGACGTCCTTGAACACCCGGGCCTCGATGTGGTGCGCGCCGGGCATGCCGTTGCCGGTCGGGGGGCCCTCGTAGAACACCCACTCGGGGCGGCCCTCGGACGCCTCCAGCGTCCGGGCGAAGATCTTCTGCTCCTGCCAGAACTCGAGCACGGCGTGTTCCAGCGCGGGCAGGTCCACCTGTGCGGGCACCTGGCGGTATTGCGGGGTCGGACTCATCGGATGGTTCCTCCGGCGGACAGGGCAGCTTCCGTCGGAGGGACGAGACGCGCCCGAGCGGCGCTTCCCGCGGTACCACCCTCCTTGGCGGTGATGCTCGTGACCCACCGCCCGCTCATTGGGCCGGGGTGACGCCCGGGGGCGGCCCCTGCGGTGCCGGTTCTACTCACCCACCCGGAGGGTGCGGCTTTCTTCCGGCGGCTCCGGGGTGATCTTCGCGTCGCGCTCGCCCCCGGGCTCTCACCGTCCCCGGGTCGCTCTGGGCTGCGTACGGACGCTACTCGTCCCCATCCATGCCTTTCGCTGCCGACCAGTGTACGGGCCGTGCGGAAGCGCTGCCGAGCGGTTTCCGCGGCGTGGGGCTGGGGCACAACGCCTTCGCGGGCGCCGGGCGGCGCTCCCGCGAAGATCACGTACCGAACGGCGCGTCCCGTTGCCGCGTGCTTCGAGTCGATTTATCGTTCCGGCACGATTCGCGAGCAAGATCACACTATGTGAAGGGGTCGCGGCGATGGCAGGCGTGGCGAAGAAGGCAGCCGCCAGGAAGACGCCGGCCAAGGGTGGCCCCGCGGCCGGGAGGGCGGCGGCGAAGAAGGCGCCGGCCAAGCCCGCCGGCACCGAGGCGGCCCGGGGTGGCGCCGAGCCCCCGGAGGGGAAGGCCACGGCGAGGAAGACGCCCGGGAAGACGACCGGCAAGGCACCTGCTCAGCGGGCCGCCGCCAAGAAGGCCGCGAAGAAGACCACCACCACGAAGAAGACAGCGGCGAAGAAGACGGCGGCGAAGACGACCACCACGAAGAAGACAGCGGCGAAGAAGACCGCCGCGAAGAAGACGGCGGCCAAGAAGGCGACGGCCGGGAAGGCCCCGGCGCGGAAGCCGGACCGACACGAGAAGGACACGCTGGGCCCAGAAGCGGCCCGACGGAAGACGGGAGCCGGAGCGGTGGCTGCGAAGAAGACGACGACGGGTACCCAGACGGCCGTGCCCCAGGCCCGCATCGCTGCGGCACCGGAGGAGCTGGCCGTCCGGGTGGGCGAGGAGCCCTGGACGGACACCGAGGTCGCCGAGGCCCGGAGCGAGCTGGCGACCGAGGTGGAACGCCTGCGCACCGAGATCGAGGCGGCCGAGCGGGCGCTGGCGGGCCTCATGCGGGACCCGGGGGACGGGGCCGGGGACGACCAGGCCGACACCGGGACCAAGAACATCACGCGTGAGCACGAGATGGCCGTGGCCGAGAACGCCCGCGAGATGATGTACCAGAGCGAGCGTGCCCTCGAACGCATCGCGGCGGGCACCTACGGCCTGTGCGAGAACTGCGGCAACCCGATCGGCAAGGCGCGGATGCAGGCGTTTCCCCGGGCCACGCTGTGTGTGGAGTGCAAGCAGAAGCAGGAGCGGCACTGAGGGCGGGCGACGGCCGGTGTCGTACGCTCGTCACGTGACAGCAGAGGTGGAGCAGGCCATCGAAGACGTGCCGGAGAAGGCCAGGGACGAGTCCGGGGGCGCTGGCGAGGCGCCACGCGGCAGGCGGCGTGTGGCCGTACTCCTCTGGGTGGCGGCGGTGGCCTACGCGCTGGACCTGATCTCCAAGATCGTCGTCGTCGAGTATCTGGAGGGCGAGCCCTCCATCGAGGTCGTCGGCGAGCTGCTGCGCTTCCACGCCGTACGCAACCCCGGGGCCGCCTTCGGCATGGGGGAGGCGTTGACCATCGTGTTCACGGCCATCGCGGCGGCCGTGATCGTGGTGATCTTCCGGATCGCCCGCAAGCTCTACAGCACGCCGTGGGCGATCGCCCTGGGGTTGCTGCTGGGCGGGGCCTTCGGCAACCTGACCGACCGCGTCTTCCGTTCCCCCGGCGTCTTCCAGGGGGCGGTGGTCGACTTCATCGCCCCGGCCCACTTCGCCGTCTTCAACCTGGCGGACTCGGCCATCGTCTGCGGCGGCTTCCTCATCGTCATCCTGTCCTTCCGCGGCCTCGACCCGGACGGCAGGGTCCACCGGGACTGAGCCCGGCGGACGTCACCGGCTGATCCGCACGCGGTAGCCGTCCTCGGTGCGCGTCTCGACGGTCACCGTGACGCCGTCGGCCCCGTGCTGGTGGCTGCCGCCCGGCAGCACCGGCGCGTCCCACAGTTCGGCCAGGGCGGGCGGCCGCCACGCCCCGCACCGGCTGCCACCGCCGCTGCCGGGGGTGGCGTCCAGCACGCGGACCGGGCCGTGGCCCGTGCGCACGCTGGAGTCGACGGTGTACAGCAGCACACCCTCCGTGCAGATCCCGGAGTCCGGCCCGGTGCGGGTGCGGGCCTCGGCGACCAGCGCCGTGCTCTCGCCCGTCCGTACCACGGCGATGCTGCCTCCCTCCGCGGAGCCGACGGGCCGCAGCAGCCAGGTGCCGCCGTCCGGCAGGCAGCCGACGTCGGCGTCGCGCAGCCAGCCGAACTTCCACTTGTGCCAGCCGAGCAGGTCGCTGCGCGCCGCCACGCTCATCGGGTCCCAGGCGCCGGCGAACTCCACCGAGGCGCCGCGGGCCGCGTTGTAGAGGTCGGGCAGGCCGAACAGGTGCAGCGTCTCGTGGGTGAAGTTGCCGCGCTGCCAGTCGGCGCCGTCCTGTTCGCGCCCGAAGACCAGCGCGGCGGCGGTGACGGACCGTCCGCCCACGTCCAGCTCCGCGAACGTCCGGGCCTGGGAGACCGCGGGGGAGGCGGGTACGTTGTCGTCCGCGACGACGAGCAGCAGGTCGGTCTCGGCGAAGCCGGTCCCGCGGCCCTGGGCAGCGTCGACCGCGTCCTGTACGTAGCGCTTCATCGTGGCCGTGGGAACGCGCCGCCCGATGCCGTACGCGCTCCAGGGGCGCGGCATCCGCACCCAGCCGTCGGTCGGTGCGAAGCGCGGCCGGTAGCGGCCGTAGGAGGAGCGGGCGAGGAAGTCGGCCGCTGGATCGGTGAAGAACGCGGCACGCTCGGCCGCCGCGCTGCGGGCGGGGATGTCGGGGAAGTCGACCATCAGCACGGTGGCCGTCTGCTCGCCGAGCGGCTGCAGGTGGCGGCCGGTGTACGGGCCCTCGCCCACCCAGCCGCGCGGCTCCGGGGCGATCGCGCACGGTCCGGTGATGTCGGCGCGCTGGGCCGCGGCGGCCCGCTCCGGTGCGGGGGCGAGCGTCACGGCCGCGGCGGCGAGTGCGAGGACGGCGGCCGGGAGCGGACGCGGGGGCCGGTGGCGGACGCCGCGGGGGCCGCGGGCGCGGGGTCGGCCGGAGGCGCGGGGGACCACGGCGGGCTCCTCTCCCCGCGTCGACCGTGCCGGCCCGTGCCGACGAAGGGGCGGGACCGCGGGTAATGGCACTGTTACGCCCGGCGCGGGACCGGTGCACGCGGGGCTGGTCCGAACGGGTGGCGGGAGTCCGGCATACTCGACGGGGTGAGCACCCCAGCATCCCCCGAGGTCCGTACCCTTCCCGTGCCCGACGGCCTGGAGGGCGAACGCGTCGACGCCGCCCTGGCCAGGATGTTCGGCTTCTCCCGGACGAAGGCCGCCGAGCTGGCCGCCGACGGCAAGGTGCGGGTGGACGGCGCGGCGGCCGGCAAGTCGGACCGCGTCCAGGGCGGGGCCTGGCTGGAGGTCGAGATGCCCGCGCCCCCCGCCCCGGTGCGGGTGGTCGCCGAGCCCGTCGAGGGCATGGAGATCGTGCACGACGACGAGGACCTCGTCGTCGTCATGAAGCCGGTCGGAGTCGCGGCGCACCCCAGCCCCGGGTGGACCGGGCCCACCGTCATCGGCGGTCTGGCCGCGGCCGGGTACACGATCGCCACCTCGGGCGCCGCCGAGCGCCAGGGCATCGTGCACCGGCTGGACGTGGGCACGTCGGGGCTGATGGTCGTCGCCAAGTCGGAGCGTGCCTACAGCCGGCTCAAGCAGCAGTTCCGGGACCGGGTGGTGGACAAGCGCTACCACGCCCTCGTCCAGGGCCACCCCGACCCGCTCAGCGGCACCATCGACGCACCGATCGGCCGGCACCCGCAGCACGACTACAAGTGGGCGGTCGTCGCGGACGGCAAGCCGTCGGTCACCCACTACGACCTGATCGAGGCGTTCCGCGCGGCCAGCCTGCTGGACATCAAGCTGGAGACGGGCCGCACCCACCAGATCCGGGTCCACATGGCGGCCCACCGGCACCCGTGCGCGGGCGACCTCACCTACGGCGCCGATCCCACGCTGGCCCGCCGGCTGGGCCTCACCCGGCAGTGGCTGCACGCCATGCGGCTGGGTTTCGAGCACCCGTCCGACGGCGGCTGGGTCGAGTTCGAGAGCGCGTACCCGGAGGACCTCCAGTCGGCCCTGGACCGGGTACGCGCCGACAGCGCGTAGCCGCCCCGGGCGCCGCCCGCGAGGGTTGAGCGGACGGGACGCCCCGGTCCGCTCAACCCTCGCGGGTGGTGCGGACGCGCGGCAGCGCTTCGGGGTGCTCGTCGCGCAGCCAGGCGAGGAGCTGCTCGCGCACCTCGCAGCGCAGCGTCCAGATGTCGTCCGCGGACCGGGCGGACATGGCCGCGCGGACCTCGATCGTGCTGGGCGTGGTGTCCGTCACGACCAGGCTCCAGCTGCGGCCGTCCCAGGCGTCGCTGGCCCGCACGACCTCCTCCGTCCTGGCGCGCAGCGCGGCCACGGGCGCGTTGTGGTCCAGGTGCAGGTACACCGTGCCGATGATCTGCGAGCCGCCGCGCGACCAGTTCTCGAAGGGCTTGTTGGTGAAGTAGGAGACCGGCATCGTGATGCGCCGCTCGTCCCAGGTCAGCAGGACGAGGTAGGACACGGTGATCTCGTCCACGACGCCGTACTCGCCGTCCACGACGACGGTGTCGCCGATGCGCACCATGTCACCGAAGGCGATCGACAGCCCGGCGAACAGGTTGCTCAGCGTGGACTGCGCCGCGATGCCCGCGACGATGCCGAGGACGCCGGCCGAGGCCAGCATCGAGGTGCCCACGGTCTTCATGCCGTCGAACTGCAACAGGATGGCCGCCGCCGCGACCACGATGACCACGGTCGTCACCAGGCGCTGGATCAGCGTCAGCTGCGTCCGCACCCGGCGGGCGCGCGCCGGATCGTGGGCGGCGCCGGTGTAGCGGGCGGACGTCGTCTCCATGACCGCCGCCGCCACGCGCAGGGCGAGCCAGGCGGAGGCGGCGATCATTATGATCGTCAGCCACAGCTCGACCGTCTCCCGGCTGTCGACCGCGAGGTGCGTGCTGCCGAAGAAGCCGCGTACCAGGGCGACGAACAGCACCGCCGTGAACGGGGTGCGTCCCTGACGCAGCAGGCCCCACATCGGGGTCTCCGGGTGCCGGGCGTCGATCCGCACGAGCAGCCGGTCCACGACCCAGGCGACGATCCAGGCGACGACGAGGGCACCACCGAACACGATGACCGGTCGCAGCACGTTCTCCATGGCGCTTCGAACTCCTTGAGGGGTGAGAGGCTCACTCGACCGTACCTGTCACGATGGGGACCCCCGCCCACGGGACCGTCGGGGGCGGGGACGGGAACGGAAGGAAGTGACGGCGTTGGCCACCGTGGTGCTGTTCCACTCGATCTACGGGCGCAGGCCCGCAGTGGAGGCCGCGGCCGAACGGCTGCGGGCCGCCGGGCACGAGGTGCACGTGCCCGACCTCTACGACGGCCGGGTCCTGGAGACCGTCGAGGAGGGCCGTGCCGTCATGGAGGAGCTCGGCCGGGAGGAGCTCCTGCGCCGCGCCGTGGCCGCGGTGGCCCCGCTCTCCGAACGCGGCGTGGTGTACGCGGGATTCTCGCTGGGGGCCGCCATCGCGCAGAGCGTCGCGCTGGGCGACGAGAAGGCCCGTGCCCTGCTGCTCCTGCACGGCACCTCCGACGTGCCCGAGGGAGCCGCCGTGGACGGCCTGCCCGTGCAGCTCCACGTCGCCGAGCCCGACCCCTTCGAGCCCGACGACTGGCTGAACGCCTGGTACCTCCGGATGGAACGGGCGGGAGCCGACGTCGAGGTCCACCGCTACGCCGGAGCCGGGCACCTCTACACCGACCCGGACCTGGAGGACCACGACGCCGAGGCCGCGGAGCGGACGTGGCGCGTCGCCCTGGACTTCCTCGCCGGGACGGACGCCGCCGCGGCCTCCGGGGCCGCCTGACGCGTCCGGTCCCGGGGCACGTTCCGCGGGCCCCGGGACCGGAGGGGCGCGGTCAGCGCACCGGACCGTCCGCCTCGGCCACCCGCTGGGTGCCGGAGAGCGTCAGGTAGGAACGCACGTGGTGGCTGTCGGCGCCCCGCTCGGTCTTGTCGGAGACGCGGTAGAAGTCCATCTGCGTGCGCTCGGCGGTCACGTCCAGGACGCCGTAGCCGTGGATGTCCGAGTCGATCCACTGGGCGTGCCGGTTGGCCGCCCGCAGCGTCCCCGAGACGATCGGGCTCGTCCAGCCCTCCGGGAGCCGCACGTAGTCGTCGATGTTGTCCGAGGTGACGGAGGTGACGACGAACTCGGTCGCCGCCGTGCCCGAGTGGGGGTACGTCGCCGCCTCCACGGGGACGTCGTTGGCCCAGGACATGTGGATGTCGCCGGTCAGGAAGACGGTGTTGTCGATGCCGCGCGAGCGCAGGTGGGAGAGGAGCTCGCGGCGGTCGTCGGTGTAGCCGTCCCACTGGTCGGTGTTGAGGGCCAGGCCCTCGCTGGGCGTCCCCAGCAGCTCGGCGATGGGCCGCAGCAGATACGCGGGCAGTGAGCCGAACGCCATCGGCGAGATCATCACCGAGGTGCCGACGAGCCGCCAGCGTGAGGAGGAGGCGGCCAGGCCGGACTTCAGCCAGTCCAGCTGGGCGCGGCCGGTGACGGTGCGCTCGGGGTCGTCGACGGCGCCGTCACCGAAGCCGGACTGCTCGCTGCGGAACGAGCGCAGGTCCAGCAGGTGCAGGTCGGCCAGGGTGCCGAAGCGCAGGCGGCGGTAGGTGGTGCCGGCGGTGGAGGGCCGGACGGGCATCCACTCGAAGTAGGCCTGCTTCGCGGCGGCCACGCGGGCCGACCAGGAGCCCTCCTCACCCGGGGTGTGGTTCTCGGCCCCGCCCGACCAGGCGTTGTTGGCGAACTCGTGGTCGTCCCACATGGCGATGACCGGGTGGGCGGCGTGCAGAGCCTGTAGGTCGCCGTCGGTCTTGTACTGGCCATGGCGCGTGCGGTAGTCCGCCAGGCTGGTCATCTCGTGGGCCGGTTCGTGGGGACGGACCGTCCGGCCACGGGTACCGTAGGTGCCGGTCGCGTACTCGTAGAGGTAGTCGCCCAGGTGCAGGACGGCGTGCAGGTCGTCGCGGGCCGCGAGGTGCCGGTAGACGGAGAAGTAGCCCGCCTCCCAGTTGGAGCAGGAGACGGTGCCCAGGCGCAGGTTGTCCGGGGTCGCGTCGGCGGCCGGTGCCGTGCGCGTGCGCCCGGCGGGGGAGCGGGTGCCGCCCGCGGTGAAGCGGTAGTGGTAAGCGGTGCCGGGCCGCAGCCCGCGCACGTCGGCCTTGACCGTGTGGTCCGTGCCGGGGCCGGTCTGGACGGTGCCGCGGGCGGCGACGCGGCTGAAGGCGGCGTCCTCGGCCACCTCCCACGCCACGTCCAGGGCGGCGCCGCGCCCCGAGCCGGGGGTGGCGCCGGGCTCGGGGGTCACGCGGGTCCACAGCAGGACGCCGTCGGGCAGCGGGTCGCCGGAGGCGACGCCGTGCAGGAAGGCGGGGCCGGTCTCGGCGGCGCCGGCCGTGGCGCCCGCGCCGAGCGGTACCAAGGCGGCGGTGGTCGCGGCGGCGGCGAGGACGGTGCGACGCCGGGGGGCGGTCGCGGGCCGCGCGAGTCTGTCGGACGGCGCGGCGGTGGTTGAGGTGTCAGCGTCAAGTTGCGTCACGTTACCGCAGGGTAGGACAACCCGGCGTCAACGCAAGGGTGACTTCCGGCTGTTCACGCAATCGCCCGCCACTCGCCACACGCACCCGCGCCCGCCACATGCGCCCGACCGGCCACGCGTACCCCCGTCCGGCCGCGCCCCGGACCCCGCACACGCCGGCGGGCGGTGCCCCGAAGGACACCGCCCGCCGCCCCGGGAACCCGGGTTACTTCTCCAGCTTGTCCTGGACGACGGACTTGTACTCCGGGGGTGTCATCGGCGCCGTGCCGCGCTCGTTGGTGACCTTCTCACCGTTCAGCTTGACGGTCGGCGTGCCCTGGACGTCCTCGGCGGCGCGGAACTTGTCCGAGATCTTGAGGGCCCACGGGTCGAAGGTGCCGTTGGTGACGGCCTTCTCGAACTGATCGTTGTCCTTGAGTTCCTTCACGTCCTGGGCGATCTCGATGAGCTTCTCGTCATCGGCGAACTCGTCGACGCGCTCATCGGGGTGGACATCGGCCGAGTACAGCAGTTTCTTGTACTCCAGGAACGCTTCGGGGCTGACGTCGAGTGCCGCGCCGAGGGCGCTGAGGGCGTTCTTGGAGCCGCTGCTGTTTCCCAGCTTGTCGGCGGTGTCACCGTCGAGGAACGTCCCGAAGACGAATTCGGCCTTGTAATTGCCGTCTTCGACGTCCTTCATGACGATGTCGCCGACGGACTGCTCGAACACGGCGCAGACGGGGCAGCGCATGTCCTCGTACAGGGTGACGGTGTTCTTCGCGTCCTCGTCACCGATGATGATGTCCGTGCCGTTCTCACCCTGCGTGTTCGCGGGCGCCACGTACTTCTTGTAGTCGCCCTCGCCCTTTGACTCCTTCGGGTCGCCGGCGACGGTGGAGGCGGCGGACCAGTCGCTGTTGTCACCCTCGCCACCTGAGGTGGTCATGTTGGTGATCGCGACGCCGATACCGGCGGCGATGGCCAGGACGGCGACGACGGCCCCGGCGACGCCCAGCTGGCGACGCATCCTCTCCTTCTTGGCCTGCTGCTCGCGCTCGATGCGCAGCCGCTCGCGGGCGGCCCTCTTGGCTTCCTGGCTGTTGCGCTTGCTCATGACGTCATGCTCCGTGGTGTTCGGTACGGGAAGGTACGGCGCCCGGGCCCCGGTGGGGCGGGCGGTGGCGGCCGGCGGGTCAGCCGGCGGCGGGGCGGGGCGGCCCGCGCCGTACGACGGAGTGCGTCAGCAGGGGGAGCGCGCGTGGCGCGCGGGCCCGGTCCTCGGGGCGGAGCCGGGGGCGCCCGGGGGCCGGGGGGAGGACGGTGGCCAGGGCGGCGGCGGAGGGCGGCCACAGCAGCGCGTGGGCGTGGGTGGCGGCGGCGCGCAGCAGCCGGGCGAAGGCCTCTTCGCCGCGCCACAGCCACAGCGAGGCGGCCAGCCCGACGGTGACGTGCGCGCCGAGCAGCAGCCAGGGGGTCAGCGGGTGCGCCAGCTCGGGGACGGGCGTGTCGGCGGCCATGCGGGCCAGCGGCGTGCCGAAGCCGCCGCCCGCGCACACCAGGTCCACGCCCATCGAGCGCAGCGGACCGGTCACGGGTCCGCCGGCCGTGCCGTAGCAGGCGGCCTGGCCCGAGGTGAAGACGGTGTCGGCGGCCAGCTCCAGCGGTATCAGGGCCGCGGCGATGGTGCCGAGACCGCGGCGTCGGTCCGCGAGGACGAACGCGCACAGGAAGACGGCGGCGGTGACGGCCAGCAGGGTGGGCAGCGGTACCGGGGTGGCCGACAGCAGCACGTGCGTGCCCGCGGACAGCGCGACGCACACCGCGGTGAAGACCGCGGCGCGTGCTGTCCGGATGCCGGTACTCGATGCTGCGCCCATCGGGGCCGAGTGTGCCACGCCGGGCCGTAAGCGTCAGGTGAAGATCGGGTACCGGAATCTTCCCGTGACCCGGGAGGCGCGGAGGGACGCGGGATGCGGTCGCTGTCACACCCCGGTCGTAGACTTCGACACCGCCACAGGAAGACGCGCGAGACGTCCAGAACCACAGGAAAACCCCGTGCCGGAGGAGCCCCACCCGTGACAGACCAGCCGTTCACGCATCTGCACGTGCACACTCAGTACTCGCTGCTGGACGGAGCGGCACGGCTGAAGGACATGTTCAAGGCGTGTGGCGACATGGAGATGTCCCACATCGCCATGACGGACCACGGCAACCTCCACGGCGCCTACGACTTCTTCCACCAGGCCGAGGGCGCCGGGATCACCCCCATCGTCGGCATCGAGGCGTACGTCGCACCGGAGTCGCGGCGGTACACGCGGCCGGTGAAGTGGGGCGCGCCGCACCAGAAGCGGGATGACGTGGCGGGTGCCGGCGCCTACACCCACATGACGATGTGGGCGCGCGATCTCACCGGCCTGCACAACCTCTACCGCGCGCAGTCCCGGGCCAGCCTGGAGGGCTTCTTCCGCAAGCCCCGCATGGACCGCGAGCTGCTGGCCGAGTACTCCGAGGGCCTGATGGCGACGACGGGCTGCCCGTCGGGCGAGGTGTCCACCCGCATCAGGCTGGGGCAGATGGACGAGGCCCTGAAGGCCGCGGGGGAGTTCCAGGACATCTTCGGCAAGGAGAACTTCTTCGTCGAGTTGATGGACCACAACATCGACATCGACCGCCGGGCCCGGGCCGGTCTGGAGGAGATCGCCCGCAAGCTCGGGGCCCCCTTCGTCGTCACCAACGACTCGCACTACACCTACGAGCACGAGGCGTCCGCGCACGACACGCTTCTGTGCATCCAGACCGGCAGCAACCTCTCCGATCCCGACCGCTTCAAGTTCGACGGTTCCGGCTACTACCTGAAGTCCGCGGCCGAGATGTACGCGATCGACAACTCGGACGCCTGGCAGGAGGGCTGCCGCAACACCCAGCGGCTCATCGCCGACCGCGTGGACACGACGGGCATGTTCAAGCCCCGCAACCTCATGCCCAGGTTCGACGTGCCCGACGGCTACGACGAGGTGAGCTGGTTCCAGGAGGAGGTCAGGCGGGGGATGGCCCGCCGCTACCCCGGCGGCGTCCCGGAGGACCGCCAGCGGCAGGCGGCCTACGAGATGGGCGTCATCATCGAGATGGGGTTCCCCGGCTACTTCCTCGTCGTGGCCGACTTCATCATGTGGGCCAAGAACAACGGCATCGCCGTCGGCCCGGGCCGCGGCTCGGCGGCCGGCTCGATCGTCGCCTACGCCATGGGCATCACCGACCTCGACCCGATCGACCACGGTCT
Organism: Streptomyces sp. JJ38; assembly: GCF_019303475.1. Taxonomy (GTDB): domain Bacteria; phylum Actinomycetota; class Actinomycetes; order Streptomycetales; family Streptomycetaceae; genus Streptomyces. The sequence goes on from NZ_JABLSI010000040.1 coordinate 23,233, forward strand.
GATCTTCGAGCGGTTCCTCAACCCCGAGCGCGTCTCCATGCCCGACGTCGACATCGACTTCGACGAGCGCAGGCGCGGTGAGGTGATCCGCTACGTCACCGAGAAGTACGGCGCCGACAAGGTCGCCATGATCGGCACGTACGGCACCATCAAGGCGAAGAACGCCATCAAGGACTCCGCGCGGGTGCTGGGCTACCCGTACGCCGTGGGGGACCGCATCACCAAGGCCATGCCCGCCGACGTCCTGGGCAAGGGCCTGCCGCTGTCGGGCATCACCGACAAGAACCACCCGCGCTACAGCGAGGCGGGCGAGATCCGCTCGATGTACGAGAACGAGCCGGACGTCACCAAGGTCATCGACGCCGCCCGCGGCATCGAGGGTCTGGTGCGGCAGATGGGCGTGCACGCGGCCGGCGTGATCATGTCCAGCGAGCCGCTGATCGACCACGTCCCGGTCTTCTCCCCGAAGAACGACGGCGTGGTCGTCACCCAGTGGGACTACCCGAGCTGTGAGTCGCTCGGCCTGCTGAAGATGGACTTCCTGGGTCTGCGCAACCTGACGATCATGGACGACGCCCAGAAGGCCATCAAGAAGAACAAGGGCGTCGACATCAAGCTGCTCGACCTGCCCCTGGACGACCCGAAGACGTACGAGCTGCTCCAGCGCGGCGACACCCTCGGAGTCTTCCAGTTCGACGGCGGCCCCATGCGCTCCCTGCTGCGCATGATGAAGCCCGACAACTTCGAGGACATCTCCGCCGTCTCGGCCCTGTACCGGCCGGGCCCGATGGGCATGAACTCGCACATCAACTACGCCCTGCGCAAGAACGGCCAGCAGGAGATCACCCCGATCCACCCGGAGCTGGAGGAGCCGCTCCGGGAGGTCCTGGACATCACCTACGGCCTCATCGTGTACCAGGAGCAGGTGCAGAAGGCCGCCCAGGTGCTCGCCGGGTACAGCCTCGGCCAGGCCGACCTGCTGCGCCGGGCCATGGGCAAGAAGAAGCTGGAGGTGCTGGAGAAGGAGTTCGCCAACTTCCAGAAGGGCGCCCGGGAGAAGGGCTTCTCGGACGAGGCCATCCAGGCCGTGTGGGACGTCCTGGTGCCGTTCGCCGGGTACGCGTTCAACAAGGCGCACTCCTCGGCGTACGGGCTGGTCACCTACTGGACGGCCTACCTCAAGGCCAACTACCCGGCCGAGTACATGTCCGCGCTGCTCACCTCCGTGCGGGACGACAAGGACAAGTCGGCGGTGTACCTCAACGAGTGCCGTCGCATGGGCATCAAGGTGCTGCCCCCGGACGTCAACGAGTCCGACGCCAACTTCACGCCGCGCGGCGACGACACGATCGTCTTCGGCCTCACGGCCGTGCGCAACGTCGGCCAGAACGTGGTGGACGCCATCGTGCGCTGCCGGAGGGCCAAGGGCGCCTACGAGTCCTTCCCCGACTTCCTGGACAAGGTGGAGGCCGTCGTCTGCAACAAGCGGACGATCGAGTCCCTGATCAAGGCCGGGGCGTTCGACGAGCTGGGCCACACGCGCAAGGGGCTCACCGCGCAGTTCGAACCGATGATCGACAACGTGGTGCAGGTCAAGCGGAAGGAGGCCGAGGGGCAGTTCGACCTCTTCGGCGACCTCGGTGCGGACGACGGCTCCGACGGCCCCGGATTCGGGCTCGACGTCGAGTTCTCCCCGGAGGAGTGGGAGAAGACGTACCTGCTCGCCCAGGAGCGGGAGATGCTGGGCCTCTATGTCTCCGACCACCCGCTCTTCGGCATCGAGCACGTCCTGGGCGAACGCGCCGACGCGAGCATCTCGCAGCTCACGGGCGGGGAGTACAGCGACGGCTCGACGGTCACCATCGGTGGCATCATCTCCGGCCTCCAGCGCAAGATGACCAAGCAGGGCAACGCCTGGGCCATCGCCACGGTGGAGGATCTGGCGGGCTCGATCGACTGCATGTTCTTCCCGGCCACCTACCAGCTGGTCTCCACCCAGCTCGTCGAGGACGCCGTGGTGTTCGTCAAGGGGCGGCTGGACAAGCGGGAGGACGTGCCGCGGCTGGTCGCGATGGAGCTGATGGTCCCGGACCTGAGCGAGGCCTCCGCCAACGCTCCCGTGACGATCACGATTCCGTCGGTCAAGGTCACCCCGCCGCTGGTGGCGAAGCTGGGTGAGGTGCTCACCCACCACCGGGGCTCCTCCGAGGTGCGGGTGCGGCTGGAGGGAGCCCGCAGGACCACGGTCCTGCGGCTCGACCGCCACCGCGTCACGGCTGATCCGGCGCTCTTCGGCGATCTCAAGGAGCTGCTCGGGCCGTCCTGCCTGGCGGGCTGAGGCGCGGCGCCTTCTCGGGAGGTCCGCGCCGAGGCGCCCGGCCGGCTGACGCGGTCTCTCGGGCCCGGGTGCCGTGCCGTCCTGTGCCTCGCGGGCTGTGGGGTGCGGTGTGGCTGTTCGCGCAGGTCCCCGCACCCCGCCCGGGCACGGCCGACGTGGGAGTGAGGGCGCCTCGGGTGGGCCGGGGCGCCCTCACTCACCGGTGCCGCGTGCGAAGGGGAACCGGTTGGCGTGCGCGGTCAGTTGTGACCGAGCCGCCGGTTCTTGCGCTTTGCCGACGTCTCGGGCTCCTCCGCCTCCATGGGGCGGTCGGTGCCCGGGTTCTGCACGTCCCCGCCCGGTGCCGGACGGTTACGTTGCTTGTTGCGATCTCGGTTCTTGTTCTTGGCCATGGGTGAACCTCCTCTGGATCCGTGGACGCGTGGTCCGTGGAACTCGGCCGGAATCAGATTCGCATGGGCGGATACTCTTCGCATTTCGGGCAATACCCCTCGTGTGCACGGCCGTCCGCAAGCGGGTCTGCGCGCGTCACCGGCCGATTCGCCACGCCGAAGATCGAGTTCCGGCTGATAACCCCGGGTACGGTCGGGCAGACTCGAAGGGAACCGGCCGCTGCGGCTGCCGTTGCCGTCGACGAGAGTGGGTGAACCGTGGACCGCTGCGTCGTCTTGGTGGACGCCGGATATCTGCTGGGGGCGGCGGCGAGTCTGCTGGCGGGGGAGCCCACCCGGTCCCGCATCAGCGTCGACCACTCCGTGCTCATCCAGGGCCTGCGCGAGCGTGCCGAGCAGGACACGGGCCGTGCCCTCCTGCGCATCTACTGGTTCGACGGCGCGCCCGACCGCGTCCCGCAGCCCGAGCACCGCAGGCTCCGCGTCATGCCCCGGGTCACCGTCCGGCTGGGCGCCCTGACCCGCAGCGACGGCCGCTGGGCCCAGAAAGGCGTGGACGCCGCCATGCACGCCGAGCTGACCGAGCTGGCCCGCAACCGGGCGTGCTCGGACATCGTGCTGGTCACCGGGGACGGCGATCTGCTGCCGGGGCTGATGTCGGCCAAGGAGCACGGAGTCGCCGTCCACCTGTGGGCCGTCCAGGCCGCCGACGGCGACTACAACCAGTCCGAGGACCTGGTGGCCGAGGCGGACGAGCGCCGCGTGCTGGACCGCACCTGGATCACCCGGGCCGTCCGGGCCAAGGAGCCCACCGGCGTCTGCGCACCGCAGACGCCCACCCGACCGGACATCGCGGCCATCCTCTCCGCCCCGCTGCCCGAGCGGCCCGAAACCCCGTCCAAGGAGTCCCCCGGCTCCCGGAACGGCGTCCCGAGCGAGAACGGGCGCGGCGCGCAGTCCGCGGCCGGGGGCACCGCGGACACCCCCGCCGCGCGGGGCGTGCCCACCCCGAAGGACCTGGCGAGCCTCGGCCGTCCCACGGTCACCCCGAACAACGCGCCCGCGGGCGCGACCCTGCGCTGGTCGTCCGACAAGGGCTGGGTGGACCGCGGCGGCGCGCCGGCCGAGCCTCCCGAAGTGGCCGCGCTGCCGACGCTGGCCCAGCTCACCACCGCCGAGCAGCGCTGGGCCGACCGCGAAGAGGACATCACCACCGTCAGCGGCGACCCCTTCGAGGTCGGCCAGGTCTTCGCCCGCCGCTGGACGGCCCGCCTCGGCGCCTCCGTGCACCTGGGCCACCTCTCCAGCCAGTACCCGCGCATCCCGCACCGCATCGACGGTGAGCTGCTGCGCTACGCCGCCCGCTTCGGCCTCCTCGCACACAAGGACGACCAGATCGACGAGCACGACCGCTACGCCATCCGGGCGGGCTTCTGGCGCGAGGTGGGCGGACACACCGGGGAAGAACGCGTTCCCGCCGACGGCTGAGCCGCCGTCCGGCCGCCGCCCGGCCGCCGTCCGGGCACGGTCGGCCCGGTGAACCCGGGTGGGTGACCAAGCGGCCGCCGCGGGCGCGTACCCTCGTAGCTCGTGGAGACGGGCGCACGACAGGACGACACCCTCGCCGGGACGGTGTGTGCCGTACGGGACCTGGTGAAGACGTACCCGGCGCAGCGGCCCCGGCGCAAGGCCCCCGCCGCGCCCGCCGTGCGCGCCTGCGACGGCGTCAGCCTCACCGTGCGGCGCGGCGAGCTCTTCGGCATCCTCGGCCCCAACGGCGCCGGGAAGTCCACCCTGGTGCGCCAGCTCACCGGGCTGCTGCGGCCCGACTCCGGGCACATCGACGTTCTCGGCCACGATCTCGTCCGGCACCCCGGCCGGGCCTCCCGGCTGCTGGCCTACCTGGGGCAGGAGTCCGCGGCGCTGGACGAGCTGACCGTCGCGCTCGCCGCCGAGACGACCGCCCGGCTGCGCGGACTGCCCACCGCCGAGGCCCGGCGTGCCACCGGGGACGTCCTGGAGGAGCTGGGGCTGACCCCGCTGGCCGGCCGTCCCCTCAAGAAGCTCTCCGGCGGCCAGCGCCGGCTGGCCTGCGTGGCCGCGGCCCTCGTCGGTGAGCGGCCCCTCCTCGTCCTGGACGAGCCGACCACCGGCATGGACCCGGTGGCCCGCAGGTCGGTGTGGGCGGCGGTCGACCGGCGGCGGTCGGAGCGGGGCGTCACCGTCGTCCTGGTCACCCACAACGTCATCGAGGCCGAGTCCGTGCTCGACCGGGTGGCCGTGCTCGACCGCGGCCGCGTCATCGCCTGCGACACGCCCGGTGGGCTCAAGGCCCTCGTCGGCGAGGACGTACGCCTCGACCTCGTCTGGCGGGACGAGCCGCCCCTGCATCTGCCCGAGGTCGCCGCCCTCGGTGCCACGGCACAGCGCTCCGGGCGACGCTGGACGCTGCGGCTGCCCCCGGACGCCGCGCGGGCCGCCGTCGCCACCGTCACCGGTGGCCCCGCCTTCGCGGCACTCGACGACTTCTCCCTGGCCACGCCGAGCCTGGAGGACGTGTACTTGGCCCTTGGCGGCCGAACGGAAGGTCTGGTGAAGGCGTGAGCGCCGCATCCGTCGAACACGTCGCCCCCGCGGCGGCCGCCACCGGCCGGCCGGCCGAGCGGGCGGACCGTGCGCCCCTGGCCCCCCGGGTGGGGCTGTGGCCCGCCCTGGGCGCCGTCTACCGTGCCCAGCTCTCCCGCGCCAGGGTCGCGCGCATCCCGCTGCTCTTCGTGGCCACCTTCCAGTCCATCGGGATCATGGTGCTGCTGCGCGGTGTCGTGGAGCCGGGCCCGGGACCGGAGGCGCGGGCGGTGGTCGCCGGGTCGAGCGTGCTCGTCGTCGCCTTCGTGGCGTTGAACCTCCTCGCCCAGTACTTCGGCTCCCTGCGGGCCTCCGGCGGCCTCGACCACTACGCGACGCTGCCCGTGCCCCCGGCCGCCGTGGTGCTCGGCGCCGCGGGCGCCTACGCCTCCTTCACCGTGCCGGGCGTCCTCGTCACGGCCGTGACCGGCAGCGTGCTCTACGAGTTGCCGCTGACCGGGCTGTGGGTGCTGGCCGGGGTCATCCCCCTGGCCGGAGCGGCGCTGGCGGGCCTCGGGGCGGCCCTCGGGCTCCTCGCACCGCGGCCCGAACTGGCCACACTCTGCGGACAGCTGGGCATGTCGGCGGCCCTGCTCCTGGGCGTGCTGCCGGCCACCGCGCTGCCCGTCCCGGTGCGCTGGGCCCGCGAACTGCTCCCGTCCACCTACGGCGTCGAGGCGCTCGCCGCCACCTTCGGGCCCTCCCCCGACTGGCCGCGCGTCGCGGTGGACCTCGGCGTCTGCGCCGCGGTCGGCGCCCTCGCGCTCACCGCCGCCACCTGGGCCTACCGCCGGGCGGCCGTCCGATGACCCCACCGGCCCGCCGCCCCGTTCCCGGGCGCGGACGCGGACCTGGCACGATGGCGGTGTGACCGCACCGACACCCGCCTCCCCCCAGCCAGGACGCCCCTCCCAGCCCGAGCAGGGCGCCGGGCAGCCGCCCCACGACCCGTGGGGCGGCCGTCCTCAAGGGCCCGAGGGAGTGCACCGGGCCCCGTCCCGGCCCGTCGGGCCGGCGATGGGGCGCCGCGACCTGTGGGACGGGCTGGCGACGACGGCGGCGCTGACGGCGGGCGGTCTGCTGCTGGGCCTGCTGTGGTGGTGGCTCGCACCCAACGTCGGCTACATCTCCGACGGCCGGAACGCCTTCCTGCGCAACAGCGAGAGCGAGGAGTCCTTCGGGGTCCAGGGCACCTTCGTCCTGCTCGCCATCGGCGTCGGCGTGCTGTGTGGAGCGCTGGCCTTCGCCCTCCGCCGGCGTGGCGGCGTCGGCATCGTGCTGGGGCTGGCCTCCGGCGCGACGCTCGGCTCCTGGGTGGCCGCGTGGTTCGGCGGGCTGCTGGGCCCCGACGGCGACCTGGACGCGCGGGCCGTCGAGGCCGGGCGGGGCGGAGTCTTCGACGGCCCGCTGGAGCTGAGCAGCTGGACGCTGCTGCTGCTCTGGCCGCTGGCCGCCCTCACCACGCAGCTGCTGCTGCTCGCGGCCCTGGGGCCGCGGGAGCCGCAGCCGCTGCCCGTCCCGCAGGGCTGGGGCCAGCCGCCGTCCCGGCCCACACCGCCGGAGCCCGGTGCTCCGCAACCGGATGCGGCCCAGCCCGCCGTGCCCAGGCCCGATGTGGCCCGGCCCGTCGCGCCGCCGCCCGGCGCGACGTCGCCACCGCCGGGGTCGCGCCCGTCGGGGCGCGACCGGGGCTGACGCGGGCACGACCCACAGCCCACCCGGAGCGCGGCGGGCCGCCGCGCCGGCCGGTTCTCGGAGTCAGCCGCCGATGGCGGCGGTGCGGGCGCCGGTCAGGGCGATCAGATCAGCCGGCGCGAGCTCGACCTCCAGCCCCCGGCGACCCGCCGACACGCACACCGTGGCGTGCTCTCGTGCCGAGGTGTCCACCACCGTGGGCAGCGCCCGGCGCTGGCCGAGCGGGGAGATGCCGCCCCGCACGTACCCGCTCGACCGTTCGGCGGCCGCCGGATCGGCCATCGTGGCGCGCTTGCCGCCGACCGCCGCCGCCAGCGCCTTCAGATCCAGCGAACCCGACACCGGGACGACGGCGACCGTCAGCGCCCCGTCCACCTCGGCGACCAGCGTCTTGAAGACCCGTGCCGCCTCGACTCCGAGCGCCGCGGCCGCCTCCTCGCCGAAGGACGCGGCGGCCGGGTCGTGCTCGTAGGTGTGGACGGTGAACGCCACGCCCGCGGCCGTCAGCGCCACCGTCGCCGGGGTGCCGCCGGAGCCCTTCGAGCCGCCGGACGACCGCTTCCTGGCCTTCCCCACAGCGCCCTCCCCCTCAGTTCGGGCTGGTCGGCCGGTGTGTGAGGTCCACGGCGGGCAGCGAGGGCAGCTCGCCGAGGACCGCCGTCTCCCGGCGCAGCAGCCGCAGCTCCTCGGCCAGCCGCGAGGCCGTGTCCGGTGCCTGGAGCAGCCGCTGTTTGGTGACGGTGTCCAGGACCGTCGCGGCGGCCACCAGATACGAGACGACCGAGGGCTCCTCGGGTAGCTCCTGCCCGGTGGTGAGGGTGAGCTGCTGCGCCCCGGCCAGCCGCTTGCGGTACTCGCCGAAGGCCCGCAGGACTCCGGCGGCCAGCGCGCCCGCGCCCTCTCCGCTGTCCTCCTCCAGCTCCTCCACCTCGCCGACGAGGTAGGGGCCCGAGGCATCGACGGACAGCAGCCGGAACCGCGAGGTGCCGGTCGCCAGCACCTCGTAGCCGTCGGTCTCCTCGCGTTCCCGGATCGTGGAGGCGTCCGCGACACAGCCCACGCTGTGGAAGGAGGCGGACGGGTCGGGGCCGAAGCCCGCGGCGGGCCCGGGGTCCGGGGTGTCGTCGCCCGGGAGCCCGACGGCCGTGGGCGCCACCTCGAATCCGTCCCGGATCGCCACGACGCCGAAGGGACGCGGCTCGTCCTCCGGGATCTCCTGCAGATCCCGCATCAGGGCGCGGTAGCGCGGTTCGAAGACGTTCAGCGGCAGCACCAGCCCAGGAAACAGCACGGTGTTGAGCGGGAACAGCGGCAGTGCGATCGTCACAGTCGGCCACCTTACGGCGCCGCCGTGCTCCGTCGCTCCGTGCCCCGGCGCTCGGCCCCGTCGCCCCCCTCACTGGCGGCGCAGCAGGCGCGTCGCCCCGGCCGCGGCCGTCGTGGCGAGGATCCAGCCGGCCAGGACGAGGCCCACGGCGACCCACTGGGCCAGCCCCGCCGGCTTCCAGGACCGGTCGTGACCGAGGTCGATGACGGGCAGCAGCAGGTCGAGCGCGAAGACGGCGGCGTTCCAGTGCGGGGCCTTGTCCTGCTCCAGCGGGGCCGGGGGGCGGCCGGCGAAGAACAGCGCCCCCGCCAGCCAGAGCACGGCCATCCACAGGGCGGCCAGGCCGGGCCGGTAGCCGTAGGCGACCGTCCAGTCCTGCAGGTAGCCCCACAGCTTTCCGGCCGGGGAGAGCGTCTCCCGCCGGCGCCGTTGCTTGGCCAGCAGCACGAGCCGGGCCTCGGCGTCCTCCCCGTCGTTGCGCAGGACGGCGGCGAGGTGCTCGTAGGGGCCCGGGCTGTACTCGGGGGTCGCCGTCGCCAGCCAGGCCAGCCGCTGGGAGAGCGGGAAGGGGCCGACGGGTATGAGCTGGTCGTAGGAGAAGCCGGCCATCCACAGCCCGTCCCGCACGGGCCAGCTCTCCATGCGGTCCACGAGGTTCCCCACCGTCGCCCCGGAGAGCACGACCCGGCCGCCCGACGGCCGCTCCGGGGTGAAGCACAGCTCGGGGGTCTGCACCCGGCGCAGCGAGATCTCCTGGCCGCGCCGGAGGGTGAACAGCGCCTGGTCCAGCACGAGGGAGTCGCCGAAGCGGCCGTCGTCCAGCTTCAGCCCGCCCGTGCACCGGAACCGCCGCACCCCCGGCGCCCCGCCCGCCGACGCGTCCCTGGGCGCTCCCGGGCTCGTCCCCGCCTCCGGGAGCGGGCGGTGGTCGAGCCGGTACCCGACGCCCGCGGGCGGGGTGAGGCCCTGGGTGTAGTGGACGGTGCCCGGCCCCGATGTCGCACAGTGCATGAACCGGGCGACGTGCATCTCGGGCGCGTGCAGCGCGTACCGGCCACCGTGGCTGCGCAGCACGCTCCCGTACAGATACAGCGACCCCCCGATCTGCGCGCCGCGCAGGCTCAGCTCGCCCTCGCACCGCAGCAGGCTCGCCTGGAGGTCCTGCCCGACGTTCAGCCCGTCGGCCGCGACGGCCCGGCTCCGGTGCCCGCTGCCGACCGTCGCCTCGTTCAGCAGCAGGTCGGTGCCGATCGAGGCATCCGTCAGCCGTATCCCCTCGGGCACGGTGCAGCGTGCGAGGTGGAGATCCCCGTCGGTTGCGGCGCGGGCGGCCTCCAGCCGCGGCAGCAGGCAGTCCAGCAGCCGGACGGTGCCCATCCGGCATTCGGTGAGCAGCACCGCCTCGTCGAACCGGCACTGCGTCAGCTCCACGTACGGCTGCACCCGCCCGCCGGAGAGGTCGAGCCGGCCGGTGATCCGCGCGCCCGTGAGGTGGAGGGACGCGACGCGGCCCAGCAGGGGCGGCGGCCCGTGCAGCAGGAGCAGGGCGATGATACGGGCGCGCACCGTGCGCTGCGGCCCCCACGAGCCCTCCGCCCGTGGATCGTCCAGCACCGGATCGCCCGTGCGCAGGTCGTGCGGGCTGCCGTTGCGGAACGCCTGCCACAGGCCCCACTCCGCGGTCGTCAGCCGCAGCTCGGCAGGTGGCTCGCCGTCGGTCAGCGGCTCGCTCACACCCGTCCCCCCTCGTCCCCTCGGGGCCCGGCCGCACCCGGCGCCGCGCCCGTACCAGTGTGTGACGGAACCAACGCTAACGGTCAGCACCGACAACGGACACCCGTATCACGCACTGATACGACGCGAGGCCACCCCGAGCCGTCTGCGAAACTGGACGCGTGCTGCGAACCATTTCCCTGACCCGCATCGATCTGCGCGGAACCGCCGACACCGACGGCGCCCACGGGATCGATCGTGATCTGCTGCCCCGCGCCGAGCTCGACGTCGAAGCCGCCCTGGAGAAGGTACGGCCCATCTGCGAGGACGTGCAGCATCGCGGCACCGCCGCCCTCGTCGAGTACGCCCAGCGGTTCGACGGCGTCACCCTGGAGCGCGTCCGGGTCCCCGCCGAGGCCCTCGATCGGGCGCTGGAGGAGCTGGACCCGGCGGTGCGCGCCGCCCTGGAGGAGTCCGTCCGCCGCGCCCGGACCGTCCACCGCGCCCAGCGGCGCACCGACCACACCGTGAACGTCGTCCCCGGCGGCACCGTCACCGAGCGCTGGGTGCCCGTCGAGCGCGTGGGCCTCTACGTGCCCGGCGGCCGGGCCGTCTACCCCTCCTCGGTCGTGATGAACGTCGTGCCCGCGCAGGAGGCCGGAGTGGCCTCCCTCGCGGTGTCCTCCCCGCCGCAGGCCGAGTTCGGCGGCCTGCCGCACCCCACGATCCTGGCCGCCTGCGCCCTGCTCGGCGTCGACGAGGTCTACGCCGCGGGCGGCGCGCAGGCCATCGCGATGTTCGCCTACGGCACCGAGGAGTGCCGCCCCGCCCAGCTCGTCACCGGCCCCGGCAACATCTGGGTCGCGGCGGCCAAGCGGCTGCTCAAGGGACGCATCGGCATCGACGCCGAGGCCGGGCCCACCGAGATCGCCATCCTCGCCGACGCCACCGCCGACCCCGCGCACGTCGCCGCCGATCTGATCAGCCAGGCCGAGCACGACACGCTGGCCGCCGCCGTCCTCGTCACCGACTCCGAGGAGCTGGCGAAGGCCGTCGACGCCGAGCTGGCCACCCAGGTCGCCGCGACCAAGCACGCCGAACGCATCACCGAGGCGCTCAGCGGCCGGCAGTCCGGCGTCGTCCTCGTCGACGACGTCGAGCACGGGCTGAGGGTCGTGGACGCCTACGCGGCCGAGCACCTGGAGATCCAGACGGCCGACGCCACCGCCGTCGCCGCCCGGGTGCGCAACGCGGGCGCCGTCTTCGTCGGCCCCTACGCCCCCGTCTCCCTGGGCGACTACTGCGCCGGGTCCAACCACGTCCTGCCCACCGGCGGCTGCGCCTGCCACTCCTCCGGCCTGTCCGTGCAGAGCTTCCTGCGCGGCATCCACGTCGTCGACTACTCCCGCGACGCCCTCGCCGAGGTCACCCACCACGTGGTCAACCTCGCCGAGGCGGAGGACCTCCCCGCCCACGGCGCGGCACTCAAGGCCCGGTTCGACTGGAAGGTGCCCGTCGCGTGACCGCCCTGGAAGACCTGCCGATCAGGGACGAGCTGCGCGGCAAGTCCCCCTACGGGGCGCCCCAGCTCGACGTCCCCGTCCGGCTCAACACCAACGAGAACCCCTACCCGCTGCCCGAGGCCCTGGTGGCCCGGATCGCCGAGCGGGTGAGCGAGGCCGCCCGCGGCCTCAACCGCTACCCCGACCGGGACGCCGTCGAGCTGCGCGCCCGCCTCGCCGCCTACCTCACCCGCACCTGCGGACACCCCGTCGAGGCCGACGGCGTGTGGGCGGCCAACGGCTCCAACGAGATCCTCCAGCAGCTCCTCCAGGCCTTCGGCGGGCCCGGGCGCACCGCCCTCGGCTTCGACCCGTCGTACTCGATGCACGCGCTCCTCGCCCGCGGCACGGGCACCGACTGGGTCTCCGCCCCGCGCCGCGCCGACTTCACCATCGACGTCGAGGCCGCCCGGGAGGCGATCGCCCGGCACCGCCCGCACGTCGTCTTCGTCTGCTCGCCCAACAATCCGACCGGCACGGCCGTCGACGCCGACACCGTGCTGGCCCTGTACGAGGCCGCCCAGCGCGCGGCACCCGGCAAGGGCGCCCTCGTGGTCGTGGACGAGGCGTACGGCGAGTTCAGCCACCACCCGTCCCTGCTGCCGCTGTTGGAGGGCCGACCGGGCCTGGTGCTCTCCCGTACGATGTCGAAGGCGTTCGGCGCCGCCGGGCTGCGGCTCGGCTATCTGGCCGCCGCCCCGGCCGTCGTCGACGCCGTGCAGCTCGTGCGGCTGCCCTACCACCTCTCGGCCGTCACCCAGGCCACCGCGCTCGCCGCGCTGGAGTACACCGACACGCTCCTCGGCTACGTCGAGCAGCTCAAGGCCGAGCGCGACCGGCTGGTCACGGAGCTGCGGGCGGCCGGCTGCGAGGTCACCGCGTCGGACGCGAACTTCGTGCAGTTCGGCCGGTTCGAAGGTGAGGGCGGCGCGCACGCCGTCTGGCAGGCGCTGCTGGAGCAGGGGGTCCTGGTGCGCGACAACGGCGTGCCCGGCTGGCTGCGCGTCACGGCCGGCACCCCCGAGGAGAACGACGCGTTCCTGGACGCAGTACGCGCAGTGATGAAGGAGAGCAACCGATGAGCCGCGTGGGCCGGGTGGAACGCACCACCAAGGAGACATCCGTCGTCGTCGAGATCAACCTCGACGGCACGGGCAGGGTCGATGTGGCCACGGGCGTCGGCTTCTTCGACCACATGCTCGACCAGCTGGGCCGGCACGGCCTGTTCGACCTCACCGTCAAGACCGACGGCGACCTGCACATCGACAGCCACCACACCATCGAGGACACCTCGCTGGCCCTGGGCGCCGCCTTCCGCCAGGCGCTGGGCGACAAGCGTGGCATCGTGCGCTTCGCGAACGCCTCGGTGCCGCTGGACGAGTCCCTCGCCCAGGTGACCGTGGACCTCTCCGGGCGCCCCTACCTGGTGCACACCGAGCCGGAGAACATGGCCCCGATGATCGGGCCCGACTACGACACGACGATGACCCGGCACATCCTGGAGTCCTTCGTCGCCCAGGCGCAGGTCGCCCTCCACGTCCACGTGCCCTACGGGCGCAACGCGCACCACATCGTGGAGTGCCAGTTCAAGGCCCTGGCGCGGGCCCTGCGCTACGCCAGCGAGATCGACCCCCGGCAGACGGGCATCCCCTCCACCAAGGGCGCGCTGTGACAGGATTGTCGGCTGTTCTGATCTTCGTCGGCCTGTTTCTGCTGGGCGGGGCGATCTCGTTCTGGCGGCAGGGCCTGCCCCGGGGCGTCGTCGTCCTGCTCGGCATCGGCTCCGCCCTCGCGCTGCTGGCCGGCGTCCTGCGTCTGGAGGTGTGGCAGTGACCGCCAAGAAGGTCGTCGTCTTCGACTACGGCTTCGGCAACGTGCGCTCCGCCGAGCGCGCGCTGGCCCGCGTCGGCGCCGACGTGGAGATCACCCGTGACTTCGACGCGGCCATGAACGCCGACGGGCTGCTCGTCCCCGGGGTCGGCGCGTTCGCGGCCTGTATCGAGGGGCTCAGGGCGGCCCGGGGCGACTGGGTCATCGGCCGCCGGCTGGCCGGGGGCCGCCCGGTCATGGGCATCTGCGTCGGCATGCAGATCCTCTTCGCCCGCGGCGTCGAGCACGGCGTGGAGGCCGAGGGCCTGGACGAGTGGCCCGGCACCGTCGGCCCGCTCAAGGCCGACGTCGTCCCGCACATGGGCTGGAACACCGTCACCGCGCCCGCCGACTCCGCGCTGTTCGCGGGGCTGGACACCGACGCCCGCTTCTACTTCGTGCACTCCTACGCCGCCCACACCTGGGAGCTGGAGACACACAACCCCGCGCTCAAGGCGGCCAAGGTGACCTGGTCCACGCACGGCGAGCGCTTCGTCGCGGCCGTGGAGAACGGGCCGCTGTGGGCCACCCAGTTCCACCCCGAGAAGTCCGGCGACGCCGGCGCGCAGCTCCTCACCAACTGGATCGAGACCCTGTGATGACCACCCAGCAGCTCGAACTGCTTCCCGCCGTCGACGTCCGCGACGGCCAGGCCGTCCGCCTCGTGCACGGCGAGTCCGGCTCCGAGACCTCCTACGGCGACCCGTTGCAGGCGGCCCTCGCCTGGCAGGCGGCCGGAGCCGAGTGGCTGCACCTGGTCGACCTGGACGCCGCCTTCGGTACCGGGGACAACCGGGAGCAGATCGCCGAGGTCGTCCGCCGGATGGAGCTCAAGGTCGAGCTGTCCGGCGGCATCCGCGACGACGCCTCCCTCGCCGCCGCGCTGGCCACCGGCTGCACCCGCGTCAACCTGGGCACGGCCGCGCTGGAGTCGCCCGAGTGGGTGGCCAAGGCCATCGCCGAGCACGGCGACCGGATCGCCGTCGGCCTCGACGTGCGGGGCACCACGCTGCGCGGACGCGGCTGGACGCGTGACGGCGGCGACCTGTACGAGACGCTGGAGCGGCTCAACTCCGAGGGCTGCGCCCGCTACGTCGTCACCGACATCAACAAGGACGGCACGCTGCAGGGCCCCAACCTGGAGCTGCTGGGCAACGTCTGCGCCGCCACCGACCGCCCCGTGGTGGCCTCCGGGGGCGTTTCCTCCCTGGACGACCTGCGGGCCATCGCCTCGCTGGTGCCGCAGGGCGTGGAGGGCGCCATCGTGGGCAAGGCTCTCTACGCGAAGGCGTTCACCCTGGAAGAGGCTCTGGAGGCGGTGTCGGGATGACCATCGAGCGCGTGCCTGGCCGCAGTTTCTGGGAGGAGACGATCGGTTCCGCACGCGCGGTCGCCGCGGGTGACCTGGTCGTGGCGGCCACCATGCCGTTCACGGACGGCATGGTGCTGGCCGAGGGCGATCCGTACGAGCAGGCACGGGCCGCCTTCACCCTCGCGCTGGACGCGCTGGCCGAGTTCGGCACGGGCGTCGGGTCCGTCATCCGCACCCGCATGTATCTGGCCCACGCACGTGACGTGGACGAGGTGGGCCGGGCCCACCAGGAGATCTTCGGCGCGGTGCGGCCCGTCGCCACGCTCGTCGTGGTGTCGGGCTTCGCCGACTCCCGGATCCTGGTGGAGGTCGAAGTGGAAGCACAGCGAGAAGTATCGGGAGAACGTTCGTGACCCTGGCCGTACGAGTCATCCCCTGCCTGGACGTGGACGCGGGCCGGGTCGTCAAGGGCGTCAACTTCCAGAACCTGCGCGACGCCGGCGACCCGGTGGAGATGGCGAAGGTCTACGACGCCGAGGGCGCCGACGAGCTGACTTTCCTCGACATCACCGCCTCCTCCGGGAACCGGGAGACGACCTACGACGTCGTGCGGCGGACCGCCGAGCAGGTCTTCATCCCGCTCACGGTCGGCGGCGGCGTGCGCACGGCCGAGGACGTGGACCGGCTGCTGCGCGCGGGCGCCGACAAGGTCGGCGTCAACACCGCGGCGATCGCCCGCCCGGAGCTCATCCGGGAAATCGCCGAGCGGTTCGGCCGTCAGGTGCTCGTCCTGTCGGTGGACGCCCGCCGCACGCCGTCCGGCTCCTTCGAGGTGACGACGCACGGCGGGCGCAAGGGCACCGGCATCGACGCCGTGGAGTGGGCGCACCGTGCCGCCGAGCTGGGGGCCGGGGAGATCCTGCTGAACTCCATGGACGCCGACGGCACGAAGGACGGCTACGACACGGAGATGATCGCTGCGGTGCGCCGGCACGTCTCGGTGCCGGTCATCGCCTCCGGCGGCGCGGGCCGGGTGGCCGACTTCCCGGCCGCGGTCACCGCGGGCGCGGACGCGGTGCTGGCCGCCTCCGTCTTCCACTTCGGCGATCTGCGCATCGCGCAGGTCAAGGAGGCGCTGCGCGGCGCGGGCCAGCCCGTCCGCTGAGCCCGGGGCCCGGGCGGCCTGGTGCTCGGTGGCCGCCCGGCCCGGCTCCGGTCCCGTGCGTCCGGGCGGTTCAGATGCCGAGGTCGGCGGTGCGGGCCTGCTCCACCGCCGCGTCCTCACCGTCCAGCTCGACCTTCGCGACGCTCTGCCGGCCGTAGGTGAACAGCAACAGCTCGCCCGGTTCGCCGGTGACCGTGACGACCGGGGCGCCCTTGCGGGCCACGACGGTCCGGCCGTCGGGGCGGCGCAGGACGAGGCCCACCGGGCACCTGCGTCCCAGCAGCCGGGCGGCCGTCTCCAGCCGCCGCCACAGCACGTCCGCGAAGACGGGGTCCATGATGCGCGGGCTCCACTCCGGCTGCGCCCGGCGCACGTCCTCGGTGTGGATGTAGAACTCGACGGTGTTCGCCGCCTCGTCGACCTGCTTGAGGGAGAAGGGCGAGTGCCGGGGCGGGCCGCTGCGCAGCAGCCGGATCAGCTCCTCGTAGGGCTTCGCCACGTACTCGCCCTGCACCCGTTCCAGCCGGGCGGCGAGCGGCTTGATCAGAACGCCGCCCGCCGCGTCCGGACGGTGCTCGCGGACGACGAGGTGGGCGGCGAGGTCGCGGGCCCGCCACGCCCCGCACAGGGTCGGGGCGTCCGGACCCGCGGCCTCCAACAGGTCGGCGAGGAGCAGACGTTCACGCTTGGCATGAGTCGACATGCGCCCAGCGTAGGCTCTGTGGACCTACGGCCGCCGGCGTCAGGGCAGGGTGCCCGTGAGCTCCGGGCCGTCCTGGACGTTGCTCAGGGTGAGCGCGCACGAGACCTGGTCCTCGCCCTGGATCTCGTACGTCGACACCAGCGGGTAGAGGGCGAACGGGTAGTACGTCTTCCCGTCGGCGGGCATCTTGTTCACCCGGCCCTGGGCGTCGGTCTCGCACAGGGAGATCGACTTGTCCCCGATGGCGCTGTCGTCCGCGAAGTCACCGGTGAGGGTGATGTTCGTGATGACCTCGGCGTCGTGCGGCCCCGAGCAGGGCTTCTTCTCGATGTCGTCGACATCGCTGCTCAGGGACGGGTGGTCGAAGCAGGTGCCCGGCTTGAGGATGACGTAGTCCAGGACCTCGGGCTCCGCCGGGTCCGTCGTCGGCGTCTCGAACTCGTGCGGGTCCTCGGACGGCTCCTCGGAGGGGTCGTCCGAGGAGCCGTCGGGGCCCGGGCTCTCGTCGGCGGTCGGCGTCGCGCTGCTGTTGGCCTGGTTCGGCTCGTCGTCGTCCCCGCCGGAGGTGGCGATCAGGATGCCGCCCACGGCGAGGGCGGCCACCAGGACGGCGGCGATGACGATCGCGGCGACTTTCGGCCCGTTGCCCCCGCTCGGCGGCGGCGGTGGCGGATAGCCGCCCGGGCCACCGGGCGGGCCGCCGGGTATGCCCGGGCCGCCGCCGTAGGGCGGCTGGCCGGGCGGGCCACCGGGCGCGCCCGGATAGCCGTAGCCTCCGGGCTGGCCGGGCTGCTGGGGATAGCCGTAGCCGCCAGCGGGCGGACCGGGCTGTTCTGCGGGACCGAAACCCTGCGGCGGACCGAAGCCGCCGCCGGCGCCGGACCCGGACTGGTTGTTCGGCGGCGGAGGATAACTCATGTCCGAAAGCATGCCCCATGGCGCCGACATGGCATGTCCCGGCCCCGTCACAGCTCTGGAACAGGGGACGTTGTCGAACACCCCATCCGGATAAGCGTGTTATGTCGGCTTTCTCGTTTCGGCCGTGACGACGGCAGAATGGCCCCATGCCCGCATCAGCGCTCGATCCCGCCATCGCCGCCCGCCTCAAGCGGAACGCCGACGGCCTGCTGCCCGCCATCGCCCAGCAGTACGACACCGGTGAAGTCCTCATGCTCGGCTGGATGGACGACGAGGCCCTGCGCCGCACGCTCACGACCGGCCGGTGCACCTACTGGAGCCGCAGTCGCCGCGAGTACTGGGTGAAGGGCGACACCTCGGGGCACGTCCAGCACGTCAGGTCCGTCGCGCTCGACTGCGACGGCGACACCGTGCTCGTCCAGGTCGACCAGGTGGGCGCCGCCTGCCACACCGGCGACCGGACCTGCTTCGACGCCGGCCGGCTGCCGCTCGCCGGCGCCGGGATCGACGCCGCGGCCGACCAGCGGGCCGGAACGCCGGAACAGGAGCGCTGAGCCACCCCATGACCGCAGCCCCCGACCTCGAGACCTTCCGCACCCTGGCCAAGGACCGCCGGGTCATCCCGGTGACCCGCCGCCTCCTGGCCGACGCCGACACCCCGATCGCCCTGTACCGCAAGCTCGCCGCCGAACGCCCCGGCACCTTCCTGTTGGAGTCCGCGGAGAACGGCCACACCTGGTCGCGCTACTCGTTCGTCGGGGTCCGCAGTGCCGCGGCCCTCACCGTGCGCGACGGCGAGGCGCACTGGATCGGCACCCCGCCCGTCGGCGTCCCCACCGGAGGCGATCCGCTCGCCGCGCTGCGCGCCACGGTGGAGACGCTGCACACCCCGCGCGACCCCGAGCTGCCGCCGTTCACCGGCGGCATGGTCGGCTACCTCGGCTACGACGTCGTCCGCCGCCTGGAGCGTATCGGCGACAGCGCCGAGGACGACATGGGGCTGCCGGAACTGACCATGCTGCTCGCCTCCGACCTCGCGGTCCTCGACCACCGCGACGGCACCGTGCTCCTCATCGCCAACGCCATCAACCACAACGACCTGGACACCGGCGTCGACGAGGCGTACGCCGACGCCGTCGCCCGGCTGGACGCCATGTCGGCCGACCTCGACCGCCCGGCCCCGGGCTCCGGGGCGGCCGTCCTCCCCGAGCCAGCCGTGCCCGGGTACGCCGGGCTGTGGGGCGGGGAGAACTATCAGGCGGCCGTGGTGGACATCAAGGAGCGCATCCGCGCCGGGGAGGCCTTCCAGGTGGTGCCCTCCCAGCGCTTCGAGACGCCGTCCGACGCCAGCGCGCTGGACGTCTACCGGGTACTGCGCGCGACCAACCCCAGCCCGTACATGTACCTGTTCCGCTTCGGCGACCCCTCGGGCGGGGGCGGCGCCTCCGACGGCGAGGCGGCGTTCGACGTCGTCGGCTCCAGCCCCGAGGCCCTGGTCAAGGTGGAGGACGGGCGGGCGATGGTGCACCCCATCGCCGGCACCCGGCCGCGGGGCGAGACGCCGCAGCGCGACAACGCCCTCGCCGAGGAACTCCTCGCCGACCCCAAGGAGCGGGCCGAGCACCTCATGCTCGTCGACCTGGGCCGCAACGACCTCGGCCGCGTGTGCGCGCCGGGCAGCGTCGAGGTCGTCGAGTTCATGACGATCGAGCGCTACAGCCACGTCATGCACATCGTCTCGACCGTAACCGGCCGGATCGCCGAGGACCGGACGGCCTTCGACGCGCTGCTGGCCTGCTTCCCCGCCGGGACGCTCTCCGGCGCCCCCAAACCGCGGGCCCTGCAGATCATCGAGGAGCTGGAGCCCGTCCGGCGCGGCCTGTACGGCGGCTGTGTGGGCTATCTGGACTTCGCCGGGGACGCCGACACGGCCATCGCCATCCGCACGGCCCTCCTGAGGGACGGCACCGCCTACGTCCAGGCGGGCGCGGGGGTCGTGGCCGACTCCGACCCCGTCGCGGAGGACACGGAGTGCCGGAACAAGGCCTCGGCAGTGCTCCGGGCGGTCCACGCGGCCGGACGGCTCGGGGGTAGCGTGGCGGGGTGACCAGTTCCCGCTCAGACTCCTCCTCGCCCGACGCCGCGCCCAAGCCGGTGGCCGAGCCCGACCCGGAGCCGGTCGGGCCGGCCGCGCACGCGCGCCGCGCCCTCGGCGCCGCCCTCTTCCTCGGCGCGCTGGGCGCCGCGCTCGCCCTGGTGTCGGCCGGGCAGACCTGGGCGCGCGCGTTCGCGACGGGCGGCCTGACGCGGATGCCGGTGGAGGCGAGCGGCAGCGATGTCACCGGGCTGCCCAGCGCCCTGGCGTTGGTCGGGCTGGCCGGGCTCGTCGCGGTTTTCGCCGTCCGGGGCAGGCCCCGGACGCTGGTGGCCGCGGTGCTCGCCCTGTGCGGTGCGGGCGCCGCCACCGCGGCCCTCGCGGCCTCCGCCGGCGACGACGCCCTGCGCGAGA
Organism: Streptomyces sp. JJ38; assembly: GCF_019303475.1. GTDB lineage: Bacteria > Actinomycetota > Actinomycetes > Streptomycetales > Streptomycetaceae > Streptomyces. The sequence continues at coordinate 43,361 of NZ_JABLSI010000040.1, forward strand.
CGGCCGTCTCCGCGGCCGGGGTCACGAGCGTCTCGCTCGAGCAGGTGAGCCGCACCGGGTGGCCGTACGGCGCGGCGGCCGGGGGCGTGCTGCTGCTCCTGGCCGGTCTGCTGGCACTGCGGTACGGACGCCACTGGCCGGCGATGGGGAGCCGGTACGAGCGCGGTGCGGCCCCGCGGCGCGCCCGTCGCGCGTCGGCCGATGCCGTGGAGCGGCCCGAGGACCTGTGGCAGGCCCTCGACCGGGGCGAGGATCCGACCGGTTCCTCCGAGCCGCGGGAGGCCCCGCCCGCCGGTGGGGCAGCCGGGGGCGAGCGCCCGCAGGCGTCCTGACAGAATGATCCGGTGAGCCCCGGCGCCCCCGCGGCGGTCGGCTCGCCCGATTCGCAGATCGACGAGGAGCACATCATGGCGGACAGCAGCCACGGACACACCCCCGCAGCCTGGACCGGCGTCAGCATCGCCTTCATCGGCTTCTGCATCGCCGGTGTGTTCATGGTCATGGCCGAGCCGGTGGGTTTCTGGGCCGGGCTGGTCGTGGTCGCGCTGGGCGGCGTCGTGGGCGGCGTGATGAGCTCGATGGGAATGGGCATGCCCAAGGAGGACCCGGAGCTCGTCGCGCGCCGCGAGAAGGCCGCCAGCCTCCAGAGCTGAGCCCCGGTCGGCCGTCGAAGACCCCCGCTCGGGGGTCTCCCGGCTGCGGCGCGGCGGCCGGGAGAGGAAGCTGGAGCGGTGGCACGCACCGTTCCGCCGCGCCCGGCCCCGGCAGGCCGCCCGGCGCCGCTCGCCGCTCTCGCCGTCACCGTGGCCGGTACGGCCTGGCTCGGCGTCGTCGACCCGGCCGAGTCCGGTCTCTTCCCGCCCTGCCCGGTGCCGCGCCTGACGGGGCTGCTCTGTCCCGGCTGCGGCGGGCTCCGTGCCGTCCACGGCCTGGCGGGTGGCGAGTTCGGCGTGGCGCTCGGCGCGAACGCGCTCGTCGTCCTGGGGGCGGCCGCGCTGGCCGTGCTGTGGCTGGCGTGGTGGCTGCGGCCGGAGCGTCCGCCGCGGGTGCGGGCCTGGCACGCCGGTGTGGTTCTCGCCGTGGCCTGCGGCTTCACCGTGGTCCGCAACCTCCCCTTCGGGGCCGCTCTCGCGCCGTAGCGCCTGTCGGCAGGCCCGCCCGAACGCGGCGCGACTGGGTGATTTGTCCGGAATATGAGATCACGGTCAACCGGATGCGAGTCCTCCGTGGCTGGCCGGATACCATCACAGGGATTGACCGCGACGTTCCGTAACTCAGCAGAAAGGGGCCGCTCGCGTGAGTGTGCTCGCCGAGATCATCGACGGAGTCCGCGCGGACCTCGCCGAGCGCCAGCAGCGCGTCAGCCTCGACGACCTCAAGGAGCGCGTCGCGAAGGCGCCGCCGGCCCAGGACGGCGTGGCCGCCCTGAAGGGCGAGGACATCAAGGTCATCTGCGAGGTCAAACGCTCCAGCCCCTCCAAGGGTGCGCTCGCGGCCATCGCCGACCCGGCCGGGCTTGCGGCCGACTACGAGACGGGCGGCGCCGCGGTCATCTCCGTGCTCACCGAGCAGCGCCGCTTCGGCGGTTCACTCGCCGACCTGGAGGCCGTGCGGGGGCGCGTCGGCATCCCCGTCCTGCGCAAGGACTTCATCGTCACCGCGTACCAGCTGTGGGAGGCCCGCGCCTACGGCGCCGACCTCGCACTGCTCATCGTCGCGGCCCTCGAACAGGACGCCCTGGTCTCGCTGATCGAGCGGGCCGAGTCCATCGGCCTCACCCCGCTCGTCGAGGTGCACGACGAGGAGGAGGTCGCCCGGGCCCTCGACGCGGGCGCCCGGATCATCGGCGTCAACGCGCGCAACCTGAAGACCCTGGAGGTCGACCGCGGCAACTTCGCCCGCGTCGCCCCCGAGATCCCGGACACCGTCGTCAAGATCGCCGAGTCCGGCGTCCGCGGCCCGCACGATCTCATCGCCTACGCCAACGACGGCGCGGACGCCGTGCTCGTCGGCGAGTCGCTGGTCACCGGCAAGGACCCGAAGGCCGCGGTGGCCGACCTCGTCGCCGCCGGGGCCCACCCCGCCCTGCGCCACGGACGCTGAACAGGGAAGCCGAGCACGAGCCCGCCATGAACGCCACCCACGCCCGACTCGCCCGCGGCTGCCGGCCGCGCGGCTGCCGCGCCCCGGCGCGGCGCGTGCACGGGCGGCGGGTGCGGTACCACATCGGAGCCGAGCCGGGGCAGATCAACGGGCGGCGATGGCGCCCGGGCAGGCCGCGGCCCCGTCGCTGACGCCGGGGGGCGGCCACACCGCGCCTTCCCGGGCGACGCGGCGCCGCCGCCCGCCCCGTTCTTCGTGTCTCTTCGTGTCACCTTCGTGGAGTGCCCCGATGTCCGTCGAATCCGTTGATTCCTTCCTTCCCGATCCCGAAGGCCGCGTGCCCAGCGCATCCGGCTACTTCGGTGCGTTCGGTGGCAAGTTCATCCCGGAGGCCCTCGTCGCCGCCGTGGACGAGGTCGCCGCCGAGTACGCCAAGGCCAAGGCCGACCCCGCCTTCACCGCCGAACTGAACGACCTGCTCGTCAACTACACCGGCCGGCCCAGCGCCCTCACCGAGGTCCCGCGCTTCGCCGAGCACGCGGGCGGTGCCCGGGTGTTCCTCAAGCGCGAGGACCTCAACCACACCGGCTCGCACAAGATCAACAACGTGCTCGGGCAGGCCCTGCTCACCCGTCGCATGGGCAAGACCCGGGTCATCGCCGAGACCGGCGCCGGCCAGCACGGCGTCGCCACCGCCACCGCCTGCGCGCTCTTCGGCCTGGAGTGCACCATCTACATGGGCGAGGTCGACACCCGGCGCCAGGCGCTCAACGTCGCCCGGATGCGGATGCTGGGCGCCGAGGTCGTCCCGGTGACCTCCGGCAGCCGCACCCTCAAGGACGCCATCAACGAGGCGTTCCGCGACTGGGTCGCCAACGTCGACCACACGCACTACCTCTTCGGGACCGTCGCCGGACCGCACCCCTTCCCCGCGCTCGTCCGCGACTTCCACCGGGTCATCGGCGTCGAGGCACGCCGCCAGATCCAGGAGCGCGCCGGGCGGCTGCCGGACGCCGTGGCCGCCTGCGTCGGCGGCGGCTCCAACGCCATCGGCCTCTTCCACGCCTTCATCGGCGACGAACACGTCCGCCTGGTGGGTCTGGAGGCCGCCGGGCACGGTGTGGACTCCGGGGAGCACGCCGCCACGCTCACCGCGGGCGAGCCGGGCATCCTGCACGGCTCCCGCTCCTACGTCCTCCAGGACGACGAGGGCCAGATCACCGAGCCCTACTCCATCTCCGCGGGTCTGGACTACCCGGGCATCGGCCCCGAGCACTCCTACCTGAAGGACACGGGCCGCGCCGAGTACCGTCCCGTCACCGACGACGAGGCGATGCAGGCGCTGCGGCTGCTCTCCCAGACCGAGGGCATCATCCCGGCCATCGAGAGCGCGCACGCGCTGGCCGGGGCCCTGGACCTGGGCCGGGAGCTCGGCCCCGAGGGGCTGGTCCTGGTCAACCTCTCCGGCCGCGGGGACAAGGACATGGACACCGCCGCCCGCTACTTCGGGTACTACGACGAGCCCGACGACCAGGGCGGTGGGCCGTCCGCCGCCCCGTCCGCCGCGCAGCCGAAGGAGGCCGAGTGATGGCCGGTACCGCACACGTCCACGGCACCCCGACCCCGGCCGCCCACCACGACGCGGCCGACCTGCCGCCCGTCCCCGGCGACGCGCGCGGCAACCTGGAGCTCCTCACCTCCGTCCTGGCCGCGGCCCGGGCCGAGAACCGCGCCGCCCTGGTGGGTTACCTGCCCGCGGGCTTCCCGACCGTCGACGGCGGCATCGCCGCCTGTACCGCACTGCTGGAGAGCGGCTGCGACGTCGTCGAGGTCGGACTCCCGCACAGCGACCCGGTGCTGGACGGCCCGGTCATCCAGACCGCCGACGACATCGCGCTGCGCGGCGGCGTCCGCATCGCCGACGTCCTGCGCACGGTGCGTGAGGCCCACGCCGCCACCGGCAAGCCGGTGTTGTGCATGACGTACTGGAACCCGGTGGACCGCTACGGCCCCGAGCGGTTCGCCGCCGAGCTGGCCGCCGCGGGCGGGGCGGGCTGCATCCTGCCCGACCTGCCGGTGGAGGAGTCCGACGGCTGGCGGAAGTCGGCGGCCCATCACGGGCTCGCCACCGTCTTCGTCGTGGCGCCCAGCAGCCGCGACGAGCGGCTGGCCACCATCACCGCGGCCGGCAGCGGCTTCGTGTACGCGGCCTCGCTGATGGGCGTCACCGGGACGCGCGAGTCCGTGGGCCGGGAGGCCGCAAACCTGGTCGCCCGCACGAGGGCGACGACCGAGCTGCCGGTGTGTGTCGGCCTCGGCGTCTCCACCCCGGAACAGGCCGCCGAGGTCGCCGGATTCGCCGACGGGGTCATCGTCGGCTCGGCGTTCGTCAAGGAGCTGCTCGCCCACCCGGACGACCTGGAGGCCGGGCTCGCCGGCGTCCGCCGCCTGGCCGGTGAGCTCGCGGCCGGCGTCCGCCGCGGCTGAGGCCGTCACGCGGCCTGCGCTTGCCGGCCCCGCGCCTTCGCGCAGGGCCGGCAAGCGCCGCCCCCGGCG